>NZ_JBEZVN010000026.1:0-80233 GCF_040636995.1 Streptomyces sp. NPDC032161 | reverse complement strand
GGGAACGTCCCGCTTCGCGGGACGTTCCCGAAAACCAGCGCCACCCCAGGGAACCGACCTGACAGGGTTGACGAAACAGATAGGGGCACCCCCCACGCCGGGGCGCCGTGCGCGCGAGGCCGTCGGGAGGGCCGCCCCGGCGAGTCGTCCCCGCCGGGTGCCTGCGTCACGCGTCCCCGTACGCCTCGCCGCCGAGTTCCAGCCGGGCCTCGCCCGCCGTCGCGTCGGCGAGCCAGCCGCGGAACGACTCCACGTCGGAGTCCGGCAGTCCGACCTCGATGACGACGGCCTCCGCGTACCGGACCTCGCGCACGGACCGGCCGGTGGCCCGCAGATCGTTCTCCAGCTTGCCGGCCCGCTGATGCCCGATGGTGATCGTGGCGAGGCGGAACCGCCGCCGGGTGATGGTGCCGAGGGCATCGAGGGCCTCGCCGACCACTCCCCCGTACGCCCGGATCAGGCCCCCCGCTCCGAGTTTCACGCCCCCGTAGTAGCGGGTGACGACGGCGACGACGTAGCGCATCTCCCGGCGGGTCAGCATCTGCAGCATCGGGACCCCGGCGGTGCCGCCCGGCTCTCCGTCGTCGCTGGCCTTCTGCACGGACGCGTCGGCGCCGATCACGTAGGCGAAGCAGTTGTGGGTGGCGGTGGGGTGCTCGGCGCGTACGCGTGCGACGAAGTCCTGCGCCTCCTGTTCGGTGGCGGCGGGGGCGAGCGCGCAGATGAAACGCGACCGGTTGATCTCGGTCTCGTGCACGCCCGCGCGGGCGACGGTCCGGTACTGCTCCTGCATCCGGCCAGCCTATGCCCCTTCCGGGAACAGCCGGAGACCGCCGTCCGTTGTCCCGATCATGTACGCAGACGCGGAGACGATCCGCAGGATTCTTCTGGACACGGGCGACACCTGGGCCGTGGTCGGCCTGTCCGACAACCCGTCGCGGGCGGCCCATCGCGTCGCCGAGGTGCTTCAGCGCTTCGGCAAGCGGGTGGTCCCGGTGCATCCGAAGGCGGAGCCGGTCCACGGCGAGCAGGGGTACGCCTCGCTGGCGGACATACCGTTCCCGGTGGACGTGGTGGACGTCTTCGTCAACAGCGGGCTGGCGGGCGGCGTGGCCGACGAGGCGGTGACGATCGGCGCGAAGGCGGTCTGGTTCCAGCTCGGCGTGGTCGACACCGAGGCGTACGAACGCACGCGCGCGGCCGGGCTCGACATGGTCATGGACCGCTGCCCCGCGATCGAGATCCCCGCGCTGGGCGGTTAGGGCCAATACCGGTGACCTTGGCGCCCGACAGAGCCTCTGTGCACGACGTTTTCGCGCGTCAGAGCCGTCAATGGCGCGCTAAGTCACCGGTATTGCGGTTAGGGCCTGTCTCCAACGACCGCCTGCCGTGCGGCTCCCGGCACGCGCGGTCGTGGCGGCCCGTCCTCCGTCCGGATGTGCGTGGTGTCCACATCGGTGGGCGGCTGGGAGAATGACGGGCTGTGACCACTACGCCGTCGCCGATCGCCCCCCACACCCGAGCGGGGCTCGCGGAGCAATTGTCCGAGCTGGGAGTGGCGCGGGGCGGCGTCCTGATGGTCCATGCCTCGATGCGTGCGGTGGGCCCGGTGGGCGGCGGCGTCCGGGCGGTGGTGGGAGCGTTGCGGGACGCCCTCGGCGAGCGCGGCACGCTCGTCGTCCCGTCCTTCACCCCGGAGAACTCGGACACCTCTCCGCAGTATCTCGACCGGGTGCGCGGTCTGACCGGCCGGCAGCGCGAGGCCCTGCGGGCGCGGATGCCCGCCTTCGACCCGGCGTCGACGGCCGCGCCGTCGATGGGTCTGCTCCCGGAGACCGTGCGGCTCACCGAGGGGGCGGTGCGCAGCGACCATCCCCAGACGTCCTTCACCGCGCTCGGCCCCCTGGCCGGGGAGCTGACGGCGGGCCACCGCCCCGACTGCCACCTCGGCGAGGACTCCCCGCTGGCCCGTCTCCACGAGCTGCGCGCCCAGGTGCTGCTGCTGGGCACCGGGTTCGACACCTGCACGGCGTTCCACCTGGGCGAGTACCGGATGCCGTCGCCGCCCCGTCGCCGCTACCGCTGCGTGGTGGGGTCCGGAGGGCGGCGCCAGTGGTGGGAGTACGAGGACGTCGCGCTGGACGACGGCGATTTCGCCGTGCTGGGAGCCGAGTTCGCGCGCGCGGACGGTGGTGCGGGGGTACGGAGCGGTCCGGTCGGTTCGTCGACGAGCCTGCTCTTCCGCCTGGACGCCGCCGTCGATTTCGCGGCCCGCCGTCTGCCCTCGCTCCGCGCCGGTGCCGCGGACCGGGCACCGTGCCGCACGGACGGCTGACGGACGCGGCTTTCAGCGCGCGGGCGGGATGGAGACCGCCATGGTGGCCTCGGCCGGTTCGATGCCGTCGTTGCGGTAGGTGTGCGCGTGGTGCGCCTCGAACGTGGCGGAGACGCCGGCGGGTACGGCGTACGGGGTGTCGTCGACGACCAGGGTGAGCTCGCCCGCCGTGACGTGGAGCAGTTCGACGGCGCCCTCGGGGTGCGGGGCGGAGGTGCGGCTGTCGCCGGGCATCAGGCGCCACGTCCACAGTTCGAGCGGTCCCCGGGCCTCCGTGCCGACGCGCAGGACGGCGGAACTCCCCGCCTGCGTCGACCACATGCGTACCGCCCGGTCCCCGGGCACGAGCCGGACCGGCGACACCGGTTCGTGGTCCAGCAGCGTGGTGATGCCGACCCCCAGCGCGTCGGCCAGCTTCACCGTCGTACCGACACTCGGGTTGGTGCGGGCCTGCTCGATCTGGATGATCATGCCGCGGCTGACCCCGGCGCGGGCGGCCAGGGTGTCCAGGGTGAAGCCGCGTTCGCCTCGCCAGCGCTTGAGGTTGCGGGCCAGCGACTGGGTGAGCTGATCGAGGTCAGACACGTTCCGTCCAGGATTCCGGGGACGAGGGCCGACGGCGGCGGCATCGCGGTGCGGCGCGACCGACGATGCACGGCACTGTACTGCGCCGTCCTTTCCGGCCGTCCTCAGCCGGCGGGCGGGACGGGGGTCTCGCCGGGCTCCGCCAGCGCGAGCAGCTGCTCAGGAGTGGCGTCCGCCGGGATCGGTACCGGCGCGGGGGTACGCAGCGGCGGCTGCCAGCCCTTCTCCGGGTCCCAGCTGCGCACGACACGGGCGGGGGCCCCGGCCACCACCGCGTGGTCGGGCACGTGGCCGCGTACGACGGCGCCCGCGGCCACCACCACGTTGCGTCCGAGGGAGGCCCCCGGGAGGATCACCGATCCGGTGCCGATCCAGCAGCCGGGTCCTATGGCGACCGGCTCCATGCGGGGCCACTGCCGGCCGATCGGCTCGTGCGGATCGTCGTAACTGTGGTTGGTGGACGTGATGTAGACGTACGGTCCGCAGTACGTGTCGGAGCCGATGGTGACCCGGGTGTCGGCGACGACATGGCTTCCCCTGCCGAGCACCACACCGTCGCCGAGGGTCAGGATCGGTTCCGGCCCCAGGTCCAGATCGGGCATGAGTCCCGCGGTGAGCGTGACCTGTTCGCCTATCACGCAGTGGGCGCCGAGTTCGATCCACTTCTCGCCGAAGACGGTGCCCTGCGGAAAGGCCAGCCGGGTCCCGTCGCCGATCCGGCCGAACCGCAGCCCACCGGGGTACTCCGCGGTGACCGCGCCCCACTCCCGCACCCGGCGCCAGCCGTGGTGGACGGCGCGGGAGAGGACGCGCCGCCGCCAGGCGGCGAGGGGGGAGAACGTGTTCCTGTTGTTCGGCACCCGCACACGGTAGTCGGCGGCGTGCGGCCCGATCACCGCGACCGCCTGTGATGTTCACCCCACTCGGGGACGGTCCGTCGCCGGTCGCATAGCGTTCCTCCGACGCGATCGGACATCCAGGGACGCGCACCGGCTGGCACGGAGGAACGGGCGATGGCAGAGCAGGCGTTGGTGACGGGAATCGGCGGCAAGGAACCGGAGGTCGACGCGGACGCCTTCACCGCGCCGACGTCCGTCGTGATCGGCGAGGTCACGCTGGCGGCGGGCTCCAGCGTCTGGTACCACGCCGTCCTGCGCGCCGACTGCGGCCCCATCGTGGTGGGCGCGGACAGCAACATCCAGGACAACTGCAGCGTCCACACCGATCCCGGCTTCGCCGTCACCGTCGGCGAGCGCGTCTCGGTCGGGCACAACGCGGTGCTCCATGGCTGCGTCGTCGAGGACGACGTCCTGGTCGGCATGGGGGCCACGGTCCTCAACGGCGCCCGCATCGGGGCGGGTTCGCTGATCGCGGCGCAGGCGCTGGTGCCGCAGGGCATGCAGGTGCCGCCGGGCTCCCTGGTCGCGGGAGTCCCCGCCAAGGTCAGGCGGCAGTTGACCGAGGAGGAACGCGAGGGCATCAGGTTCAACGCGGCGGGGTACGTCGAACTGGCCAAGGCGCACCGCCGGGCGCACGAGGACCGCGCCGGGCGATGACCCGAGGGGACGACCGGGACGGGCGAGGACTCCCCGGGCCCGGGCCGGAATCCGCCGGGCGGTGGGCGATCCGCCGCCCGCCCGGCGGGTGCGCCGCCCGCGCGGACGACGTACGGGCTGCCGCTCCCTCGTTCGCCGGAGGTGCGGCACCCCGTACGGGCGGCCCGGGATCAGGCGTGGGGACGCAGCGTCCAGAGGACCGTCATCTCGCCGGTCACCGCGCCGTCCGCACGCCGTATCTCGATGGCGACGGGGAATTCGGGCCGCTCCCCGCGGTCCAGTTCCGCGACGACGTCGGACACCGGCCGGCCCAGGGTCGCCGTCGCCGTGACCTCTCCCATGGCCAGCTTCTTGTAGCCGATCTCCGCCCGCACGGCCAGTGGCACGGCGCGCGACAGCTGGTCGCCGAAGGCGGCCAGGACGATCGCGCCGCTCGCCGATTCCGCGAGCGTGAACATCGCTCCGGCGTGGGGGCCGCCGATGTGGTTGTGGTACTCGGCCTGGTCCGGCAGCCGGACCACCGCGCGTTCGGCGGTCGTCTCCAGGAACTCCAGGCGGAGGGTACGGGCCATGGGGACCGTGGCGGCGAGCATCTCGCCGACGTTCGACTGTTCAGCACTCATGACTTGATGTTACTTACGAGTAGTCCGGCTGCGCCATCCCCGCTTCCCCGGCCCCCGTCCCGTTCCCCCGTGTTTCCTCACCGGTCCCCGTTCCCTGCCCGCGGCTTCCTTCACCATCCGCTCACGGGGGCGGACGTAGCCGTCCCGGCCGGGCCCCCTTATTGTTTCCAGCCATGTGGCCAGGACAGCAGCCGCCCGGGGGCGAGCACAACCCGCAGGACCAGAACCCGTACCAGCAGCCGGGGTACCAGCAGCCGAATCCCTATCAGCAGCCGGGATACCAGCAGCAGGGACAGCCCGGGCAGCACCCGGGACATCCGCAGCAGGGGCAACAGCCCGGCTACGGCTACCCGCAGCCGAACCCGCACCAGCAGCCGACCGTTCCGCAGTACGCGGTTCCCGGTCCGCCCGGTGCTCCGCAGCCCGGCAACGACAAGAAGAGGACCACCGCCGTGGCGATCGTCGCGGCCACCGCCGTCGTGGTGGCGGCGGCGGTCACCGGTGTCGTCGTGATGAACAAGGACAAGGACGGCGACAAGGGCAAGGACGTCGCCGACGACAAGAAGACCTCGGCACCCGCCGACCCGTCCGAGACCGCGGCCTCGCCGGAGGCGAACCCGCGCGGCGGCGAGGACGCCAAGCCCCTCGTCGCGGGCTGGAAGGTGGTCACCAACCCCAAGTGGGGCACCCGGTTCGACGTGCCCGGGGACTGGGAGGTCGGGACACCCGGCACGTTCTCGTTCTTCGAGGACGAGAAGAAGGGCGACGGCTCGCCCCTGATCGGATTCTCCGCACCGTCGTACCTCCAGAAGAAGTGGTGCGTGGACGACTCCGACAAGGACGGCGTCGAGGAGACCTCCAGCCTGGCCAGCGCCGGCACCAGGGGCGCCCAGGGCGCCACCGACGCCGCCAAGAACGCCCACAGCGAGGCCGGCACCTGGGCGTGGGCCGCGTACGCGCAGCACATGCCGCAGAGCACCATCAAGTTCACCCCGGCCCGGCAGTACACCACCAAGTCGGGGCTCACCGGCCAGGTCGTCACCGCCACCGCTCCCGGCGTCACGAAGCGCAGGAAGTGCGACAGCGACGGCAAGACGATCGCCTTCACCTTCAAGAACAAGAACGGCGAATTCGCGTCCTGGGTGCTGTACGCGGCCGACAACGTACAGGGCGAGCTCCCGGACGCCACCATCGAGAAGATCCTGAGCACCGTGCGGCTGACGGACGTCGCCCCGTCCTCCTGACGCCCCCGCGGCCGGTTCGTGGTGGGCGTTCCCCGGGGGCGCCGTTTATTCGATTGGCACGAGGGGGCCTCGGCGGCGATAGTCCCGTGGTGAACGTCACCTCCACCGCCGATGCCCCCGAACTCCCCGCACGCCGTTCCGGCCGCAACTACCGTCTGCTGACCGCCGCCGCGATCATCACGGGCCTGGGTACCCATGGCGCGCTGATCGCGGCGGCGTTCGCCGTTCTCCAGTCCGGCGGGGACGGGGGTGACGTCGGCCTGGTGGCCGCCGCCAGGGCCACGCCGCTGGTGCTGTTCCTGCTGATCGGCGGGGCGATCGCGGACCGGCTGCCGCGCCACCGGGTGATGGTGGCGGCGAACGCCCTGAACTGCGTCTCGCAGGCCGCCTTCGCCTGGCTGGTGCTGGCGGGCGACCCCGAACTGTGGCAGATGATGCTGCTCACCGCTCTGTGCGGGACCGGACAGGCGTTCTTCAACCCGGCGGCCGAGGGCATGCTGATGTCGAGCGTCGACCGGGAACAGGCGAGCCGGGCGTTCGCCCTCTTCCGGATGGCCATGCAGGGCGCGACGATCGGCGGTGCCGCGCTCGGCGGCGCCATGATCGCGGCCATGGACCCGGGATGGGTACTCGCCGTCGACGCGGCGGCCTTCGCCGTGGCCGGGGTGCTGCGCGCCTTCCTGGACGTCGGTCACATCCCGGCACGCGAACCCGGCGGCGGTCTGCTCTCCGATCTGCGGGACGGCTGGCGGGAGTTCATCGGCCGGCCGTGGCTGTGGAGCATCGTCGCGCAGTTCTCCGTGGTGGTCGCCGCCGTGGCGGCAGCCGAGTCGGTGTACGGGCCGCTGGTGGCCCGGGACGAACTGGGCGGCGCCCGGCCCTGGGGCTTCGCGCTCGCCGCGTTCGGCGCCGGCACACTGGGCGGGGCGCTCCTGATGACGCGTTGGAAGCCCCGTCGGATGCTGCTGGTCGGAACGCTCTGCGTGTTCCCGCTGGCCCTGCCGTCGGCGGCACTGGCGGTACCGCTGCCGGTGGTGGGCCTGTGTCTGGTGATGTTCGTCAGCGGCGTCTCCATCGAGGTGTTCGGGGTGGCGTGGATGACGACCCTGCACCAGGAGATCCCGGAGGAGAAGCTGTCGCGGGTCTCGGCCTACGACTGGTTCGGTTCGGTGGCGATGATGCCGCTCGCCACCGCGCTCGCCGGCCCGGTGGAGATGCTGGTCGGGCGGAGCCAGGCGCTGTGGGGCTGCGCGGCACTGATCGTGCTGGTCACCGGGGCCGTGCTGTTCGTGCCCGAGGTACGTCGGCTGACCCGCGCCCCCGCCGCCACCGGAGCGGTGGGAGCCGTGGCCCCGCGGCAGCCGGTCTCAGCCGATGCCGAAGGCGCCGTCGGGCGGCTCGGGTGAGCCGACCGCCTCACCGTCCCCGACCGGCCGGGCGGCCCCGGTGAACCGGGTGAGCGCCGGGCCGTGCTCGACCCGGGCGGGGAACACGTCGGCGGCGCAGCGGCGGGTCAGCGCCTCGGTGTCGACGGGGTGCCGGGAGGCCACGAGTACGGCGTTGCCGAAGCGCCGGCCGCGCAGCACGGCGGGCTCGGCGATCAGTGCGAGCTCCTCGAAGACGGCTCCGAAGGTGGCCAGTTGGGAGCGGAGGAAGTCGAAGGGGGCGCCGTCCGCGAGGTTGGCGGCATAGGTTCCGCCGTCGCGCAGCGCCCGGCAAGCGGCCCGCGCGTACTCGACGGTGGTGAGGTGGGCGGGCACCCGGGTGCCGCCGAAGACGTCCGCGACCAGGAGGTCGACGGAGCCGGGCGGGGTCCCATCCAGCAGGCCGCGGGCGTCGGCGCGGTGCACGGTGATCCCGGCGCCGTCGGGCACCGGGAGGTGTTCGGCGACCAGGGCGAGGAGCCCGAGGTCGGCCTCGGCGACGTCCTGACGGGATCCGGGCCTGGTCGCGGCGACGTAGCGGGGCAGTGTGAGGGCACCGCCGCCGAGGTGGAGCACGTCGAGCGGCGCCCCCGGTGCCGCGGTCAGGTCCACGACATGGGCGAGCCGCCGCACGTACTCGAACTCGAGATGCTCCGGCGCGTCGAGATCGACGTACGACTGGGGTGCGCCGTCGACGGTGAGCAGCCAGGCCCGGTCCCGGTCCACGTCCGGGAGGAGTCTGGCGGTGCCCTGGTCCACGTCCCGGATGACGGGTATCGGCTCGTTCACTCTCCCATTGTGGGGTGCCGGATCACCTGCTCACGACCGCGGCGACGGCGACGGCGTGCGCCGCCGCCTGGGCCAGCCCGGCGCGGGCCGCCGCCGCCCTGCGGCTCGGGTCCAGGGGATTGCGGCCGAAGGCTCGCTTCGCCGCCGGGTCCGGGGTGATGACCTCGACGCGCGCGCCCCGGGCGGCGAGCCGGTCCGCCTGCGAGCGCGGCGAGGCGATGACCTTGTTGCCGCTCGCCGTCGGGGCGATGATCACGACGCGCTCATAGCCCTCGGCGAGCTGGGCGTTGGCCGGGGAGTGCACGCCGCCGTCGATCCAGGACCGGCCGCCCGCGGTGGCGACGGGCCAGACCGCCGGGACCGCGCAGCTCGCGGTGACGGCGTCCACGAGCGGCACCCCGCCGCTCCTGTCGAAGGCGTGGAGCTCGCCGCTGACCGCGTCGACGGCGGTGATGAGCAGACGGCGCTCGGGCCAGTCCGACGAGGGGAGGCGGTCGGCGATCGTCGCGCGCCGTTCCTCCGCCGTGACGCCGGTCCTGGACCGGGCGGCGATCCCCGCCAGCTTGCGGCCGTACGCCTCGGGCGTGCGCGCCGACAGCACGGCCCACGCATAGCGCAGCAACGCCGCCGCGCCGAGCCGTCCGCCGGTCATGCCCCGCGGGTCGGAGAGCTGGAGTTCGTAGAGTTCGGCGAGGCCGAGCGCCCCGGAGGCCACTTGCGCGCCGACCACCGCGCCCGCCGAACTGCCGATGATCAGGTCTGCGGCGGTCGGGTCCGCTCCCGCCTGGGCGAGCCCGTGCAGAATGCCGGTCTCCCAGGCGCTGCCGGTGACGCCGCCGGCACCGAGTACCAGTGCTGTGTCTGCCATGCCGTCAGTCTTGCTCACGGCACGGGGCCCGCCTCCCCCGGGGTGGGGGAGGCGGGCCCGGCCGGTGCGGACGTCAGAGCACCGCGGTGACGGTGCCGGCGCCGACCGTACGGCCGCCCTCGCGGATCGCGAAGCCGAGTCCGGTCTCCAGCGGTACGTCGCGGCCCAGTTCGACGGTGACGTCGACCGTGTCGCCGGGGCGCGCCACCGCCGCCGCGCCGAGGTCGATGTCGCCGACGACGTCCGCGGTCCGGATGTAGAACTGCGGCCGGTAGCCGGTGGTGACCGGGGTGCTGCGGCCGCCCTCGCGGGCCGTCAGGACGTACACCTGCGCCGTGAACCGGCGACGGGGCGTCACACTGCCGGGGGCCGCGACGACATGACCGCGGCGGACCCGGTCGCGCTCGACGCCGCGCAACAGCAGGGCCACGTTGTCCCCGGCCTCGGCGGACTCCATCGGCTTGCCGAAGGTCTCCAGTCCGGTGACGACCGTCTCGATGTCCGGGCCCGGCACCGTCACCCGGTCGCCGACCCGTACCGTGCCGCGCTCGACGGCTCCGGTGACGACGGTGCCTCGGCCGGTGATGGTCAGGACGTTCTCCACCGGGAGCAGGAACGGCGCGTCCGTGTAGCGCACCGGCATCGGCACATACGTGTCGACCGCGTCCAGCAGCGCCTCGACGGCCGAGGTCCAGCGCGGTTCGCCCTCCAGGGCCTTCAGGCCCGACACCCGTACGACGGGGACGGACTGGCCGCCGTAGCCGTGCGCGGTGAGCAGCTCGCGGACCTCCAGCTCGACGAGGTCGGTCAGTTCGGGGTCGCCCGCGTCCGCCTTGTTGAGGGCGACGACGATGTGGTCGACGCCGACCTGACGGGCCAGCAGGACGTGCTCGGCGGTCTGCGGCATGATCCCGTCGAGCGCGGAGACGACGAGGATCGCACCGTCGAGCTGGGCGGCGCCGGTGACCATGTTCTTGATGTAGTCGGCGTGTCCGGGCATGTCGACGTGGGCGTAGTGGCGGGTGTCGGTCTCGTACTCGACGTGCGCGATGTTGATGGTGATGCCCCGCCGGCTCTCCTCCGGCGCCCGGTCGATCCGGTCGAACGGGACGAACGTGCCGGTTCCGCGGTCGCTGAGGACCTTGGTGATGGCGGCGGTCAGCGTGGTCTTGCCGTGGTCGACGTGGCCCATGGTGCCGATGTTGAGGTGGGGCTTGGTGCGTACGTATGCCGTCTTGGACATGGCTCTTTCCTTGGAAGATCGATGCCGGGAAGAAGAAGACCCCAGGGCCCTGCCGACCCTCCCCTTGCGGGGTCCGCCGGACTGTCGGGGGAGGGTCAGCTTCGGGCGCCGTCGAAGGGAGCCACGGACGCGGCGGGTGCCGCCGCGACAACTGCCGTCGCGAAGAAGGAGTTCACGGCAGCCTTCGGCGCGTCCGCGACGGCGGACGGCGCTGCGAGGAAGGCGTACCGGACCATGGGTCCGATGATGGCCGGGGACGCGCGCCCGCGTCGACCGGTTTTCCGGTGGGTCCGGCGGTCTCCGCGGGCCCGGTCCGTACGCGGGAGTTCGGCCCGTCGTCGCGTACGCGGTCGGCTAGGAGCGTGGGTCAGTAGACAACTCCTGGAATGCCGCGCCTCGTGGTGAAGTGCGGCTGCCGAGCGCTGCTCTTGAAAAGGCGTGGCTGCCGGGCAGTCGTGATGCGACAATCCGTCCGCGACTCGATCCACATCCGCGTCCCGGAGGTCCGCATGGACATCGCCTCGCTGCTGCCGTTGACCACGTCCCGGTTGTCGCTACGTCTGTTCACTCCCGGCGACGCCGACGACCTGTACGCCTACCAGAGCCTGCCGAGCGTGGCGCGCTACTTGTACCGGCCGGCGCACACGCGTGAGCGCAGCGAGCAGGTTGCCGCCGAGCGTGCGGCGCAGACGGCCTGGCGCGCCGACGGGGACAAGCTGGCGCTCGCTGTCTGCCGACGCGATGAGCCCGGCGTCCTTGGAGAGGTGAGCCTCGCCCTGGCCGACGCCCGCGCCGCCCAGGCCGAGATCGGCTGGACTCTCGACCCAGGTCACCAGGGGCACGGCTACGCGACCGAGGCAGCCGCGGCGCTGGCCGGGTTTGCCTTCGACACGCTGGGCGTGCACCGGCTCTACGCACGGCTGGATGTGGAGAACACCGGGTCTGTGCGGGTCTGTGAGCGCCTCGGGATGCGCCGGGAGGCGCACCTGGTCGAGAACGACCTCGACGGGGATCGCTGGGGCAGCGAGTACATCTACGCGGCGCTGTCCGCGGATCTTGGCAGTCGATCAGGCGATTGAGCCCGACGCTGCTTCCTGTTCGTGATCTTCCGTATGGGAGAACCCTGGTATGTCCGGTGGATCCGGCGGCGGTGGTGAAGCCGGAGATCGCGCCGACGGTGGCGGTGAAGAAGACCTTCCGGGCGTTCGTCCCCGATCAGATGCTGATGCTGCCGCCGTCACTGGATGAGTGGCTGCCCGAGGGGCATCTGGCCCGATTCGTGGCCGAACTGGTCGACGAGGTGCTCGACCCGGGCCCGATCCTGGCGTCCTACACCGAGAAGCGCGGGTTCCCGCCGTATGACCCGCGGTTGATGGTCCGGCCGCTGATCCACGGGTACACCACCGGGGTGCGCTCGTCGCGGGCGATCGAGCGCGAGTGCACCGATGATGTGGCCTTCCGCTATCTGGCCGCGGGGGCGGGGCCGGACTACCGGTCGATATCCCGGTTCAGGGCCCGGCACCTGGACGCCCTGGCCGGGATCTTCACCCAGTCGCTGCGCCTGGCGCAGCGACTGGGCATGGTCAAGATGGGCCGGGTCGCACTGGCCGTGGTGGACGACGCGCACCAGATCATCACCGCCGCCGACGTCACGACCAACCCCGCCGACGCACTCAACTACACCGGCATGCTCGACCAACCCGCCGCGAACACCGGAATCCACGCACGTCAGGCGCTCCTCGACGCGGGCTACTGCTCCGAGGCGAACCTTCAGGCCGCAGCCGAGCGCAAGGAAGAGCACGGCACCGACACCTTCATGGCCACCGGCCGCCTGTCCCACGACGAACGCGTCAGCCCCGCCCCGCGCGGACGCATCCCGGCCGACGCCACGGCACGCGAGCGCATGGCCCGCAAACTGCACACCAAACCCGGACGCGCCGCCTACGCCCAACGCAAAGCCATCGTCGAACCCGTCTTCGGGCGGATCATGACCTGCCAAGACGACCGCAGACTCCTGCTATGCGGCGAAGCAGGCGCCCGCGCCGAATGGCGGCTACTCGCCGCATGCCACAACCTGCGGAAGATCTTCGGGCAGGTCGGTACCCCCGGACCGGCCGCCGCCCGAGCCTGAGCGCCCAGGCGGCGGCGTCACCCTCCACAGCAACCACACCCCGCACCCGCCCCGACACCGCCGACAACCCCAGACCGCCAGAGAGCCGACCATCAACCCTCGACGGCTTGCTCGTTACCGACCCACGCTCCTAGTCTCCCCGCATGCTCGACCCCGCCCCCGCCGCCCGGCCCGCAGAGGACCTCGCCGTGCGCTGCACGAGGGCGCTGCTCTCGCCCTGGTCCCGGTTCTCGCTGCTCGTGGTGGTGCTGGTGGCCGCCGCCTCGGCGATGCTGCTGTTCGAGCCCCAGCGGCTGCTCACCACCGGATGGCCGGACCGGCCGGAGGGGGGCGGCGGCGCCGTGGTGCTGTTCGCCGCGGCGTACGGGGTGTGCACGGTGGCCTTCGTTCCCCGGCCGCTGCTCAATCTCGCCGCCGGAGCGCTCTTCGGTTCGCAGGCGGGGCTGGCCGCCGCGCTGGCGGGCACGGTCCTCGGCGCGGGCATCTCCTTCGCGCTGGGCAGGGTGCTCGGGCAGGACGCGCTCCGCACGCTGCTGCGGGGGCGCTGGCTGCGGGCGGCGGACGGTCAGCTCAGCCGGCACGGGTTCCGTTCGATGCTGGCGCTGCGGCTGTTCCCCGGTGTGCCGTTCGCGGCGGCCAACTACTGCGCGGCGGTCTCGCGCATGGGCTGCCCGGCGTTCCTGGTGGCGACCGGACTGGGTTCGGTGCCGAACACCGCCGCGTACGTCGTGGCGGGCAGCGAGGCCGCCTCACCGGCGTCGCCCGCGTTCCTGGCGGCGACGGGCTTCATCGTGCTGACGGGGCTCGCCGCGGCCGTCGTCGCCTGGCGCAGGCGGCATCGCCTCTCCGCCCGGTGACCCCGGACGTTCCCCGCCGCGTGGTCCGGGGCCTCCGCCACCGCCGGGTCCGGAGCGCGCTCCGCCGCGTGGACCGGGTACGAGCGCGGCAGGACGATGCCGGGCCCGGGCAGCGTACGGCGGCGGGGGTGTGCGTCGTCCCGTTCATCCGAGGGCGATACCCTGCCCGCGACCGACCGAAGTCATCAGGGCCTGGCATGACCTTGTCTTGATTTGACCGCAAATCCGCATGTTTCCGACGGCATTCGTGCCTGTCGGCCGATGCATGATCACCTCCGGGATGGCCAAAGCCCCATGAGCTGGTTCGAATCGTTCGTCCTGGGCCTCGTTCAGGGACTGACCGAGTTCCTGCCGATCTCCTCCAGCGCGCATCTGCGGCTCACCGCGGCGTTCGCCGGATGGCACGACCCGGGTGCGGCGTTCACCGCCATCACCCAGATCGGCACGGAGGCGGCGGTCCTCATCTACTTCCGCAAGGACATCGTCCGGATCGTCTCGGCCTGGTTCCGCTCACTGTTCGACCGGTCGATGCGCGGCGATCACGACGCCCAGATGGGCTGGCTGGTCATCGTGGGCTCCATCCCCATCGGCGTGCTCGGCGTGACGCTCAAGGACCAGATCGAGGGCCCGTTCCGCGATCTGCGGCTCATCGCCACCACGTTGATCGTGATGGGCATCGTCCTCGGCTTCGCCGACCGGCTCGCCGCCCGCGACGAGGTGGGCGGGAGGCACCGGGCCAGCAAGGAGCGCAAGACGCTGCGGGAGCTCGGCGTCAAGGACGGCCTGATCTTCGGCTTCTGCCAGGCCATGGCGCTGATCCCGGGCGTCTCCCGCTCCGGCGCCACCATCAGCGGTGGTCTGCTGATGGGCTACACCCGCGAGGCCGCCGCCCGTTACTCGTTCCTGCTGGCGATTCCGGCGGTGCTGGCCTCGGGTGTCTTCGAACTGAAGGACGCGGGCGAGGGGCACGTGTCGTGGGGACCGACGATCTTCGCGACGGTCATCGCGTTCGGCGTGGGTTACGCCGTCATCGCCTGGTTCATGAAGTTCATCACGACCAAGAGCTTCATGCCCTTCGTCGTCTACCGCGTCCTTCTCGGACTGGCACTGTTCGCGCTGGTCGCGGCGGGGGTCCTGAGCCCGCACGCGGGCGAGTCCGCGGGCTAGTGCCGGGAGCGGCACTGGGCCATGTCGTCGAAGTGCCGTCGTTCGGCCGGAGGCCGGGCCGTGGTGCGCCCGATCGCAAGGCGGAGGACCGTCCTCGTACTGGCAGTACGAGGACGAGTCCGACAACGCCGCGAGCATGTGCGCCGGGCGTCGCACGGCCGGCGGCACTCCGAAGACACGACCCGGGCCGCCGGGCACTGAAACCCGCCACGGTCCGGACGCCCCGGGCGGGTTCAGCGCCTGGCCCGACGACGGGAGACGAACGCTCCCAGCACCAGCCCGGCCAGCAGGGTCACGGTCAGCACCGCCCAGAGCGGCAGGACGACGACGGGAATCCACAGCCGGATGGCGACGGACACCGTGTTCACGGCGATGAACCAGATCGCGACGGCCGTCAACGCCACGATCCCGACCGTGCGGACCCGTATGTCCCGGCCCTTCACGGAAAGAGTCGCCGGGGCGCGCGATGGGGACGTTTTCTGTGTCATGGTCCCAGTATCGAGCCATTCAGGCTTTTGGCCTCAAAGTTCGCATTTCACCGTTTGTTTTGCATTTCGCCGTTCGTGGAGCACAGGACCGGGCCTCGTGGCGCGGTTGGGGCCGAAAGTCCCTGCCGTACCGCGTGGGCGCGTACCAGCCTGGGACGCGTACCGCAGATGTTGGAGGGAAACACCATGACCAACGAGCCTCCCGTGATCGCAGCCGTCGACGGCTCGTCGCACAGCCTCGAAGCCCTCGACTGGGCCGCCCGCGAGGCCGTCCGGCGCGGGCTCGCGCTCGTCGTCGTGCATGCCCGGACGCCGGCCCCGCACTCCGTCCAGGAGACACAGCGGCGCGAGGCGGAGGAGCTGCTCACCCAGTGCGTGCGGAGGGTCTCCCGGCTCGCGCCCGCCCTGCACCCGACGACGCTCACCCCGATGGACTTCCCGGCGGCGGCGCTCACCTCGCTCAGCCGCGACGCGTCCCTGGTGGTGGTCGGCTCGCGCGGGCTGGGAGGTTTCCGGTCGCTGTTGCTCGGGTCCAACAGCATGGCGATCGCCTCGATGGCCAAGTGCCCCGTGGTGGTCGTCCACGGCACGCCGGAGGAGGACCGGGAGGAGGAATTGCGGGACGTCGTCGCCGGCGTGGCAGCCGACGAGAGCAGCGAGGCGGTGCTGGAGTTCGCCTTCGCGGCGGCAGCCGCCCGGCCCGGCGCGCGGCTGCGGATCGTGCACGGCTGGACGATGGTCTCCTCGATGCTGTCCGGAGGTCCCGTCTTCGACCGGGAGGCCGCGGCGGCCTCGGCCGAGCGGACCCTCGCCGAACTCACCGCCGGCCGGCGGGAGCAGTACCCGCAGGTCGAGGTGGTCAGAGAGGCGGTCGGCGGATCGGCCTCGCGTGCGCTCGTCACGGCATCGGCCACCGCGGCCCTGACGGTGACCGGCCGACGCCGGGGCGGCGAGTCGCTGGGGCTCGGCCTCTCCCCCGTCGCCCAGACCACGCTCAGCCACGCGCTCGGCCCGGTGGCCGTGGTGCCCTGCTGACCGCGGCCCGGACGCGGGCCCGCCCCGGCACCGGTGCCGGTCTCGGGCGGGCCCGTCCGTCGTGCTTCCGCTCCCCGGCGCCGGGGAAGAACTGCGGAACGGGGGTCCCGGGGCGAGACTGCTGACCAGGCGGGACGAGGAGGCGCGGCATGCGGGTTCCGACCCGTCGGCACGAGCGGTACGGACAGCGCGAACGGCACGGGCCGTGTCGCGGGTACGGCCCGCCCGAGCGGCGGGAACGGCGGAAGCGGCCGGAACAGCAGGGCCCGCCCGAGCGGCGCGGCCGGTGCGAGCGCGTGCTGCTGTCCGCCCCATGGCGCGGGTGCCTCGCGCTGCTCGCCGGTGCGCTGCCCGCGCTCGCGTTCCCGGCGCCCTCCCTGTGGTGGTTCGCCTACGTGGCCCTGGTGCCGTGGCTGCTGCTGATCCGCTCGGCCGGTACGGGGCGCCGGGCCGCGCTCGACGGCTGGCTCGGCGGGACGGGGTTCCTGCTCGCCGTGCATCACTGGCTGCTGCCGAGCCTGCATGTGTTCCTGCTGATCCTGGCGGCCCTGCTCGGACTGCTGTGGGCACCGTGGGGCCTGCTGGTCTTCCGGCTGCTGCGTGGCAGGGTGTCCGCCGCGGCGGCCGCGGCCGCCCTCGTCGTGGTGCCGTGCGGCTGGCTGCTGATCGAGACGGTCCGTTCCTGGCAGGGACTCGGCGGACCCTGGGGACTGCTCGGAGCGAGCCAGTGGGAGGTGGCCCCGGCGCTCCGCGTGGCCTCGGTCGGCGGTGTGTGGCTGGTGAGTCTCCTGGTGGTCGCGGTGAACACCGCCGTCGTGCTGCTGTTCGTGGCCGGTGCCGCGCGCAGGGCTGGTGTCGTCGGCGTCGCGCTGTGCGCCCTGTCGGCGGGGGCGGCGGCCGGCTGGGCACCGCAGCCCCGGCCGTCGGGGGTGGCGAGGATCGCCGTGGTGCAGCCCGGTGTGCTCACGAGCCCGCAGAGCGTCGAGCGGCGGCTCGCGGCCGGTGAGCGGCTGACCGGATCGCTGGCGGGACGCGGCCTCGATCTGGTGGTGTGGGGCGAGAGCAGCGTCGGTGTGGATCCGGCCCGGCATCCGGACGTCACCGCCCGGATCGCGGCGCTGTCGCGTCGGGTGGGCGCGGACGTGCTGATCAATGCGGACGCCCGGCAGAGCGACGGATCGGGCCGGACGGGGATCTTCAAGTCGGCGATGCTGGTGGGCCCGGACGGTCTGACCGGGGATCGTTACGACAAGATGCGGCTGGTGCCGTTCGGTGAGTACGTCCCGGCGCGCTCGCTGCTCGGCTGGGCAACGTCCGTGGGCCGCGCGGCGGGTGAGGACCGGCTCCGGGGCACCCGTCCGGTGACGATGCCGCTCCCCGACGCGGTCCACGGCAGAGGGCTGCGGATCGGGCCGCTGATCTGCTTCGAGTCAGCCTTCCCCGACATGAGCCGTCGGCTGACCCGGGACGGCGCACAGCTCCTGGTGGTCCAGTCGTCGACCTCGACGTTCCAGCACAGCTGGGCCCCCGAACAGCACGCCTCGCTGGGGGCGCTGCGGGCCGCCGAGAACGGCCGCCCGGTGGTGCACGCCACGCTCACGGGCGTCAGCACGGTGTACGGCCCCCGGGGCGAGCGGATCGGCACCCCGCTCGGTACGGACACCAGTGGCGCCGAGGTGTTCGACGTGCCCCTGGCCTCCGGCACCACCCTGTACGTCCGGTGGGGCGACTGGCCGCCGGTGGGGGCGGCGGCCGTACTGGTCGTGTACGCCGCGTCCGTGGGCGTGCGGGCCGTGCGGAGGCGCGACCGGGGCGCCGGGGGCGGTGTGCCCGGTGGGCCGACGCCGGAGACCGACCGGTAGCCGCAGGCGCGTGCGGGGCGGGGTGTGCCGGGTACGGCCCGGTCAGGCGCAGCCGAGGTCCCGCAGGATGCGCTCGCACAGTTCGTGCGTCTGCAGGGCGTCCCGGGCGCTGAGCACCGCCCCGGCCCGTACGGCGTCCAGGAAGGCCAGCACGCACTGCTCGATGCCGCGCTGACGGGCCACCGGCACCCAGTCGCCCCGCCGCCGCACGCTCGGCTGCCCCTTGTGGTCGATCACCTGCGCGAGGTCGAGGACCTCGCGCTTGGCGTCCTGGCCCGAGACCTCCAGACGTTCCTCGGTCGAGCCGCTGAGCCGGTTCATCGTGCCGACGGCGGTGAAGCCCTCGCCGGACAGGTGCAGCACGACGTGGTGCATCAGACCGTCGACGATCCTGGCGTGCGTGACGACGTGCTCGATCGTGCCGGGGACGAGGAAGCGCAGGGTGTCGACGACGTGGATGAAGTCGTCGAGCACCATGGTGCGCGGGTCCTCGGGCAGGCCGACCCGGTTCTTCTGCATGAGGATCAGTTCGCGCGGGTGCTCGGCGCACTGTGCGTAAGAGGGCGCGACCCGGCGGTTGAAGCCGACGGCAAGGCTCGTCCCGCGTTCCTCTGCGAGGCCCACCAGCCTTTCGGAATCGGCGAGTTCATAGGCGAGCGGCTTGTCGACGTACGTGGCGACGCCCGCTTCCAGCAGCCCTCCCACGATCTCCGGGTGCACGGCGGTGGGCGCGTGCACGAACGCCGCGTCCAGCCCCTGGGCGATCAGGGACCCGAGGTCCGCGTGGCACTGCCCGGCCGGGATCCGGTGGGCCTCGGCGACCGCGGCCAGGGTGGCCGGGGTGCGGGTCTGCACGTGCAGTTCGATCCCGGGAAGAGCGGTCAGAACCGGCAGATACGCCTTCCGCGCGATGTCGCCGAGCCCGATGCATCCGACCTTCACGGGTACTCCCTCTCGGTGTTCGGCGTCGGCCCGCCCGGCGTTCGCCCGCTGGGCCCGACCGGCCCGGTGAACCGGCCGGCCGCGCGTGTGCTTCGTCCGGGCAGCATACGTGCGCCGCGGCGCCCTCCTGTCGGCGGAGGCGACGACGCCCGGTCCGCCCTGCCCGGGGTCCGAAAGGGTGACGCACCGGCCCGCGGCGGGACGTTGCGCCGACCGGAGTCACTCGTGCGGGCCAATCCCCGCTTCCCGGCTCACCCGACACCGGGTCGGCGCAGCAGAGTTGCTCGGGTGCAACGAACCAGAACCATCGTGAAACTCCTGGCCGGTGTGGCGGTCGCGACGCTGTCCGGCTGCGTGTCCGTGACGCCGCAGCCGGACGTTCCGCCCCGGCCGGGGAACAGCAGGCCCTCCCCGGACCTGGAACCCCAGATCGCACGGCCACCGGTCCACGACGGCCTGGCCGCCGAGCCGGCCGCCGGTCCGTCCGCCGCCTCGTCCTCCCCCGCGCACGGCTCGCCGCCGGACGCGCGCCGGGCCGCACCGCTTCCTCCCCGGCAGCGGAAGCACACCGGCGCGGTGCGCCACCGTCCGCGTCAGGCCCCGCCCGTGATCTCCGCACCGGTACCGGTCCTGCCCGCCCCGGTGTCCGGGCGGGACGTCTGCGCGCTGGGACGGGGGTACGGCCACTGGCCGGCGGGCAGCCCGCAGTCCCGCATCTGCGACGAGACCTACGGCCGCTGACCCCGGGCGAGCACGACGAGCGGGTGGCCCGTCCGGTGCGGACGGGCCACCCGCTCACATCGCCCGCAGGCGCAGCTCCAGCCGCGCGATGGCGGCGCGGACCCCTCCCCCGTACCCGTCGTCCGCCCCGTCCTCCGCGAGCACCCCGGAGGCGGCGCGCGCCCGGTCCAGATGGGTTCGCGCCTCGTCGTGCCGCTGGAGCTTCACATAGTCCGCCGCGAGGTTGAGGTGGAGCGACGGATACAGGACCCGCACCGCGAGGGCGTCGGAGTGCTGCGTCATGCGCTCGTCGGTCAGGCTGTCGGCCGCGGTCAGGGCCCTGAGGTCCCAGGCCAGTTCGTCGCCGGGGTCGTCCTGGGTGTCGGCCATGTAGTGGGCGAGGGTGCACCGGTGCAGGGCGTCGCCGTCCTCGCCGATCTCCGACCAGAGAGCGCCGAAACGGTTGCGGGCCTCCTCCCGGTCGCCGCCGTGCAGCAGCATGATCGCCTGGCCGATCCTGGTCATGACGGCGTCCGGCGACGCCTCCCGCTGCTCGGTCACCGCGGCCTCCTCGTCCGGTCCACCCGTTCCCCCTCGAACGCTAGGGCCTGTCCGACGGATCTTCGCGGATCTCCGTGGATCAGCGCGCGCGGCGTCCGGTGCGTCCTGGGGCCGGCGCGCCCGTCCATCGGGCGCCGCGCGGCGCAGGAGCGTTCCCGTACCGGGGCGGCGAGGACACCGCCCCGGCCCCGGGGACCCGCGAGGATCCCGGACGCGTACGGCTCCGGCCGGAAGGTCCTGCCGGAGCCGGTGCGGGCGCGGTCGGCCGTTCCGTCGAACGGCGGCCTCCGGGCCCCTGGCGTCAGCCCAGGTCGGGGATGCGCCAGTCGACGGCCTCGTGCCCCTGCGCCTCGATCGCCTCGTTGATCTGCGTGAACGGACGGGAACCGAAGAACTTCTTGGCGGAGAGCGGCGACGGGTGCGCACCCTTCACCACCACGTGACGCGTCTCGTCGATCAACGGCAGCTTCTTCTGGGCGTAGTTGCCCCAGAGCACGAAGACCGCCGGGTCGGGGCGGGAGGCGACCGCGCGGATCACCGCGTCGGTGAACTTCTCCCAGCCCTTGCCCTTGTGCGAGTTGGCCTCGCCCGCGCGGACCGTCAGGACCGCGTTGAGCAGGAGCACGCCCTGCTCGGCCCACGGCATCAGATACCCGTTGTCCGGGATCGGCAGGCCGAGCTCCTCCTTCATCTCCTTGTAGATGTTCCGCAGGGACGGCGGCGTCTTCACACCGGGCCGCACGGAGAAGCACAGCCCGTGTCCCTGCCCCTCCCCGTGGTACGGGTCCTGGCCGAGGACGAGGACCTTCACCTTCTCGTACGGCGTGGCCTCCAGGGCCGCGAACACCTGGTCGCGCGGCGGGTAGACCGGCCCCTTGGCCCGCTCCTCCTCGACGAACTCGGTGAGCTCCTTGAAGTACGGCTTCTCCAGCTCCTCGCCGAGGACGCCGCGCCAGGACTCGGGCAGCAGGTCGGTGTAGGACACGTCGACAACCTCCGGTAAGTAATACGTTCTTCACCCGAGAACCTACCGGGGACCACTGACAACGGGCCGGGCGAGCCCCCGCTGCCGTGACCGGAGGGAACCCGGCGGGCGTCGCCGGGCGGGCCCCTCCGGTCACGGCATCGGCCGGGCTACCAGCTGGCCTTGCGGTAGAACTCCCACATCTGCATGACGACCTGCGGGTCGAGGACGCGCTCGCCGCCGCCGATGTCGTCGCCGGACGCCACGTACAGCTTGCCCTGCCACAGCGGCAGCAGCCGGACGTCCTCGACCAGGATCTGCTGGGCCCGCTCGAACTGCTTGCTGACCGCGCCCCGGTCGCTCTCCTTGCGGGTCTGGGGCAGCAGCCGGTCCGTGATCTCGCTCTCCAGGTAGGGCATCCCGGTGATGCTGTCCTTGCCCACGAAGGGGGCGATGAAGTTGTCCGGGTCCGGGAAGTCCGGGAACCAACCGCGTCCGAAGACCGGGTACTCACCCTTGGTGAAGCCCTCCTGGAACTCCTTCCAGGGCTTGCTCCTGAGCGTGATCCGGAACAGCCCGGAGTCCTCCAGCTGGCGCTTCAGCTCGGTGAACTCCGCCGCCGTGGAGGAGCCGTAGCGGTCGGTGGTGTACCAGAGCGTCAGGGCGACCGGCTTGGTGAGGCCCGCCCGCTCCAGGATCCGCTTGGCCTTGGCCGGGTCCGGGTCCCCGTAGGCGTCGAAGAAGCTGGTGGTGTGCCCGGCGATGCCCTTGGGGACCATGGAGTACAGCGGCTCGGCGGTGCCCCGGTAGACCTTGGCCACGAGCGCGTCGCGGTCGACGAGCTGCGCGATGGCCCGGCGCACCGCCACGTTCCCGGCGGCGGGATCCTCGGGGTTGAACACCAGGAACCGGATGTCGGCGCCGACCGTCTCGACGATCTTCAGTTCGTTCTTCTCGCCCCTGCCCGACTCCAGGTCGACGACGTCGTCCGCGGTGAGACCGCGGTAGATCACGTCGATCTCCTTCTTCTTCAGCGACGCGACCACGTGGGCGGAGTCCTTGAAGTACTGGATGGTCACCGCGTCGTTCTTGCGGTCGGCGAAGCCCTTGTAGTCCGGGTTCCTGACCAGTTCGGCCCGGTTCCCGGGCTTGTACGAGTCCAGGAGGTACGGGCCCGAGCCGATGACCTTGCCGTCGTCGCGGATCTTGTACTTCGAGTACTCGCTCGGCGCGACCAGCGACATCGCGGGGGTGGCGAGGATGAACGGGAAGGTCGCGTCCGACTTGGTGAGGTGGAAGACGACGATGTCGTCCCCCTTCGTCTCGACCCGGTCGAGGGAGCCGAGCATCCCGACGGGGCCACCCTTCACCTTGATCGCCGATATCCGGTCGATGGAGTACTTCACGGCCTCGGCGTCGAGATCGTCACCGTTGGAGAACTTCAGTCCCTTGCGCAGTTTGCAGCGGTAGGCCGTACTGCTGCTGTCGGTGAACCTGCACGACTCCGCGGCGTCCGGCTCGGGACGGGTGCTGCCGGTGGGGAAGCTCACCAGCGTCTGGAAGACGTTCCGCATCAGTTCCCACGAGTTGTCCCACGCCGCCGCCGGATCGAGTGTGGAGGGCTCACTGGTCGTACCGACGACTATCTTCTGCTCGACTTTCGAACCACTGTCGGAGAGAAGTCCGCAGCCTGCCAGCAGGGATAGGGAGACAAGGACTGCAGCGGCCTGCAGACTGGCCCGGTAGAACACGTGAACGCTCCTCGATCAGCCATGGGACGGCAGACCCTACCGCAGTGCCCTGCCGGGTCAATTCACAGCCCCGACAGGGCACTTGAGTCAATCTCGCTGAAATCCCCTCAGGCCGTCTCAGCCCACTCCGGCATTCAGGAACAACCCGCCGTCGACCACCAGGGTCTGTCCGGTGACCCAGCCGGCCTGGTCCGACGTGAGGAACGCGGCGGCACCGCCGACGTCCTCGGGGACTCCGAGACGGCCGAGCGGGTAGGAGGCCACCGTCTCCGCCTCACGGCCCTCGTACAGCGCCCGGGCGAACCTCGTCTTCACGACCGCGGGCGCGATCGCGTTGACCCGGACGGCGGGCGCGAACTCGTGCGCCAGCTGGAGGGTCAGATTGACCAGGGCCGCCTTGCTCACGCCGTACGCGCCGACGAACGGCGACGCGGACAGGCCGGCGACCGAAGCGATGTTCACGATCGCCCCGCCGTTCTCCTTCTGCCACGCCTTCCAGGTCCGCTGGGCGAAGCCGAGCGCCGAGACCACGTTGGTCTCGAAGACCTTGCGGGCGACGTCGAGGTCGAGGTCCGCGACGGGGCCGAACACCGGGTTCGTCCCGGCGTTGTTGACCAGGAAGTCGATCCGGCCGAACGCCTCCATGGTGCGCTCGACGGCCGCCTCCCGGTGGGCCTCGTCGTGCGCCTTGCCCGCCACCGCGATCGCCCGGTCGGCGCCGAGCCGCTCCACGGCCTCCTTGAGCGCGTCCTCGCCGCGTCCGGTGATGCAGACCCGGTCCCCGCGGGCCACGAACGCCTCGGCGATGCCGTAGCCGATGCCGCGGCTCGCGCCCGTGATGAGCGCGACCCGCCCGCTGTCCTGCGCAGTCATGATGTCCTCAGTCCCTCGCGTCAGTTGAGCGGTCCGCCGGCGACGTACATGACCTGGCCGGAGACGAAGCCGGCCTCGTCGCCCGTGAAGAAGGCGATGGCACCCGCGACGTCCTCGGGACGGCCCACGCGCTGGACCGGGATCTGGGTGGCGGCGGCGGCCTGGAACTCCTCGAAGCCCATGCCGATCCGGGCGGCGGTCTGCGCGGTCATCTCGGTGACGATGAAACCGGGGGCGACGGCGTTGGCGGTGATGCCGAACTTGCCGAGCTCCTTGGCGAGCGTCTTGGTGAAGCCCTGCAGGCCGGCCTTGACGGCGGAGTAGTTGGCCTGGCCGCGGTTGCCGAGCGCGGAGGAGGAGGACAGCGAGACGATCCGGCCGAACCCGGCGTCCACCATGTGCTTCTGGACGGCCTTGGCCATCAGGAACGCGCCCTTGAGGTGCACGTTCATCACGGTGTCCCAGTCGGACTCGGACATCTTGAAGAGCAGGTTGTCGCGGAGCACGCCCGCGTTGTTGACGAGGATCGTCGGCGCCCCGAGTTCGGCGGCGACGCGCGCGACCGCGGCCTCCACCTGGGCGGCGTCCGACACGTCGCAGCCGACGGCGAGCGCGGCACCCCCGGCCGCGGTGATCTTCTCGACCGTGTCCTTGCAGGCCGCCTCGTCCAGATCGAGTACGGCGACGGCCCGGCCCTCGGCCGCCAGGCGTACCGCGGTGGCGGCGCCGATGCCCCGCGCCGCTCCGGTCACGATGGCGACACGCTGCTCGGTGGTGGACATGCTTGGTTCTCCTCGCCCTTGGATCGCCGCTCAGCGGACGTCGGGGGCCCGGCGCGGAACCTCGCGTCGCGCCGGACCTCCCATGACTGAGCGACCGCTTAGTACCTTCAGCAGACGAGACGCTAGAAGCCCCGGCACCCGGTGTCAACGGCCCACGGCCGCAGGGGCGCATGTCACATGGCTCGGCGCCGCCCGGAACACCGCGGGCGGGTGTTCCGGGCGGCGCCGAGCGCCGGGCCGGGCGGCGGACGTAGCGGACGCGAAGGAGCAGGAAGGGCTCAGCGCACCAGCAGGTCGAGCAGCCGCTCCACCTCGGCCGCGGGGTCCGCGGTGAGGCCGCTGTGCACGGGGCCCGGCTGGATCACGGTGGAGCGCGGCGCGATCAGCCACCGGAAGCGGCGGCCCGCGTCGTCACCGGCGGCCTGACCGGCGTCCGCGCCGCCCTGGCAGATGCCTTCGACCGCGTGCAGTGCGGCCCGTACACCGGCCACGTCGGCAGCGGGATCCAGCATCATCAGCTTGGCCTCGTCGAGATGCGTGCGGGCGGCGACGAAGCCCCGCGCACGGCAATAGACGACCACGCCCGCGTTGAAGCACTCGCCGCGCTGCACCCGTGGCACCACGCGCAGCAGTGCGTACTCGAAGACATCGCGCTCGCTCACCGGTGGCCGTCCTCGTCGTTCGTGTCGGTGCCGTCCTCGTCGCTCTTCCTGGTGGGGTGCGGCCAGGGGCTGTGCCCGGTCAGCCAGCCGGGCGCCTGCGACGGCCTGGAGGGCGTGGGCCCGGCCATCGTGATCCGCTCGTGAATGGTCGCGGCGCGCGGAAGCAGCGCCGCCACGTAGGCGCGGCGCAGTTCGTCCGTGGAGTCGAAGCCCGGCTCGTCGACCAGCCATTCGTCGGGGACCTCTGCCGTGACCTCGGTGAGCAGTTCCTCGGTGACCAGCGGCGCGAGTTCGGCGGCCGCCGCCGCTATGTCGGGGGCGAAGGGGGCGAGCGCGTGGTCCGAGGCGTCGTACGGCTTGGCGGCGGACGCCTGGGCGCCGGGCCAGTTGTGGTGCCAGATCATGGTGGCACCGTGGTCGATGAGCCACAGATCACCGTGCCACACCAGCATGTTCGGATTGCGCCAGGACCGGTCGACGTTGTTGATCAGCGCGTCGAACCAGACGACGCGTCCGGCTTCCCGGGGATCGACCTGGTAGGCGAGCGCGTCGAATCCGATGGACCCGGGCAGGAAGTCCATCCCGAGGTTGAGCCCGCCGCTGGCCTTCAGGAGCTCCTGCACCTCCTGGTCGGGCTCCGCGAGCCCGATGACGGGGTCGAGCTGGATCCGTACGAGTTCGGGCACGCGCAGCCCGAGCCGCTGCCCGAGCCGGCCGCAGACGACCTCGGCGACGAGCGTCTTGCGGCCCTGTCCGGCGCCGGTGAACTTCATGACGTAGGTGCCGAGGTCGTCGGCCTCGACGATTCCGGGGAGCGAGCCGCCTTCACGCAAGGGCGTGACATAGCGGGTCGCAGTGACCTCTTTCAGCATTTTCCCAGGCAACCCATCTATTCAGCCTTGCAATCCACGACCGACTCGGAGAGAGGCAGCAGTAGGAATCGCCCGTCGACGGCTCCGGGGAGAATCCGGTGGGTTCCGAACGGCATGCGGATTCCCCTGCCTCCCCAGCAGTCCGCCAATGGCCGTTCGCCCCTTGCTTCCGACCTCCGGCATGAAGTGAGCATAGTAACCGAGGGTGATCGTCGGCGAGCAGTACCCGAGCCACCGTGCCGAGGTCACGACAGACTCTCCCGCCTCCAGCATGATCGGGGAGCAGGTGTGCCGCGGCACATGGAAGCACTCCTTCGGCTCCGCGTCGGCCGAGGCCGGCATCATCCGGCGGCGGACGTGGCGGACGCCTCGCGCGATCCGGCGATTCCGGTCCGATGCCCAGTGGCGTGAGATGCCGAGTGGGTTCAGGCCCTGGGCCACCGTCTACGGACGCTTCCGGGCCCTGCGGAACGCCGGCGTGATTCGCGGTGGTTGGCATGGCCGGCCCGGAAGGCGAACAGGAAGGACTGGGCGGCGGCGCCGCAGATGCGGCGGGCGCTTCGTCACGATCCGATCTCGGCTTCCGGGCGAGGTCTTGTTTTCGGTCACGTAATCGATTCCAATCTTCCGTGTAATCGATTCCATGGCCGGTGAGTCGCTGGCTCCGAGGCCACGGGAACCGCAAGAAGGTGGTCAGGGAGATGGCGAGCATCAAGGATGTGGCGGCCGAGGCGGGGGTGTCCGTCGCCACGGTCTCCCGCGTTCTCAACAGCCATCCCTCCGTCAGCCCCGACGCGCGCGCACGCGTCCTCGCCGCCGTCGAGGCCCTCGGCTACCGGCCCAATGCCGTCGCCCGTTCCCTGCGCACCGATCAGACGCGCACCCTCGGCCTGGTCATCAGCGACGTACTCAACCCGTACTTCACCGAACTGACGCGCTTCGTCGAGGAGGAGGCCCGCTCGTTCGGCTACAGCGTCATCATCGGAAACGCCGACGAACGCCCCGACCTGCAGGAACATCACATCCGTACGCTCCTCGACCGTCGGATAGACGGACTCCTCGTCTCCCCGGCCAACGGCAGTTCGCCGTTCATGCCCGGTGCGGCGGCGGGCGGCACACCGATGGTGTTCCTCGACCGCTGGATCCAGGGCGTGGACGTGCCCGTGGTGCGTACCGACGGCCGCGCCGCCATCCGGGACCTCGTCGCCCACCTGCACCGCCTCGGCCACCGCAGGCTGGCGATCATCGCAGGCCCGGCCGCCACCACCACGGGCGACGAACGGGTCGAAGCCTTCCGCGAGGCGATGCGCGAGCACGGACTGGCGCTGCCCGACGGCTACATCGGCCAGGGCGATTTCCAGGCGGACAGCGGACGCCGTGTCACCGAGCGCTTTCTGACGCTGCCCGAACCGCCCGAGGTCGTGTTCGCCGCCGACAACCTGATGGCGCTCGGCGCGCTGGACGCGATCCGGGCGCGCGGGCTGCGCGTCCCGCAGGACATCGGGCTGGCGGCCTTCGACGACATCCCGTGGTTCCCGCACACCGATCCGCCGATCACGGCGATCGCCCAGCCGACCGGCGAACTCGGCCGCGCCGCCGTGCGCGCCCTGGTCGACATCGTCGAGGGGCGCCCCCCGCAGTCCGTCACCCTTCCTGCCCGCCTTGTCGTACGCAGCTCGTGCGGCGAACCCGCGTCGAACCGGAGGAGCAGCCCGTGAGCACCCGGGACGAGTTGCCGCGCGTCGAAGGCGTGGGCAGGACCAAGGCGCGCGAACCGGGCGTCGCCCGGCGGGAGATGGTGGAGTCCTCCGATCGACGACCCCTTCTTCGCGCAGACGGAGACGTGTGCGCGGGCGGAGGCGAAGGCGGCCGTGGTCGCGGCCGGAGGAACTGGGCCGACGCCGTGCAGAACGCGGTGCGAGCCGCAGAGGGAAAGCGGGTCGATAGCATGGTCGAGGTGCCAGTTCAAGGTAGTCACCGAGAAGAATGTTGCCGACTTCTCCAGAACAGCGCCTGAGCAGCGTCCGATCCCGGAAAGCAGGAACAATGCACGTCAACGACCACCACCAGTACGACCTGCTGGTTGTGGGCTCGGCCAACGCCGACCTGGTCATCGGTGTCGAACGCCGGCCAGCACCCGGTGAGACCGTGCTCGGTTCCGATCTCGCCGTCCACCCGGGCGGCAAGGGAGCGAACCAGGCGGTGGCCGCCGCCCGCCTCGGGGCCGTCACTGCGCTGCTGGCACGGGTCGGCGACGACGCCCACGGCCGCCTGCTGCTCGAATCGCAGCGGGCCGCCGGAGTGGACACCGAGGGCGTCCTCGTGGGCGGGGCGCCGACCGGAGTCGCGCTGATCACCGTGGACCCCTCCGGCGACAACAGCATCGTGGTGTCGCCGGGCGCCAATGCCCGGCTGACCCCGGAGGACATCCGGGCGGCCGGCCCCCTCTTCGAGGCGGCGCGGGTCGTGTCCGTTCAGCTGGAGATTCCGCTGGAGACGGTTGCCGAGGTGGCCGGTGCCATCTCCCCCGATACCCGGCTGGTTCTGAACCCGTCCCCGCCCGCACCTCTGCCCGATCACGTGCTGGCCGCCTGCGACCCCTTGGTCGTCAACGAGCACGAGGCGCGCTACATGCTGGGGGAAGCCGCCGGCGCCACGCCTGAGGAGTGGGCGCGGGCACTGCTGAAGCTCGGCCCGCGGTCGGTCGTGGTCACGCTGGGTGCGGCGGGCGCGCTCGTCGCCGAAGGCCGTACGGGGGACGCCGTCCTCGTACCGAGCCCCAAGGTCGAGGCCGTGGACACGACGGGGGCGGGCGATGCGTTCACCGCCGCCCTGGCCTGGCGGCTCGGCCTGGGAGAGCAACTGGCCGAGGCCGCCGCGTTCGCCGTCAGGGTCGGTGCGGTGGCGGTCACCCGGCAGGGCGCGCAGGAGTCCTACCCGAGCGCCGAGGAAATGTCCGTGCTGTGACGGAAACGGGAAAGCGCAACCGTCATCCCGCCGGGGCGCCGACGGGATGACACACGGTGCGGCGTGCCGGGTGCGTGGAGGCGGGGACCGGGGCGCATGACCGACAACCGGTCAGCCCCGGACGCCGACCACGGTCATGACGCCGGGTTTCCGGCACGTTCCCGGGCCCACGCCGCATCGCCGCCGGGCGCGGCGCCGGCCGGGCCGTTGCAGTCCGTCGCGCTGGAGCCGCGGACGATGAGTTCCGGCCCGAGTCGTACGGTGCGGCTCGGGCCTGCCTTCTCGCCGGCCAGCCGCCGGTCCAGCAACCGGGCGGCCTCCGCGGCCAGTTCGGCAACGGGTTGGCGGACGGTGGTCACACCTGGGTCGGTGAGGCTCGCCATGGGGATGTCGTCGAAGCCGGTGACGGCGATCTCGCCCGGGACGTCCACTCCCAGCTGTCGCAGCCGTTGCAGTACGCCGATGGCGATGAGGTCGTTGGCGCAGACGATGGCGTCCGGGCGGTGTGCGCGCACCCGGTCCACCGCGGCCCGCCCCCACTCGACGGAGAATTCACCGAGTTCGACACGTCCGGGCGCCCGCGGGTCCAGTGCGCCGACGCCGGACTCGTACGCGGCCAGACGTTCGACCGCCGCCGAGGCGGTGCCCGCGGCCCCGACGAAGCACGGACGGCGACGCCCCGCGGCCGCGAGGTGGTCCAGCACGAGCTGTATGCCGGCGGCGTTGTCGACGACCACGGAGTCGGCGACGCCGTGGCCGCAACCTCGGTCCAGCAGTACCAGCGGCACCCGGGCCGCTGCGGCGGTCACCGCGGCCACGCTGCGTTTCTCGTCGACCGGGACGACAAGCAGGGCGTCGACCTGCCGGGCCAGCAGGGCGTCGATCCGGGCCGCTTCGGTCATCGGGTCGTCGTCGCAGTCGGCGAGGATCACGGCACGGTCGTGGGTGTGCAGCGCGCGCGTCAGCTCCCGTACCAGAGTGGGGTAGAACGGGTTGGTGATCTGCGGCAGGACGAGACCGATGGTGCCTGTCGAACGGCTGCGCAACGCGCGGGCCACGTGGTTGGGCCGGTAGCCGAGGCTGTCGACGGCCGCACGTACCCGCCGGGCGGTTTCCGCGCCGACCGGCCGGCTGCCGGCGAGCACCCGGGACACCGTGGCGACGGAACAACCCGAAAGCCGAGCCACGTCTCGCAGTGTTACTTCCGCCACTTCGGATCGCCTGCCCTGTTCTTCTGGTCCGGCCGCGTGAAGCGGGCGGATGCCTACGGGGAGTTGGCAAACGTTATCACCGGTCGTTCCCCGCGCCCAGACTGCGATCCGCTGTCCCAAACGGGTCACAACGTGAGATAAGACTTCACCCATTGACATCGTGGGCGTCGGTGCGCAAAGTTCTCGGAGAACGATTTCCCAGATCGTTTTCCCAACGTTTTCCTACCGCGTGATCAAGGAAGAGTGCGCGGTACCCGTCTGTTCCGCTGCCCGCCCGTGGGTCGGCGCCGCACGCCGGCGTGGACCGCGAGGGCGGTCGGGGACCGTACCGGCGCACTCTGTGCAGTAGCCCTGTTGCGGCGCTGGCCGAGATCCATCGCAAACTGTTCAACTGAGCGAAGGGGCTCATTTGATGGCCAGAAAGATCATCCTGGACTGCGATCCCGGGCACGACGACGCGATCGCCATGCTCCTCGCGTACGGGAACCCGGACGTGGATCTGGTCGCCGTGACCACCGTGGTCGGCAACCAGACCCTGGAGAAGGTGACGCGCAACGCGTTGTCCGTGGCGCGTATCGCCGGCATCACCGGGATCCCTTTCGCCGCGGGAAGTCCGCGGCCGCTGGTGCGGACCATCGAGACGGCGCCGGACATCCACGGCGAGTCGGGACTCGACGGCCCGGTGCTGCCCGAACCGACCCTGGAGCTGGACCGCCGCCACGCCGTGGACCTCATCATCGACACGGTGATGTCCCATGAGCCGGGCGAGATCACCCTCGTCCCCACGGCCGGCCTGACCAACATCGCGCTCGCCGTACGCAAGGAGCCGCGCATCGCCTCCCGCGTCCGCGAGGTCGTCCTGATGGGCGGCGGGTACCACGAGGGCAACTGGAGCGCGGTCGCCGAGTTCAACATCATCATCGACCCGGAGGCCGCGCACATCGTCTTCAACGAGAGCTGGCCGGTCACCATGGTGGGTCTCGACCTGACCCACCAGGCGCTCGCGACCCCGGAGGTGCGGCAGAAGATCGCCGCGGTCGGCACCAAGCCGGCCGCGTTCGTGGGCGAGCTGCTCGACTTCTTCGGCGCCACCTACCTCGAGGCGCAGGGCTTCGAGCACCCTCCGGTGCATGACCCGTGCGCCGTCGCCTACGTCATCGACCCGACCGTCATGACGGTGCGCAAGGCCCCGGTGGACATCGAGCTCACCGGCGGGCTGACCCTCGGCATGACCGTGACCGACTTCCGGGCGCCCGCCCCGCCCGACTGCCACACCCAGGTCGCCGTCAAGCTCGACCACGAGCGCTTCTGGGACCTCGTCGTGGACGCCCTGACGCGGATCGGTGACGGCGCCGAATGAACGTCTCCACCAGTACCAAAGCCGTCCCGGACGGGCCGACGCCGGTCACCGGCCGGCGTCCGGTCCGGGTGGGCGTGCTGCTCGCCGCGCTCCTCATGGCGTGCTTCGCCTTCCAGCTGAACGCCAGCATGCTCAGCCCGGCCCTGAAGAGCATCGAGGACAGCCTGGGCGCCACTTCGGCCGAGATCGGGCTCACCCAGACCGCGTTCTTCACCTCCGCGGCCCTGTTCTCGCTGTTCCTGCCGAGGCTGGGCGACATCATCGGCCGCCGCCGGGTGCTGGTCGCGATGATGGTGCTCATGGCGGTCGGCTGCGTGGTCTCCGCGCTGGCACAGAACGTGCCGATGCTCTTCGTCGGCCGCATCATCCAGGGCGTGTCCGGGCCCACGGTGCCGCTGTGCCTGATCATGCTTCGGGTCGAGGTCACCGAGCCGAAGAAGTACGGCACCCTGCTGGGCGTGATCACCGCCGTCAACGGTGGTATCGCCGGGGTCGACTCCCTCGTCGGCGGGTTCCTCGCCGACAAGCACGGCTTCGCCTCGGTGTTCTGGGTGATGGCCGTGGTGGCGGCGATCGCCGCGGTCCTGGTCGCCACCATGACACCGGAGACCAAGGCGGACACCGCGTCCCGGATGGACTGGCCCGGCGTCACACTGCTGGTCGTCTCCGTCGGGGCACTGCTGATCGCGCTGAACGAGGCCGGCAAGCTCGGCGCAGCGAACTGGCCGCTCGTCGCCGTCCTTGCCGTCGTGGCCGCGATCGCCTTCGCCCTGTTCTGGCGGACCGAGAGCAGGAGCGGGCACCCGCTGGTCGCCACCCGGCACCTGCGACAGCGCGCGACCTGGGCGACGCTGCTGACCACCGTGCTCACCATGACCGGCGTGTTCGCCGTCATGAACGGGCTGATCCCGGCGTTCGCCCAGGACGCACACGCCGGGCTCGGCATGTCCGCCGAACAGTCCGCATGGTGGACACTCACGCCGTACGCGTTGGCCGGGCTCGCCATGGGTCCCATCGCCGGCCGGCTCGCCGCCGGCTTCGGTTACCGCCGTATCCTGCGTCTGGGCCTGATCGGCGCGGCCGGCTCCGTCGTCCTGATGATCCTCACCCTGGGCGGCCAGTCGCGTGCCCTGCTGCTCGTGGCCTCGCTCCTGGTCGGCATCACCTACGCGGGCGTGGGCAACATCGTGCTCAACGGCCTCGGCATCGTGCTGTCACCGCGTGAGAACCCCGGATTCCTGCCCGGGTTGAACGCCGGTGCGTTCAACCTCGGGGCCGGGCTCAGCTTCGCGGCGCTCTACGCGGTCCAGACGGCCTTCCAGCCCGCCGACCCGGCATCGACCGACGGCTATGTCGCCGGCATGGTCGCGGGCGTGGTCCTGCTGGGCCTCGCCACCGTGGCGTCCTTCCTGATCCCCAAGCCGGTGGCGGCGGAAGACGGAACCTGACGGCTGCGGCTGCGGCTGCCCCGGCATGACACTGTCGACGCCGGGGCAGCGGGATCGGCTCGGCCGGTAGACCGGTGGACTTCCCGGGGCTGTTCACAGCACCCCGAGGGGCGGGCGGATCTACCTGCTCAGGCCGCACGACTGATGGGCCGCGTCCCTCTTCGAGGGGCGGCCCATCACCCACGAAGTCGGCGTTCGACCGGACGACGAGCGTCTTCCCGTCCAGCGCCGCCCGGATCTCGTCGGCGGCCTCGGCCGGGTCGACGGCGTCGTCGGGGACGTCCTTGGAGCGCGACGGCACCTTGCGTGACCGGGTGTCCATCAGGGTGGTGCCGCCGGGGGCGAGGGCAGTGATGTGTGCGGCGGAGGGGTGCTGCGGTCGAGATGGGCGACGGCGAGATCCTCGCCCGGGAGGCCGACGGCTTCTGAGCCAGGTGGTCCCCGAACCTGCTCGCTGTGCCTCCAGGGGCCGGTGCGTGGGAAGAGGCGCCCTCACCCACCGGTGCCCCGAGTACGCGCCTGACCACCCTGTGCCCACGGCAGCGGCACGGCGCGGGTGCTGCTACGGCACGGGGCGGGAGCGAAGCGGCCCGCGCGGGCTGCCGTCAAAGCTCGAACTCGACGGCCACAGGGGGTGTTCTGCCAGGCGTGGGCGCGTTCGACATGCCGTCGTTGGGCGGCCCGGTTGAGGCTCGAGGCACCCCCCTGCGTCAATGGTCAGGCTACCGGCGTCGCATGGCTGACAGCGTGTCAACTTGCCGCCAGTTGAAGCGTCCTGGCTGGTCCGCGCTCGGTCCGGGCTCAAGCTGATCGCGGAGGCAAGCGTTTTCGAAACGGAACGCGCACACCCTCCGCAGCAGGCGGCGTGAGGAGAGTGCTCGGGTTCATGACGGAGGCATTCGGAGGCGCCGGACCCGGCCCACCCCGCCCACTCGTACTTCGCCCGACGCCACGACCGCATCCGGCGCGGCACCGCCGACGCCTTGCGAAAGGCCCGTGACGCCGGCCACGTACACCAGGACGCGCACCCCGACGACGCCGTGATTCGCCTGACCGCCCTGATGAACGGCCTCCAGGCGCAGTGGCTGTTCCAGCGTGAGATCGGCATGCCCCACCACCTGCGCGGGGCAATACTCGACCTCCTGACCGAGCAGGGCAGATCCGCGTCCGACGCCACGCCCTGACACAACACCCCCGCATCCCCGCGACGGTGTGTCCGGCGGCGCACATCGCCGAACACGCCGAACGCCCCTACGGGGCACGCTCCTCCCCCCGCACCACCACTCGGGCCGCACACAGCACCCTCCGCCCGATTCACCGCGCGACAACAACAGGCGCCCCGCGCCCATTTCGCAGGGCGGACGGCATACGGCGGGCAACCGCTCCACGCACACCCCAGGGGCGCGCCACCGAGCCTCCGCTCTCCCGAACAAACCGGCCGCTCACCGCCACGTCTTCACACCCAGTCGGACCGGTCGGCCACCCGGATGCCTCGACTCGCCCGCCAGACAGGCGAGTTCACCGCCGGTGCGACCACGACGCGGGCATCCGGGAACCCCCTCACGCAGAGCCCGCCGGACCGGCCGACACCACGCGTGCCGACGTGTGGCCGTCGGCCACGCCCGACGACAACACACCCGCCGACACGCCATCGGCCCGCTCCCGCGAGGCATCCCGGTCGCCCTATTTGCTCCCTTCCTCCCCTTGCCGATCAGGTGAAATACCTCACGAGACAACCGTTCAATGTTCAACTAGATCTCGCGTAGGGTTCGGATATACCCGGACAACCCGGTATGAGTTCCGCGGCCGCCGACCCAGCGGTCGCGGAAGGAGCAAGGAGAACAACGATGCTGAACCGCATGATCGGACGGCGGATCGCCGCCACGGCCGTAGCCACCGCAATCGCCGGTGGTGCGCTCCTGGCAGGTACCGGCGCCGCCTCCGCGGCACCCCGCCCCGCGCCCGAGCGAGCGGCGGCCGTCTCTCACTCCGTGAGCACCAGCGGGCACGGAGGATGGGACGACCACCGCAGCGATCGCGGCCACAACGGCCACCGCGCGGACCGCGACGGCCGCTGGGACCGTGGCCACCGCTGGGACGGCTACCGCACCTGGTACCGCACCGGCAGCAGCTGGTACAGCAACGACCACGGCCGCCACTACCGCTACGACGGCCACCGTCTCTACCACTCGGTCCACGGCACGTGGATCGTGGTGACCAGCCTTCCGCACGGCTTCGGCCACCACATCTTCCGCTGATCCCGGGATGAGCTGCACCGCCGCCCCTACGCGGCGGTGCAGCCGCCCCCGGTGCCCAGGAGTTGATCAGGCCATGGCCTACCACTTGGACAAGTCGCTCGACATGGAACTCGTGCTCGCCCCGGACGAGCACGTCACGGTGCCCGCTTCCCTGCGCTACGGATCGGACGATCCGTACGCCGTGACCTTCGCCTTCCACACCGGCACCGAAGAACCGGTGACGTGGACCTTCGCCCGCGACCTCCTGGCCGACGGTGTCCTCCGGCCGACCGGTGACGGGGACATACGCCTCTGGCCGAGCGGCGCCGGGCACCGGATGGTGCTCAACCTCGCCCTTTCCTCCCCGGCGGGCCGGGCCCGGCTCGCCGCCCCGCTCCGCGTGGTGACCGACTGGCTGACCCTTACGTATCACCTGGTTCCGGCCGGGCGGGAGACGGACGACCTCGACGTGGAGGCCGAGCTCTGCCGCCTGCTGCACGGAGCGGGCTGACGAGCCGCGCCGGGCACCCCGTCACCCGACCGGTTCACGCTCTCCTCCCGCGGCCCCCGATCGGAGAACCCGCACACCGGACCCCCGCGGGTTCCACTCGACCGGCCCCGCCCGCGAGGCCGTTCGGCACACGGCCGCCGCGCCTCCTCCGCCCCAGGGCCTTCCGGGCGACTGACCGTACGGCCGGCCCCGGAACCGCAGGACCACCGGTGCGCGAGATCGAGATGCCGCCCCAGGGCGATGTAACTAGCCTCCGAACCGGGACGCATCGGGTCCCTCCCTCGGCTTCGGCCTCTCCCGGACACAGTTCGGAGACCCCATGGACCACCCGCTCGGACCGTGCCGCGCGGTGCCCGTCGCCGCCCGCCCCACCGTCGTCACCGCAGGGTGCCCGTCATCCGCTGAGAATCCCCGGACGGGCCCGGTAGCGGCCGACCGGCCACGACACGGCCCACGCGGGAGCGGACACCGTCCCCGCCGTGAGGGCGGCCACCGCCGAAGTCGACAGCCGCGGCGACCAGCCCTTCGGCAGGACCGGTCCGCGGGCCGGCCCGTGCCGTACCTGATCCAGCCGAGTACCGACCGGCCGACGGGCGGGAGCAAGCCTCCCGGCCCCGGGGCCATGGAGCGTTCTCATGATCAACGTCATGCCAGTGGACGGCGTCTCCCCCGCCCCCGACGCACGGGAACCGGCCGACCTGATCGTCCGTAACGGCCGTGTGTTCACCGGGGACCGCGCACGCCCCGCCGTCTCGGCCCTCGCCGTACGCGACGGCCGTATCACCGCGATGGGCGACGACTCGGACGTCGCTCCCTTCGTGGGACAGCGGACCAGGGTGGTCGACGCCCTCAACCGCCGGATCGTTCCAGGGCTCAACGACTCCCATCTGCACGTGATCCGCGGCGGTTTGAACTATCTGCTGGAGCTGCGCTGGGACGGCGTCCCCTCGCTGCGCACCGGTCTGTGGATGCTGCGCGAGCAGGCCGCGCGCACGCCCAAGGGTCAGTGGGTGCGGGTGGTGGGCGGCTGGACCGGCGAGCAGTTCGCCGAGCGGCGGCTGCCCACCGTGTCGGAGCTGAACGCCGCCGCCCCCGACACACCGGTGTTCGTGCTGCACCTGTACCAGTCGGCCATCCTCAACCATGCCGCGGTGAAGGCGGTCGGCTTCACCAAGGACTCCGTGGCGCCTCCCGGGGGCCAGATCGTCCGCGACCACTCGGGCGAGCCCACGGGCATGTTGCTGGCCGCCCCGGCCGCCGGACTCCTGTACGCCACGCTCGGCAAGGGACCGAAGCTGTCGGACGACGAACAGATCGGCTCCACCCGGCACTTCCTGCACGAGCTGAACCGGCTCGGACTGACGAGCGCCATCGACGCGGGCGGCGGCTTCCAGAACTTCCCCGAGAACTACGGGGCCGTGACGAAGCTCGCCGAACAGGGCCTGCTGACCATGCGTATCGCCTACCACCTCTTCCCGCAGACCGCGGGGCAGGAACTGGACGACCTGCGGCGGTGGATCGGCATGGTGCGCCCCGGGGACGGCGACGAGTGGCTGCGGCTGAACGGCGCGGGGGAGAACCTCGCCTGGTCGCCCGCGGACTACGAGAACTTCACCGAGCCCCGGCCGACCCGCCCCGACACGGCGGACGGCGAACTCGAGGCGGCAGTACGCCTGTTGCTCGACAACGGCTGGGGCTTCCGGCTGCACGCCACCTACGACGAGACGATCCGCGCCGACCTCGACGTCTTCGACAAGGTCGCGGCGGACGGCGGATTCCCCCGTGGTGTGCCGTGGTTCTTCGACCACGCCGAGACCGTGTCCGAGGCCGGCCTCGACCGGATCGCGCGGATGGGCGGCGCGCTGTCCATCCAGAACCGCATGATGTTCCAGGGAACCGCGTTCAGCGAACGCTACGGCGCCGCGCGCACCGCCAGCACTCCCCCGATCCGCCAGATGCTCGACTCCGGCCTGACGGTCGCCGCCGGCACCGACGCCACCCGCGTCTCCAGCTACAACCCCTGGCTCTCCCTGGAGTGGCTGGTGCGCGGACGCAGTATCGGCGGGCAGCAGCTGGCGTCCCCGGAGAACCGGGTCGACCGCGCCACCGCGCTCCGCATGTACACCGTGGCCGGTGCCGAACTCAGCGGTGAGAGCGACGTCAAGGGGATCCTCAAGGAGGGCTACTACGCCGACCTGGCGGTGCTCTCCGAGGACTTCTTCTCGGTGCCGGAGGAGGACATCTCCCACATCGAGTCCCTGCTGACCGTCGTCGGCGGCCGCATCGTCTACGCGGCCGGGGAGTTCGAGGGTCTCGCCGCTCCGCTGCCCGGAGTGGAACCGTCCTGGAGCCCGGTCGCCTGCTTCGGCGGCTACCACCGGACGGTGGCCCCCACCCCGCCCTCCGGTGTGCGGCAGGCGCAGGCGCTGGTCGAGGCCGTGGCCGAGTCCGAGGAGCACCGGCAGTGGCGGATCACCCAGGGTTTCGCACGGGACGGCACCCGCCCCTCCGAGATCTTCGACGCCTGTTTCGTCCTGTAGCGGGCCGACGGACCGTCGCTCCCGGCCGCCGAAGGCGCCACCGGGCCGCGGCAGTCCGCCGCGCAGACACAGTTTCAGACGAAAGGTTCAGCATCGTGGTGAACACCCAGAACGTGAAGGCCGACCCCGCGGCGTCGCTCCTCAGCCCGGAGAACAGCGTGCTGCTGATGGTGGACCATCAACCGCAGATGTTCTTCGGCACGACCAACGCCGACCGGGGCGAGATCATCAACGCCACCGTGGGGCTCGCCAAGTCCGCCAAGGTGTTCGGCGTGCCGGTCGTCCTCACCACGGTCGCCTCCAAGAGCTTCTCCGGGCCGCTGCTTCCGCAGCTGGCCGAGGTGTACCCGGACACCGAGCCCATCGACCGCACCACCATGAACTGCTGGGAGGACCAGCGGGTGGTCGACGCCGTCAGGGCGACCGGCCGCCCCAAGATCGTGATGGCGGGGCTCTGGACCGAGGTGTGCATCTCGCTCGCCGCCCTGTCCGCCGTGGACCAGGGGTACGAGGTGCATGTGCCCACCGACGCGTGCGGCGGTGTGTCCGTGGCCGCGCACGACAACGCCGTGAAGCGCATGATGCAGAACGGCGTCGTGCCCACGACCTGGCTGACCACCCTGCTCGAATGGCAGCGCGACTGGGGCCGCACCGAGACCTACGACCCGGTCATGGACGTGGTCATGCAACACGCCGGGGCATACGGGGTCGGTGTCGTCTACGCCCGCGCCATGCTGTCCGGGCACTGAGGCGGAACTCGGGCCCGGTGCTCGTTCCCCGAGCACCGGGCCCGCCGTCCGGGCCTCACCCCATACCCATGCAGGGAGCGACAACGGATGACACCTCCTGGGGACGGTGGTACGACGGCCGGCGCGAAACCGCCCGCTCCGGACTCCGCCGCCGTGTCGACCTGGCAGCCGCTGCGGCTGCGTGTGTTCCGGACCCTGTGGATCGCGCAGTTCGTCTCCAACGTCGGCGGCTGGATGCAGACGGTCGGCGCGCAGTGGCTGATCACCCAGGAATCGGGGTCGGCCGGGCTGATCGCCCTCGTCCAGACGGCGGCCAGCCTCCCCGTCCTCCTGCTCGGCATCCCCGCCGGCGCCCTGGCGGACATCGTCGACCGCCGAAAACTGCTGCTGGCCGCCCAGGCCCTGATGTTCACGGCCGCCGGGCTGCTCGCCGTGCTGACCGCGCTGGGGCGGATGGACTCCTACGGCGTCCTGGCCCTGACCTTCGTGCTCGGATGCGGCACCGCCCTGATGAACCCGGCGTGGCAGGCCATCCAGCCGGAGCTCGTGCCGAGGGAGCAGATCCCCTCCGCCGCGGCCCTCGGCGGCGTGAACATGAACCTCGCCCGGGCCATCGGTCCGGCCCTCGGCGGCCTGGTGGTGACGCTGGCCGGCACCGCCACCGTGTTCGCCGTCAACGCGGTGTCGTTCCTCGTCACCCTGGGCGCCCTCGCGACCTGGCACCGCCGGGCCGAGCCCGACCCGATGGGGGCCGAACGGATCCTCCCCGCCCTGAGGGCAGGGAACCGCTACGTGCGGAACGCGCCCAGGGTGCGCCGGGTGCTCGGCCGGTCGCTGCTGTTCGTCCCCTGTGCCGCCGCCCTGTGGGCCCTGCTGCCGGTGGTCGCGCGGCAGCGGCTGGGCATGGGGGCCGGGGGCTACGGTCTGCTTCTCGGAGCGGTCGGCGTGGGCGCGGTCCTCGGGGCCGCCCTCCTGCCCCAGGTACGCAGACGCTGGTCGAGCAATGCCGCGCTGACCACCGGAGGGCTCCTGTTCGCGGTGACCCTGGCGCTGCTGGCGGTGGTACGCGTCTCCTGGGTCGTCGGTCCGGTCCTGGTGTTCTCCGGGGTCGCCTGGGTGGGCGTGCTGTCCATGCTCAACGCCCAGATGCAGGTGACGACGCCCGGCTGGGTGCGGGCGCGGGCCCTGGCCTTCTACCTGACCATCTTCCAGGGCGGAATGGCGATCGGTGCCGCCGTCTGGGGCAAGGCCGCCGACGGGGTCGGCCTGGTGCCGACCCTGCTGATCGCCGCCGTCGTGCTCGCGGCCGCGTCGCTGGCGGGGCTGTTCCTCGCCGTACCCGACTCGCCGCTGGACCGTTCGGTCTCGATGCACTGGGCGGCTCCGACCATGATGCTGGAGCCCGCGGAGGACGACGAACAGGTCCTCGTCACCATCGAGTACGTGGTGCCGGCCCACAACGCCGATCTCTTCATCGAGTCCATGCGGGCCATGGGCCGCTCACGGCTGCGCACCGGCGCGGTGAGCTGGGACCTCTACCGGGACGGCACCGATCCCGACACGTACCTGGAGGTCTTCCTGGTGGCCTCCTGGAAGGAGCACCTGCGGCAGCACAGCGGCCGTCTCACCGGCTTCGACCGGCAGACCGAGGAGCGCGCGCGGTCGCTGGTGGACCCGGACCACCCCTTCAAGGTCACCCACTACCTGCCCGCCCGCAAGAGCCCTCCGGCCTGACCCGTCCCCCCACGCCATCCGGAGGTGATCGCGGCCATGACCACCGAACCCGCCTCGTCCAGCCCATCGACCTCGCCCGCCCCACCGGGGAAGGGCCCCACGACGCCGTCGGCCGTCGCGGGGCGCAGCGCCCTCGAATGCCTCCTGACCTTCGTGCTGCTCTTCGGTGTCACCACGATCGTGCGCTGGGTCATGGGGCCCTCCGCGCTCTCCGATGCGGTTCCCGGGATCCACCCCAAGCTGCTGATCGTCGGGGCGGCGGTCGGTCTGCTCCTCGGCTCGTCGGATTCCTGATCGGTGCGGCCATCGCCCTGCTCGGCACCAGCTCGGGAGGCAGCGTCAACCCCGCCCGCCAGTTCGGTCCGGCGGTGGCGTCCGGCGAGCTCGCCTTCCTGCGGGTGTATCTGGTGGCGCCCATGGTGGGCGCGGTGATCGCGGCGTTCGCCCTGGACCGGCTGCGCGCCCGCCGTACCGTACTCACCCACCGGCTGTGCGGCACCCAGGCCGACGGCACGCCCCTTCCGCCTCTCACTCGCCGTCGAAGCACCGTCACCGACCGCCCATGACGCGAATTCTCCACGGCCGGAAATTCTCCCGTTTCCGTGGTCACCGAAGACGCGGCGGCACCCCACCCGTCGGCACGGACCGAAAATAATGGAGAAAAAGACGAACGGCCCCGCGGAACCGACCGTTCGGACTTGACGCCGAGACAATGGAGTCCCGATGTTCGAACAAAAGAGTTTCACACGAAATCAATGGCCTGAAACGAGTACATCCCACCGTCATCGCACCGGATTCCTTCCGGAATTGGGCGGGGCCTCCGTTCCCGCTTCTGCGACATCCCGCACCCCGTTGGCCAGTTGAGCGAATCCCTGGAAAGGCTTGTGATGCGTGCTCTGCGTTTCAGTCGTTCCGGAGATCCCGATGTCCTGCATGTCACCGACGTCCCCGACCCCGGGCACGGCACCACTGCGAAGCGGTCGTCGCCGTCAGATCCGCTTCGGTGAATCCCTCGGACCTGAAGAACGTGGCCGGCCGGATGGAGGGAACGACCCTTCCGCGCACGCCCGGACGCGACTTCTCCGGGGTGGTGGTCGACGGACCACCCGAATGGGTCGGCGTCGAGGTGTGGGGCACGGGAGGGGACATCGGGTTCTCGCGCGACGGCTCGCACGCGGAGTATCTCGCGATCCCCACAACGGCCCTGGCCCGTAAACCCGAACCGCTGAGTTTCGAGGAGGCGTCGGTCGTGGGGGTCAACTTCGTCGTCGGCTGGCTCGGCGCCGTCGAGGCGGCACGGCTGACCGCGTGGGAATCCCTCGCGGTATTCGGCGTCTCGGGTGGGGTCGGCGGCGCCGTGGCCCAGATCGGCCGTGCTCTCGGCGCCCGTGTCATCGGCATCGACCGGGTCCGGCCGGCCGACGACACACCCGCCGTGTCGTCCATCGACGCCTTCGTCGCGCTCGGCGGCGACCCGCAGGACGTCGGAGCGCAGGTCGGACGCCTCACGGCGGGCAAGGGCGCGGATGTGGTGTACGACGCCGTCGGAGGCGTCACCACACCGGCGGCGCTGGCCTCGTTGGCACACCGCGGCCGACTGGTGGTGATCTCCTCGGTCGGCACGCGGACCGCGGAGATCGACCTCGTCGACCTGTACCACAACGAGACGCGGATCCTGGGGTGCGACAGCCGCCGGCTCGACGCCGCGCAGAGCGGCGCACGCCTCGACCTGCTCAGGCCGTTCTTCGACCGAGGGAGTTTCCGGCCGCTTCCCGCCGCCGGCCGATACGACCTGGAGAACGGCAAGGACGCCTATGTCGCCCTCGCGAACGGAACACGGGGCCGCGTGGTCATATGCCCCTGAGGGGGTATACGGATCGTGTCCCCTCGCCCGAACCGGTCGGAGAAACGTGACCATATCGGCACCGTCGCCGCCTTTTCACCGGAACACCGAACGGGCGGCGACGCGGCTTTTTTTCCAGGTCGATCGTCAGAAATACCGATTCGCCTGGATTCCAGGAGGAAACACCTTCTCCGGCGAAAGAAATCGAGAATCAACTCCGAGAAATCACGGCCGCGAAGAATCCCGCCCCGGATTGCGGCTCCCACGAGTTGTTGACCGTAGAGGGTCGTCGTAGTGTCGGTAGTGCCGCTGCAGGAGCAAGGAGCGGCACCCTCAGAATCCTACGAAGGAGACGAAGATGAAGATTCAGAGCATCTTCGGCCACGGAGACGGGGACAGGGACTACGGCGGACGCGGTCGGGACTTCGGGCGCGGACGCGGCTACGGGCGCGGACGCGGCTACGGACGCGGCCGAGGCTACGGACGGGGTCGCGGACGCGGCCGCGGGCGTGGCGGACGCTACTGACGGCCCCCCGACTTCATCCCCCAGCAAGAGGCCGGCCCGCGCTTCGGCGCGGGCCCGTCTCGGGCGCCGGAACCGTGTCAGTGGGCCGCGGCACGCGGCCCGGGGGCCGGTGCGCCCCGAGGCGCACGTCGCCGCGTGGTCCGGCGCACCGTCCGGCGCGCGGAGCGGGTCCGTTCCGTGACGACGGCTCACTCGTGGTGCGCGACGCACTCCGCGAGCGGAGCGAACAACGTCTCCCAGTTGCCCGGCAGATGCCGTATCGCCGCGCCGAGATGGAAGCGGACCATCGTCCACTCGTCGGGCCGGGCCCGGGTGCCGTGTTCCCGGACCGCGTCCAGGCACCGGTCGATGAACTCCGGGTCCTCCTCGTCCAACCCCAGCCACTCGCAGGCGCGTTCCGCCTGCGGTGACTCGTCGAACCAGTCGTCCCATTCGGTCGCCGCGCCCAGGAGGTAGAGCAGATGGCTTCCGGGGGCCGGCAGGCCACCGCGCAGCCCCTCGGTGGTGAACTCGCGCTCGGTGTCCCCCGCCAGGGCCGAGTTCTCGGCGGCGTGGGCGACCAGATCCGCCCAGTACGCCGCGTCGTGCGTACCGGTGGTCTGTCGCATGTGCGCGCTCGCGAAGGCCGCCATCGCGTCCGGATCGTCGATCAGCGGCGAGAGGACGATGTCGCTGCTGTGGTCGAACCCGAAGTAGTGGCGCCGGCCGTCGAGCGTGAGCGACTCGATGCCGCCGACATGGCCGTCCCGTCCGGGCAGCGGGGAGAAGCGTTCGGCACGTTCTTGTTCCATGCCGACGACCGTAGCGGCCACCACCGACATCGGCGGGACGGACGCGAAGGGGCACCCGCCACCGGCTGGTGTCGGGTGCCCCGGGTCTCCTGCCTCAAGGGAGGTGGATGCGCGTCACTTCACCTTGCAGCCGCCCCTGTCGTGGCAGGGCCTGGGCTTCGGGCAGTGCTTGTCGTGACACGGCTTCGGCGGCTTCGGGCAGTGCATGTGGTCGTGACACGGCTTCTTCTTGACGACGATGCGGGCCATGTCCTGGTTCGACCTGACGGTGCCGTTCTCCGCCGTGGCGAACGCCACGTTGGTGACATGGCCGTTCCTGGCATCGGCCTCGGTCACCTGGTAGGTGCCGTTGCAGGTGGTGCTGTCACCGGGCTGTCCGACCGGGGCGAGCGTCGTCGCGGCACAGGTCACACCGGTCACCCGGTCGTCCGTGATCTCGACGCCCGTCAGCTCCTGCGGTCCGGTGTTGGTGACCGTGTAGGTGTAGGTCACCGTGTCGCCCACCCGGTAGGTGCGCGACGTGTCCACCGTCTTGTCCAGCCTCAGCCCCGGCTCGCCCACGACGGTCACGGTGGCGTCCCCGGGCTCCGACACGACCTCGGTGTTGCCTGACCGTCCTTGCGCGGCGGCCACGTTGACCACCCGTCCCCGCGCGGCGTCGGCCTCGGTCACGGTGTACCTGCCGGTGCAGGTGGTGGTGGCCCCGGGGACCAGTTCCGTGGCCCGGCAGGTCACGTCCGGCACGAGGTCGTCGCTGATCGCGATGTTCGTCAGGCGCGCGTTGCCGGTGTTGGTGACGGTGTACGTGTACGTCACCGTGTCGCCGACGCGAGCGGTCGTGACATCGGCCGTCTTCTCCAGGCGCAGCCCCAGCTCGGAGGCGACGACCAGCGTCACGTCGTCGGGCGGCGACGTGACCGTGGTGCCGCCGGACTGTCCTTGCGCCCTCGCGGTGTTGGTGACCGAACCGGCCGCCGCGTCCGCGTCGGTGATGGTGTATCTGCCGGTGCAGGTGGTGCTGTCACCGGGCTGTCCGGCCGGGGCGAGCGTCGTCGTGGCACAGGTCACACCGGTCACCCGGTCGTCCGTGATCGCGAGTCCCGTCAGCTCCTGGGGGCCGATGTTGGTGACCGTGTAGGTGTAGGTCACCTCGTCGCCGACCTCGTACACCCTGGTGTCGTCGGCCGACTTCTCCAGCCGGACACCGGGCCCGGACTGCACGGGGACGGTGACGTCGTCGGGCGGTGATGTGATCTGCGTGCCGTCGGCCTGCCCGTGCGCCCTCGCGGTGTTGGTGACCGAACCGGCCGCGGCGTCAGCCTCGGTGACCGTGTGTCTGCCGGTACAGGTCATCGTCTCGCCCACGGCGAGGGCGGTCCGCGGACAGGTGATGCCGGTGACCCGGTCGTCCGTCACGTTCACGCCCGTCAGCGGGACGTTGCCGCTGTTGGTCACCACGTACTCGTAGGGCACCTCGGTGCCCGGCGTCACCGGGGTGGGCAGCGGCGGGTTCTGCGGGATCTGCTTGACCAGGTTGAGCTGGGGCAGCGGGGCCGCGGGGTGGACGGTGACGTTCCTGATGAGGTGGACGTCCGTGAACAGACCCGTCGACGCGCCGAACCCGAACTTGTAGGTCGAGGGCACCGGTTGGGGCGCCGGGGTCTGCAGCACCTGCTGGGTGCCGTTGCCGTCGTGGAAGTCGATCGAGACCGTGATCACCGGGCTGGGCGACGGGGAGATCTCGACGGTCACCGTGCGGCGCGACGGCTCCAGGAGCGCCTCGGCCTCCTCCGGCGTGGAGCCCGCCGGGATCGAGGTGGTCGGTCCCTGCAGCTGCCCGGGCAGCGTGGAGGGCCAGGGGCCGGTCGTCGAGAAGTTGTTGGTCGTCGCGGTGAGGAAGCAGTAGCCCTCGGTGCCGTTGCCCGGACCGCGCAGGGTCACCATGTTCGCGCCGGGCGCCGGGACCCGGAACGACGTACCGGCGGGCGAGCGCGTGGCACAGCCGTTGCCGCGGTGCTCCCAGTCACCGAAGTAGTTGCCGAGCACGTCCAGACCGACGCCGAGGTAGCCGTGGTTCACACCCGGCAGGAACGTCTCGTTCGGGTCGTCGTCGGGCAGCTTCTGCGCGTAGCCGAGGCTGCCGCCGAAGGCGCCGGGCGCGCTGAGCGACGCGGCACCGTCGATCAGGAAGAACGAGATGCCGTCGGCCGGAGGGCTGGTCGTGCCGCCGTACTGCCACTGGTCGAAGGTGGTGACCAGACCCTGGTTCGCCGGGAGTGCGTGGTTGTAGAGCACCGCGGCGGACTGGTCGTTGGACGCGTCCGTCAGCCGGAGATACCCGTGCGGCGCGGCGTTGTCGGGCGGTACGGGGCCGCTGTTGCCGGCCGCCGGGCAGCCGGTGAGCGGGTGGGTACCGGGGCCGGGCGCGGGCGCCTGGGGCGCACCGGTCAGGCAGGCCGACCCGAACGCCTCGAATTCGGGGTCCGCCGTGGCCCCGGTGAACGTCTCGTCCACCAGCGGTACGCCCACGGGCTGCGCGACGGCCATCTGGGCCGGCAATCCCAACCCGGCGGCCAGCAGGCCGAGTACGCCGATGCCACTCGCGGCCCACCGCCCCAGTCTGTTCCGCCCCTGTCCTCCGGTCGGGACTGGGATGTGTCTCAGAATCATGCGGCGAAACGTAGGTGGGCCGTTCCGGCCTGCGGGAACAACACGCCCTGTGGTTTTTGATCCCCTACGTCCGGCGTACGCACGCGGACTATGAATGATCTGAAAAGAAACCGCACCCGGAACTATAGGAATACTAAGCCGAATTGACGGGGGTGAAGCGGCCCGGCGCAGCACCCTTCGCGTCCCCTCTCGGGCGGCTCCTTCGGCCCGGTCCCGTCTTCGCCCTCTCGGTCGGTGAGCGGTGGCGGCACGTGGCCGACGGTCGAGGCTGCGGCCATGTACGCGATGCGGGTCCCGGTCCCACGGCCCGTTCCGGCCCTGCCCGGATGTCCGGCGTGTTCACCGGACCCATTCGTACGCCTCGTCCTCCTCGCCGGTGTCCCGGTCGTCGTCGCTGAGGAGATCGTTCATCTCGTCCTCGGTGAGTGTGCGTGTCTCGTCCATGGTTCTCATGATGCAGATCGGGCTTCGGTCGGCCGGGTGGCCCGGCCGATGTTTCCGGCAACCAGGTCAACGGGACGCGCGGACGACCTCCCCGGGTCGTACGCGGGAGCGCTGCCGGCCGCGGGCGGCCGTGCGGCACCGGGCCCGGATCACGCCGACGGGCCACCGGCCGCCCGGGCGGTCACCCCCTGCCGGGCTCCGCGAGCGGCCCCGGTCCCCCGCTCCTGCCCTGCGAAGGAGCCCGCCCCTCCGGTGCCCCGGCCCGCCGGTGGCCCAGCTGTTCGCACTGCCGCGCAGCAGGGCGATCGGACACACCAGCGGGAGCAGCCGGTAGGGCAGGGTCCGCGGCTGTGCGCCGGGGCCCCGCGACCACGGGTACCAGCCGGTGGAGCCGAAGCCCAGCGCGTGTCCGCCGGGGTCGATGCGCAGCGCCCAGTCCCACACGTCCTGGAGGTACGGGACCGGGGCGAGGGCGGCGAGGACGAGGGCGGCGAGGTGGACCCCGTCCAGCCACCAGGGCCGCGCCGTGTCGTCGAAGGCGGCGCGTACCCGGGGCTGGGCACCCGCGCGCACCAGCGCGACGACCTCCCGCGGCGGGGCCACGAACGGCCGGGGTACGCCTCGGCCGGGCAGGCCAGCACCTCCTGCCCCTGCCGGGCACGCACGGCCCGGGGGTGGGCGGCGAGCAGCAGGCGGTTCACGCCCCGGCCGTCCCGAGCCTCGCCGAACGTCCGATGACGGCGGCGGCCGCCTGCTGCATCCGCTGCGCCTCCCGGCCCAGCGCCTCGGCGCCGTCATGGGTGAGCCGGTAGTAGCGCCGTGCCCGGCCGTCCACGACCTCCTCCCGGTCGGTCGCGATCAGCCCGGACCGCTCCATCCGTTCCAGCGCGCCGTAGAGGGTTCCGACGGCGATCCTGAGCCGTCCGCCGGTGGCCCGCTCGGCGGCCTTGATGATGCCGTATCCGTGCAGCGGTCCGTCCATGAGCGCGACGAGGATGAAGTACTGCGGCTCGGTCAGAGTCGATTGTCTTGTCGTCACACCGGTCATCATATATCGGCCGACGATGCATGCTCTTCGGCCACTTCGCGCAGCGGCCGTTCGGGGATCCGGCCGACCCGTGCGGGGTGTGCGCGGCACGTGCCCCGCCCCACGGGAAGCGGATGTCCCGATTCCGCCCCTGCCGGGGCCCGCTCCCGGGACCCGCTGTCAGTGAGGGCTCGTAGAGTCCGGCCCATGAGCGACGTGAAGAGCAGTTCCCTCTTTGCCGCCGTCGCCCCCGCAGCCGACGGGGACGAAGCCCAACGGGACGCCGAAGTCCGTGCGTTGATCGCCGACGGGGCCGATCCCTCGGCCAGTGACGCGGAGGGGGGCGTCCCTACGCATCCGACGGTCGCACTTCCCCGGAACGGCGACGCCCCGTTGCCGTCTCCGCAGGTCGTCGAGGCGCTGCTGGAGGCCGGCGCGGACGTGCACGCGGTCGACGCGCACGGCTCGACACCCGCCGCGTGGGCCGCGGACGCCCAGGACTCCGATCCGCAGGCCGTGGTGGACCGCTCGCTGGCAGTGCGCTGCGCACGTCCCCGAGCGGTGGAACTGCTGCTCACACGCGGAGCCGACGCCCGGACGATCAACCACCTGGGCCGCACGCCCCGGGAATCGCGCCGTCTCTGCCGGAGTTCGGCACGGCGCGGCGGAACGCACGAGAGGAGATCATGACCATGCTGGAGAACGCGGGCCCGCCCGCCCGTATCGGCTACCCCGTGACGGAGGGCGGGCCACTGCCCATCGACATGGCCGCCGTCCGGCGGATCGCGGAGGAAACGCGGGCCAGGTTGTCCGAGGCGTGCCGGGCCGCCGGGATTCCGGACGACAGCGACTGGCTGGCGGAGCGGGTCCGGCCGGATTACGAGAGCTACCAGGCGTTCGTCGCCGAACTGCGCCACGACTGCGATCCCGATCACGTCCCGTTCATGCCGAAGCTGTGCGCCGAGGCCCTGGGGGACGACGCCCGGACGAACCGCACCCTGGTCGGGAACCAGGAGCTGGACGAGCCGTTCTTCCACCACGGCGATCTGATCGTGAAGGGGCATCTGGACGTGGCGGCCCCCTTCGTGGTCACGGGCTCGCTGACCGTCGAGGGCTGCATGAAGGACTGCGGCCCGGACTCCGTGGTGGCCGTGGGCGGGGACATGACGACCCGCGCGGTGCACACCGACGGCGAGATGTACGTCGGCGGCGACATCGAGGCCGAGATCGTCTACGGCTACTACAACGACAACACGCTCCAGGCCGGGACCATCCGCGCCCGTCTGGTCATCGAGGACGAGCACGCCACGATCGCCGATGTGGAGGCGGAGACGCACTTCGACCTGGACGACTTCCAGCAGGGGCTCGGCGACGGAGTCCAGGAGCGCCTGCGCGCACTGCTGGTGGACGAGGTCTTCAGCAACGAGGAGGACGAGGACGTGGAACAGCTGGACCAGACGCTCCTCTTCGCCCGCCTGCGCGAGGGGGAGAAGGTCTTCCGTAACGACGGTGCGGGATCCGACTGATCCCGCACCGCCGGCGCACGGGACGCCTCGGAGCGACGGTGTACGGCAGGGCTCCTACGGTCGCAGCGCGGCCAGGACCCGGCCGCGGAGGAGTTCGTACTCCTTACGGAGTCGCACGATCTCCGCGGGCCTTTCGATCACGTCCCCGCCGACGACCTGTTCCTCGGGACCGAACTGCTCGCGCGTGAGGTCGACTTCGATCCCCATGCCGAGCCGGTTCCACCAGTGGTGGTCCACCCGCTCGCCGTCGACGTGGACCTCTCCGCGTATCAGGTCACCGCCCAGCAGGTCGTGCACGACCAGGGCGGTGACCCCGCACTGGTCACGGGCGGGATTGTCGGGGGTCCAGTGCGGGCGGTGATCGGGCGTCGACGTGTCCGCGCCCCAGCCGTCACGAATGGCCCGCTCGATGGCGGTGAAGCCGCTCAGTGTCATGCTCCCCAGCCTCGCACGCGCCACCGGCCGACCGGGCGTCGAGCCGCCCGCCCGGCCACCGGCCGACCGGCCGCTGCACAACACCCATTGGGCCCAACGGCCCCGCGGCCATCCGGAGTAATTCCGGTGGGCCGCACGCCGTATCACCGCCCTTCCGCGCCGTCGATCCGTGACGCCCGCTCATGCCGGCGCCCGTATGTGCCGATGACGACGAGGTCCCGGGCCCTGGAAGACGCGGCTCTCCCGTCGCACGCCCGGGCACCCCACACCAGTCATCAGGCAAGAAGTCGCGAGCACCGGCGGCCGCGACTGTCGCGGAAGGAGAACCGGCGTGAGCACGTCGCAGGAACACGAGGTCGGCCCCGGACGTCGGACCGTCGTCACAGCGGTCGGAGCCGCTTCGGTGGCCGCCGTACTCGCCGCGTGCGGCAGCAAGGAGGAGGCACAGGCGGAGGTGGAGCCGGCGTCCGGGCCGACCACGGCCGCGGGGAGCCCCACCGCGAAGGACGGCGGCAAGGACGTCCTGGCGAAGACGGCCGACATCCCGCAGGGCGGCGGCAAGATCTTCGCCGACCAGGACGTGGTGGTGACACAGCCCAAGGCAGGTGACTTCAAGGCGTTCTCCTCGAAGTGCACCCACCAGGGGTGCAACGTGTCGAGCGTGTCGGGCGGCACCATCCACTGCCCCTGCCACGGCAGCACGTTCGATATCGCGACGGGCGACGTGACGTCGGGTCCGGCCACGCAGGCACTGCCCGCCCGACCGATCAAGGTCGAGAACGGCACGATCACGCTCGCTTCCTGACACCGGGAGGAACGCCGGCACCGGCCCCCTTGCCGGCACCGGCCCGCCCACGGCTCCGCCAGGAGTCGAGCACGGCGTCGGTGGTCGTGACGGTGGCGACGAGGGCGAGCGTGTGACGGATCATCGCGGGGGTGTAGTCGGCCGGCACCCCCGCGATGGCGTCGGAGGGCACCACCACCGTGTATCCGAGGTTCACCGCGTCGAACACGGCGTTGGGGACGGCCACATTGGCCGAGACACCGGTGACGACGAGTGTCCGGCAGCCGAGGTTGCGGAGCAGGGCGTCCGCGTCCGTTCCGGCGATCGGTGAAAGACCGTGCAGACGCCGCACGACGAGGTCCTCGTCCCTCACCTCGACGGGCCCGGCGATCCGGACCGCCGCGGTGCCCGGGTGCTGCTGCACGGGCAGGCGGCGGGCGGCCCGGAACAGACGGGCGTTGGTGTTGGCGCCCCGCCCGTCGGGGCGGCGCTCGGCCACCGCGTGCATCACCTGGACCCCGGCCTCGTGAGCGGCCTCGACCAGCCGGGCGACGCGGTCGAGCATTCCGGACGATCTGGCCTCCTCGGCCAGTTCGGGCAGTGCGCTGCCGGGGCCCACGACGCCTTGCTGGCATTCGACCGTCATGAGCGCGCAGGTGACCGGATCGAGCAGTCCGGCGAGCTGCCCGGGGGACTGTGCTGCGGGGCGTTCCCTCGACGGCACGGCGGGTCCTCTCGGTGAAGGATCGGCTCTGTCGGTGACGGGACATCGGTACGGATCGGGTGCCGTCGGCGTGCGAACCGGCTCCTTCGCCGACTGTCCGGGCGCGGAGGCTAGCCGCCATTGCGCGCCGAAGGAAGAGACCCCATGATTTCTGACACATAGTCAGATAGTCGGAGAAGGGGAGGCGCTCCATGACCGTCACACAGCGACGGGGCCGCCGGATCATGATGACCGGGACCGAACGCGACACCTACCTCGCCGAGCAGCGCACCTGCCGGGTCGCCACGGTGTCGTCGGACGGCCACCCGCACGTCGGAGCCCTGTGGTTCGCCTGGGACGGTACGTCGCTCTGGCTGTACTCGATCACCCGCAGCCTGCGCTGGTCGCAGTTGCGCACCGACCCGAGGATCGCGGTGGTCGTGGACGACGGGGCGGAGTACGGGGAACTCCGCGGCGTCGAGCTCTCCGGCAGGGCCGTTCCCGTCGGCGAGGCACCCCGCACCGGTGCCCCCTGCCCCGAACTCGACGGACCGGAGCGCCTGTTCGCCCGGAAGTACTTCGGGACGGACGCGATGCCGCACGACGGGCGGCACGCCTGGCTGCGGCTCACCCCTCAGGCCGTCACCTCCTGGGACTTCCGGAAACTCGCGGGACCGCGCACGGCCTGAGCGCTCCCGCGCCGGAGGGCCGGCCCGATGCCCAAGGGCTCCGGCCGGATACCCGGAGCCCCCGACCCTGCCGCGCCCTGGTGCCCCTGGAGGCCCGGCCCGATGTCCGGAACGACCGGCGGGGGGCCGTGACCCGGTGCCCGGAACGCTCCGGCTCGGCCGTGCGCCGGTGTGCGGGAAGACGCCCCGAGGGCGTGCCAGGCGTCGCGGGCCGGACGGGACATTCGAAACACGCCCTACACCGTCGCCTCGCCCAGTTCCCGGGCGGCCGTGCGCAGCGCGTCCACCGTCGCCCGGACCGACGGACGCCGTTCCGCGCCGGTGCGCCACACGGCGTGGACGTGCCGCCGCATCCGCTGCCGTACGGGCACGAGCCGCACCCCGTCGGGTACCGGTCCGCGTCCCAGGCGGGGGGCCACGCAGACCCCCACTCCCGCGGCGATCAGGGCGAGCTGGGTGTGGTGCTCGCCCACCAGATGCGCGATGCGCGGCTCGAAGCCCTTCGAACGCAGCGTGAACACCAGCCACTCGTGGCAGAACTCACCCTCGGGCCAGGACACCCACTCGTCGTCGGCGAACTCCTCCAGGTCCACCTCCGGCCGGTCCGCGAGGGGGTGGTCGGCCGGCATCGCGATGTCCGGTGTGTCGTCCAGGAGTTCCATCCTGGTCAGACCGCCGGGAACCGGCAGCCGCTTGTTGCTCCAGTCCAACGCGACCGCCAGGTCGATGTCACCCCTCAGGACGCCCCGGATGCCGTCCTCGGGTTCCAGCTCCCGCGTCCTCACCCGCAGTTCGGGATGGTCGGCGCACAACGCCCCCAGCACGGCGGGGAACAGCCCGCGCGCCGCCGTGGGAAAGGCGGAGAGCAGGATCTCGCCCACCACCTCTCCGCGCTGCGCCTCGATGTCGGCCTGCGCCAGTTCGACCTGGGAAAGGATCCGCGCCGCGTGGTCGGCGAGCAGTCGGCCCGCGTCCGTGAGGCGGATCCCGCGGCCGTTCCTGGCGAGGAGCCGCTGTCCCACCTCCCGTTCCAGCTTCGCCATCTGCTGGGAGACGGCCGACGTGGTCACGTGCAGGCCCGTGGCGGCGCCGCTCACCGAACCGTGTCGGGCGAGGGCGTCCAGGGTGCGCAGGCGCTCCAGGTTCAACATGTAAGGAACACTACGAGAATCCGCGCAGGAAGTCTCACTTGTTCTACGTGGTTGAGCTCGTCATCGTTGACGCATGAGCGCCGCCGTCACGCCGGAGACCTCTCCGGCCCCCGAGTCCCCCACCACCCCCCGACCGATCCCGGCCACCGGAACCGCCCACAACCCCGGGAGCCGCACCGCGGCTCCGGATCCGCGCCCGGACGGGGCCGCCCCGCACAGCCCGGACACCTCCCCGTCACGGCACAGGCTGGACTGGCGCATACGCTTCGGGGCGCTCGCGCTCATCTGGGGCTTCAGCTTCCTCCTCATCAAGGTGGGAACGCGCGGATACGCCCCGTTCCAGGTCACGCTCGGCCGCCTCCTCGCCGGGACGGCCGTGCTGGCCGCGGCGATGGCGGTACGGCGGGTGCGGCTGCCGCGCGGAGCCCGCACCTGGTGCCGTCTGGCCGTCGCCGCGTTCTTCCTGAACGCGCTGCCGTTCTCGCTCTTCGCGTATGCCGAGTTGAGCATTCCGTCGACCCTGGCGGGCATCTGCAACGCGACGTCCCCCCTGTGGGGCATGGCGCTGTCGCTGGTGGCGCTCTCGGAGGACCGGCCGACCCGCCGCCGGGTGGCCGGGCTCGGCCTCGGCTTCCTCGGTGTCCTGACCGTGCTGGGCGGCTGGCAGGGCTTCTCCGGGCTGGACTTCGGCGGTACGGCCATGGCCCTGCTCGCCTCCCTCTGCTATCCGATCGGCTGGATATACGTCCGCAGGACGCTGTCGGGAACCGGTGCCTCCGCGCTCGCCCTGACCGGCGGCCAGCTTCTCCTCGGAACGGCGCAACTCGCGCTGGTGACCCCGCTGTTCACGTCGGCCCCCGAGGGCTTTCCGCTGCTTCCGACCCTCGCGGTGGCCGCCCTGGGAGCGCTGGGCACGGGCTTCGCGATGCTGGTGCAGTTCGGCCTGGTGGCGGAGGTCGGACCGACGACCGCGCAGATGGTGACCTACTTCATCCCGGTCGTCGCCACCGCGGCCGGAGTCGTCGTACTCGGCGAACGGCTGAGCTGGAACACGCTGGTGGGCGCCCTGGTGGTCCTCGCGGGTGCCGTCCTCACCCAGAGCGGGCCGCGCGGCGCCGGACCCCGGTCCGCCGCGGGCCGCCGGCCGTAGCCCATGCCCTTGGCCCCACCGCGGTGGCCGACCGGCCGCCGACCACCGACCACCGCGTCGTCAGCCGTAGTTCAGGGGAGCCACCGGACCCGTCGCGGCCGCCACCGCGTCGGCCAGGGGAGCCACGTCGGCGTCGGTGAGCGGTGAGACGGTCAGGCGGATCCCCTGCGGCGCGGCCATCCGGAACCGCGCGCCGGGCGCCACCACCCAGCCCGCGTGCAGCAGCCGCGCCACGGCTCCGGTCTCGTCGCCCACCGGCACCCACACGTTCATGCCGCTGCGCCCGTGCGCCACGACTCCCCGCTCTGCCAGCGCCCGCAGCAGTGCGTTCCGCCGCTTCCCGTACGACCGCGCGACGCCCCCGCCGTCGACGGCACCCGTGCGCCACAGGTGTGCCACGGCCCGTTGCAGGAGCCCACTGACCCAGCCGGGCCCGAGCCCCTGTCGACCCGACACCCGGTCGGTGGTGACCGGGTCCCCGGTGAGCAGCGCGACCCGCAGGTCCGGCCCGTACGCCTTGGCGACGGACCGGACGAACGCCCACCGGTCCGTGGCGCCCGCGAGCGGATGCAGCGGCAGGTCGACGATGCCGTGGCCGTGGTCGTCCTCGACGAGCAGCACATCGCGGTGGCACGCGAGGACGTCCCGCAGTTCGGCCGCGCGTCGCGCGCCGACGGCGGCACCGGTCGGGTTCTGCGCGCGGTCGGTGACCACGAGCGCCCGTGCGCCGGCGTCCAGCGCGCGCTCGACGGCGCCCGGCAGCGGTCCGTCGTCGTCGAGCGCCACGGGCACCGGGCGGAGTCCCAGCGCCGGTACGAGATCCAGCATGCTGCCCCACCCCGGGTCCTCGACGGCCACCGCGTCCCCCGGCCTGAGATGCGCCGTCAGGACGCGCTCGATCGCGTCCAGCGATCCCGAGGTCGCGAGCACGGCCCCGGCCGGCACGCCGTCGGCGTCCAGCGCGGCGCGGGCGAGGTCCGCGAACTCCGGCACCAGCGGCGACTGCCCGTACATCCCGGGCTCCCGCGCGTATGCGCGGGTCGCCGCCGCGAACGCCTCGTCCAGCGCGGGGAGCAGCGCCGGATCGGGATTGCCCGACCCGAGGTCCCGCGCCCCGGGGGGCACCTCCACCCGGAGCGATCCCCGCGCCGTGCTCGCGGGGCGCGGCCGCACCCTGCTGCCCCGGCGTCCCGCCGTCTCGATCACCCCGCGCTCGCGCAAGGTGCGGTAGGCCGCCGCCACCGTGTTGGGGTTCACCCCCAGCACTTCCGCCAACTCCCGCATGGGCGGGAGCGACTGACCGGGCGCGAGGTCGCCCGAGCCGACCCCCCGCTCCACACTCGCGGCGATTTCCGATGCGCGCCGCCCCTCGATCCGATACTCTCCTAGCACAAACAATACTATGCACTAGTGCAATGGAGACCGCAATGCCGGACACCGCAGCGCCGCAGTCCCAGGAACCGGCCCCCTCGGCCGGGGACGAGTACCGGCCGACCGGGCGCACCGTGCCGACCCGGGCCCGTGAACGCGCGGCGTACGACCGGGAGACGGTCCACTCGATACTCGACGAGGCGTACCTCTGCCATCTCGGTTTCGTCCGCGACGGCGCCCCGGTCGTCCTGCCGACGCTCTTCGGCCGACTGGGGGAACGGCTCTACGTACACGGCTCGACCGGTTCCCGGCCGCTGCGGGAGGCGGGCGGGGCCGGTCCGGGCCTTCCCGTGTGCCTGACGGTGACGCACGTCGACGGTCTGGTGCTGGCCCGCTCAGCCTTCCACCACTCGATCAACTACCGCTCCGTGGTGGTCCATGGCATCGCCCGCACGGTGACCGATCCGGAGGAGCGGCGTATCGCCCTGGACGCCATCGTCGACCATGTGGTGCCGGGCCGGTCCGCCGACGCGCGGCCGGCCGATGCGAAGGAACTGGCCGCGACGGCGGTGATCCGGCTCGATCTCCGGGAGGTGTCCGCCAAGATCCGCACCGGCGGCCCCAACGACGAACCGGAGGACCTCGCGCTGCCCCATTGGGCGGGCGTCCTGCCGCTGGCCCGCGGATACAGCACGCCGGTCCCCTCCGACGACCTCGATCCCGCCATCGGGGTGCCGGACTACCTCACCGCGCTCTGAACCGGCCCCGGGACGGGGCCGGGCCCGCCACCGGGAGAACGGCGGCGGAGCCGGCCGTCCGGCGTTCGGACCGGAACGAACGAGCGGGGACGGTCCGGAGGGGATGCCCCCGGACCGTGGCGAACGAACGCGCGGTCAGACCGGAACGGAAGCACGGCGGGCGTGGGCGGCCCCGCGCACCTCGCCGAGAGCCGGACCGGCCACGGCCGCGAGGAGGAGCAGCGTCCCGACGACCGTGGACACGGTGAGCCGCTCATGGAACAGGACGACGGCGATGACCGCCGCGGCAACCGGTTCGAGCAGCATGATCACGGACACGGTCGCGGCGCGCACCGCCGCGGCACCCGCGAAGTAGAGCGCGTAGGCGAGCGCGGTCGGCACCGCCGCCACGTACACCAGCAACGTCACCACCTGTGCCGCCTGCTCGGTGTGCGGTACGAGACCCTCGGCCGCGGCCATCGGCAGCAGTCCGAGGGTGCCGATCCCGAAGGCCCAGGCGCTGGTGGTGAGCGGGTCGGCGGCACCGCCGTCACGGCCGAGCCACCGGGTCAGCAGGGTCATCGTGGCGTAGCCGGCCGCGGAGAGCAGGGCCAGCGCGACACCGACGGGCCGCACGGTCGCGCCGTCGCCGCCGAGCACCAGGACGGCGAGCCCGGCCAGGCCGCCCGCCACCGCGGCGAGTCCCCCGCGCCCCAGCCGCTCCCCCATGGTCAGCCGCGCGCCGACCGCGATGAGCACGGGGCCCGCCCCGAGCGTCACGACGGTTCCCACCGCGAGGCCCGTCGCCCCGACGGCCGCGAAGTAGGCGCTCTGGAACACGATGAGCCCGAGGCCGTTCCCCAGGACGCGCAGCAGTCGGCGGGCACGCGGTTCGGCGGGGGCTGCCGGGCGCCGGGGCCGCACCGCCAGCACGGCCAGCAGCAGCACGAGGCCGCCCGCGCAACGCCAGAACGACAGGGCGAGCGGCCCCATGTCGCTGATCCCGAAGACCAGCGAGGCGGCGGCGCCCGCGGTGCCCCAGGCGACACCGGCGACGATCAGACAGATGAGGCTCCGCCCGACGGGCAGGCCGGAAGCAGTGTTCGACACGTGTTTTCTCCGCATGAAGAATCGGGACGGTGGTCGTCGGCTCCACGCGCGGGCAGCGACGAACCGCTCGGGGACTGCCCGAGCCCGGTCTTCGTCAGGAGCGTCCGCCCGCGCCGTCAGGCGGCGGGCGGCGAAAGCACGGCCGTATGCATGGCCGTCACCCTACGACGTGGTGCGGCCGGTGGACAACGGCGTCTCGGCGGCCGCGAAGCCGGTGACCGGACCTGCGGCCCGCCCGTCACCCCCACCGGTCACGGCGTGTCCTTCGCCCGGACCGTAGGCGACCGGTCCGGAGGGCGTCTTGGGCGTGGCGGACTGGGCGATCAGGGACCCGGCCAGCACCACGGCGCCTCCGAGGAGCTGCGGGGCCGACAGGTGCTCGCCGAGCATCACCCAGGCCAGCACGGTGGCGATGACCGCCTCCAGGCAGGCGACGACGCCCGCGACCGCCGGGGAGAGCAGCCGTACCGAGACCACCCCGGTGACGTAGGCGAGCACGGTCGCGACGAGCACGATCCAGGCGAGCAGCAGCCAGGCGGGGACATCCGTGCCGTCCATGCCCGCGCTGCCGCCGAGGGTCGCCCAGTCCATGTTCCAGGGGCGTGCGACGGCGGTGAGGACGAGTGCGCCGATCAGGAGTCCGTACGCGATGACGCCGACCGGGTTCGGCGGCTCGACGCCCTGGCCCCTGTCCGCGCTCCCCTGGTCCGACAGGACGAAGTAGCCGACCTGGCAGCACGCCGCGCCGAGTGCGAGCAGCAGTCCGATCGCGTCGAAGCTCAGCCCCGACCAGACCTCGACGACGCAGGCGAGCCCGCCGACGGCGAGCAACACACCGAGCGCGGCACGCCGGGTGACCGGGCGGCGCTGGACGAACCGGACCCATCCGAGGACGAGCGCGGGCGCCAGGTACTCCACCAGCAGCGCCACACCGACGGGGATGCGGGAGATGGCGGCGAAATAGCACGCCTGCACACCCGCGACGGCCAGCAGCCCGAACCCGAGGAGGAGGACCGGACGGTTGCGCAGCAGAGCACGGTGGCGCCAGGCGACGGGCAGCATGACGAGAGCGGCGCCCGCCACCCGCAGCCAGACCACGTGGAGCGGATCGACGCCCGCCTCGATGAGCGGCTTGGCCGCGACCCCTGAACCACCGAAGGCGAACGCCGAGACCAGGGCGAGTCCCAGGCCGCTTCTTGCTCGTGACGCGTACATCGGCACATCATGACAGGCGCCTGTCAGGAGCGTCACCCCGGTGACCCCTGACCGGCGGGACCTCCGTCCGCCCGCGGCCGGGGCCCGGACCGGGCACCCCGAGCGAGCCGTACGGAATCGTGCGAACCGACCGCGTCATCCGCGTCGCCGTGCCGAACCGGCACGGCGACCCCGATCTTCTCGTCGCCTGTCGGCCGCCTTCTTGTCACCTGCCGGCCGTCGGGCACCGGTTGTCATCGACCGTGCGCCGGACACGGGTATCGGCACGCGTCGCGCGGACACCGGCAGCGGTCACTCCTGGCCCGGCGCCCGGACGATGCGGGCCGCCAGCCGATCGGCGTCCACACCCGCCCGCTCCAGCACCTCGACGGCCCGGCATTCGTGGTCCATGGCCAGGGCCGCCAGCAGGTCGAGGCCCCCGGCTCGCACATCCCCGCGCCGCCGCGCACGCTCGCCGGCCTCGGCCATGGCCGAGGCGGCCGAGGGCGACCAGCCCGCCACTCCCGGGTCACGCCGGCCCGGCCCGGGTACGGTGACCACCGGAACGGCGCCGGAGTCCTCCACCGAGCCCTGCCAGCGCAGCCCGTACCCGATGCTGCGCTGGACGAGATAGCCGAGCACCTTGGCCAGTTGCGGCCCCTCGTCGAGGGCCGCTCGCACCTCGGGGTCCGATTCAATGAGGGAATGCAGCAGATGCGCCGTGTCGATGTGCCGGTCACCGTCGCGCAGCGCGCGTCTGCGGGCACCCGTGACCACGGTGGCCAGCTCCACGGTGAGTCCGGCGTCGAGATCGGCATGGTTCGATGCGGGCTGGTGAGGGATCTGCGGCGTCCGGTTTTGCACACCTCTTACCCCATCAGTCCGGTGGCGGGAAATCATCGGCGGAGCGACCCATTTGGGCATCCCACGCAAGGTGGGCACGCCAGAGCGGCCCCTCCTCCTTGCGGATGAGATCTCGCCACTCGGGAACCCGAACCGGAGAAACGGCGTGCGCCGCCTTGCTTCACCGCCCCGGAGCAACCGCGAACCGCTCCGGGCACGTCCCCACAGGCAACAACGCCCACGGCGGCCGGAAGGGGTCTGCTGACGTGTCCTGGCTGGTCGCCCTGCCGGCACTCGACGGACGGGAGTACGTGTACCGGATCCACGCACCGGCGGACGCCCTGCACGCCGACCTGTTCTGGGCCGCGTTCCACTGCCACGACGACGGCCCGCACCCACGCGCCTCCGACCGTTTCGACGCCGCGTCGATCTGGCACGTGGGGGCGGAAGCCAGAGCCACCCTGAACTGACGGTTCATCAGTATTGAATGTTCACGCCGCTGCGGCTACGTTCCGCGACACCGTAACCCGTCGAGAAGGGGTGGTCGCATGGCCGAGGTCAGCGCGGAGGCACGCATCGAGGCACCGGCCGAGAAGGTCTGGGCCCGGCTGACGGACTTCGCCGCGTACGGTGAGTGGAACGCCACCCACACGAGCTTCCCGAAGGGCGGCCCGGCCACGCTCGAACTCGCGGCCACGTACGAGGAGAACATGAAGCTCATGGGCTTCCCGGCCGAGGTGACGTGGACCGTGACGGAACTGGAGTCCGCGCGTCTGCTCGCCACCCGGGGCAAGGGACCGATGGGGGTCGACCTGGCCATGCGCTACTCCCTGGCGCCCGACGTAGAGGCGACCACCGTCCGTATCGACGGAGAGTTCACCGGGGCCGCGGTCTCCCTGATGGCGGGCAGGCTCAAGGATTCGGCGACCGCGGCGCTCGTCGAGTCGCTGCGCAAACTGGACGGGCTGGTCACCGCCTGACGGCGGCGCCCCGCACGGGAACGCCGCCCGGACGGGCTCGCGACATCCCGCGCGGCCCTTCGCGCACCGGCCCCGCCCCGACAGGGGGCGATCGCCGGACGTCCGGACTCCCCCGACCGACGCCACCCGCCAAGGCGTCCGGCGTACGGCCCGGCGCCGCCCACGGCCGGGCCTGTCGGGCCATCAGGCGCGGATTGGCCTTGGCCGACGGCCGCCCGTCTCGCGTACGTTCACGCCATGAGGATCCGAATCGTCGACGCCTTCACCGACCGCCCCTTCACCGGAAACCCCGCCGCAGTCGTGCTGCTGGACGCGGATGCCGCACCCGACGCCACGTGGTTCCAGCGCATCGCCATGGAGATGAACCTCTCCGAGACCGCGTTCGCCCGCCCGGCGGCACCGGGCGGCCCGGCCGGCTGGGAGCTGCGCTGGTTCACCCCGACCACCGAGGTCGACATGTGCGGGCACGCCACCCTCGCCACCGCCCACGTCCTGCGCACCACCGGAACGGCGAGCGGAACCGTGCGCTTCGCCGCCCGGTGCGGCATCCTCACCACGACCACCCACCCGGACGGCGCGATCACGCTCGACTTCCCCACCGCCCCGCTCACCCCCACGGCCGCCCCCGCCGGGCTGGCCGCCGCGCTCGGCGCGGAGCCGGTCCGTGTCCACGACACCGGAGCGCACGTCGGCGACCTGCTCGTCGAGCTCGCCGACGAGGCCTCGGTGCGGGCACTGGCCCCGGACCTCGTGGCGCTGGCCGGACTCTCCCGGCGGGGTGTCATCGCCACGGCCGCCGCCGAGGACCCCTCGCGCGGCTACGACTTCGTCTCCCGCGGCTTCTTCCCCAACGTCGGAATCGACGAGGACCCGGTCACCGGCAGCGCCCACACCGCGCTGGCCCCCTTCTGGTCGGCCCGGTTCGGCCGCGACGAGCTGACCGGACTGCAGGCCTCCGCCCGCACCGGCCTGGTCCGCACCTCGTTGCGCGGCGACCGCACCCTGCTGACCGGCAAGGCGGTGACCGTCGTCGACGGCGAACTGCTCACGCCGTAGGCAACCACCCCACCTTGCCCGCCAGCAGCGCGTACCCGACGAACGCCCCGATGTCGAGCAGCGCGTGCGCGGCCACCAGCGGACCGACCCGCCCCCAGCGCCGGTACAGCAGCACGAAGACCACGCCCATCACCACATTGCCGATGAACCCGCCGATCCCCTGATAGAGGTGGTACGAACCGCGCAGCACCGAACTCGCCGTCAGGGCCGCCGTCGGCGACCATCCCAACTGACCGAGTCTGCGCAGCAGGTAGCCGACGACGATCACTTCCTCCAGCACGGAGTTCTGGAGTGCCGACAGGATGAGGACCGGGAACTTCCACCACACGTCGGGCAACGACTCCGGGACGACGGTGAGGTTGAATCCGGTGGCACGCGCCACCAGGTAGAAGGCGAGCCCGGCGCTTCCGATGCCCGCCGCGACCGCCGTACCGCGACCCAGGTCCTGCCAGGGCCTCGTACGGTCGAAGCCGACGGCACGCAGCCCGGCACCCTCCCTGACCAGCAGATGGGCGACGAGTGCGACGGGTACCAGGGCCGTGGCGATACCGAAGAGCTGCCAGGCCAGATCCAGCCAGGGGCGTCCCGGGGCGTACGAGCCATTGAGTGTCGCGGCCTGCTCCTTCAAGCCCCCTGGTTTCGTCAGGGAACCGACAAAGCTGATCAGGGCAGACACCCCGCTGGCCCCCAGTGAGAGAGCCAGTACCAGCACCGTCTCGGTCCGCGCGGTCCGCCGTGACAGCTCTTCTCGGGGAAAAGAACTGGCCATGTACCCCGTCTCCACCTGTACACCTGCCTCGAGTTGTGCATTCACGCCCCGTACCCCTGCCGGTCGCGCCAGGGTCTCGAATGCGAGTACGAAGATCATGCGCGACAGATCGGGGGGACGGCCATCTTCGGCGATGGTCCCCCTCCTCCCTCTTCATCCTCAAGGAGGGGCACCACCGACATGGGACGTCACAGCTTGCCCGACGACTCCGCGGCCGACGGACGCGGGGAGGCCCCGCCGCGTCGTCGAGGTCGGCCGTGCCCGCACGGACGCGGGTCGGCGCCGAAGGGCGGAGTCACGTCGCGGAAACGCCGGTGGGCCAGCTGTGCACGGGCTCGCCGCCGCGCATCAGTTCCGCGTATCTGCGGGTGGTGGCGGCCAGTGCCGCATGCCGTCCCAGTCCCGCCTCCCGTGCCCGGTGGTACGTGTCCGTCTGCCAGGACGCCCCGTTCATCCGCCGTCTGCAGCGCCCCTCGATGACTCCGAGATAGTGGTCGCGGTCGGCGGGCGCGATGTTCCAGGCGTCGAGTCCCTCCGCGGCCAGCGGCAGCAGTTCGTCCCGGACGAGTTCGACGGCCGGGATCCGGGTCAGCCCGCCCGACCGACCGGGACGGGGCCAGATCAGCTCCGCGTCGATGCCGTGGCGGCAGGCGGTCTCGAAGTTCTCCTCCGCCGCCGCGAACGGCAGCCGGGTCCACACCGGACGGGGCTCCTCGGCGAGGGCCCGCACGAGCCCGTAGTACAGCGCGGCGTTGGCGATCACATCGGTGATGGTGGGGCCGGCGGGCAGGACCCGGTTCTCCACCCGCAGATGGGGCACGCCGTCGGCCACCCCGTACACGGGCCGGTTCCACCGGTAGACCGTCCCGTTGTGCAGCACGAGTTCCTGAAGCGCCGGCACCCCGCCCGCGTCCAGCACCGCCAGCGGGTCCTCCTCGTCGCAGATCGGCAGCAGCGGGGGGTAGTAACGCAGGTTCTCCCGGAAGAGCTCGTACGCAGAGGCCACCCACCGTTCGCCGAACCAGGTCCGGGGCCGCACCCCCTGGTTGCGGAGTTCGGGCGGTCTGGTGTCCGTGGCCTGCTGGAAGAGCGGCGGCCGCGACTCGCGCCACAGCTCCCTGCCGAAAAGGAAGGGGGAGTTGGCGCCGATGGCGATCTGCACTCCGGCGACGGCCTGGGCCGCGTTCCACACGGCGGCGAAGCGGGTCGGGGTCACCTGCAGATGCAACTGGACCGAGGTGCAGGCCGCCTCCGGGGTGATCGAGGACGCTGTGGAGAGCAGATGTTCCACGCCCTGGATATCGAGCGAGAAATCCTCGCCCCGCGCGGCCACGATTTGATCGTTCAGCAGTGTGTAGCGGTCCGCATCCGAGAGGTTGGACGCCACGAGATCCGCACGCCCGAGCGTGGGCAGAATTCCGATCATCATGATCCCGGCATCGACCTCGCCCGCCTTCCGGTGAGCATATCCGAGGCCGGTCCTGAGCTCTTCGGCGAGCTGATCGAAAACGCGCCCCTGCAGGGGATGCGGGACTATGTTCACTTCCAGATTGAACAGCCCCAGTTCCGTCTGGAAATCCTGGCTCGCTATGCGCTGGAGCACCTCTCCGTTCATCATCCTCGGCATGCCGTCGGCGCCGGCCAGGTTCAGCTCGATCTCCATGCCCATGAGATTACGGGGGCGGTCGAACCTTTGCTCCGCCAGTAGCCTCTCCAAACCCTCCAGACACTGGTGGAGCTTCCTCCGGTACGTCTGCCGATCGGACAGGTCAAAGGTGCCCGCCACGACCTTCTCCCCCATCGAAGTGTCCCTCCCTCAATTGGGCAGCCCGCGGCCCAGGCCACTCATGTCACGGTCGATAATGCCCAGGCCGATGATCCACAACGCCCTCCCGGAGGCCGCGCACCCAGTAACCTGAGAGCTACGGCCGGAGGCACATTCCCTCGGCATGACGGAGCGTGCGGTTTGCGTTCTCGAAGCACGCTGATAGAACAACTCGTTTCAGCCGTCCCCACTCGGAGAAAAACTCCTGGCAGCGACTGAGCCGTTGACGGCAAATCAACAGAAAATACCGCATAATAAAGTCTCGATGCCGCCTTGTCGGCAATACCCTCGGCGGCTAGGGAAAACACTGTGTGAACACCTGTCGTATAAACTTTGCTGACGAGGCAGAGAGTTGACGCACCGGTCCGGTCACCGGCAGCCCCTCTGGCCCCGTACGCCGACAGCGACGTCTGCACCCGCCCACGCATCAACGTGTCTCCGAAGTGAGAGGCGACCCACTATGCCGCTGCATGTACCCCCGGCCCCCGCGCCCGCTCTGCGCAGCGTTCTCGCGGCACTCGGTTCACCCACCGCAGTCCGTGAGGCCCGCACGCCCGCGCTCCGGTCCGCCCAGGGACCGCTGAGCCCCGAACTCCCGCTCCCCGTCCATGTGCTGGACCGGATCGGGCCCGCCGGGGTCGCCCCGGCCACCCGGCTCGCCGGGTGGCGGTTCCTGATCCGCGACTCGGGACGGGCCGTCGCCGCGGCGGACACCATGCTCACGCCGGACGGCTGGGCCTTCTCGCACTTCTTCGAGGGCCCGTACGTCCCGGCGACCGAACTCGCCCTGCGCCAGGCCGAGACGGTGACACCGCACTACCAGCCGCGGTTGCTGTCAGTCCCGGCGCTCTACATGCTGGCGCTGTGGCTGCACGCCGACCCCGAGACCGATGCCTCCGGCGGCTCGCTCGCCCCAGCCGACCTCCTGGTACCGCTGGCACCCGCGCCGCCGGGCATCGCGGCGCACCGCGCCCACCGGGTCGCCGACCTGCTCAGCCTGATGACCCGCCGGATCACCCCGGGCCCGGGCCCGCTGCTCGGATCACCCGCCTGACGACGAACGCTCCGTCGCCACGCCCCCTGTGCCCCGTCGCCGTGTCCCCCGGCGACGGGGCACGGTGCCCTCCGGCCCAGACTTCGTACGCCCCAGGGCTCGCTCGGACAGCACGTCACGGGCGCGCGGCCTGCGGAACACGGGACCCATGGACTCCCCGAATACGCGAGGCGCGGAGTGGGGCGCGCGTTCCGCCCGTCCGGACTAGCCCGGTCCGACCACCCCGAACCACCCGAAAGGACAGTGCAATTGTGGTGAACCGTCCGGCCGGGTGACGCGTCATCGGAGTAGACGGAAGTGCTGCCGCGAAATCCCTGCGGAATGGCGCCCGTGGAGCAACACTGGGACCGGACCTATCGATACGGGGGAGCGGCCATGAACACTTCGTCAAGCCGCAGGACATTCACCACGACGCAGCGAAAGAACCCATCCATGTGCCAGCACCAGCCGCCCTGCCCCACCGCCGACTCACCCGACCGGGAAGCAGCCCGCCTCGTGGCGCATCACCCGGAGCAGGGCTGGAGCCTGCTGTGCAACGGCGTCCTGCTCTTCGAGGACACCGGTGAGCTGCTCCCGGACGGGCAGATCATCGCCCCTCATCGGCCGCCGACGGCCGACCGGGTGATGCGGGCCGCCTGAGAGCGGCAGCTACGAACGGGGGCCGGCCCGGAAAGATCTCCGCACCGGCCCCGACGCGTGTCCGTGACGTGCCCGGACGCGGGTGCGTCAGTTGTCGTACTCGTCCAGCGGCGGGCAGGAGCAGACGAGGTTGCGGTCGCCGAATGCACCGTCGATCCTGCGCACCGGCGGCCAGTACTTGTCGGCGGCCATGACACCCGCCGGGAAGACGGCCTCCTCACGGCTGTAGCCGTGCTTCCACTCGCCGCCCAGCGCCGCGGCGGTGTGCGGTGCGTTGCGCAGCGGGCTGTCGTCCACGCTCCACTCCCCCGAGGCCACCTTCTCGATCTCGCCGCGAATGGCGATCATCGTGTCGCAGAAGCGGTCGAGTTCCGCGAGGTTCTCGCTCTCGGTCGGCTCGATCATCAGCGTTCCGGCGACCGGGAACGACATGGTCGGCGCGTGGAAGCCGTAGTCGATCAACCGCTTGGCGACGTCGTCGACGCTGACGCCGGTGGCCTTGGTGAGCGGCCGGAGGTCCACGATGCACTCGTGGGCGACCAGGCCCGCCGGGCCGCTGTAGAGGATCGGGAAGTGCGGTTCGAGCCGCTTGGCGATGTAGTTGGCGGCGAGCACGGCGACCTGCGTCGCGTGCTTCAACCCCTCCCCGCCCATCAGGCGGACGTACGCCCAGGAGATGGGCAGGATGCCGGCCGAGCCCCACGGCGCGGCCGAGACCGGTCCGACCCCGGTCGCGGGGCCCGCGGCGGGCTGCAGCGGGTGGTTGGGCAGGAACGGCGCGAGGTGCGCGCGCACGCCGACCGGGCCGACACCGGGGCCGCCGCCGCCGTGCGGGATGCAGAAGGTCTTGTGCAGGTTCAGGTGCGAGACGTCACCGCCGAACCGGCCCGGCTTCGCGAGGCCGACCAGGGCGTTGAGGTTGGCACCGTCCACGTACACCTGGCCACCGGCGTCGTGCACCTCGGCGCAGATGTCCGCGACATGCTCCTCGAACACACCGTGCGTCGACGGGTAGGTGATCATGAGCACGGCGAGCTCGTCGCGGTGCTTCTCGATCTTGGCGCGCAGGTCCTCGACGTCGACCTCGCCGTCGTCGGCGGTCTTCACCACGACGACCTTCATGCCGGCCATCACCGCGCTGGCGGCGTTGGTGCCGTGCGCGGAGGACGGGATGAGACAGACGGTCCGCTGCTCGTCGCCGTTGGCCCGGTGGTAGGCGCGCACGGCCAGCAGGCCCGCGAACTCGCCCTGTGAGCCGGCGTTCGGCTGGATGGACACCTTGTCGTACCCGGTGACCTCGGCGAGGCGCTCCTCCAGCTCACGGATGAGGGTGAGGAAGCCCTGCGCCTGCTCGGCCGGGGCGAAGGGGTGCAGCGCACCGAACTCGGGCCAGGTGATCGGCTCCATCTCGGTGGTCGCGTTCAGCTTCATGGTGCAGGAGCCGAGCGGGATCATGCCACGGTCCAGGGCGTAGTCCCGGTCGGCGAGCCCGCGCAGGTAGCGCAGCATGGCCGTCTCGGAACGGTGCTGGTGGAAGACCGGGTGGGTGAGGAACTCGTCGGCGCGCAGCAGGTTCTCGGGCAGCGCGTCGGCGGCTTCGGCGTCCAGCGCGTCGATGTCGCCCTCGGCGCCGAAGGCGGCCCAGACGGCGGCGATCTGCGTACGCGTGGTGGTCTCGTCGCAGGCCACGGAGACCAGGTCGGCGTCGACGAGCCGCAGGTTCACCCCGCGCTCGCGGGCGGCGGCCACGATGTCGGCGGCCCCGCCCGGGACTCGCACGGTGAGAGTGTCGAAGTAGCTCTCGGTCACGATCTCGGCACCGGCGGCGCGCAGGCCTGCGGCGAGGATCGTCGCGTAGCGGTGGGTGCGCCGGGCGATCAGCCGCAGCCCGTCGGGGCCGTGGTAGACGGCGTACATCCCGGCCATCACGGCGAGCAGCACCTGGGCGGTGCAGATGTTGCTGGTGGCCTTCTCGCGGCGGATGTGCTGCTCGCGGGTCTGCAGGGCCAGCCGGTACGCCTTGTTGCCGTCCGCGTCGACGGAGACGCCGACGAGGCGCCCGGGCAGGCTGCGGGCGAACTTCTCGCGCACGGCCATGTAGCCGGCGTGCGGTCCGCCGAATCCCATCGGGACACCGAAGCGCTGCGTGGTGCCGACGGCGATGTCGGCGCCCAGCTCGCCCGGCGAGGTGAGCAGCGTGAGGGCCAGCAGGTCGGCGGCGACGGTGACGATCGCACCGAGTTCACGGGCCTGCTCGATGACGCGCCGGGGGTCCCGCACCGCGCCGGAGGCGCCCGGGTACTGCACCAGGACGCCGAAGACGCCCCGCTCGGCGAGCTCAGCGGGGATGCCGTCGGTGAGATCGGCGACGACGACCTCCACACCGGTCGGTTCGGCGCGGGTCTCGACGACCGCGATGGTCTGCGGCAGGGCGTCGGCGTCGACCAGGAAGACGCCTTCCTTGACCTTGCCGACCCGTCGCGAGAGCGCCATCGCCTCGGCGGCCGCCGTGCCCTCGTCGAGCAGGGAGGCGCCGGAGGTGGGCAGCCCGGTGAGGTCGGCGACCATGGTCTGGAAGTTGAGCAGCGCCTCCAGCCGGCCCTGCGAGATCTCCGGCTGGTACGGCGTGTAGGCCGTGTACCAGGCGGGGTTCTCCATGACGTTGCGGAGGATCACCGGCGGGGTGAAGGTGCCGTGGTAACCGAGCCCGATCATCGGGGCCAGCACCTGATTGCGGTCGGCCAGGGAGCGCAGCTCGGCCAGGACCTCGGCCTCGGTGCGGGCGCCCGGCAGGGCGAGCGCCTCGGCGCTCTTGATGACATCGGGCACCGCGGCCGCGGTCAGCTCGTCCAGCGATCCGTAACCGACCTGGGCGAGCATCTTCGACTGCGCCTCGGCATCGGGACCGATGTGGCGCTGTTCGAACGGAATGCCCTGCTCCAGCTGGGAGAGCGGAGTGCGACGGGGGGTCATGGTGGAGGCCTCCTGGTCTGTCACGACCTGCGAAGGGGCACCGCGGCGCGGGTGCCCGAACGGCCTCCCCCTCTGTCATCTCGACCTGAGAGCTTCACCGGCACACCTGCGGCACACCGGCTTTCACCGTCGGTGAGGAAGGGAACCGAACCGGCACTCGGCCGCACGGGACCCGCCCTGCTTTCCAGAGTGACCTCGTCCGTGCGGTACGGGGGCCTGAGAGATTCCGGGGAGGATTTGCTCCTTCGGCGCCTTCGGATCGGCTCCGGAGGCTCTCCCGCACGGGGTCAGCGGCCGCCACCAGCCTACCAGCGGGGTTCGTGACGGAGCCCTCGAGTGGCCAACCCCCCGATTGTGCCTTTCTGTAGTGCTTGTGGAGTAGCCGCGACCAGTGGGAGGGATCGTGCAGACCGACATCGATCCGCGCAGCCTGATCGGCCGCAAGGCGTTCGACCGCAAGGGCACCAAGATCGGAACCGTGGACGAGGTGTACCTCGACGACGCGACCGGCGTACCCGAGTGGGCGGCCGTGCGCACCGGACTCTTCAGCCGGGACGCGTTCGTCCCGCTGGAACCCAGCGAATTCGTGGAGGACACCCTCCGCGTCCCCTTCGACCGCGCCCTGATCAGGGAAGCGCCCGACTTCGGTGTCGGCCGCCACCTCTCGCCGGAACAGGAGCTCCAGCTCTACCGGCACTACGGCCTCGACTCCTCGCCCGGGGGGACCGCCCCGGACAGGGACTTCGGCAGGCTGGCCGGCCAGGAGGAGTAGTCCACCGGATCGCGCACCAGTGGCATCGGCTCGGTCGGCCGCAGCTCCGGGTCGTCGGTCCGGAACGTGCGCACCCGGCCGGGCGCCGACCAGGGTTCCTCGAACCGGACCGTCACCCGGCCGAGACCGCTGCCCTGCACCCAGCCGTGACCGTATGTGTCGTGGTGGACGTCGTGGCCCGCGGGCCAGCCCCTGGCCGCGAGCCGTTCGGCGGTCACCGGCACCTCCTCGGACGCGTCGGCCGCCACGCGGTCCGGCTCCCGCCCCTCGTCGGCGTCCGTCTCGGCCGTGGCCCCGGCGGCCCGATCACCGGCGGCCTGGGCGAACAGGTCCTCCTGGGTGTAGTCGGCGAGGCCCGTGACCCCCACCCCCAGGAGCCGCACGCCCCCGGTGGTGTCGACGGCCTCCAAGAGCCGCGCGGCGGCCTCCCGGACCACCGCGGGATCGTCCGTGGGCCCCCGCAGCGTCTCGGACCTCGTGAGCGTGGAGAAGTCGTAGCGCCGCACCTTCAGCACCACCGTGCGCCCGGACCGCCCCGCCTCGCGCAGCCGCCGGACGCACCGGTCGGCCAGCCGCTCCACCTCCGTCCTGACCCGCACCCGGTCGTGCAGGTCCGTGTCGAAGGTGTCCTCGACCGACACCGACTTCGCGTCGCGTTCGGCGACGACGGGCCGGTCGTCGTGCCCGAGGGCCATGCGGTACAAGGAGCCGCCGTGCGCCTTGCCGAGCAGCCGTACGAGCTCCGCCTCCCCCGCCTCGGCCAGGTCGTCGACCGTCGTCATCCCGGCCCGACGCAGATGATCGGCCGTCGCGGGCCCGACGCCGGGCAGGATCCGCACGGACTTGGGCGCGAGCAGCGCCCGTTCCGTCCCCGGCTCGATGAGCCGCAGACCGTTCGGTTTCGCCTCCTCCGACGCGATCTTGGCCAACATCTTGGAACCCGCGAGCCCGACCGAGCCGGTGAGCCCGGTGACGGCCTCGATGACCGCGCGCAGCTCCTTGCCGACCGCCAGCGCGGAGGCCGTGTCCTCGGCTGCCCCGCCGGCTTCCAGGTCGACGAACGCCTCGTCCAGGCTGAGCGGCTCCACCAGCGGGGAGAGCCGCCCCAGCAACTCCATCACCTGGTCGCTGACCGCCCGGTACAGATGGAAGCGCGGCACCAGATAGGCCGCGTTGGGCGCCAGGCGCCGCGCCTGCGCCATGGGCATCGCCGAGTGCACCCCGAAGCGCCGGGCCTCGTACGAAGCGGTGGCGACGACTCCGCGCGGCCCCAGACCACCCACCACGACCGGTTTGCCGCGCAGGCTGGGCTTCGCCGCCTGCTCCGCGGAGGCGTAGAAGGCATCCATGTCGAGATGCAGGATGGTGGGCGCGGCTCTCACATCTTCCGATGCTGCCCCATGGCACTGACAATCGCCGTGCCCCGGTTCCCCGGCGCGGTCATCCGGCGCGGTTGCGCCGCCGTGCCAGTTCGTCCGTGGGGTTGTTCCCGATCAGCGTCTCGCCGGTGTCCACCCGCTCGCCGTGCAGCTGCGACAGGGCGGCGTCGACGTCGTGCCACACCACGCCCACGGCGATCCCGAAGACCCCCTGGCCCCCCTGGAGCAGGTCGACGACCTGGTCGGGCGAGGAGCATTCGTAGACAGTCGCCCCGTCGCTCATCAGCGTCATCCGCTCCAGGTCCTGGAATCCCCGGGCCCGCAGGTGCTGCACCGTGGTGCGGATGTTCTGGAGGGCGACGCCCGTGTCCAGGAAGCGCTTGACGATCTTCAGCAGGACGACGTCCCGGAAGCTGTAGAGCCGCTGCGTGCCCGATCCGTACGCGGGGCGCACGCTCGGCTCGACCAGGCCCGTGCGCGCCCAGTAGTCGAGCTGCCGATAGGTGATCCCCGCGGCCGCGCAGGCCGTCGGCCCCCTGTAGCCGATGTCGTCGGCCGATGTCACTCCGCCCCCCGCCACCACAGTCGGTTTCACCGATTGCCCGATGGTGCGGCCGGCCGTACTCCCCTGCTGCGGATACGGCCCACCGACTGCCGTACCGTCGCCGCTGCTTCTCACGCCGACCTCCGTCCTTGACCTGCCACCTCGAAGGTAGGCAGTCACTCGGGGTGCGTCAACGATCGCCACACTCGGCACGCCGAGTGATAATCACCCTGAGGGTGGTTTCTCTTGCCGTGCGAGCGGGAAAGGCTTGTCGGATGCGCTGTCGGCGTCCCCGCGGACGAGCGGTCGGGTTCCTGACTGACGGCTACTGGCTGCTGCTGCCGAAATCCTCCGGTGAGATCTGGTCGAGGAACTCGCGGAACTTCTCCACCTCGTCCTCCTGCTCGTCCGGAATGGCGATGCCCGCGTCGTCGAGCACGCTGTCGCTGCCGTAGATCGGCGTTCCCGTCCGCAGGGCGAGGGCTATGGCGTCGGAGGGGCGTGCGCTCACCTCGACCCCGCTGGCGAAGACCAGCTCCGCGTAGAAGACCCCCTCCCTCAGATCCGTGATACGGACCTCGGTCAGCTCCTGACCGACGGCCTGGAGCACATCCTTGAAGAGGTCGTGTGTCAGGGGCCTGGCCGGAGCCATGCCTTGCTGGGCGAACGCGATCGCGGTCGCCTCACCAGGACCGATCCAGATGGGGAGGAACCGGTCGCCTCCCACTTCACGCAGGAGCACGATCGGTTGATTGGAGGGCATCTCCACCCGGACACCCACAACGTCGAGCTCGTTCACACAGCAACCCTAGGACGTGCTCGGCAGGTTTGGGTAGTCGGGGCGGCGACGCGATCAGTGGAGGCGCACCCGCAGAGCGGTCTGCACCAGGGCGGAATGGAGCCGTACGGACAGCTCCGCGAGTTCTCGCGCGGTGGCCTCCGCGTGGGCTCTGGTCTGCGGATTCCGGTGACGGCGCAGGGGGGCGACGACCTGCTCGATGAGCCCGGCCTCGCGGTCCGCCGCCGCCCGCATGGCGCGCAGGTGACGCGGTTCCAGACCGAATCGGCCCAGATCCGCCACAAGCTTGGCCACGGTCACCATCTCGGCGTCGTAGCCGCCCTCGGCGGTGGGGGTGACCAGCCCGTACGACTCCCACTCGGCCAGGTCGCTCTCGGTGACCTCGGCGGCCGCGAGCAGCTCCGCACGGCCGATCCGGGGCGCCGTCGCCCGGAAGGGCTGCGCGTCCGCGCCCGCGTCGACCGGATCCTTCAGGCTGCCGGTGGGCAGCGCGGGCCGTTCGCCGCGGGCGAGCGCATCGAGATGCTCGCGGATGACCTTCAGCGGGAGATAGTGGTCCCGCTGCATGCGGAGCACCTGTGCCAGGCGCTCCACATCGGCCGCGCGGAACTTGCGGTAACCGGAGGGGGTCCGCTGCGGTTCGACGAGTCCCTCGGCCTCCAGGAAGCGGATCTTGGAGATCGTGACCTCGGGAAACTCGTCCCGCAGCCGCAGGAGCACCGTGCCGATGCTCATCGGACGGTCTTCGGCCGTGGCGGTGCCGTGACCGGCACCGCCTGTCGGTGTTCTCAGCATGGACCTTCCCTGACGGGTCAGATGCCCCGCTGGCTCGCGTAGAAGACCAGCCGGTACTTGCCGATCTGCACTTCGTCACCGGTCGACAGCGCGACGGAGTCGATGGGCTCACGGTTGACGTAGGTGCCGTTGAGGCTGCCCACGTCACTGACCGTGAAGCTGCCGTCGGGGTTCCGGCGGAATTCCACGTGCCGACGCGACACGGTCACGTCGTCGAGGAAGATGTCGCTCTGCGGGTGGCGGCCGGCCGTGGTCAGCTCACCGTCCAGCAGGAAGCGGCTCCCGGAGTTCGGACCTCGCCGCACCACGAGGAGCGCCGATCCGACCGGAAGGGCCTCGACGGCGGCCTGCGCCTCGGGCGAGAGGGACGGCAGGGCCGTCTGCCCGGTGGTCTCCGCGTCGTACGCCTCCAGGCCGGAGATGGAGATGGTCGATGTCGTCTCCGAGGCACGCTCGGGAATTCCGCCCCTCAGCGGCGCGCCGCAGTGGGAACAGAAGCGACTGTCCTCGGTGTTGCGGTGACCGCACCTCGTGCAGACCGGCATGGACGAACCCTCCTGACCCGGGGCGAGCCCTCCACCCGTACCCGAGTTCGACGATGCCCCGAAACCTATGCGGCCGGCACCGGCGGGGTCAACGGACGACGCGCCGGAGGCGCCCGCGGCGCCGCTGCCCGGACCGGACGTCTCATCGCGGAAGAGCGGGCGCTGCGAGCCCTCCTCGTCCGCCTGGCCGTGGCGAGGTGCGCGATGACGGGCAGCCTCGTCGCGAGCGCTCTTGCCGAACAACTTCCCAAACAACTTCACGGGCGATTCCCCTTGACCGAAATAGACCCGCCCGTGGGGCAGGACGAACCCTGAACGAACACACCTGCCGACCCGGACAACTTCACAACGTCCGTATCCACTCGACAGTTTCCACCACGCACCACCATGTCGGTGCGGCGACCCCCCGCAACCTCCCGCCCGTGTCGCTCAACCCTTCCGTACCGCGGCCTCACGGGGATGACGACCGAGCGTAGTCAGGCCGCTGCGCCGGTCGCAAGACGTCCACGACGATGTCGTCGACCCGTTCCACATGCACCGTGGCCTGCTCCTTCTCCAGTGTCTGCACCACACCGCCGGGGATGTTGAGCGCGGGTTCCAGGTCCTGGGGCTTCCCGATCACCTTGAACACATACGGTGCGGTGATCTTACGGCTGTCGACCTTGACATTGCCGCCATCACCCGAGAAGTACGTGTTGGCCACCACTCTGACCCCGTTCACCTCGATCGCCTCGGCACCCGCCGCGCGCAGCTCCTGGAGCGCGTCGAGCAGCATGTCCGCCTTCACTCCGTTGCCGGGGTCGTCGACGGTGAGGGTGATCCCGGGCCCGTGGGCGGCCACGGTACCCGCGAGGACACCGAGTTGCCGTTCCTTCTCGACGGTCTGTCTGCGGGCCTCCTCGGCCTGGTCGGAGCTGTTCTCCAGCTCCGTGCGCTGGGCCTCGAGATCCTGCTTCTCGTCCTCCAGGCGCTGCGTGCGGTCGTCCAGCTCGTCGAGGATGCGCACGAGGTCCTCCTGACGGGCCCCGCGCAGCGCGCTGTTGTCGCTGGTGGAACGCACCTGGATGGCCAGGCCCAGGCCGAGGACGAACAGCAGGAGCGCCACGACGAGTTGGGCGCGCGTCACCCGCGGGGGCCACAGTCCGGCGATGAGCCGCTGACGCCCCGTGAGCTCCGGGGTGGTGTCGTCGGGCCGCTCGGCGGCCGGTTCGCTGTTCTCGGGGATCTCTGCGTCGCTCATCGGCGTCAGGCCCGGAAGACGTGCCGGCGGATGGCCGCGGCGTTGGAGAAGATCCGGATCCCGAGCACGACCACCACGCCGGTGGAGAGCTGGGCCCCGACGCCCAGCTTGTCACCCAGGAACACGATCAGCGCGGCCACCACGACGTTCGACAGGAACGAGACGACGAAGACCTTGTCGACGAAGATGCCGTCCAGCATGGCCCGCAGCCCGCCGAAGACGGCGTCGAGAGCGGCGACGACGGCGATCGGAAGGTAGGGCTCGACCACCGCCGGCACCTCGGGCCGGACCAACAGTCCGACCACGACTCCCAAGACGAGGCCCAGTACGGCGATCACGATGTGCCCTTCTCTGCGTCTGCCGCACCACTGCCGGTGTCTGCGGCCCGGTAAGGCTGTGCTGTTCGTACGATCAGGCTGGGGGCGACCGGGAGGCTCACCTTCTCCTGGACGGACATGCTGGTCCGGATGTCGAAGGTGTCCTTGAGCGCCTGCAGGTACTGGCCGTCGTCGCTGTCCCTGAACGCGGCACCGAGCGGCTTCCCGTCCCCCACCGCCAGCACCGTGTACGGCGGCACGAGCGGTCTGTTGTCGACCAGTATGGCGTCACCGGCGGCGCGGATCGCCGACAGGGCCGTCAGGCGCTGCCCGTTGATCGCGATCGCCTCGGCGCCGGACTGCCACAGGCCGTTGACGACCCGCTGGAGGTCCCGGTCGCGGACGCGCCCGGTGTCGGAGAAGTTGCTGCTCTCCCGGGGGCCGCCGCCTCCCGCGTCGGCTTCCCTCGCATCGTCGACCACGAGCTTCACACCGGGCCCCCGCACGGGTGTCGCCCCGGCGAGCAGTGCCACCAGCTCCCCCTGGTCCCCGCCGTGCTTCTCCAGCGCCTTGCGCTGGCGCCTGCCCACGTCTTCCCGGAGTCCGTCGACCTGGGACTCGAGGGTGTCGGCCGCCTTCGTCTCGCCGTCGATGCGATCGATGAGCTCCTCGCGTTCCTTGGCGAGGACCGGGGCCGAGACACGCGCCTGCGCGGCGCCGAGCGTGACGACGAGAGCGGCGAGCACCAGGCAGGCGGCGAGGCCGAGCTTCGACCTGAGCCTGCGGGGCATGCCCGCGGTCCCGTCGGCCCTGCGACGCGCCGAGGCCTCGGCGTATCCGTCGTCCAGGCTGTGGTCCATCACGTTGGTCAGCAGCGACATGGACGCGTCCGGACGTGCGGGGGTACTCCGTTCGGGGGTCTGCTGCGACATGCCGCACATCGTCGCACGGCTCCGCCGCTACCGCCGAATGGGCCCACCGGAGTGCCCTGCGGTGCCCGGGAGCGCCCCGGGCACACCGGTGGGTCCCCTCAGTGACCTGCGCTCTCCACGACGCCCGCCCACTCGTCCAGCAGGGCCTGTGCGGAGGCGTCGTCGGGCCCCTCGGCCCACAGATGGGTGACGGCCTCGGCCGGGTCGGGCAGCACCATCACCCATCGCCCGTCGGCCTCGACGACCCGCACGCCGTCCGTCGTGTCGACGCTGCGCTCCCCGGCGGCCTCGACGACCCGCCTCATGACCATGCCCTTGACCGCCCAGGGCGTGGCCAGATCGCGGCGCAGGACGTGGGCGCGCGGGATCCGGGCGTCGATCTGGCTGAGCGTGAGCTGGGTCCTGGCGACGAGCCCGAGCAGTCTCACGAAGGCCGCGGAACCGTCGAAGACACTGCTGAACTCGGGAACGATGAAGCCGCCGCGGCCGTCTCCCCCGAAGATGGAGCCCTCCTCGCGTCCCACACGGGTCAGGTCGTCGGGCGATGTCGTCGTCCATTCGACCTGTGTCCCGTGGTACGCCGCGACCTGTTCGGCGACCCGCGTGGTGGTCACCGGCAGCGCCACGCGCCCGCTGCGCCTCTCGGCCGCGACGAGGTCGAGCATCACCAGGAGTGCCCGGTCGTCCTCGACGATCCTGCCCTTCTCGTCGACGAGGGAGAGCCGTTCGCCGACGGGGTCGAACCGCACGCCGAACGCGGCCCCGGCCGAGGAGACGATCTCGCCCAGTCGCACCAGGCCGGCGCGCCGGGTGTCGGCGGACTCGGTGGGCCGCGATTCGTCGAGGCCCGGGTTGATGGTCAGCGCGTCCACGCCGAGCCGCCCCAGCAGGCTGGGCAGGACGAGCCCGGCGCTGCCGTTGGAAGCGTCGACGACGACCTTCAGCCCGGCGGCCGCGATCCCCGTGGTGTCCACGTTGCGCAGCAGGGATCCGGTGTACGAGTCGAAGACACTGGACGGGAAGTGCAGGTCCCCGATCTCGCCGGGGAAGGCGCGACGGTATTCCTGACGGGCGTAGACCCGGTCCAGTTTCCGTTGCCGGGCCTGGGACAGGTCCGCGCCCCGCTCGTCGAAGAACATGATGTCGACCGAGTCGGGCACGCCGGGGGACGTACGGATCATGATCCCGCCGGCGCTGCCCCGCGCGGTCTGCTGGCGGGCGACAGGCATCGGTACGTTCTCCAGGTCCCGTACGTCGATGGCGCTGGCCTGGAGCGCCGAGATCACCGCACGCTTCAGCGCCCGGGCGCCGCGGGAGTGATCGCGCGCCGTGGTGACCGTCGAACCCTTCTTGAGGGTGGTGGCATAGGCACCGGCGAGCCGGACCGCCAGCTCCGGAGTGATCTCGACGTTCAGAATCCCTGAAACGCCCCGGGCTCCGAAGAGATGGGCCTGACCGCGCGATTCCCAGATCACCGAGGTGTTGACGAACGCCCCGGCCTCGATGGTCTTGAAGGGGTAGACGCGGACATTGCCCTGAATGATCGATTCCTCGCCGATCAGGCACTCGTCCCCGATGACGGCCCCGTCCTCGATCCGGGCGGCCCGCATGACGTCGGTGTTCTTGCCGATCACGCATCCGCGCAAATTGCTGTGCTGGCCGATGTAGACGTTGTCGTGGACGACGGCCTTGTGCAGGAAGGCGCCGCTCTTGACGACGACGTTGGACCCGATGACCGTGTGCTCGCGAATTTCCGCCCCGGCTTCGATCTTCGCGTAGTCCCCGATGTAGAGGGGGCCGCGGAGTACCGCGTCGGGGTGCACCTCGGCGCCTTCGGCCACCCAGACGCCCGGTGAGATCTCGAAACCGTCGATGTCGACGTCGACCTTGCGTTCGAGGACGTCGGCCTGGGCCTTGACGTAGCTCTCATGGGTGCCGACGTCTTCCCAGTAGCCCTCGGCGACGTAGCCGTAGATGGGCTTGCCTTCCTTCATGAGCTGCGGGAAGACGTCGCCGGACCAGTCCACGGAGACATCGGCCTCGACGTAGTCGAATACCTCGGGCTCCATGACGTAAATGCCCGTGTTGACGGTGTCCGAGAAGACCTGACCCCAGGTGGGCTTCTCCAGGAAGCGCTCGACCTGGCCCGCCTCGTCCACGATCGTGATCCCGAATTCCAGAGGGTTCGGGACCCTCGTCAGGCACACCGTCACCAGCCCGCCCTTTTCCTTGTGGAAGGCGATGAGATCGGTGAGGTCGAAGTCGGTGAGCGCGTCACCGGAAATGACGAGGAAGGTGTCGTCCTTCAGCGCCTCTTCGGCGTTCTTCACGCTTCCGGCGGTGCCGAGCGGTTTTTCCTCGTTGGCGTAACTGAGCTCCATCCCGAGCTCTTCGCCGTCCCCGAAGTAGTTCTTGACCAGCGAGGCGAGGAATTGGACGGTGACGACGGTTTCGTTGAGCCCGTGCCGCTTCAGCAGCCGCAGCACGTGCTCCATGATCGGCCGATTGGCGACCGGGAGGAGCGGCTTGGGCATGCTTGAGGTCATGGGGCGAAGGCGCGTGCCTTCGCCACCAGCCATCACGACGGCCTTCATGTCGGAATCGTCCTCCTTGAAGAGACGACGGTCTGGCCGACTTCGCCCGTCGGGGCACTGTTCGGGGCCTCAGCGGGGGGCCGGCCACACTGCGCGGCGCCGCTTCAACGAGCTCAATCGGCTGTTGCGTCCGCCTTGACGAGTCGGCGGACCTGAACGACGTAGAGGATGCCTGCCCACCAGTAGAGCGTTGTACCCCAACCTGCGAACGCCCATCCGAAAATCGCGGCCAGCGAAGCCAGCCAACCACTTCCATCGCTGAGCAGCAACAAGGGGAACGCGTACATCAGGTTGAACGTGGCGGCCTTGCCGAGGAAGTTCACCTGGGGCGGCGGGTAGCCGTGGCGACGGAGGATCCCCACCATCACGAGGAGCATCAGCTCACGCGCCAGCAGTACCGCGGTGAGCCAGAGCGGCAGGATCTCCCGCCAGGTCAGGCCGACGAGGGTCGAGAGGATGTACAGACGATCCGCGGCGGGGTCCAGGATCCGGCCGAGGCTGCTGATCTGGTTCCAGCGCCGGGCCAGTTTGCCGTCGAGGTAGTCGCTGATGCCGCTCAGCATCAGGACGAGGAGGGCCCAGCCGTCGCTCTGCGGGCCGCCGAAAACAGGGCGGAGAATCAGCCACAGGAAGAGCGGGACGCCGACAAGGCGTGCCATGCTGAGGATGTTGGGGATGGTGAGTACCCGGTCCGTCTGAACCCGAGTCTCCTGGACCTCCACCCGGGGGCCTCCTGTGAACAACGTACGAATGATGCCCCCTGACCCTACCCGCAGCCATCTGGTGCGGGTGCACAGGGGTGGACGGGGCCGTCTCCCGTGAAGAGCAGGCCCGCAAAAAGAGAAAGCCCCGCACCACAAGGGTGCGGGGCTTCCCCACAAAAACTGTTCGGCGGCGACCTACTCTCCCACAGGGTCCCCCCTGCAGTACCATCG
>NZ_JBEZVN010000025.1:0-80612 GCF_040636995.1 Streptomyces sp. NPDC032161 | reverse complement strand
TACCGGGAGATGAAGCAGGCCCTGGGCCTGGCCCACTTCGAGGGCCGCACCTGGACCGGCTGGCACCACCACGTCACCCTCGTGTCCGTCGCTCACGCCTTCTGCACCCTGCAGCGGCTGGCCAGAGCCCCAAAAGACGAGGCGCCGGCCTGAGCCTCTACCAAGTCGTCCGTGAACTGCAGACCCTGCTCGCGGTCTGGACCGGCGCCTGCCCCACCTGCCACCGCGACATACCCACCCCAATACCAACCTGACCAAGCACTACTAGTGCCGTGACCGGCAAGGTTTGCCCGGAAGGAGCGTCGTCCGGTGCGTGCGATCGCAAGGCGGCCACAAGCCCTCGAATGGGGGCTCCCCCGCTCGAACGAAGTCGAGAGCTCGGGGAAGGGCTACGTGGGCTTTTGGCCAACGCTGCGAGCAATGGGGTCTCCCCTGCTCGAACGAAGCTGAGAGCTCGGGGAAGTGCCGGACGACGCGACGGGGCAAACGTTGCCGGGAGCGGCACTAGGGTGAGCGGATGATCGAGGTTCGTCGTGCCGGGCCGGGGGACGGGGACGTTCTGGGCGAGATCCACGCCACGGCGTGGGAGATGGCTTACGCGCCCTTCTTCGACGCGGAGTTCGCCGCGCGCGGCATCCGCAGCAGGCGGACCCGCTGGCACGCGCGGATCGAACAGCGGACGGGCACGATCCTGCTCGCCGAGGAGGACGGCCGCCCCCTGGCACTGTCCGTCCACGCACCGTCCCGGACCCGGCCGGGTCTGGCCGAGATCCACAGTTTCTACAGCCATCCCGACAGCTGGGGCAGCGGCATCGCCACGGCGCTGATGACCGGGACCCTACGGCTGCTGCGCGACGACGGCTTTCGCCGCGTCCATCTGTGGACGCTGCGGGACACCCCGCGCTCCCGCCGCTTCTACGCCAAGTGCGGCTTCGCCGAGAGCGGGGCCACACGCCTCTTCGACTTCGGCGACGGGAACCCTCTGGAGCAGGTCGAGTACGAACGGTCGTGCTGAGGATCGCGAGGATCCGCCCGTCGTCACACCGTCCAGGACGGTTCGAGCCGTACGACGTCGCCCGCCACCGCCGCCACGTCCTCCTCGACCTGCGCCCGCTGCGTCAACCGCTCGATGCTGCCGGCCCGGTACTTGCCGCGCTCGGCACTCGACTGCCACATCGACAACACCAGGAACTCGTGCCCCGGTGCTTCCGCGAACACCCCTCGCACCATGCCGGGCGAACCGGCCATCGCCGGGTTCCACACCCGCTCCTGCATCAGCGCGAAGTGCTCGGCACGGTCCTCGTGCACCGTGCTGTGGGCCACCCTGACGACGTCCACGTCGGCGAAGCGCGGCTCGAAACCGGTCTTCACGTCGAAGCGGTGCTCGAACAGCTTGACCTGGACGCCACTGCACGTACCGGACTGCGGGGCGGCCAACCGGTCGTGCTTGCGCGCCATGAACGAGTCGTAGAAGACGCGGTTGTCCCAGAAGGCGAAGACATGTGCCACATCGGGACGTCCTCGGCTCCACCCACCGCCCTGTCCGCCGAATCCCGGCTCTCCCAGCAGCTCCGCCCACTTTCGTTGTTCCCGTTCAAAACCCCGGCGGTCCACCACGGTGCAACGAATCCACTTGACCAGCACTGCGCCATCGTACGGTGCCGGACCTGGCCGAAGTCACTCCCGCGCACGGTCATTTCGAACCGGCCTGTCGTGAAACGGAGTTGCGGGGCCATGTGCACCGTCGTCGCACCAACCCCCGTTTCCCCGGCCCTGATTCGTGGTACGCGCGCGAGGTGATTGCCGTTCACCCCGACCGGGACTCACGCCGGACGAGATGGCCCGATTCCGTCGCCGTGGGCCAACCCGGTTGGTTCCGCGGCCGGTTACGGACATGATCGAGTGGTATGAACGGCCCGACAGCACAGCGGCGCACCAAGGAGGGAAGTCCGATGAGCACCCCCAACAAGGACATCGAGAAGGTCGAGGTCAGGCTCAAGTGGGATCCCAGCCCTCATGGCGCCCCGGACCACGATCTCGACATCATCGCGGCCACCTACCGCACGGACGCGCCCTACGACGCTCCCGCGTATCTCGTGCACTTCGACAGCCGGTCGCCGGACGGCACCATCACGCTCAACCGTGACAGCAGGACCGGTCAGGGCTTCGGCTTCGACGAGGTGATGACCCTGGAACTGGACCGCCTGTCGTCCGCGTACGCGCGGGTCGTCGTCGGGGTCGCCATTCAGCAGCGCGACGGCCGCAAGACGTTCGGCGACATCGAGAACACCGTCGTGCAGGTCAGGGAGGGCTACACCAACCTGTCGGAGGACGACTTCTCCTCGGTGGGCGACGCCACCGCCGCGACCGTCGCGGAATTCGCCCGCGGCGCCTCGGATGTATGGGAGTTCCGCGACACGGTCAGGGGCTTCGACGGCGACCCAGAGTCGTTCACCACGGCGATGGGAGGCCGTCCGCCCGCGTCCTGACCCGCCGCCCGCCGCCCGCCGCCCGCCGCCCGCCGAGGAAGGCACGACACTGCGCTGCACGCGCAACCGCACGGCATGGTGGTCGATCGCGGCCGAACCGGACGGGCTGTCCCCCACCACGCGGTGAGCGGTGCGCCGACGGTGCGGGCTCCGCCTCGGTCGGGGGCTGCGGAGGAGGTGTTCGGTGGCACGCGCGGAGAAGTCTTCAGTAGGTTCTGCGGATGCGGCCGTTCGCGGATGTCGGAGACCTGTCGGGGCTCGTGCGCGACGCGCTGGGGACGGAGTGCCGCATCGTCGCGGTGGACCGGTTGCGCGGGGGAAGCAGGAAAGGGGTCTATCGGGTCCGCCTCGACGGAAGCCACGCGGCGAGTGTGATCATCTGCAGTTGGGCCGAAGCCGAGAACTTCTGGTCGGGCGCGCCCGAGTCCGACCCGGCCGACCCGTTGGCGCCCGCCTCCGGACTGGTCCCGTTCCGGACCGCACAGCGGAGCCTGAACAGCTTCGGGGCACGGGTTCCACGGGTACTCCTGGCGGACGACAGTCGGCGCCGGTACCCGGCGGACGTCGCCGTGGTCGAGGACGTCTCCGGCGGCACACTCGAAGCGCTCTTCGAAACCGACCCCACGCGCGCCGCGGGCGCCCTGGGGGAACTCGCCGGGATGCTCGAGGCGATGCACCGGTACCGGGCCCGGCACCACGGCAGGCCGGACCTGCTGGAGCGGGGCGGCTCCGCGTCCGAGATCTCGTGCGAGCGACGGATCCTCGACCGCGCCCTGCGGGCCCTCGACGAGGCGGCGGGGCGCGACGACAGGATCACGCCCGCTGACACGGCCCGCGCGACCGCCTGTGGGAACTGGCCGGTCGGGTGAGCCTTCGTGCGGAATACGGGCTGATCCACGGAGAGCTCGGACCCGACCACGTCCTGGTGGACGCCGACGGTCAACCCGTCCTGATCGACATCGGGGGCCTGATGTACTTCGACGTCGAATGGGAGCACGTCTTCCTCCGGCTCCGCTTCGGCGAGTGGTACACCGCACTGGCCCGGCCGGGTCTCGATCCGCAGCGCCTCGATCTCTCCATGCTCGCCATGCGTCTGTCGCTGGTGGCCGGTCCACTGCGTCTCCTCGATGGTGACTTCCCCGACCGGGCGCTCATGCGGGGGATCGTCGAGCACAACCTGGAAGAGGCGCTGGCGCTCCTGCCGCCGGTGTAGTCGGCAGCTCCACTCCTTCCGCTCACGGTGCCCCGGCGCGGCATCGTCGAATCGGCGCGCCGCCCCGGCCACGGGCACGACGAAGGGGATCGACCGATGGTCGATCCCCTTCGTGTGCTGCTGGTCAGCTACAGGTGCGGCCTACGTCGGACGGCGCGTCCGACGCGATTCCCGCCGGCCTCAGCTGCAGCCGCTGGTCGAGCCGCAGCCCTCGCAGATGTAGCAGGACCCGGCGCGCTGCATCTTCGTGCCGCAGGAGAAGCAGAGCGGGGCGTCCGCGCTGATGCCGAGCTGCATCTCGACGAGCTCCGCCGAGGTGTGCGCCGTCTTCGGGGCCGGCTTCTCGGCCTCCTGCACGGCGACCACGGCCTTCAGGGGCTCCTTCCGCACCGGGGCGGACTGGGCCAGGCTCTCGACGTCGATCTCGTCGTCCGAGGGCTCGTACGAACCGGTGTCGAGGTGGCGCTGACGCTCCTCGGCCGAGTGGATGCCCAGCGCCGAGCGGGTCTCGAAGGGCAGGAAGTCCAGCGCGAGGCGGCGGAAGATGTAGTCGACGATCGACTGCGCCATCCGCACGTCCGGGTCGTCCGTCATGCCGGCCGGCTCGAAGCGCATGTTGGTGAACTTCGAGACGTACGTCTCCAGCGGGACGCCGTACTGCAGACCGACCGAGACGGCGATGGAGAAGGCGTCCATCATGCCCGCGAGCGTGGAGCCCTGCTTCGACATCTTCAGGAAGACCTCGCCGAGACCGTCGTCCGGGTAGGAATTGGCGGTCATGTAGCCCTCGGCGCCGCCCACCGTGAAGGAGGTGGTGATGCCCGGACGGCCCTTGGGGAGGCGCTTGCGGACCGGGCGGTACTCGACGACCTTCTCGACCGCTTCGCGGATGGTCGCCTCGCTCTTGGCCGCGACCGCGTCCGTGGCGGACTTCTCCTTCTCCTTGGTCTTCGCGGAGAGGGGCTGGCCGACCTTGCAGTTGTCGCGGTAGATCGCGAGCGCCTTGACGCCCATCTTCCACGCCTCGAAGTAGATCTCCTCGACCTCCTCGACGGTCGCCGACTCCGGCATGTTGACCGTCTTGGACAGGGCGCCGGAGATCCACGGCTGGATCGCGGCCATCATGCGGACGTGGCCCATCGGGGAGATGGCGCGCTCGCCCATCGCGCAGTCGAAGACCTCGTAGTGCTCGGTCTTCAGGCCGGGGGCGTCGATCACGTTGCCGTGCTCGGCGATGTGGGCGACGATCGCCTCGATCTGCTCCTCCTGGTAGCCCAGGCGGCGCAGGGCCTGCGGGACGGTGCCGTTGACGATCTGCATCGAGCCGCCGCCGACCAGCTTCTTGAACTTGACCAGGGCCAGGTCCGGTTCGAGGCCGGTGGTGTCGCAGGACATCGCGAGACCGATGGTGCCGGTGGGGGCGATGACCGAAGCCTGCGCGTTGCGGAAACCGTTCTTCGCGCCCAGGCGGATCACGTCCTGCCACGCCTCCGTCGCGGCGGCCCAGATCGGGCTGTCCAGGTCGTCCATGCGCACGGCGGCGGCGTTGGCGTCCGCGTGCTGCTTCATGACGCGCTGGTGCGGCTCGGCGTTGCGGGCGTAGCCGTCGTACGGGCCGACCACCGCGGCGAGCTCCGCGGAGCGGCGGTACGAGGTGCCGGTCATCAGCGAGGTGATGGCACCGGCGAGGGCGCGGCCGCCGTCGCTGTCGTAGGCGTGGCCGGTCGCCATCAGCAGGGCGCCGAGGTTGGCGTAGCCGATGCCCAGCTGACGGAAGGCGCGGGTGTTCTCGCCGATCTTCTGGGTGGGGAAGTCGGCGAAGCAGATGGAGATGTCCATCGCGGTGATGACCAGCTCGACGACCTTCGCGAAGCGCTCGGAGTCGAAGGACTGGTTGCCCTTGCCGTCGTCCTTGAGGAACTTCATCAGGTTCAGCGAGGCGAGGTTGCACGAGGTGTTGTCCAGGTGCATGTACTCGCTGCACGGGTTCGAGCCGTTGATCCGGCCGGACTCGGGGCAGGTGTGCCAGTGATTGATCGTGTCGTCGTACTGGATGCCCGGGTCGGCGCAGGCCCAGGCCGCCTCGGCCATCTTGCGGAAGAGGGCCTTGGCCTCGACCTCTTCGATGACCTCGCCGGTCATGCGGGCGCGCAGCCCGAACTTGCCGCCGGACTCCACGGCCTTCATGAACTCGTCGTTCACGCGGACCGAGTTGTTGGCGTTCTGGTACTGGACGGACGTGATGTCGTCGCCGCCCAGGTCCATGTCGAAGCCCGCGTCGCGCAGGGCGCGGATCTTCTCCTCCTCCTTCACCTTGGTCTCGATGAAGCCCTCGATGTCGGGGTGGTCGACGTCGAGGATGACCATCTTGGCCGCGCGCCGGGTGGCGCCACCGGACTTGATCGTTCCGGCGGAGGCGTCGGCGCCGCGCATGAAGGAGACCGGGCCGGAGGCGTTGCCGCCGGAGGACAGCAGTTCCTTGGAGGAACGGATACGGGAGAGGTTCAGACCGGCCCCGGAACCGCCCTTGAAGATCATGCCTTCTTCCTTGTACCAGTCGAGGATCGACTCCATGGAGTCGTCGACGGACAGGATGAAGCAGGCGGAGACCTGCTGCGGCTGGGGCGTTCCGACGTTGAACCACACCGGGGAGTTGAAGCTGAAGATCTGGTGCAGGAGGGCGTACGCCAGTTCGTGCTCGAAGATCTCGGCGTCCGCGGGCGAGGCGAAGTAGCCGTGCTCCTCGCCGGCCTTGCGGTACGTCTTCACGATCCGGTCGATGAGCTGCCGCAGACCGGTCTCGCGCTGCGGGGTGCCGACGGCCCCGCGGAAGTACTTGCTGGTGACGATGTTGACCGCGTTCACCGACCAGAAGTCGGGGAACTCGACGCCGCGCTGCTCGAAGTTGATCGAGCCGTCGCGCCAGTTGGTCATGACGACGTCACGGCGCTCCCAGACCACCTCGTCGTACGGATGCACGCCGGGGGTGGTGTGGATGCGCTCGATGCGCAGCCCCTTGCTCGCCTTGGAACCCTTGGCTCGGGAACCTCGTGCCGGGCCGCTCGCCGTCTCTGTCATGCCGCCTCCCATATGTGGGCAAAAACGCCCTGAAGTGCCCAGAACTTCCCAGGGCACAGTCTGTCTCTGCTGCTCCGGGCGCCACGAAGGACGCCCTGAGCGGGTTCAAAAAGCCGCTTGGCCGCGCCGGCCCGCGGACACGCCGCAGAACCGGCCGGTGCCGCTCAGTCGGCGGCGACGGCGGGAACGGGGACCTCAAGGGCCACGCCGGTCCCGCGCTCCTCCGTGGGAGGCCGCCGTTCGCGGAGCTCCGCGATGGCCGCCTCGAAGTCTTCAAGTGTGTCGAACGCCCGGTACACGGACGCGAAACGCAGGTATGCGACGAGGTCGAGTTCCTGCAGAGGGCCGAGGATCGCCAGGCCCACGTCATGGGTGGTCAGCTCGGCACTGCCGGTGGCGCGCACCGCCTCCTCGACCCGCTGGCCGAGCTTGGCGAGGGCGTCCTCGGTGACCGGCCGCCCCTGGCATGCCTTGCGCACGCCGGAGATGACCTTGGTCCGGCTGAAGGGTTCGGTCACACCGCTGCGCTTGACCACCATCAGCGAGCAGGTCTCCACCGTCGTGAAACGGCGGGAGCAGTCGGGGCACTGGCGGCGGCGGCGGATCGACGTGCCGTCGTCGGTGGTGCGGCTGTCGACGACCCGGCTGTCGGGGTGCCTGCAGAAGGGGCAGTGCATGGCTCCCAACCCTCCTTCACAGCACGACTGAACAGCCTCGGCAGGGCCCGTCGGGGCCCCTCGAAGCAGTCACAAGCATAGGCGATGGCCACACCCCTGACGGACCAGGGACCACAACTTCTGGGCGGCCGGAACAATCCAACCACTAGATCTTGGGTTCCGTCGCGCATTTGGCCCTGTGAGCGTGTCGCGGTTCGCGGACAGCCGACAGGGGGCGTGCGGCCGTGGACGAGGGTACGGGAACGGCCCTGCCGCCGAAATCGCGGGGCCCTTCGCCACGCCCGCGCGGCGTACGGCCGGAGCCCCGAACCGCCACTCCGCGCCCGCGGACGCTACCGTAATGACCCGCGTCGCGGGCGGTCCGGATTCACCTCCACAGCCCCGCCCGCCCCACCCGTGCACGATCCGCCCCACGCACGCACCCGCCCGCACCCGCCCGCACCCGCCCGAGGACGAGAGGGCGGGGCCACCGGTCGCACGAGGCACGGCCGCCGACACGCGCAGCCACCGCCACGCACGGCCGCCGGAACGCAATGCGCCCACACCCGACGGTCGCACGCCACCGGCACCCGTTCGCACAAACACCCGGCAACGAATCCACATACACCCAGCAGTTAGCTGGCGACAGCCTTTTATTCGTTTTTCACTCGAACGTGTGTTTGGCGCAACCTTTCGAAAGCTACTACCGTTGTCCAGCCAGGGAGACCATTCGAGAGGGGCCGACGTGACCACCACCGCAGACAGTGCCACCATCACCGCCCAGGACCGCTCCCAGGGCCGACTTGAGCCGGTACACGCCATGAATGACCACCTCACGAGCACGGAGGGTCCGGAGCCCATGCGCCCAGCGCGCTCGTTGCCCGGCCGACCTCCAGGCATCCGGGCGGACAGCTCGGGGCTCACGGACCGGCAACGGCGCGTGATCGAGGTGATCCGGGATTCCGTCCAGCGGCGCGGTTACCCGCCCTCCATGCGGGAGATCGGTCAGGCGGTGGGCCTGTCCAGCACGTCGTCCGTGGCCCATCAGCTGATGGCCCTGGAGCGCAAGGGGTTCCTCCGCCGCGACCCCCACCGTCCCCGGGCGTACGAGGTCCGCGGTTCGGACCAGCCCAGCACCCAGCCCGCCGACACGGCCGGCAAGCCCGCGGCGTCCTATGTGCCGCTCGTCGGCCGGATCGCCGCCGGTGGTCCGATCCTCGCCGAGGAGTCGGTCGAGGACGTCTTCCCGCTCCCCCGCCAGCTGGTCGGCGACGGAGAGCTCTTCGTCCTCAAGGTCGTCGGTGACTCGATGGTGGAGGCGGCGATCTGTGACGGCGACTGGGTCACCGTGCGTCGTCAGCCCGTCGCGGAGAACGGCGACATCGTCGCCGCCATGCTCGACGGCGAGGCCACCGTCAAGCGCTTCAAGCGCGAGGACGGCCATGTCTGGCTCCTCCCCCACAATGCCGCGTACCAGCCGATCCCCGGTGACGAGGCGACCATTCTCGGCAAGGTGGTGGCGGTGCTGCGACGGGTCTGACACGTCGCAGGTCCCGACCGGGGCCCCGGGATCCACTGCGCCGATCCCGGGGCCCCTTTTCCATGCCGAGCCCTGCCATGCGCATGACCGCCCCACCATCGCAGCCGCCGAGGGACGCGAAGGTGCCGGGCGCGGAACCGACCGAACGGCCCGACGGGTGAGCGGGGCCGCGTGGGGAACCAGGACAGCCCGGTCCCTGCGGGTCCCGCCCGCGTCCCCGGCGGGCGACGCGCGGGCGGGACCCACCGGAGACGACTCGGGCCCGACCGGCTACCGGCCGTCGGCCTTGGCCGCCGCGTCGATCGCCGCGAGTGAGCGTCGCACCTGATTGCGGTCGACCGTGTACCAGAAGTCGGGCAGCGAGGCGCGCAGAAAACTGCCGTACCGGGCGTTGGCCAACCGCGGGTCGAGGGCCGCGACCACCCCCCTGTCCCCCGTGGCTCGAACCAGCCGACCGGCGCCCTGCGCCATCAGCAGCGCCGCGTGCGTGGCCGCAACGGCCATGAAGCCGTTGCCTCCGGCCTCGTCCACCGCCTTCTGGCGCGCACTCATCAACGGGTCGTCGGGGCGCGGGAAGGGGATCCGGTCCATGACCACGAGCTGGCAGCTGGGTCCGGGCACGTCGACGCCCTGCCAGAGCGACAGCGTGCCGAAGAGACAGGTCTCGGGATCGGCCGCGAAGTTCTTGATCAGTTCGCCGAGCGTCTCCTCGCCCTGGAGCAGGATCGGCTTGTCGAGCCGACCCCGCAGTTCCTCGGCCGCGGCCTGGGCCGCGCGCATGGACGAGAACAGCCCGAGCGTGCGCCCGCCCGCCGCCTCCACCAGCTCGGCGAGCTCGTCCAGCATGTCCGTGCGGGACGCCTCGCGGCCGGGCGTGGCCAGATGCCGGGCGACGTACAGGATCCCCTGCTTCGGGTAGTCGAACGGCGACCCGACGTCGAGCCCCTTCCACTGCGGGAGGTCGTCGCCCTCGGTGCCCTCGGGAGCGAGTCCCAGCGACGCCCCCACACCGTTGAAGTCGCCGCCGAGCTTGAGGGTGGCCGAGGTGAGGACCACGGACCGGTCGGCGAAGAGCTTCTCGCGCAGCAGCCCGGAGACCGAGAGCGGGGCGACCCTCAGCGACGCGCCGAAGCGGTCGTGGCGCTCGTACCAGACGACGTCGTACTCGGAGCCCTGGGTGATCCGTTCGGCGACGCCGTGGATCGTCTCCACGGACGCGAGGGCCTGCTTGCGGACCGCGTCCTCGTCCTGGACGGACTTGTCGCGCGTGGTGCCCAGCGCCGTGATCACCGTGCGCGCCGCGTCACGCAGGGACATCAGCGCGTAGCCCAGGTCCTCGGGAATCTCCTCCAGACGGCCGGGAAGCGCCAGCTCCATCACCCGCTCGAAACCCTCGGAGGCGGTCTGGAGGGCGTCGGCCGCCTTCTCGTTCACCAGCTTCGCAGCGCGGCGCACCGCGCGGTTGACCTGGCCGGGGGTGAGCTCGCCGGTGGCCACCCCGGTGACCCTGGAGACCAGCTCGTGGGCCTCGTCGACGATCAGCACCTCGTGCTGCGGGAGCACCGGCGCGCCCTCGATGGCGTCGATGGCGAGCAGGGCGTGATTGGTGACGACGACGTCGGCGAGCTTGGCCCGCTCACGGGCCTGCTCGGCGAAGCACTCGGCCCCGTACGCGCACTTGGTGGCGCCCAGGCACTCCCGGGAGGAGACGGAGACCTGCGCCCAGGCCCGGTCGGAGACGCCGGGGGTGAGGTCGTCGCGGTCACCGCTCTCCGTCTCGTCCGACCAGTCGCGCAGCCGCAGCAGGTCCTGGCCGAGCTTGCTCGACGGGGCCGCCGCCTCGAACTGGTCGAACAGCCCTTCCTCCTCGTCCTGCGGCACACCCTCGTGCAGGCGGTGCAGGCACAGGTAGTTCGAGCGCCCCTTGAGCATGGCGAACTGGGGGCGTCTGCGCAGCAGCGGATGCAGGGCATCGACCGTACGCGGAAGGTCGCGCTCCACGAGCTGGCGCTGGAGCGCCAGGGTCGCCGTGGCCACCACGACGCGCTCCCCGTGGGCCAGCGCGGGCACCAGGTAGCCGAGGGACTTGCCCGTGCCGGTGCCGGCCTGTACGAGCAGATGGGAGTTGTCGTCGACGGCCTCGGCGACGGCTGCGGCCATGGCGGCCTGGCCGGGCCGTTCCGTACCGCCGACGGCGGTCACGGCGGCGTGGAGGAGCTCGGGGAGGGATGGCTTCGTCATAGCCCGACCACCCTACGGGTCACCGCTGACAACGGCGATCACTCCCGGTCGGATTCAGCGGGGTGGAGCGGATTGGGCACGCTCCCGTGGATGGCCGCGTGCGGGCGCCCCGGGCGGTCCCGGTAGCCGTCCACATGCAGACGATTGCGGTTCAGACAGAGACGGTCGATGCGCGGCGTGAGCATGTCGAACATCTCGAACCGGTCCTTGAGCTCGGGAAAGCGGGCATGGTACCGCAGCACCTCGTCCCGCACGAGTGACCAGAAATCGGCCTCGGGAACACCCAGCTGCCCCTCGCACAGCGGGGAGAGGAAGCGGAAGACACCGATGAACAGTCCGGCGTGGATGAACTGGGTGAGGAAGGAGGGCTCCTCGGTGAGCAGGATGTCGCGCACGTCCTGCGGCATGGACGCGTGTTCCGGCAGTGGCTGGGCGCTGACGTTCACGTCGTCGACGAAGTCTTTGATCGCCAGGCGCACCGGCACGTCCTGCCCGTCGAAGACGACGATGGCGTTCTCACCGTGCGGCGAGAACACCGTGCCGTAGCGGTAGAGGAAGTGCAGCAACGGGGGCAGCAGCGCGGCGAAGAGGTGGGTCAGCCAGGCGGTGGGGGCGAGTCCGGAGCGTTCGACGAGCTCGGCCGTGAAGGCGCGCCCGCGCGGATCGGTGTGGAGCAGCGAGGCGAGGGTCCGGGCGCGCTCGCCGGGGGCGAGCCGGGGCTGGAGGGGTTCGCGCCAGATCGCGCCGAGGATCTCCTTGAACTGGTACGGCGTCTCCGGCAGGTGATCGTAGAGCGGGTGCTCGACGGTCACGGAGGCCACTTCGCCGAGCAGGACGACCCCGCAGGTCTCGCGCAGAAAGCCGTCGCGCTCGCACAGGCCCTGGACCCAGGCGGTCACGGCGGGGGCCGCGAGGGTGCGTTCGGTCGGCAGCCCGCGCCAGACCAGGGTGTTGAGGATCGACAGCGGCAGCTTGACGGTGTGCCGGTCGAGGCGGGACACATTGGTGAAGGTGCGGATGGACTGCTGGGGCAGCCTGAGGTCGGGATCGGCGTGGAGGGGCACGATGTCGCCCGAGGCGATGGCCGGGGCGAAGAGCGGAACGATCCATTCGTCCCACTGCCAGGGGTGCACGGGCAGGAAGAGGTACCGGTCCGGGTCGAGGTCGCGGGCGCGGAGCACGGCGGCGAAGGAGTCGCGGACGGCCGGGTCGAGTTCCCGCGCGTACAGCTGCCCGGGCGTGGCCAGACCGGGGACGCCCCGGTAGGCCCCGACCCGGGTGGACACCGCGATCCACGGCAGCCGTACGGGCCGACGGGCCTCGGGGGTGTAGCGGGAGGCGTCGATGGCGGAGAAGCCGAGGCGGCCCTTGTTGGCCACGAGCCAGGGGTGGCCGGTCTGGTGTCCTTCCAGCTCGGCGTAGTCGAGTTCGGCCAGGCGGGCGGCGGTGAGCGCGGTGTGGGCGAGCCGGGCGTCGGCGGCGAGGGTGGTGGTGATCTCGCGGATGAGGTGGCCGAGCGTGGCGCCGTCGATCCCCAGGAGGCGGCGGGCGCGGGCGAGGAAGCTCAGGGGGTCGCGGAACGGCACGGCGTCGGAGCCCGGGTGTCGTGACGGGGCGGCGTCGTCGGCGCCGCGGTGCGGTGTCGACACGGCTTCGGTGCTGCTGTCCGGTGCGGGATCCGTGCGACGGCCCGGGATCGGCACGGCGTCGGCGCACCGGTCCGGCCGGGGCCTGCCGGACGCCCCGGGGAGGCTGTGGCACTCCGCCCCGGCCGCCGGGTCCGCGAGCTCCCGCGTCCTGGCGCGCGTCGATTCCGGCGACGCGCTCCCGACGGTGTCGTGTGCGGCTCGCGTCGGCCCTTCCCCGGCGGTGCCGCGCAGTTCCTGGATCGACTCGGGGGCGATGAGCCAGCTCCCGTACACCCCGCGCCGGGCCTTGAAGATCAGGGTGCCCCCGTCGTCGAACCGGAGAGTGTACGCATCGCCGCCGTCGACGGGGCCGACCGGTTCGACGACCTCCTCGTAGGCGAATTGGCCGAGCATTTTCGCGAGCAGTCGGACGGCGGCTCCCTCCCAGACCGCCGGGTTCAGTTCGGGCGTGCTGAGCGGCGCGGCGGATTCCGCCGAATCACTCACTGGATCGGTCGCTGAACCAGTCCTGGAATCAGTCGGTGAATCGATGCGCGCGGGATATTTCGGCACGGTGACTCCTCGGGGCGGAACCGATGGGGTTCGAGCGGTGTATGTATCGCAGTCGTTCGTTCACAGGTGGGCCCGGTGGGTTCGGTCGCGGACCATCAGGGCGGCTCGTTTGCCGGGAAGGTCGATCTCCGCGGAGAAACGGAAGCCGGCGCTGAGGAAGGCGGACACGGACGGGGTGTTGCGCAGGTCGGGTTCCGCGACGACGCGCCCGCACAGGGGGCGGTTGTCGAGGATCAGGTCGGCGACGGCCCGGAGGAGGGTGGTGCCGACGCCGCGTCCGCGGTCGTCGACCCCTCCGACGAGCAGGTGGATCCCGGTGTCGTGCGGGCGTGCCGGGTAGTGGCGGGCCAGCGGGTCGAGGTCCGCGCGGTAGATCTCCCAGTAGCTCATGGGGATGCCCGCCAGCGCCCCGAGGCACGGCACGCTGCGTCCGTCGCCGTCCAGTTGGGGGCGCAGATGGTCCGCGGTGACCGTTTCGGCTCCGGCGAGTTCCCAGAACGCCGCCACCGCGGGGTCGTTCATCCAGCGGCTGATGAGGGCGAGATCGCGTTCCAGTCGCACGGGGACGAGTTGGAACACTCCGGCCGGGGTGTTGGCGGGGCCCCAGTCCGCCGGCCGGTCGAGCAGGCCGGCGGACGCCGCTGCGCTCTCCGGAGTACGGGGGACGGTCGTGCCGGTGGCCGTGGTGCGGGCGGCATCCGTCTGGACCGCGCCGCCCGATGCCGCCGTCACGGACGTCACGGACGACATCGCGGACGACACGGGCGAGGCGGACGACACGGACGACGAGGCCGACGGCCCGGGCGCGTCCGGCGTCACGGGTGGTGCCTCGGCGGTGGCCGTGGCACCCGCGCCGTCCCCGAGCAGACCGAGGAGTTCCTCGGAGAGCGGCAGGTCCAGGGTGTCCTCGGCGCTCGTGTCGGTCTGCGGGGCCGGGCCGGTACCGGCGCCTGTGGGCGCGTCGGCGGAAGCCATGGTGTCGCTCTCCTCCCGGTGGTTCAGGCGGTGGTCATGGTCGTGCGTCGGTCATGGGCCTTCGCCGGTCCCGCTCTTTCGCCGGTCATGCGGTCTCCTGTCGTCGCTGTCGTTCAGACGTGCAGCGGGTTGGCGATGGTGACGTACACGGACTGGGTGTCGACGGGACCGACGAGTTCGTCGAGGCCGTGCAGCCGGGTCAGCAGGTTGGCCTTGCACCGCAGATGGGTGTTGTCCAGGAGGTGCGCGGGCAGCGGGGAACCGAGTGCGGCGGCCGAGCCGAGGAACCGGCGGAACGCGGCGACGAGGACCCGCTCGTCGACGAGCCGCTGGGAGCCGAAGGCCCCGATCAGCCCGAACACGTTGTTGATCCCGAGGTAGTAGGCGAAGCGTTCGTCGGTGACCTCGTCGGAGACGAAGGTGTCGCTGACCGTTCCGATGCCGGGAAGCCGTCGTTCCAGGGCGGCGCGGTGCGACTCACGGAAGTAGTAGCCCTGGTTGTCGCGGTACCGGCCGCCGACGGGCCAGCCGTGGCCGTCGAGCAGCACCAGGGTGTTCTGCTGATGCGCTTCGAGGGCCACGCCCGCGTGGGCGTCGAGCCAGAACACGGGGCGTACGACCCGGTCGAGGTAGCGCAGGAACCACTCGGTGGCCACGGCGCCCACGCCCCTGCCGGTGGCTGCGGAGAGGGAGAGGACTACCTCGGCGAGGCGCGAGTGCATGGCCTTGCGTCCCGGCCACGGACGCGGAGCGGTGAGCCCGGCGATGCAGACCGCGTCGTCGTGCGGACCGAACGGGTTGTGCCGCAGCACCACGTCGAGGCCGGTGACGGGCGCGCCGTCCGGGCCGTCGACGGCGAGCCAGGCGGGGTCGCGGACGATGTCGAAGCCGGGGTGGGCGGCGTGCCACTGTGCGGCGAGCCCGCTGCGCAGCAGGCGGTGGACCTCCACCCCGCGGTGGAGCTCCTTGCGGAGGTTCTCACGACGGGAGTTGGTGATGCGCAGGCCGAGGGAGAGCTTGAGCATCAGCTCGGCGCCGGGCCGGTGCACGGTGCGGACGGAGGAGGTGGGGTGCCAGTGCCCGCCGTACGGTCCCAGGTCGCGGAGGAGCCCGGCGTCGAGCAGGGCGGCCGCTTCGGGCCGGTGCAGCAGGTCGCGGGCCTGCCAGGGGTGGAGCGGGACCGGTGCGGTGTTCTCGGGGAGGCGCAGCCCTTCGGCCTGGGCGGTGAGCAGTTCCGTGGCGGGCACGGGACGGCCGCGTTCGGTCCAGGCGGAGTCGGTGGCCAGGACGGACCGGTCGACGGCCATCCAGTGCAGTGGGAAGGAACCGTACGACTCGGGCGAGTAGCGGCGGGCCTCTGATTCGGAGAGCCCCTCACGGCTCTTGGGCGTCGGGTGGAGCGGGTGGCCGAGGACCAGCGACTGCTCGGCCGTGAGGAAGAGGTCCGCCGCGGCCGGGGGCTCGGGGGCGCGCCGCCGCGCCGCGATGAAGCCCGCGGTGCGGCGGACCGAGTCGGCGACCCGCGCCACCATGTCGGCTCCCTCGTCGCGGTCGGCCTCGCGGCTCAGCAGGGCGGCGACCGTGACCGCGTCGACGGACGGCGCGCTGTCGGGCGCCCCTTCCAGGACGGGCGGCCCGAACCGGTGCCAGCCCGTGACGGACCAGTGCACGACGGGGACGAGCAATGCCGTTCCGCTCGCGGGCAGGGGGACGCGCAGCACGTCCGCCTCGGGGCGGGCCAGGTCGCTCTCACGGACCCAGCAGCGGAGGAGGTTCTCGACGCCCGTCGCGTCGGCGGCGCGCAGCGGGTCCGGGTGGTCGAGAGGGTCGAAGTGGTCGACGTGGTCGTCCGGCGGCGCCTCGGCGGTCCGGGTCGGCTGGGGGTACCGCTCGTCGTCCGGTGCGGCCTTCTGGCGCGGCACGGTGGGCTCGGCGAGCAGGCTTCCGGCGGGTCCGGCCTCCGCTCGCTGCGGCGTGGGGGGCGGGCCATCGGCCCGGGGCGGGGGGGTGGGGTTCACTGCGGTCTTCCTTGTGAGGTGGCCGGGTCAGTGGATCGGCCCGGTCGCGATCCGGCGGTGCGGCAGTCGCTCGGCGGCTGCCAGGGCGTCGGCGAGACGGTCCACGACCGCCGTCGCCTGTTCGTCGGTGAGGGTGAGGGGCGGCAGGAGGCGTACGACGGTGGAGTGGCGTCCGCCGAGTTCGACGATGAGACCGCGGCGCAGGCATTCCTGCTGGACGGCGGCGGCGAGCGTGGGGGCTGGCGGCGGTTCGGGGCTGCCGTCGGGCGCGGCGGCCTCGGGGTCGACGAGCTCCACTCCGATCATCAGTCCCCGGCCCCGGACGTCCCCGACACACGGATGGGCCGCCGCCAGGCCCTGGAGTCGGGCGAGCATCCGGGCCCCGAGCGTCGCGGCGCGCTCGGCGAGGCCGTTCTTCCGTACGTAGGAGAGAGTGGCGGTTCCGGCGGCCATCGCGAGCTGGTTGCCCCGGAAGGTGCCGGCGTGCGCGCCGGGCTGCCAGGTGTCGAGCGCGGAGCGGTAGACGACGACGGCGAGCGGGAGGGAACCGCCGATGGCCTTGGAGAGCACCATCACGTCGGGGGTGATCCCGCTGTGCTCGACCGCCCAGAAGGCGCCGGTGCGGCCGACGCCCGTCTGGACCTCGTCGGCGATCAGCGGCACGGACCGGGCGCGGGTGATCTCGCGCATGCGGCGCATCCAGTCGTCGGAGGCCGGGATCACCCCGCCCTCCCCCTGGACCGGTTCCAGGATCATCCCGGCCGGGGCCGGCACGCCGCCCTTCGGATCGTCCAGGAGGTTCTCGGCCCACCGGGCGGCGATCTCCGCGCCGCGCTCTCCCCCGATCCCGAAGGGGCAGCGGTAGTCGCGGGGGAACGGCAGGCGCGTCACCCTTACGTCCTCGGCACCTCCCGAGGCGGCCAGGGCGCCCTCGGTCATGCCGTGGTAGGCGCCCGTGAAGGCGAGGAGTCCGTCGCGGCCGGTGGCGGCACGGACCAGTTTGAGGGCGGCCTCCACGGCGTCCGTCCCGGCGGGTCCGCAGAACAGGATCCGGGCGTCGTCGGCGAACCTGCGCGGCAGGGTGGCGAACAGCTCGGTGGTGAACCCGTCCTTGACCGGGGTGGCGAGGTCGAGGACGTGCAGGGGCGCTCCCGAGTCGAGCACCTTCTTGATGGCCTCCAGCACCACCGGATGGTTGTGACCGAGCGCCAGTGTGCCGGCTCCCGAGAGGCAGTCGAGATACCGCCGCCCGTCCGCGCCCTCGATGGTCATCCCCCTGGCGCGCACCGGGACGATGGGCAGTGAGCGCGCGTAGGTACGGGCGGCGGACTCGCGCATCGACTGACGGCGCAGGATCCCCTCGTACGCCACCGGAGCTGGTTCGGTCACGGCCACGGCTGTCGGTCCTCCCGCTGGAACGGTTGCGTCGCACGTCGGTGGGTCGGTACGTCGGTGCGCGGACGGTCGGACTCGGGGGATGAACTCCCTCCCCGGGGTCCCTCGCACGTACCAACGACGCCGGGCCCGGCGGATCACGGGTATATCCGAAGATCCTTGCGGGGGTGGAACCACGGACCTGCCTCACGCCGTCCCCACCGGCACCGGCATAGTGGGGGGCCGCACCAGGCGCTCGGGCGGCCTTCCGCATGCCGACAGGGCGTTCGAGGCCGTTGGCCCGCAACAGCGCCGAAGTGCCGTACCGAAGTGTTGAGTTACGAAGTCCCAGGGGGATCACCACATGCGACTCAGTCGACCGGCTCTCGCCGCACGCCGGAGGGGTGTGCGGCGTACGCGCTTCTCGCTGCCGGCCGTGACCGCGGTCAGCGCGGTCCTCGCACTCACCGCCACCGCCTGCGGGCCGGAGGAGGACACCGGGGGCGACAAGCCGAACGCGGCGGCGACCCAGGCGTCCGACGGCAAGATCACCATCCCGGACGATCTGAAGGAACGGCTCAAGGACCGCGGGATCGACCTCGACCGGTGGCGGAACGGCGAGTGGAAGAACTGGGACAAGGAGAAGTGGCTGCGCGAGGCCAGGGACTTCGTCAATCCGATCATCGAGGACCTCTGGGACCCCGACCGGATGCGGGATGCCGACAAGGCGCCGGAGCGGCCGGTCGAGAACGACATCTCGGGCGATGTCGGCGTGACGGACCCGACGCCGGCGCCGGTGCGCGCCGTCGCCGTCGGAACGCCGTACCACGCCAGCGCCGCCGAGTCCGGGAAGCTCTTCTTCGACGGCCCCGAGGGCTCCATGGTGTGCTCCGCGACCGTGGTGAAGGACCCGGCGCACCCCGGTAAGTCGAATCTGGTGTGGACGGCGGGGCACTGTGTGCACGCGGGCAAGAAGGGCGGCTGGTACCGCAACATCGCCTTCGTGCCGTCGTACAACAACGAGGGTCTGCCCACGGCCGAGCTGAAGAAGGCGACCAGGGAGCAGATGGCCCCCTACGGCGTGTGGTGGGGGCAGTGGGCGCAGACGTCCGACCAGTGGATCTCCCAGGGATCCTCGGTCGGTGGGCAGGGGGCGCCGTACGACTTCGCGGTGCTGCGCGTCACGCCGGAGAAGGGGTCGACGGGCAAGTCCCTGGAGGAGACGGTCGGTTCCGCGCTGCCCGTCGAGTTCGATGCCCCGGCCGTGTCGAAGATCGGCACCATGACCGCCACCGGTTTCCCGGCGGCGCCTCCGTACGACGGCCAGAAGGCGTTCCGCTGCGAGGACGAGCCGGGCCGGCTGTCGTTGACCGCACAGGACCCCACGATGTACCGCATCGGCTGCACGATGACCGGTGGCGCCTCCGGCGGAGGCTGGGTCGCGACCGGCCGGGACGGCAAGCCCGCGCTGGTCTCGAACACCTCCATCGGCCCGGTGACGGCCGGCTGGCTTGCCGGACCGCGGTTCGGCAAGGAGGCCGAGGGCGTCTACGAGGCGGTCAGCAAGAAGTACGCGGGACAGTGAGGACGGGGCGTCACCGGACCGGTGTCCGGTGACGACGCCCGTTCACGATGACGGCGTCGCGACCGGGCGTGTGACGCGCGGCCCGGCGGCGTCGACGGCGAAGGCCCGTTACCCGGGAGGCGCATGTGCCTCTCGGGGAACGGGCCTTCGGTCCGTACCGGGTGGTGCCGCGCCGTCAGTGCGCCACGGGAACGAACGCGGAGAGCTCCGCGGCCAGTTCCTCATGGACCCGGGCCTTGAGGAGGGTGCCCTCCGACGTGTGCTCCTCGGAGGTCACCTCGCCCTCGGCGTGCACGCGCGAGACGAGACCGCCCCGGGTGTACGGCACGAGTGCCTCGATCTCGACCGACGGCCTGGGCAGTTCGGTGTCGATGAGCGCGAGCAGTTCGTCGATGCCGTCGCCCGTGCGTGCCGAGACGGCGATCGCGTGCTTCTCGATGCGCAGCAGTCGCTGGAGCACCAGCGGATCGGCGGCGTCCGCCTTGTTGACCACCACGATCTCGGGCACGTCCACCGCGCCGACGTCGCGGATCACCTCGCGGACCGCGGCGAGCTGTTCCTCCGGGGCCGGATGGGAGCCGTCCACCACGTGCAGGATCAGGTCGGACTCACCGACCTCCTCCATGGTGGAGCGGAACGCCTCGACGAGGTGGTGCGGCAGATGCCGTACGAACCCGACGGTGTCGGCCAGGGTGTAGATCCGGCCGCCCGGCGTCTCGGCCCGGCGCACGGTCGGGTCCAGGGTGGCGAACAGCGCGTTCTCCACCAGGACGCCCGCCCCGGTGAGCCGGTTGAGCAGCGAGGACTTGCCCGCGTTCGTGTAGCCGGCGATGGCGACCGACGGCACCCTGTTGCGCTTGCGCTCCTGGCGCTTGATCTCGCGGCCGGTCTTCATCTCCGCGATCTCCCGGCGCATCTTCGCCATCTTCTCGCGGATCCGGCGCCGGTCGGTCTCGATCTTGGTCTCACCGGGGCCGCGGGTCGCCATGCCTCCGCCGCCGCTGGAACCGCCGCCGCCCATCTGCCGGGACAGCGACTGACCCCAGCCGCGCAGGCGCGGCAGCATGTACTGCATCTGCGCCAGGGAGACCTGCGCCTTGCCCTCTCGGGACTTGGCGTGCTGGGCGAAGATGTCGAGGATCAGGGCGGTCCGGTCGACCACCTTGACCTTGACGACATCCTCCAGATGGATCAGCTGGCCGGGGCTGAGCTCACCGTCGCAGACGACGGTGTCGGCCCCCGATTCGAGGACGATGTCACGCAGCTCCAGCGCCTTGCCGGAGCCGATGTAGGTGGCCGGGTCGGGCTTGTCACGGCGCTGGTAGACGGCGTCGAGCACCTGCGCGCCCGCCGTCTCCGCCAGCGCGGCGAGCTCCGCCAGGGAGTTCTCCGCCTCTCGGGCGGTCCCCGAGGTCCACACGCCCACCAGCACCACGCGCTCCAGGCGCAGCTGGCGATACTCGACCTCGGTGACGTCCTCCAGCTCGGTGGAGAGACCGACCACCCGTCGCAGCGCGGCGCGCTCGGAGCGGTCGAACTGGTGGCCGTCCCGCTCTCCGTCGATCTCGTGGCTCCAGGCGACGTCCTCTTCCATCAGGGCGTCGGCCCGAAGGCCCTCTGTGAGGCTCTCGGTGGTGTTCTCCGTAGCACTCCGCGCGTACCGCGCGTCCTGGGGAAGGGAAGAAGAGGAGGTCATTGGATCCTTACGTCGATGGAAGTCCGTTACATCTGTCACAACGTGTGACCTCTCCCGATGATTCCCGGTGCGGCGAATCATCGGTCCGGCCGCCGTGGCGACCCGTCGATAGTGGCACGGCCGCTCCGGGCTCGTCACCCGAGTTTGCCGCGGCCGGGCCGCGCTCGTGGCCGCCCGTGCGCCCCGCGTCACCGGCCGCCCGGATCGGCACTGCGCCAATCGGGGTGTCCCGGCATCGACGGGGTCCTCTCGCCGTACAGCCAGCCCTCGAAGAACGAGGTCAGGTCGCGGCCCGCGATCCGCGACGCCAGCCGGACGAAGTCCGCGGTGTCCGCGGTGGAGTCCCGGTGCTTCCTCACCCAGCTCCGCTCCAGCCGGTCGAACGCGCTCGCGCCGATCTCCTGGCGCAGGGCGTACAGCACCAGCGCGCTTCCGTCGTACACCACCGGCCGGAAGAGGCTGAGCTTCTTGCCCGGCTCGGGCGTCGTGGGGCGGGCCGGCGGGCCGCCCGCGGCACGCCAGCCGTCGGACCGGACGTAGGCGTCGTGCATCCGGCTCTCCAGCGACTTCCCGGCGTGCTCCTCCGCGTAGCGTGCCTCGTACCAGGTGGCGTGTCCCTCGTTGAGCCACAGGTCGGACCAGGTCCGGGGCGAGACGCTGTCACCGAACCACTGGTGGGCCAGCTCGTGCACCATGATCGATTCGACGTACCAGTCGGGGTAGCCGTCCCCCACGAACAGGGACCGTTCGAAGAGGGAGATCGTCTGGGTCTCCAGCTCGAAGCCGGTCCGGGTGTCGGCGACGAGCAGTCCGTACGTCTCGAAGGGGTACCGTCCGACCTGCCGCTCCATCCACGCGATCTGTTCCGGGGTCTTGCCGAGCCGGTGTTCCAGGCGCTCGCGGTCGGCGGTCGGGACCACGTCGCGCACGGGCAGTCCGTGCGGTCCGGTGCGGTGCAGCACGGTGGACCGGCCGATGCCGACCTGGGCCAGTTCGGTGGCCATGGGGTGCTCGGTGCGATAGGTCCAGGTGGTCGTGTCGCCGTGCCGGGCGGTGCCGACGAGCAGTCCGTTGGCCACCGCCGTGAGGCCCTTGGGCGCGGTGACCCGGAAGGTGAAGTACGCCTTGTCGGCGGGGTGGTCGTTGCCCGGGAAGACGCGGTGGGCGGCGTCGGCCTGGTTGGCCATGGCCAGGCCGTCGGCGGTGCGCACCCACCCTCCCGTGTCCTGGGCGCCCCCGGGGTCGCTGGTGTGGTGGACGGTGATGCGCAACGGCGCTCCGGGCGGGAGGTGGCCGGGTGGGCTGACGACCAAGTCCTCGCCCACGGTGGCGAATTCGCTGCGCAGGCCGTTGACCGCGACCGCGCGGACGGTTCCGTGGGTGAAGTCGAGGTTGATCCGGTCCAGCGGTTCGGTGGTCCGGGCGTCGATGGTGGTGACGGCGTCCATCGGCCGGCTGTTGTTGCCGTGGTAGGTCAGTCCGATGTCGTACGAGAGGACGTCGTATCCGGGGTTGCCGAGATGAGGGAAGAGCCGGTCGCCGATGCCGAGCGGCACGGGCGACGGAAGGGCGGCGGCGACGAGGGCGGCCGACGCGGCGGCCAGCAGAGCGGCCCGCGCACGGCGGGAGATGAACGGCATGGACTACCGCTATCAGCGACGCCCGGACAGGCAGGCGCGGCACGCGCCGCACCACTCGAACGAGGTCCCCGCGGCGCGGCGCAGGGATCAGACGGCGCCCGCGGGGTGCCGGGCGCGGCTCACGTCGTACACCCCCGCTACGTCGCGCATCGCGCGCATCAGCGCCGGAAGTCCGGCGGCGTCGGGGAGTTCGAGCGTGTAGGTGTGCCGGACGCGCTGCTCGCTGGGGGGTTCGACGGTGGCGGACACGACGGCGGCCCCCGCCGTCGCGATCGCCTCGGTGAGGTCGGCGAGCAGCCGGGGGCGCCCGAACGACTCGGCGACCAGCGTGACCCGGCACGCGGCCGCCTCGCCCCAGCGGACGCCGACCGGTGTCCGGCCGGTGGACCGCATCCGGGCCGCCCCGGGACACTCCCGCCGGTGCACGGTGACCGTGCCGCCGCGGACGACGAAGCCGGTGACGTCGTCGGGGGGCACGGGCGTGCAGCAGCCCGCGAGGCGCACGGTGGCGTCCGGCCGGTCCACCACGGCGCCCGCGGTCGCGGGGGTCTCCTGGGGCTGCGGTTCGGGCCTGGGCCCGGACGGCCGGCCGCCGTGCGGTCCCTGGGGAGGCTCGGGGTGGGCTTCCAGCCAGCCGGTGATGGCGATCCGGGCCGCGGGGGTTCTGGCGTGGTCGAGCCAGGCGCGCGAGGGGCCGGAACCGGCGTCCTCGGCGAGCAGCGGCTGCACCGTGTCGCCGTCGCTCAGCACGGTGCCGAGGGTGGCGAGCCGGCCGTTGACCCGGGCGCCGACGCAGTTGTGCGCCCGGTCCCCGTACTGCGCGTAGGCGGCGTCGACGCAGCTGGCTCCGGCGGGCAGTCCGAGCGTGCCGCCGTCGGTGCGGAAGACCGTGATCTCGCGGTCCTGGGCGAGGTCGGCGCGGAGCGTGGTCCAGAACGTGTCGGGGTCCGGTGCCGACTGCTGCCATTGCAGGAGCCTGGACAGCCAGCCGGGCCGGGTCGGGTCGGCGCGTTCCCCGTCCGCGGGTTCGGCGGCCTGGGGTCCGGAGCCGCCGTCCGCCGCGTACGGGTTGCCGAGGGCGATGACGCCGGCTTCGGCGACCTTGTGCATCCGGTGCGTGCGGATGAGGACTTCGGCGACCGCGCCCTCGGGGCCGACGACCGCGGTGTGCAGCGACTGGTAGAGGTTGAACTTGGGCGCGGCGACGAAGTCCTTGAACTCGGAGATCACCGGGGTGAAGCAGGTGTGCAGCTCGCCGAGCACGGCGTAGCAGTCGGCGTCCTCGCCGACGAGGACCAGCAGGCGTCCGAAGTCGGTACCGCGCAGTTCGCCGCGTTTGATCCTGACCCGGTGCACGGAGAAGTGGTGGCGCGGTCTGATGAGGACCTCGGCGAGGATGCCCGCCTCCCGCAGCACCGCCGCGACGTTCTCGGCGATGGGGGCGAGCGGGTCGGGTCCGGCGGCGGCGATCAGCGCCCGGGTGCGTTCGTACTCCTCGGGGTGGAGGATCGCGAAGACGAGGTCTTCGAGTTCGGTCTTGAGCACCTGCACGCCGAGCCGTTCGGCGAGCGGGATCAGCACGTCACGGGTGACCCGGGCGATCCTGGCCTGCTTCTCCGGGCGCATCACACCGAGGGTCCGCATGTTGTGGAGCCGGTCGGCGAGCTTGATCGACATCACCCGGACGTCGTCGCCGGTGGCCACCAGCATCTTGCGGAAGGTCTCGGGTTCGGCCGCCGCGCCGTAGTCGACCTTCTCCAGTTTGGTGACGCCGTCGACGAGGTAGCAGACCTCCTTGCCGAACTGCTCCCGCACCTGATCGAGCGTCACTTCGGTGTCCTCGACGGTGTCGTGGAGCAGCGAGGCGGTCAGTGTCGTGGTCTCGGCGCCGAGTTCGGCGAGGATCAGGGTAACGGCGAGGGGGTGCGTGATGTACGGCTCGCCGCTCTTGCGCATCTGTCCGCGGTGCGAGGACTCCGCGAGCAGATAGGCGCGCTGCAGGATGGAGAGGTCGGCATCGGGGTGATGGGCGCGGTGTGCCTCGGCGACATGGCCGATCGCATCGGGAAGTCGGTCACGCGGTACGGAGCCGAGGAGCGCGACGCGGCCGAGCCTGCGGAGGTCAATCCGGGGGCGGCCCCGCCTGCGGATGGGAGTACCAGGGTTGGCGGCCTCTGCGCTCATGGGGGGGTACCTCCGGCGACGTCGACCGGCAGGGGGGAAGGCACGGTCGCACCTCCGGGCCGGTGCTTGATGCTACCGAGCCCACCACGTGGCGGAGTCCCGCTCTTGCCCAGCGTGAAACGGATCACCCATTCGAGCGAAGCCTTGGGCCTTGCCGTTTCGGTCATGTCAGGCATCGCCCGTACGCGACCACCCGGCCGGTGCGGGGTGGTGGCGCCCGCTCGGGCCGCTACGCGGGCCGGGCGGCGAGCCAGGCCGGATCGATGACGCCCTCGGCGACGATCACGGCGGGGCCGGTCATCTCGATCTCGCCGTCCGGGTGCTCGGTGATGACGAGGGTGCCGCCGGGCAGGTCGACCGTGTACGTGACCGGGGTACCGGTCCGCGCGGGGTCGGCGCCGTCCCTGCGGGCCGTGGCGACGGCGACGGCGCAGGCGCCCGTGCCGCAGGAGCGGGTCTCCCCCGAGCCGCGCTCGTGGACCCGCATGGCCACATGGCGGGGACCCCGGTCGACGACGAACTCGATGTTGACGCCGTCGGGGTAAACGGCCGCGGGACTGTAGGACGGGGTGGCCAGCAGGGCGCCCGCGTGCTCCAGTTCATCGACGAAGGCGACGGCGTGCGGATTGCCCATGTTCACGTTGCGGGCGTCCCAGCCGCGGCCGTCCACGGTGACCGTGACCCCGTCCTCGGGCAGGGTCGCGCGTCCCATGGAGACGGTGATGTCGCCGTCCTTGGCGATGTGCACCTTCTTGACGCCTCCCCGGGTGGCGACGGCGAGGTCGCCCGCCTCGGCGTGCCCGGCGCGCTGCAGATAACGGGCGAAGACGCGTACGCCGTTGCCGCACATCTCGGCGACGGAGCCGTCGGCATTGCGGTAGTCCATGAACCACTCGGCCTCGTCCGCCATGGCACGCGCCTCGGGATGCGCGGCGGACCGTACAACGTGCAGCAGCCCGTCCCCGCCGATACCGGCCCGGCGGTCGCACAGCCGTGCGACGACCGCGGGAGGCAGGTCCACGGCGTCGTCCGGGTCGGGAACGATCACGAAGTCGTTCTCGGTTCCGTGGCCCTTGAGGAAAGTGATCTGCGAGGTGCTCACAGGGCAACTGTACGAGGCGGCGGCGACGCCCGCCGAAACCGGGCCGGGCGGAGCGCCGGGGCGGGACGGGAACGGGACGCGGCCGGTCGCCGGGCACGCCGTCGGGCAGCGCCGGAGGGGCCGTCGGAGCAGGTCAGCGGAGCCGGGCCACGCGCCCGACGGCCAGGGCGACCAGGACGAGGCAGACGGCGACGTAGAGGGCGATCACACGCCAGTCGGGCCGTTCGCCCGTGCCCCGCTGCGGCAGTCCGGGCCAGGTGTAGCCGACGCGGCGGGCGGCCATCATGCCCCAGCCCGCGGCACAGCCGCTGATCAGCAGGCCCAGCATGGCGACGACCGCGCCGCCGTCGCCGAACTCGAAGGCGAGTGGGAAGGCGAACATCAGCGAGCCCACCGCGGCGAGCGCGACGATCGGCGCGAGCTGCCAGATGCGCATCCGCCTTGCGGGCCGCAGCTCGACCTCGACCTCGGCGGGCACGTCGAGTTCGTCGGGCCCGTCGGGGCTCAGACGCGCCGGTTCGCGGCCCGTCCCATGCGCCGTCGCGTGAACCTGGTCGTGCGCGGGCGCGTGTCGCGTGTCCGGTGCGTCGTCTTCCGTGTCGCGAGGGCCGGCCTCCATCGCCACGCGCCCTCCCAACTCGGACTCCACTGATCGATCGATGCTCGATGATGGCACGCCCCGAGGCACCGGAATGACGAGCGGGGCGTCCCGATGCCATCACGTGATCAGGCTGTAACCGCTCGTTCGACCAACGCCAGAGCCCGGTGCGGGAGTTCCCCGCGGTCCTCGGCGGCACCGCTCAGCCAGTGGACCCGCGGGTCGCGGCGGAACCACGAGTCCTGACGGCGCGCGAATCGTTTGGTGGCGCGAATCGTCTCGGCGCGCGCCTCCTCCTCCGTGCATTCCCCGGCCAGCGCGGCCAGCACCTGCTGGTAGCCGAGCGCCCGGGAGGCGGTCAGTCCGTCGCGCAGACCTCGTGCCTCCAGATCGCGCACCTCGTCGACGAGTCCGGCCTCCCACATCCGGTCCACCCGCAGGGCGATGCGTTCGTCGAGTTCGGGACGGGCCACGTCGACGCCGATCTGGACGGTGTCGTACACCGCATCGTTACCCGGAAGGTTGGCGGTGAAGGGTCTGCCGGTGATCTCGATGACTTCGAGGGCCCGGACGATCCTCCGGCCGTTGCTCGGCAGGATGGCCCGGCCCGCCTCGGGGTCGGCGGCGGCGAGCCGGGCGTGCAGCGCCCCGGGGCCGCGCTCGGTCAGCTCCTCCTCCAGCCTGGCCCGCACCTCCGGATCCGTGCCGGGGAACTCCAGTGCGTCGATGGCGCCCTTCACGTAGAGGCCGGAGCCGCCGACCAGGACGGGGGTGCGCCCCGCCGCGAGCAGCCGGTCGATCTCCGCGCGGGCCAGTCGCTGGTACTCGGCGACGCTGGCGGTCTCCGTGACGTCCCAGATGTCCAGCAGGTGGTGCGGCACGGCCCCGCGCTCGGGGAGCGTCAGCTTCGCGGTGCCGATGTCCATGCCCCGGTAGAGCTGCATGGAGTCGGCGTTGATCACTTCGCCGTCGAGCCGCTGAGCGAGGAACACCCCCAGATCGGACTTTCCGGCAGCGGTGGGGCCGACGACGGTGATGACCCGCGGTGCGGGAGCTGAGCTTGTCACCGCCCCAGTCTCGCAAACCTTCCGCCCTGTTCCCGAACGAGTGGGGCGGCCCGGGGCGGCGCCGGTCCTGCGACGCCGAACGACGCGAATCCTCGCTCAAACCAGTAGAATTTCTACGTGAATACGGGCGTTTTTCATGGTTTGGAATTCGACTGCGAAGCCGGTGGGCGAAGCGGTCGGCGGCCGGACCGGACAGGACGCCCGACCATGGTTTCTTCCAACAGGGAAGGTGCCCGATGGGCTTCCTGGACACTTTGAAGGCCAAGCTGAGCCCCGCCAGGGAAAAGGTCGGCGAACTCGCGCATCAGCACGGGGACAAGATCGACCACGGCCTCGACAAGGCGGCACGGACGGTCGACGAAAAGACCAAGGGCAAGTACAGCGAGAAGATCGAGTCCGGCACGAGAAAGGCCAAGGAAGCGGTCGAACGCCTGTCCCACAAGCACGAGGACGGTGCGCCCGAGCGCGGGGACGACACGCCGCCGAGCGCGCCACCGCCCGCTTCGTGACACTCGGCCGCTTGGTGGCGTCCCGCCGACCGGGACGTCCGGCGGAACGGGAGGACCGCGCCGACGGGCGGCCACGCGGTGCGAAGACCGCACGGCCGCCCGCCGCACGCGTGACTCCGTGCGGTGCCCTCCCCCGTACGGGTCCCGGGGCCGCGGACGACTCCCGTACGGGTCTCAGGACCAGGCGGCGACCAGGTAACCGACGCCGTACGGGGCGTCCTCGTACAACAGCCGTCCGCGCAGGTCGGCCCCTTCGGCCGCGCCCGCGAGGACCTGCCAGGGCGCGCGGCCGGCCGCCTTCAGTTCGTGTGCGAGCGACGCGTCCAATGCGATCAGGGCGCCGGGATCGGCCTCGCCCAGGGCGCGCGCGGCGGCGGCGTCGAACGCCTCGGCGCGCTCGTCCAGGTAGCCGGGGGCCTTGAGCGTGCGGCAGGCGCTGCCGTCGCCCATCACCAGGAGTGCCAGCCGGTCCGCCCGGGCGGCCAGCTCCCGCCCCGAGCTCACGCAGCGTTCGGTCTCCAGGGGCTCCCCCACGCCGAGGCCTTCGACGGGTGCGTCCGACCAGCGTGCGTCAGCGAGCAGCCAGGCGCCCACGGCCAGGGACGGCGGCAGCGGACGGTCCGCCACCCGCCCCAGGTCGCGCCCGAGCCGTACGCCGAGATCGACGCCGAAGCCCCGGAACGTGGCGGTGGCACCCTCGGAGTGCGGTCCCCGGCCCGCGTGGGCGGCGGGCCCGACCACGATCAACAGGTCGGGCCGGGCGGTGGCGAGCACGTCCACGGCATCGGCGCACGCCTTCCTCAGCGCGTCGAGCTCGGGCGCGGCACCGGCGGCGACCTCGGGTACCAGCAGGGGCGGACAGGGGCAGACAGCGGCGGCGACAAGCATGGTCGGCAGCGTACTGCGTGAGCACGCGACTCCGGCCGGCCGTCGCCGCCCCGCGGCCGGTCCGCCGTCACCACCGGAGCGGGCGGGGCGCCGGGCTCTCAGTCGCAGCCGCAGCCGGGGGCAGCCGCGGCCGGCAGCGGGGCCGGGGCGCCGATGCCGGGCAGCCCCAGCATCACTCCGGCCGGCTTGGCCGCCTCGGCGGCGTTGCGCCTCTCCCAGGCGTCCCCGGCCCGGGTCCGCCGCACCCCCAGCGCAGGTCCCTCGGCGAGCAGGTGGTGCGGGGCCGCGTACGTGACCTCCACCGTCACCACGTCGCCCGGGCGCACCTCCTCGTCGGGCTTGGTGAAGTGGACCAGGCGGTTGTCGGGGGCGCGGCCGGAGAGACGGTGCGTGGCGCCGTCCTTGCGGCCCTCGCCCTCCGCGACCATGATCTCCAGCGTCCGGCCGACCTGCTTCTTGTTCTCCTCCCAGGAGATCTCCTCCTGGAGGGCGGACAGACGCATGTAGCGCTCCTGGACGACCTCCTTGGGGATCTGCCCCTCCATCTCGGCGGCCGGGGTCCCGGGGCGCTTGGAGTACTGGAAGGTGAAGGCGTTGGCGAAGCGCGCCTCGCGGACCACGTGCAGGGTCTGCTCGAAGTCCTCCTCGGTCTCGCCGGGGAAGCCCACGATGATGTCGGTGGAGATGGCGGCGTCCGGCATCGCGGCACGCACCTTCTCGATGATGCCGAGGAAGCGCTCCTGGCGGTACGAGCGGCGCATCGCCCTGAGCACGGTGTCCGAGCCGGACTGCAGCGGCATGTGCAGCTGGGGCATCACGTTGGGCGTCTCGGCCATGGCCGCGATCACGTCGTCCGTGAAGTCACGCGGGTGCGGCGAGGTGAAGCGGACCCGTTCCAGGCCCTCGATCGTCCCGCAGGCGCGCAGCAGCTTGGAGAACGCCTCCCGGTCGCCGATGTCCGAGCCGTACGCGTTCACGTTCTGGCCGAGCAGGGTGATCTCCGAGACGCCCTCGGCGACCAGTGCCTCGATCTCGGCGAGGATGTCGCCGGTGCGGCGGTCCTTCTCCTTGCCGCGCAGCGCCGGGACGATGCAGAAGGTGCAGGTGTTGTTGCAGCCGACGGAGATGGAGACCCACGCCGCGTAGGCGGACTCGCGACGCGTGGGCAGGGTGGAGGGGAACGCCTCCAGGGACTCGGCGATCTCGATCTGGGCTTCCTCCTGGACGCGGGCGCGCTCCAGCAGCACCGGCAGCTTGCCGATGTTGTGCGTGCCGAAGACGACGTCCACCCAGGGGGCCCGCTCGACGATGGTGGTCCGGTCCTTCTGCGCCAGGCAGCCGCCGACGGCGATCTGCATGCCGGGGCGCCTGGCCTTCATCGGGGCGAGCCTGCCGAGGTTGCCGTAGAGCTTGTTGTCGGCGTTCTCCCGCACCGCGCACGTGTTGAAGACGACGACGTCGGCGTCCCCGTCGGAGCCCTCGGCGGCCCGCACGTAACCCGCGCCCTCCAGCAGACCGGACAACCGCTCGGAGTCGTGGACGTTCATCTGGCACCCGTAGGTGCGGATTTCGTAGCTCTTGGGTGCTTGGACGTCCACTGCGAGGCTCCGGTCGCTGCTGCTGGTCATCCCTCAAGGGTAGGCGGTCCCGGGAGCGCCTCCCGCTCCGGAGCCCCGGCCCTGGTCATCGCGGGGACGGGCTGGCAGGATCGCCGCCATGCTCCAGGCGCTCTCCCGTATCGGCCGCCGGCGCGCCCTCCGGGCGGGTGCCGTCCTCGTCGTCGTGCTCGGGCTGTCGCTGTGGTGGCTGCTGCCGCTCGGGAAGCCGGCGCCGAGCGGGACGCTGACGTTCAGCACCGGGGTGCGCAGTGGGGTCTACCAGCGTTACGGCGAGCGGCTGATGGGCGACCTCGCCAGGGATCTGCCGCAGGTGTCGATCCGGCTGCGGACCAGTGAGGGTTCCCAGCAGAACATCGCGCGGGTGGCGACCGGGAAGGCCGACTTCACCATCGCCACCGCCGACGCCCTCGCCACCTATCTGCGCGACCGCGGTCCGGGCGCCGACCGGCTGCGGGGCTGCGTGCGGCTGTACGACGACTACGTCCAGCTGGTGGTGCCCCGGGACTCGCCGGTGCGCCAGGTCTCCGACCTGCGCGGCCTGCGCATCGGGGTGGGGCAGCCGGGATCGGGGGTGCGGCTGGTCGCCGACCGCGTGATGGCGGCCGCCGGGCTGGATCCGAACGACGACGTGACACCGGTGCCCGACGGCATCGACACCATGCCGAGGCAGCTGGAGACCGGCCGGCTCGACGCCTTCTTCTGGTCCGGCGGACTGCCCACCTCCGCCGTGCAGGAGCTGTCGGACCGGTTCGCGGTCCGGCTGGTTCCGCTGGAGGCGTCGCTGGTCAAGGAGCTTCAGGCGGTGGGCGGGGCCGCCCGTCACTACCGGTCGGCCGTGATGCCCGCCGACGCCTACCGCAACGCGCAGCAGGGTCAGGCGGTGCCCACATTGGCGATCGCCAATGTCCTGGTGACCACCGACCGCACGGATCCGTCGATGACCGCGGCGTTCACCAGGACCGTGATCGACAGCCGGGACCGGATCGGACGCGAGGTGCACGCGGCCCAACTGGTGGACCTGCGGACGGCGATCTACACCGATCCGTTGCCGTTGCACGAGGGGGCCAAGCAGTACTACCGCTCGGTCAAGCCGTGACCGGTGGTGCGCAGGGCCTGGTCCGTGGTCCGTGCCCCTCGGTCCGTGACGCGCGCCGGCCCGTGCACGGGTCCCGCCCGGCGGCGACCTGGTCGTACCCGGCCGCCCGGTCGGGCCGTGACCGCGCGCACGGTACGGCCGCTCAGCCCTGCGGGCCGTTGCGCGGCACCGTCACCGTCACGCGCAGCCCGTGCGGTTCGTTGGCCGTGTAGTCGAGGGAGCCGCCGCCCGCGGCCAGGAGGGCCTTGGAGATGGAGAGTCCGAGACCCGATCCCTTCACGTTCTGGTGCTGCGTGCTGCGCCAGAACCGGTCCCCGACGCGTTCCAGCTCCTGCGGCGTGAGGCCGGGGCCGTGGTCGGCGACGACCACCGTGACGTCGTCGCGTCCGGAACCGACCGTGACCAGGACCTCCTTCCCGGCGGGGGTGAACTTGAGGGCGTTGTCGATGACGGCGTCGAGGGCGCTCGACAGCGCGATGGGGTCCGTCCAGGCCGTCACCGCGGTCGGTCCGTCCGACCGGAGCCGTACCCCCTTGTCGTCGGCGACCGGACGCCAGGAGGCGACGCGTTCCTCGGTGAGCGCGCCGATGTCCGTGAGTCGCAGGTCGGCCGCGGCGTGCTCGGCGAGCGCCAGGTCGAGCAGGTCGTCCAGGACCTGGGCGAGGCGCTTGCCCTCCGTGCGCACGGAGGCGATCTCCTCGTTGCCCTCGGGGAGTTCGAGCGCGAGGAGCTCGATCCGCAGCAACAACGCGGAGAGGGGATTGCGCAGTTGGTGCGAGGCGTCGGCGACGAAGGCGCGCTGCTGCTCCAGCACGTTCTCGACGTTGTCGGCCATCTCGTTGAACGAGCGGGCCAGACGCCTGAGTTCGGGCGGGCCGCCGGAGGCCGCGACCCTCGATCTCATCCGGCCGCTGGCGATGTCGTGGGTGGCCGCGTCCAGGGTCCGTACCGGCAGCAGCACCCAGCCGGTGAGTCTGATCGCGGCGCCGACCGCCACCAGCATGGCGATCGCCTCGCCCGCGGCGATCAGCAGCCAGCCGCGCAGCGTGCGCGCGCGCATCTCGGACGTGGGCGAGTCGATGACCACGACGGCGACGACATCGCCGTCCCGTACGACGGGCGAGGCGATGACGATCCTGCCCCGTTGCCAGGGCCAGACCTGTTGCGGATCGTGGCTGCGCCGCCCGAGGAGCGCCTCCTGGAACGCCTCCCGCCCCTCCCCGTCCAGGGGCAGCTGCCAGTCCGCCGGGGCCTTGGCCATGGCGCTGTCGTCGCGGTAGAGGACGCCGGCGTGGATGCCGTACACCGAGTCGTAGGTGCCGAGTTCGCCCCTCAGGGTGTCGCGCCGCTCCTCGTAGCCGGGAGTGCGTTCGGCGACGAACTGGGCGAGCGCGGCGAACCGCGCGGCGTCGTCGATGCGGTCGATGACGACGCGCTGCTGCTCGGCGTTGGCCACGCTCACGGCCAGCGGGAAGCCGAGGGCGAGCAACACGCTCGCCATGAGCACGATGAGGAGGGGAAGCAGCCGGGTGCGCACCTGGGACGTAGGCCTCTGTTCGTCTCCGCCGCCGCTACGCGGCCGGGTCGACGAGGCGGTAGCCCACCCCGCGCACCGTCTCGATCAATGCGGGCAGCCGCAGCTTGGAACGCAGGGACGCGACGTGCACTTCGAGCGTGCGGCCCGTGCCCTCCCAACTCGTGCGCCACACCTCGCTGATGATCTGCTCCCTGCGGAAGACCACACCGGGCCGCTGGGCCAGCAGCGCGAGCAGATCGAACTCCTTGCGGGTGAGCTGGATCTCCGAACCGTCCACACTGACCCGGCGGGTCGGCAGCTCGATCCGGACGTCCCCCAGGCGCAGCGCGGCGACCGGTGTGGACACGGTGTCCTCGCCGGCCGACGTGCGCCGGCTGACGGCGTGGATGCGGGCGAGGAGTTCGCCGGTGTCGTACGGCTTGACCACGTAGTCGTCGGCCCCGAGGTTGAGGCCGTGGATCCGCGAGCGGACATCGGCGCGGGCGGTCACCATGATGACCGGTGTGGACGTGCGCTTGCGGATCTTCCCGCACACCTCGTAGCCGTCCTGATCGGGCAGGCCGAGGTCGAGGAGCACGACGCCGAAGGGTTCCGTGTCCGCGGGCAGCAGCGCCTGGAGCGCGTCCTCGCCGGTGCGTGCGTGGACGACCTGGAAGCCGTGCCGGGCGAGGATCGCGGAGAGCGCGGCCGCGACGTGGTTGTCGTCCTCGACGAGCAGCAGTCTCATACGCCCTCCTTCCATGCTGCGACGGTGCGGTACCGGCTGCCGCGGGGCGTTCGCGGCCACGGGGGTCCGCGCGGGCGCGCGTGCGGAGCCCGTGCCGCTCCCGGTGTCGTGTTTCGTACGCCTCTGGTCACTTCCCCGTACGGAGGTGTTTCACGTGATGGCGTACCAGGGCATCCACTCCGATGAGCGGTACGCCAGTCAAGAGCCCGCCCCTCGCGTCGGGCCATCTGTTATCCACCCGGTACGCCCGGGGTGTCCCACCCACATCCCTGGTCACAGGGTGTGTCCGGGCGCCACCGGATCGTTATCCTCAATTCTCGCTCAGATGTGATGACGCTGGTCGCGCCGCAACCCTAGGGTCCTTCCCAACCGAGGAGGACGGAGCAAGAAGCCGATGAGCGGAGTTTCAGTGACCAAGGGCGCCGAGGACGCCGCACCCGCGGCGAACGACCTTGTCGTACTGAGCAACGTCAACAAGCACTTCGGCGCGCTGCATGTGCTCCAGGACATCGACCTGACCATCGCCCGCGGCGAGGTCGTGGTCGTCATCGGACCCTCCGGGTCCGGAAAGTCCACGCTGTGCCGCACGATCAACCGCTTGGAGACGATCGACTCGGGCGACATCTCGATCGACGGCAGGCCGCTGCCGCAGGAGGGCCGGGAGCTGGCACGGCTGCGTGCCGATGTCGGGATGGTTTTCCAGTCGTTCAATCTCTTCGCGCACAAGACCGTGCTCGAAAATGTGATGCTGAGTCAGATAAAGGTCCGCAAGACCGACAAGAAGGCCGCCGAGGACAAGGCCCGTTCGCTGCTGGAGCGGGTGGGTGTCGCGACGCAGGCCGACAAGTACCCGGCCCAGCTCTCCGGCGGTCAGCAGCAACGCGTGGCCATCGCCCGGGCGTTGGCGATGGATCCCAAGGTGATCCTCTTCGACGAGCCGACCTCCGCGCTCGACCCGGAGATGATCAACGAGGTGCTGGACGTCATGCAGCAGCTCGCCCGGGAGGGCATGACGATGGTCGTGGTCACGCACGAGATGGGCTTCGCGCGTTCTGCCGCGAACCGGGTCGTCTTCATGGCGGACGGGAAGATCGTCGAAGAGGCCACGCCCGACCAGTTCTTCAGCAACCCGCGCAGCGACCGGGCCAAGGACTTCCTCTCGAAGATCCTTCACCACTGATCGGAACCGATCGACCGGAACCGGTCGGCCCGAGCCGATCGATTCCTCGCCACCGGTCCGTGAACCGGCCGGTCACCCGCATCGCGTCAACTTTAGGGAATGTCATCATGCAGCTTCGTAAGGTCACCGCCGCCTCGGCCGCCGTGCTCGCTCTCGCCCTGACCGCCACCGCCTGTGGTTCCGACAAGAAGGACGGCGGTTCGGACGGTTCGGGCAGCGGCAAGATCACCATCGGCATCAAGATCGACCAGCCCGGTCTGGGGCTGAAGACGCCGGACGGCAAGTTCACCGGCTTCGACGTCGACGTCGCCACGTACGTCGCCAAGGAACTCGGCTACGACGCCAAGGACATCGTCTTCAAGGAAACCAAGAGCGCCGACCGCGAGACGGCGATCGAGCGCGGCGACGTGAAGTTCATCGCCGCTTCCTACTCGATCAACGACGAGCGTCTGAAGAAGGTCGACTTCGCCGGCCCGTACCTGCTGGCGCACCAGGACATCCTGGTCCGCGCCGACGACGACTCGATCAAGTCGCCGGAGGACCTGAACAGCAAGAAGCTGTGTTCGGTCGCCGGTTCCACCTCGGCGCAGAACGTCAAGGACAAGCTGGCCCCGAAGGCGCAGCTCCAGACCTACGGTGGCTACTCGGAGTGCCTGACCGGCCTGGAGAACAAGGTCATCGACGCCCTGACCACCGATGACGACATTCTTGCGGGCTACGCCTCGCAGAAGGAGTTCCAGGGGAAGTTCAAGCTGGCCGGCTTCAAGATGACCAACGAGAACTACGGCATCGGCCTGAAGAAGGGCGACGCCGATCTCAAGAAGAAGATCAACGACGCTCTCACCAAGATGGTCTCGGACGGTTCCTGGGACAAGGCCGTGAAGGACAACTTCGGCCCGGCGAACTACAAGAACGAGCCCGCTCCGAAGATCGGCAACGTCGTCAAGTGAAGCAGGGCTGACCGGGCGCGCCGTCCGTGAACGGCGGCGCGCCGCGCCCTCCCTCCGACACGCGGAAGCGCGGGAGATCGTGTTCGACTTTCTTGAAGGTTACGACCTGCTGGGGGCCTTCTGGGTGACGGTGCAGCTCACCGTCTACTCCGCTCTCGGCTCCCTCATATGGGGAACGCTACTGGCCGGCATGAGGGTCAGCCCGGTCCCCCTGATGCGCGGCTTCGCCACCGCGTACGTCAATGTGGTCCGGAACATTCCGCTGACCGTGATCATCGTGTTCTCGTCGCTGGGCCTGTACCAGACGCTGGGCATCATGCTCGGTGCCGAGGTCATCGACGACATCAACTTCCGTCTGGCGGTGCTCGCCCTGGTCGCCTACACCGCGGCCTTCGTGTGCGAGGCGCTGCGTTCCGGCATCAACACGGTGCCGGTCGGCCAGGCCGAGGCGGCGCGTGCGCTCGGGCTGAGCTTCACGCAGGTGCTGCGGCTGATCATCCTTCCTCAGGCGTTCCGTGCGGTGGTCAACCCGTTGTCCAACGTGCTGATCGCGCTGACGAAGAACACCACGGTCGCCTCCGCGATCGGTGTCATCGAGGCGTCCTACCTGATGAAGGACATGATCGAGGCCGAGGCCCAGCTGATCCTGATCGCGCTGGTCTTCGCGTTCGGCTTCGTCGTCCTGACCCTCCCGACCGGCCTGATCCTCGGCTGGGTGAGCAAGAAGGTGGCGGTGAAGCGATGAGTTCCTCGGTCCTCTACGACGCCCAGGGACCGCGCGCCAAGCAGCGGAACATCCTGTACACGGTGCTGTTCGTCCTGGGCACCGCGGCCGTGGTGTGGTGGGTGTACGACGGCCTGGCCGAGAAGCACCAGCTCGACTGGATCAAGTGGAAGCCCTTCTTCACCAGCTTCCAGCCCTGGGCGACGTACATCTGGCCGGGCCTCCAGAACACGCTCAAGGCGGCGTTCTTCGCCCTGCTCATCGCGCTGCCGCTGGGTGCCCTGTTCGGTATCGGCAGACTGTCGGACCACCGCTGGGTACGGATGCCGGCCGGCTTCGTCGTGGAGCTCTTCCGCGCCGTCCCCGTACTGATCCTGATGATCGTCGCGAACGCGGTGTACGCGGAGTACACCACCATCGACACCGATGTGCGTCCGCTGTACGCCGTGGTGACCGGTCTGGTGCTGTACAACTTCTCGGTGCTCGCCGAGATCGTGCGGGCCGGAATCGAGTCCCTGCCGAAGGGCCAGGCGGAGGCGGCCAAGGCGCTCGGCATGCGCAAGAGCCAGGTCATGGTGTTCGTGCTGCTGCCGCAGGCGGTGACGGCCATGCTGCCGGCGATCGTCAGCCAGCTCGTCGTCATCGTGAAGGACACGGCGCTCGGTGGCGCCATGATGACCTTCCCCGAACTGCTGGCGTCGGTCCGTCCGATGAGCGCCAACTACGGTGCCAACACCATCGCTTGCTTCACCGTCATTGCCGTGATCTTCGTGGCGCTGAATTTCGCGCTCACCTCGTTCGCGAGCTGGTTGGAGCGGTGGCTGCGGCGCAACAGGAAGAGCAGGGGCACCGCGCCGGGGGGCGCACAGAAGACCGTCGGTGAGCCGGCGCTCGTCGTGGACGACGGACGCGCCTGACGGCTCGCAGCATCGGGCGCCCGAGGGGCGGTGGCGAACGCGCCACCGCCCCTCGTCGTCGTCCGGCGTCGCTTGACGCGGGCACCGGCAGTAGGTTGCATACGTTCTGTGATCGCGCCCCCTGCACCCTTCGCCGCCACACCTCCTCCACGCCCTGTCACGGTGCCGGGCCGTGCCTTCCTGCCGCCCGTGTCCGCACCGAGCGCCCCGGTCCGAGGAGTTGCCCCGTGGACCCGGTGATCGTAGTCGGCGCGGGACCGGTCGGTCTGGCGCTGTCGCTCGCCCTCGCAGCCCAGGATGTGCCCTCCGTCCTCCTCGACGAGGACCCGGGACGGGACGAGACGCGCCCCGCTCGGACCGTGATCCTGCGCGAGGACACCGCTGACCTGGTCGAACGGCTGGGCTGCACGGCGCTTGGGCACGAGGGCGCGCGGTGGTCCGGGTGGCGGTCCATGCGGCGCAGGCAACTGGTGCGCGAACTGCCCCTGGGAACGGGCGAAGACCGGGGCCGGGACGAGGACGTCGTCGACGGCGATCCGCCGCCTCCCTCCCCCGTCCACCTGCCGCAGCACGCTCTGACCTGCGGACTGCGGGACGCGGTCGCCGCGCAGGAACTCGTACGGGTGGTGCCGTACAGCCGGGTCGACCGGCTGGAGCAGGACGCCACCGGCGTCACGGTGCACACCAGGGAGCCGAACGCCACGTGGTGGCGCGGGAGTTACGTGGTGGGCTGCGACGGCGCCCGGTCCACCGTGCGCAAGCTCCTCGACATCCGCTTCCCGGGACGCACGGCGGTGGAGCGCCATGCCGTCGCCGCGCTGCGCACCGAACTCCCCTGGCCGGGGCGGGCCGTGCTGCACCGGCTGCCGCCGTGGCGCACCGGCGGCGCCGAGGTGACCGCGCGTCCGCTCCCGGACGGCGTCTGGCGGCTGGACTGGCTGCTGCCGCCGCGCGGCGAACTGGTCACCCCGGACGCCCTGATCACCCGCATCCGGGACACCCTGGCCGGCTGGTGCGGCGAGACGCCGCCGTACGAACTGCTGGACACCGGCGTGTACACGCTGCACCATCGGCTCGCCCTGCGCTGGCGGGCCGACCGGGCCTTCCTGGCCGGGGACGCCGCCCATCTGCTGGGCGCGCTGGGCACCCAGGGGCTCGACGAGGGAGTGCGGGACGCCGAGAACCTCGCCTGGAAACTGGCGCACGCCTGGCACCAGGGCGCCTCGGACGTACTGCTCGACAGCTATCAGGCGGAGCGGCGGGCCGCGGTGGCCACGCGGCTGCGGGCCGCGGACCAGTCGCTGCCGGTCCTGCGCGGGGGTGGGGGGCTGCGGACCCTCGTCCCGGGGAGCGCACGGGGGCACGACTCCTTGCTCATGGACGGGCATCTGGGCCGGGGCCCCCTCGGCGCGCCCCCTTCGTACTCTCATTCGCCCCTTGCGCCCGCGCATGCCGAGGCGCACACCTCCGTGGGTACGCTCCCCGGTGCGCCGGTCATCGATGTGCGGGTGACGGCGCCCGACGGCACGACCGTACGGCTGCGCGAGCGGCTGGGGCTGGGGAACCTGCTGGTGCTCCTGGTGGCACCCGGCACCGGGGTGTGGGACCGGCGGCACTGGATGACGGCGGGGGTCATGCCCCGACTCGCCACGGCGGTCGACGCGCTGCCGGTGCGGAGCGAGCTTCTGGTGACGGAGAGCTATCCGGGGGCGTCGGCGCACACCGTCCTGCTGATCAGGCCCGACGGTCATCTCGTGGCATCGTTCGGCGGGGTGCGGCCCCGGGAGCTCCACGCGGCGGCGGACACGGTACGCGGCGGGGCGGTGCACACCACCGAGCGCTCCGACCGGACGGTGGAGGTCAATTGACCGCTGCCGGTCCGCATGGTGTACTCCGGAACGTGACCGACACCGATGTGCGCCTGTGGCGGAGGGTCCATATGGACCTCGTCCGCTATGCGGGCTGCGTGTGTCGCCCGTCCTGCTGACTCGCCCCTCCCCTGCCGCGCCGTGCGCTCTTCCGTACGGCGTGCGCCCGCGCGAACCTTCAGGACGGCTCTCCTTGTCTGCTTCTTCCTCACCCTCCGCACCCCTGCCCGCCTCCACCGGTGCCGGGTCCGCTTCCGGTTCGTCGGCCCGTACGGGTTCCGGTACGACGGCCACCGGTCCGGGTTCCGGCTCCGAGCAGACGGCCGGTTCCGGCACCGGTCCGTCGGCCGCCGAACTGCTCGACTTCGTCCTCCGGGTGGCCGCCGCCCCCCGCATCGTCGCCTCGCTCCCCCTCGATCCCGAAGGACGCACCTGGCTCCCGCTCGACGGCCCCGGCGGCAGTGAGGCGTGGCTGATCGGCTGGCCACCGGGCAGCGGCACCGGCTGGCACGACCACGCCGACTCGATCGGCGCCTTCACCACCGCGACCGGCACCCTCAAGGAGTACTCGCTCGCCGCCCGGCTGCCCACCGACGGCTGGAAGACCCTGGAGCTCACCGAGGGCATCGACCGTTCCCGTGTGCTGACCGCCGGTCGGGGCAGGGCCTTCGGCCGTCACCACGTCCACGAGGTGCTGAACGAGTCCACCACCGAGCATGCCGTCTCCGTCCACGCGTACTTCCCACCGCTGCCCCGGATCCGGCGCTACAGCCGAACCGGTTCCGTGCTCCGCCTCGAACAGGTGGAACGGCCGGAGGACTGGCAGTGAGCGACAGGCGCGCGGCCGGATCCGAACCGGTCGGCCGCGCGGGCGGGTCGGAACCGATGGGCCGCGCGGGCGGCTCGGGACCCGTCGGCATCGATGAACTGCTGGAACGTGTCCGGTCCGGGTTCGTCAGGGTCGGTCCCCGGGAGGCCGCCGCCGCGGCCGAGGACGGGGCACTGCTCGTCGACATCCGCTACGCGCGACTGCGGGAACGGGACGGGCTGATCCCCGGAGCACTGGTCGTCGAACGCAATGAACTGGAGTGGCGGCTGGACCCGTGGGGAAGCCACCGGCTGCCGGAGGCGGTGGGCCACGGCCTTCGGATCGTGGTGGTCTGCGACGAGGGCTACGCGTCGAGTCTCGCCGTCGCGTCCCTGCGGCAGCTCGGGCTGCACCGAGCGACGGACCTGATCGGCGGCTTCCAGGCCTGGCGCGCGGCGGGGCTTCCCGTGGACGTGTGACGGGCGCGGGCGGCGCGGACCGGTACACGGGCGGGCGGAGTCGCGGCCACCACCGGCGCCGTGTACACGCACCGCGTGGGTCCGGAATCGTCCGGGCCCACGCGCCACGGGCGGCAGCTCCGTGTCCCTCGTCCGTCCCTCGAATCCGTCGCGACACACCCGAACGCCGCACCCCGGTGGAGCGATCTCCGCTCACGGCGGACATTCGGCTCAACGCCGAGAACGACGTGACGGAGGCACCGCGCCCATGCCGACCCCCATCTCCACCACCCCCGCACCCGCCCCGACCCCCGATCTGCTCGATGCCCAGGTCGTTCACCTGTACGACACCGAGGCATGGCGGCAGATCGTCTCCGGCTGGGATCTCACCGCTTCCGAGCCGGTGCCCCTGCCCTCCCCCGGGGCCATGGAGCAGGCGCCGGAACCTGGACCGACGGACTGGCGCGCCCTGCTGTCCGTACCGGTCGACCGGCTCATCGCCGAATCCGTCCGGGCCCTGCCCGCCACCGCGCCGCGCGAGCGGCCCCTTCCCGGGCGGCTGGGCGCGATCCTCCCCGACCGGCTGCACTCCTGGCGCCGCATCGGACAGCCCGATGTGCGACCCTCCACTCATCTCGCCCACGCGCGAAGGATCCTGACCGAGTGGGGCTGGCAGAACACGCCCTACAAACTCCGCAACGCCCGCGGGGCGCGGTGCATCTGCGGCGCCCTCCTCACCGCGCACCGTCTGGGCTACGGCTCCCTGGACACCGTGGACCGGGCGGGCGCCTGGCTCGTCACCGAGCTCCGCTCCCGGGGCTGGACCGGTCTGATCGGTCCGTGGAACCGCCACCCCGGCCGTACCGCCGAGGAGGCACTCGCCCTGGTCGACGCCACCATCGCCCGCGCCGCCCGCGCCGGTCAGTGAAGGCGCCCGGTCCACGAAGACGGCCGGGACACGGAGCCGTGTCACGGCACAGCCGCTGCGTCACGCCCCGGTGCCGCCGGGGCGAGCAGGGCGTCGACCACGTCGCGCAGCGGGCCTCCGAGGTCCTTCTCGGTGGCCGACGCGAGCGGCTCCAGGCCGCGGGAGGCGCGCAGCACCGTGATGCCGAAGGCCACGGACAGCACCAGTTGCGCGCGCAGGAGCAGTTGGTCGCCGCCGGGGGCGTCGGGCCGCCATCCGGCCGCCGAGGCGAGCCGCTCGCTGAACGTTCGCAGCAGGCCGGTGCGCATCCGCTCGGTTCGCTCGTCGCCGGAGGAGCGCAGCAGCAGGAGGAGCGCGTCCCTGGGAGTGTCCGAGGCGAGCACGCCCGCGGTGTGGCCGCTGATGACCTCCGGGATCTGTTCCAGGTCGGCGACCGTGCCCGCCTCGCGGGAGAGTTCGCCGATGACCGCCCTCAGGCAGGCTTCGAAGAGACCTTCCTTGGACCGGAAGTAGCGGTTGATGAGCGCGACGTTGACACCGGCGTCGTCGGCGATGTCGCGCACGGTGGTGGCCGCGTATCCGTCGTGCGCGAAGCGGCGACGGGCCGATTCGAGCAGAAGCGCGCGGGTCCTGGCGCCGGTGCCCCGCCGAGCTGTCTGCGGCGCACCGGCCGTCGCAGCCGGGGGCGTGGTGCCGGCCGACGGCGCGGGACCGGTGGTCGCCGCGGACGGCGCGGGACCGGTCGTCGACGACTCGGGCGAGGGGTCGTCCGGGGAACTGCTGGCTCTCATTGCTGTCCTCTCTCCACCCGAACGGTACGTCCACCACCATGTAAACAAATGTTGACCACACGCCCAGGCCTGCTCTAGCGTCCATGTAAGCAGATGTTTACTTATGGCCCCGGGCGAGCGAATCGAGCCCGGCGACCCCTCAACTTCCTGGAGTCCCGAATGGACGCCCCCCAGCCCACGGCCCGCACCGGTGGCGTGGTCGCCACGCTGGCCCTCGCCGGCATCACCGCCGCGATCATGCAGACCCTGGTCACACCGCTCATCGCGGAGTTGCCCGAGATCCTGCACACCACGTCGTCGAACGCGGCATGGGTGATCACCGTCACCCTGCTGGCGGGAGCGATCTGCGTACCGATCTCCGGACGGCTCGGCGACCTGATCGGCAAGCGCCGCATGCTCCTCGCGTGCTCCGTACCGCTGGCGGCCGGCTCACTGGTGTGCGCCCTCGCCACCTCCGTCGTGCCGATGATCATCGGACGCGGGCTGCAGGGGATGGGCATGGGCATGGTGCCGCTCGGCATCGCCCTGCTGCGCGACGTGGTCCCCGCGGAGAAGCTCAGCTCCTCCATCGCGCTGGTGAGCGCCTCCATGGGGATCGGCGGCGGGCTCGGTCTGCCGATCGCTGCGGCGGTGGCCCAGTACGCCGACTGGCGGGTGCTGTTCTGGGGCTCCACCGTCCTGGCCGTACTGATCGGCGCGGCGATCTGGTTCCTCATCCCCGAGGTCCCCGCCGGGGCCAGGGGGCAGCGCTTCGACGTCCCCGGGGCGGTCGGGCTCGCCGCCGGACTGGTCTGCCTGCTGCTCGCCGTGTCGAAGGGCGCCGACTGGGGCTGGACCTCCGCGACCACCCTCGGACTGTTCGCCGCGGCCGTCGTGATCCTGCCCGCCTGGGGCGCCTGGGAGCTGCGCACCAGGGATCCGCTGGTCGACCTGCGCACCACGGCCCGCCCGCGTGTGCTGCTCACCAACGTCGCCTCCGTCTTCGTCGGCTTCGGCATGTACGCGAGCATGCTGGTCGTGCCGCAGCTGCTCCAGTTCCCGGAGGCCACCGGCTACGGACTGGGCCAGTCGATGCTCGCCGCCAGTCTGTGGATGGCGCCCGGAGGCATCATGATGATGATCGTCTCGCCGTTCGGCGGGAAGCTCACCGACGCCCGCGGCCCGAAGTTCACCCTGATCTGCGGCGTTCTGGTACTGGCCGTCGGGTACGGCCTGTCGCTCGTGCTCATGGGCTCCGCATGGGGCCTCATGCTCGCCCTCGTGGTCATCAACAGCGGCGTGGGGCTCGCGTACGGCTCGATGCCCGCGCTGATCATGAGCTCGGTCCCGCTCGCCGAGACCGCCGCCGCCAACGGCTTCAACGCCCTCATGCGTTCACTGGGCACCTCGGTCGGCGCCGCCGTGATGGGCGTGGTCCTCTCGCAGATGACCGTCACCATGGGCGGCCACACCTTCACCTCCGAGAGCGGCTTCCGTTCCGGCCTGGTCATCGGCTGTGGCATCGCGCTCGTCGCCGCGCTCATCGCCGGTGTCATCCCGGCCGCCCGTGCCGTCCCCCGCACCGGAGGCGAAGCCACCCCCGCCACACCCGAGCACACCGCCCCCGGGCAGGTCGCACCCGAGCACACCACAGCCACACGGACCGCACAGCTCCCCCAGGACGCACAGCTCCCCCAGGACGCACAGCTCCCCCAGGACGCGCAGAGCGCCCAGGTCACGCGGGCCGAGGTCTGACGGGACGACCTCCGCCTGTTCGGCAACCGCCGCGCCGTGGTGCCGACATGCCGGAGCGCCGCAGTGGCCACACGCCTCTTCCGGTGCCCCGCTGTCGGCACCCTGCGCGCCTCAACCGCCGGCTGCCGTCACATGCGAACCTCTTGGAACCGCCACATCACCCACCACCGTCCAACGCCGATCAGAACGGCTCGTCCAGCCCCTCCGTGTCCTCCCCCTCCTCCTCCAGCGCCTGACGCACCACGCGCAGCGCCATGCCTTCCCCGTACCCCTTGCGAGCGAGCATGCCCGCGAGGCGACGCAGCCGTCTGTCACGGTCCAGCCCGCGAGTGGAACGCAGTTTGCGCGCCACCAGTTCACGGGCCGTCGCCTCCTCCCGCTCCGCGTCGAGCTGCCCGACCGCCTCGTCGATCACGGCCGAGTCCACCCCCTTGGTGCGCAACTCACGGACGAGCGCCCGGCGGGCGAGCCCCCGACCGTGGTGCCGGGACTCCACCCAGGCATCCGCGAAGGCGGCGTCGTCGATCAGCCCCACGTCCTCGAAGCGGGACAGCACCTGCTCGGCCGCCTCGTCCGGGATCTCCCGCTTGCGCAGGGCATCCGCGAGCTGCTTCCGGGTGCGCGGGGTCCCGGTGAGCAACCGCAGGCATATGTTGCGGGCCTGCTCGACCGGATCTCGCGGTTCCCCCTTCTCGGCCCTCGACGAGGAGGGGGAACCGCTGCCTCTGGAACGGGAGCGGCCACGACGCCCCGCCCCCTCGCCGGAACCCGAGGCCGAACCGGGACCCGGGCCCGGACCATGGCCGCCCCCGGCCTCCGGCCCGTACGTGTCCTCGTACCCGTACGCGCTTTCGTGCCCGCGCTCGTCCTCGCACCCGGCGAGATGCCCGACGGCGAACTCGGAACCGGGGCCGGCGCCCGGGTCCGTGGCGCCGACCGGCCACTCCGTACGACGCGTCATGGGTCAGCTCTTGGCTGCCGCGGCCTTGGCAGGCTTGGTCTTGCCGGCCGGAGCAGGCACCGACTTCGCGCTCTCCGCCGGAGCCGCGGCGCCGCCTCCCGAGCCGGTCTCGGCGGCGTTGTCCTCCGCCCTGACGCCGACACCCAGCTTCTCGAGGATCTTCTTCTCGATCTCATTGGCGAGGTCGGGGTTGTCCTTGAGGAAGTTACGGGCGTTCTCCTTGCCCTGGCCGAGTTGGTCGCCCTCGTAGGTGTACCAGGCACCGGCCTTGCGGACGAAGCCGTGTTCCACACCCATGTCGATCAGACCGCCCTCGCGGCTGATGCCCTGCCCGTAGAGGATGTCGAACTCGGCCTGCTTGAAGGGCGGCGAGACCTTGTTCTTCACGACCTTGACGCGGGTGCGGTTGCCGACGGCCTCGGTGCCGTCCTTCAGCGTCTCGATCCTGCGGATGTCGAGGCGCACCGAGGCGTAGAACTTCAGCGCCCGGCCACCGGTCGTGGTCTCGGGAGAGCCGAACATCACACCGATCTTCTCGCGCAGCTGGTTGATGAAGATCGCCGTGGTCTTGGACTGGTTGAGCGCGCTGGTGATCTTGCGGAGCGCCTGGCTCATCAGGCGGGCCTGGAGACCCACGTGCGAGTCGCCCATCTCGCCCTCGATCTCGGCGCGCGGCACGAGCGCGGCGACGGAGTCGATCACGATCAGGTCGAGAGCGCCGGAGCGGACCAGCATGTCCACGATCTCGAGGGCCTGCTCACCGTTGTCCGGCTGGGACAGGATGAGGTTGTCGATGTCAACGCCGAGCTTCTTCGCGTACTCGGGGTCGAGGGCGTGCTCGGCGTCGATGAAGGCCACCGAGCCGCCCTGCTTCTGCGCGTTCGCCACGGCGTGCAGTGTCAGTGTCGTCTTGCCGGAGGACTCCGGCCCGTACACCTCCACCACACGGCCGCGCGGCAGACCACCGACGCCAAGGGCCACGTCGAGAGCGGTGGACCCGGTGGGGATCACCTCGACGGGCTCGTTCGGCCGCTCGCCGAGGCGCATGACCGCGCCCTTGCCGAATTGCCGTTCAATCTGTGCGAGCGCGGCGTCCAGCGCCTTCTCGCGGTCGGTTCCTGCCATGGGTTCCACCCGATTTGCTTGTGTCGATCGCTTCACGTCAAAGACGCTAACCCCTGCCACTGACAATGGGCCTCGACGTCCTCCCGGCCTGTGGATAACTCCACGGTGGGGCCCGGGAAAACCCGGCCGGAATCCCATAAGAATGGATGTTCGATTTTAGTGTCAAGCGCACCGCGCCGGGCCGGGCCACCTCCTGTGATCGACCTTTGTCATCGTGCCCCGCCCCCTGCCGTCGAGGGCCGATCGGCGCGGAACCTCGGCCGTCGGGCCGCGGACCGCCGGGCACCTCTGCGGCCCGGACAGGCCGGGCAGGTGATCCGCTGAAGGTGCTGCTGGTGCCGTCCCCCGTAGCTGTCCGGGCACAGCTCCGCATACGTTCGGCGCATGGCTGACGAGTGCTTCGGGCTTCCACGGCCCGCCGCGAGCCAGGATCTGCTCGACCCCGACCGCGGCGATCTCGATGCCTCCCTGAGGGCTGCCCCGTAACCCCTGGCTTCCATCGGCGTCGCCCGGGCCGACCCGAACAGTGAGCGAGTGCGCCGGATCCACGGTGACGCGACAGACCTCCCACCGCTGGAGGTCGACCTCGTGATGACGACGGCGAACGTCGCCCAAGCCATCGCTGATCCCCCACATGGCAGCAGACGCTGCGGGGAGCCTACGAAGCACTGCGGCCCGGTGGGCACCTGGTTCTCGAGACCCGCGATCCGGCCCGACGCGCCTCGGAGGGGTGGACGCGCAAGATCTCCTGTCGTGTGACGGAGATCCCCGGCGACGGCTCCGTCGAGAGCCGGATCGGGCCGATCGAGGTGAACTAACCTCTGGTGACCTTCCGCCGGACCTGTGTCTTCGCTGCGGACGGACAGGTGCTGACCTCGGATTCGACCTCGCGATTCCGTGAGCGGGAAGAGGTCGGGAGGGACCTGGTCGCACATGGCTACGCGGTTGAGGACGTTCGCGATGCGCACGAACGGCCAGGGCGCGAGTTCGTCTTCCTGGCACGACGTCCGTGACCTCCGGTGATCCGGGTGCCGGTCCCCGGCTGCGGCCCGGAGGCCCGCGCAGCCGGGAAGGCGCGGTCGGTCCGCGCAGCCGGGAGCGCGCCGGGCCGGGGCCGCCGGGCGCCCGCGGGGCCGCGCCGTCACAGACCCCGGGGGCGCTTCCGGGCCTCCCGGCACGCCCTTCCCCGGTCAGGCGCTGTCCGGACTCTCCGCCTCCCCGGCACCGGCCCGGGCGTCGTGGCCCGCGTCGTTCCCGTCCGTCCGCCAGAAGCGGCGCAGCCGGGTGAGTGGCGCCTCACCGCGTCGCCGACGGGAGCCGTGCACCCGGGGGTCGTCCGTCACGTCGTACCGCTTCACATAGGCGCCCAGGAACGCCTGGAGGGTGGCGACGGCCGGGATCGCGATCAACGCGCCCACCGCGCCCATCAGCGCCGTACCCGCGATGACCGATCCGAACGCGACGGCCGGATGGATGTCGACGGTCTTGGAGGTGAGCTTGGGCTGCAGACCGTAGTTCTCGAACTGCTGGTAGACCACGACGAAGCCGAGCACCCACACCGCGTACCAGGGGTCCACGGTGAACGCGATCAGCATCGGCAGGGCTCCCGCCAGATACGTGCCGATCGTGGGTATGAACTGGGAGACCAGGCCGACCCAGATGGCGAGCGCCGGCGCGTAGGGAACGCCGAGGATCACCAGCACGATGTAGTGCGCGATTCCGGAGACGAGTGCCATCAGGCCGCGCGAGTAGAGGTAGCCGCCCGTCTTGTCGACCGCGATCTCCCAGGCCCGCAGGACCTCCGCCTGCCTGGCGGGCGGCAGGACCGAGCACAGGGCGCGCCGCAGCCTGGGGCCGTCGGCGGCGAAGTAGAACGAGAACAGGAAGACCGTCAGGAGACGGAAGAGCCCGCCGAGCACGGTGGTGGAGACGTCGAGCACTCCGCTCGCACTGTTCTGGACGTACTTCTGCAACCAGTCGGAATGCAGCAGGCTGTCCTGGACCTCGACCCGGGACAGCTCGGTGTGGAAGTTCTGGTTGACCCAGTTGATCACCGAGTCCAGGTACTTCGGGAACTCCTCGACCATGTCGACGATCTGGCCGGCGAGCATCGAGCCGAGCAGCACGACGAAGCCGGTGGAGGCTATCAGCACGGCGAGGAAGACCAGGAAGGTGGCGACACCGCGGCGCATTCCACGTGCGGACATGCGACTCACCGCGGGCTCGATGGCGAGCGCCAGGAAGAACGCGATCAGTACGTTGATCAGCAGCCCGACGAGTTGGTCGAACGCCCAGCTGCCGAGCCGGAAGCAGGCGTAGAGCGCCAGGGCGAGCACCATGGCGCGCGGCAGCCACACGGGCATACGGGTCGTCGGCCGGTGACCGGCCGACGCCACCGACGGGTCCGACGGGGCGGTCCGGGTGTGAGGCGCCTCGCGCTGAGCCGTCGAGGCTGTGGCGACTGTCTGGGTCGTCTGGGCTGTCTCGTCTGCAGATGGCACCGCTCCAGTCTCACCCACCACGGTGACAAACGGCGGTCCGCCCCGCGCAACGGCACAGGTCCGGCGCCTGGCGGGGAGGGATCAGCGCTTGTCGGCGGGGATGCCGACCGCCGCGCAGACCCCTCGCCAGACGTCCTTCGCCTCCCAGCCGGCGGCCAGTGCCTGGTGCACCGTCTGCCCGTCGAGTTCGGCCATCACGTGATCGCGTGCGAAGGAGTCGGCGTACCCCGCGCCGAAGTGGTCCGCCATCCGTTCCCAGAAAATCGTCAACCGCATGACCTCAGTATCCCGCTCCTGAGGGTGCAGCCCGGCCGCTACGGCTTGCCGAGAGCGCTTACCGCCCTACGGTCGGTCCATGGCTGGAACCGGAACAAGTCCCCTCAAGCGTGCCGAGCAGTTCATCTGGCTCACGGCCCGTGTCCTGGAACAGCGGCGGTTCGCCCATCACTTCCTGGGAGGAAGCGCGGACGCCGTGGAGACCGCGCTCACCGCCTACCTGAACGAGGACGGCGGATACGGGCACGCGCTCGAACCGGATCTGCGCGGACCCGTCAGTCAGCCGCTGCACATCGCGCACGCCCTCAACGTCCTCGACTCGGTCGGCCGCTGCGGCGGGCCACGGGTGGAACGGATCTGCCGTTTCCTGACCGATGTGTCGACCAAGGAGGGGGCGTTGCCCGCCCTGCTGCCGACGCAGCGCGGCTACCCGGCCGCGCCGTTCATCCCGATCGTCGACGATCCGCCCGCGGAGCTGCTGGCCACCGGCCCCGTGGTCGGGCTCCTGCACCGCAATGCGGTGTGGCACGCCTGGCTGTTCCGGGCCACCGATTTCTGCTGGTCGGTGGTCGAGGCTCTGGACCGGTCGCATCCGTACGAGATCGAGGCGGCGCTCGCCTTCCTGGACGGCGCTCCGGACCGGGCCCGTGCCGAGGCGGCGGCCGACCGGCTGGGGCGGCTGGTACGGGAACAGCGGCTCGTCGTGCTGAATCCGGAGCGGCGAGCGGAGTACCCGGTGGCGGCCGGGTACGCGCCGGGCGAGCAGCACTTCCCGTACGACTACGCCCGGACGCCCGATTCACTGGCGCGGGCCTGGTTCACCGACGAGGAGCTGGAACGCTCGCTCGACCATCTCGCGGCCGAGCAGCAGGCGGACGGCGGCTGGACGGTGAACTGGCGCCGGTGGGCCCCGGGGACGGCCCTGGAGGGGCGGCCCCTCGTGACCCTCAAGGCGCTCCTGACCCTGCGGGCCCACGGGCGCGACATCGGCTGAGAACGCCCGGGGGTCGCCGCGGTGCACCCCACCGGGACGCCACACGGCCCGGCGCACCCCGACGGCCGCTCATGGCCCACCCGTCACTCGTGGTCCGACCGTCGCGCATGTCCCAGCCGCCGCTCCTGGCCCGACCGTCGCTCCGGCCCGTCCGTCGCTCACGAGTACCCCGTGGGTCGGGTCGTCGCTCGCGCGGCTGTCACCAGAGTGCCGGGGCGAGGGCGCGTACCAGCGCCGTGACGACCACGGCGGTGCCCACCACCACGAGAAAGGGAGCGCGCAGCGCCAGAGCGAGCGCCGCTGCCGCGAGCCCCGCGCCCCTGGCGTCCAGGGTCAGGCCCCGGCCGTCGCCGAACGTCTGCTGTGCGGTGAGGGCGGCCAGGAGCGCCACGGGCAGGAGTGCGGCGAGCCGCCGGGTGAGCGGACGTTCCAGCACCCCTGCGGGCACCAGCAGGCCGAGCAGTTTGGCGAGGTAGCAGCCGACGGCGGTCAGCGCGATGGCGATCCAGACGTTCATCGGCCCGCCTCCGTCATGGCCGTACCCCGGGCCGTGCCCTTGCCGCGTCCCTGGGAGGGCCCTCCCTTCCCGCGTCCGCGCAGGAAGAGGACCACGGGTGCGGCGAGCGCGGACAGCAGGACGGGGACGCCCGCGGGCAGTACGGGCAGCAGCCCGAGCGCGAGCAGGACCGCGAGCGCGGCGGTGACGCGCTCCGTCGTGCTCTTCAGCATCGGCGCGAGAAGGGCGAGGAAGACCGCCGGTGATGCCGCGTCCAGCCCCCAGGCATCGGTGTCTCCCAGTGCCTCGGCGCCGAGGGCGCCCAGCAGTGTCGTCAGGTTCCACAGCACGTAGAGGCTGAGCCCGGTGACGGCGAAGCCGATCCTCGCGGCCCGCCGGGTGGGCTGCGACAGGGTCACGGCGGTCGTCTCGTCGATGACCCACTGGGCGGCGAAGGGCCGAAACGCGCGCGGGAGCGCGAGGAGCTGCGACAGCCGCAGGCCGTAGAACGAGTTGCGTACGCCGAGGAAGAAGGCTCCGGCGGCCGCGGTGTACGGATTGCCTCCCGCCGCGAGGGCTCCCACGAGGGCGAACTGCGAGGCGCCGGTGAAGACGGCGAGACTGAGCGCGCAGGTCTGCGGCAGGCTCAGCCCGGAACCGGCCGCGGTCACGCCGAAGGCGAAACCGGAGAGCCCGACCGCCGTCCCGACACCGAGCGCGTCACGTACGACGGCCGCGTCCTGCTTCGGCTCGGTCACGTCCGCCGGCGAACCGGCCGCATTCGACCTCGAACCGGTCATGTCCGGGTTCGGACCAACCGGGTATGCCTCCGGACCGGCCGCATCCGTCCTCATGCCGACGGCATCCGTCTCCGGCCCGGTCGTGCGGGCCCTCGGATCGGGCGCATGGGTGCTCGTCCCGGCCGCTTCGCCGTGGCCTTCTGGGAGTGCTGTCTGTTCTGCCACGTCCGGAACGCTACGTGCCCGGATCGGGACCGGTCTTGTACGTTCCTGCACGTTCGCGCTGGTACGCGCCCGGGGGCACTCCCACGATCCGGGTGAAATGACGGTTGAGGTGCGGCTGATCGGTGAAGCCCACTTCGGCGGCCACCTCCGCGGGCGGTCTCCCCGCGTCCAGCAACCGGCGCGCGGCCCGCACCCGGGCGTCGGTGAGCCAGGCGTGGGGCGGCATCCCGTACTGCTTCTTGAAGGCCCTCAGCAGCGCGAACGGACCGGTGCCGAGTTCCGCGGCCAGCGCGTCCAGCGTGGGCGGGCGGGTCATCCGGTCCTCCAGCACGGCCCGGGCACGCGTCGCGTGAAGCGCACCGGCCGAGCGGGGCGCGCGCGTCGGCAGCACGCCGCCGTGCCGGCCGAGCAGCCGCGCGACCATGACACGCAGCACGGTGTCCGCGGCGAGCGCGTTGCCCTCCTCGGCCGCGCGGTGCACCTCGCCGATCAGCCGGGCCGCGTACGGATCCACGACGCCTGTCTCGGTGAAGCCGACGGTGCCGCGCAGACTCGTCGTCTCGGCCGCGATGTCGGTGATCACCTGTGCGGACGGGTACAGCGTGGCGTACACCCAGCCCTCCGGGACACCCGCCCGGGCGGTGTGCGGCACCTCCGGGTTGATCATGACGACGACGCCGGGACCCGCGTGCACGGTGCCGCTCGGCAGCCCCACGTCCTCCACTCCGTGGGTGATGGTGCCGAAGACGTAGCCCTCGTGGCTGTGGCGCGGAAAGGCATGGCGCACGTACCGGGCGCGCAGCAGATCGAGGTCGGGCAGCTCCGCGTACTGCCAGTGCCTCGCCCACTCCCCCGCTCCCGGCTCCGGTATCTCACCCATGGACGAATTCTCGCAGGTGGCGGCGCGGTCGTCGGCGGTCGACCGTCCGGGTGCCCGGAACGGTCGCGGGCTGCCGGGCACGGTCGGCCACGGCCGTCACGGCCCGTTGTCAGTGGTGGGGTGCACGATGGGGGACATGGCCGGTTCCGTGCTCGACTCGTTCTCCCCCGCGACCCGCGGCTGGTTCACGGGAGCCTTCAGTGCCCCCACAGCCGCGCAGGAGGGCGCCTGGCGCGCGATCGCCGAGGGGTCGGACGTGCTGGTCGTCGCGCCGACCGGCTCCGGCAAGACCCTGGCGGCGTTCCTCGCCGCGCTGGACGGGCTGGCGTCCGTCCCACCGCCGGCCGACGCGAAGAAGCGTTGCCGTGTGCTCTACGTGTCCCCCCTGAAGGCCCTCGCGGTCGACGTCGAGCGCAATCTGCGCTCACCGCTGACCGGCATCCGCCAGGAGTCGGTGCGGCTCGGGCTGCCCGAGCCCGAGGTCCGGGTGGGCATCCGCTCGGGCGACACCCCGCCCGCCGAGCGCCGCTCCATGGCGACCCGCCCGCCGGACATCCTGATCACCACGCCGGAATCGCTGTTCCTGATGCTGACGTCGTCGGCCTGCGAGGCGCTCTCAGGTGTCGAGACGGTCATCCTCGACGAGGTGCACGCCGTGGCGGGCACGAAGCGGGGCGCCCATCTCGCTCTCTCCCTGGAACGGCTCGACGAACTGCTGCCCGCGCCCGCGCGGCGGATCGGCCTGTCGGCCACGGTCCGGCCGGTCGACGAGGTGGCGCGTTTCCTCTCGCCCGGGCGGAGGGTCGAGATCGTCCAGCCACCCTCCGCCAAGCGGTTCGATCTGTCGGTGGTCGTTCCGGTCGAGGACCTGGGCGAGCTCGGCGGCTCCCCCGTTTCCGACGCGGACGGGGCGGGTCGGACGGACAAGCCGTCGATCTGGCCCCATGTCGAGGAACGCATCGTCGATCTCGTCCAGGAACACCGGTCCACGATCGTCTTCGCCAACTCCCGCCGTCTGGCGGAACGCCTGTGCAACCGGCTCAACGAGATCGCGTACGAGCGGGCCACAGGCACCGTCCTCGGGGCCCCCGACGCCCCGCCCGGGGAGGGCGGTTCCGTAGGGCGGCTGCCGGAGGCGCACTCCCCCGCCGAGATCATGGCCCAGTCCGGCGCGGCGAAGGGTGCTCCCGCACTGCTGGCCCGCGCCCACCACGGTTCGGTCTCCAAGGAACAGCGCGCCCAGGTCGAGGAAGACCTCAAGGCGGGCCGGCTGCCGGCCGTGGTCGCCACCTCCAGTCTGGAGCTGGGCATCGACATGGGGGCGGTCGACCTGGTGATCCAGGTGGAGTCGCCGCCGTCGGTCGCCTCCGGGCTGCAGCGCGTCGGCCGGGCCGGACATCAGGTCGGCGCGGTCTCCACCGGGGTGGTCTTCCCCAAGTACCGGGGCGATCTGGTGCAGGCGGCCGTGGTCACCGAGCGGATGCGCGAGGGCTCCATCGAGGCACTCCGGATCCCGTCCAACCCTCTGGACGTACTGGCCCAGCAGCTCGTCGCGATGGTCTCCCTGGACAGCTGGCAGGTGGACGACCTGCTGGCCGTGATCCGCCGTGCCGCGCCCTTCGCCTCGCTGCCGGAGTCGGCCTTCACGGCGGTGCTGGACATGCTCGCCGGCCGCTATCCGTCCGACGCCTTCGCCGAGCTGCGTCCCCGTGTGGTCTGGGACCGGATCGCCGGTACGGTCACGGGCCGCCCGGGTGCCCAGCGGCTGGCCGTGACCTCCGGGGGGACCATTCCCGACCGCGGGCTGTTCGGGGTCTTCCTCGCGGGGGCCGACCCCAAGAAGGGTGGTGGCCGGGTCGGTGAGCTGGACGAGGAGATGGTGTACGAGTCCCGGGTCGGGGACGTCTTCACGCTGGGCACCACCTCCTGGCGGATCGAGGACATCACCCGTGACCGGGTCCTCGTGTCGCCCGCCCCCGGGGTTCCCGGCAGGCTGCCGTTCTGGAAGGGCGACCAGCTGGGCCGCCCGCTGGAGCTGGGACGGGCGCTGGGCGCGTTCCTCCGGGAGATCGGCGGGATGCCGCCGGAGGACGCCCGGCTGCGCCTGCTCGCCGCCGGGCTCGACGCCTGGGCCGCGGACAACACCCTGTCGTACATCGAGGAACAGCGTCGCGCCTGTGGCCACGTCCCCGACGACCGGACCATCCTCGTCGAGCGGTTCCGCGACGAACTGGGCGACTGGCGGGTCGTCGTCCACTCCCCGTTCGGCGCACAGGTGCATGCCCCGTGGGCGCTGGCGCTGGGCGCCCGCCTCGCCGAGCGGTACGGCATGGACGCCCAGGTGATGCATGCCGATGACGGCATCGTACTGCGGCTGCCCGACGCCGATCTGATGGGTCTGGACCTTCTCGATCTCGACACCGCCCAGGACCCGTCCGGCTCCCCGTCCCCGTTGCCGGGCCTGTCGTACGACAGCGAGCAACCACCCGTCGGGGCCGCCGACGTGACGTTCGATCAGGGCGAGATCGGCCAGATCGTCACGGACCAGGTCGGCGGTTCGGCGCTCTTCGCGTCGCGGTTCCGCGAGTGCGCGGCCCGTGCCCTGCTGCTGCCTCGCCGCAGCCCCGGCAAGCGCACCCCGCTCTGGCAACAGCGCCAGCGTGCCGCTCAACTGCTCCAGGTCGCCTCGGAGTTCGGCTCGTTCCCGATCGTCCTGGAAGCGGTCCGCGAATGCCTCCAGGACGTCTTCGACGTTCCGGGGCTGACGGAACTGATGGGCGACCTCGAAGCACGCCGGGTCCGGCTGGTCGAGGTGACCACCCCGGAGCCCTCTCCGTTCGCCCGCTCGCTCCTGTTCGGTTACGTCGCCCAGTTCCTGTACGAGGGCGACTCGCCGCTCGCCGAACGGCGGGCCGCGGCCCTCTCCCTCGACTCCCATCTGCTGGCGGAGCTCCTCGGCCAGGCGGAGCTGCGCGAGTTGCTCGACGCGGACGTCCTGACCGAGCTGGAGCGGGAGCTCCAGTGGCTGGCCGACGACCGCCGGGTCAAGGACGTCGAAGGGGTCGCCGACGCCCTCCGCGTCCTCGGGCCGCTCACCGACGCCGAGTTGACCGAGCGGGGTGCCGGGCCGGGGTGGGCCGCGGAGCTGTCGACCGCGCGCCGGGCCATCCGGGTCAGGATCGGCGGAGCGGACCACTGGGCGGCGATCGAGGATGCCGGACGCCTGCGCGACGCCCTGGGCACCGCCCTCCCGGTCGGCGTCCCGGAGGCGTTCACCGAGCCGGTCAAGGATCCCCTCGGCGACCTCCTCGCCCGATACGCCCGTACGCGCGGCCCGTTCACCTCCGCCGGGGCCGCCGCCCGCTTCGGTCTCGGCGCCGCCGTCACGGACGGCGCCCTCCAGCGGCTGGCCGCCACCGGCCGGATCGTCCAGGGCGAGTTCCACCCCGCCGGAATCGGCCAGGAGTGGTGCGACGCCACCGTTCTGCGCCGATTGCGCCGACGCTCGCTCGCCGCGCTCCGCCACGAACTGGAACCCGTCCCGCCCGCCGCGCTCGCCGGTTTCCTTCCGCAATGGCAGCACCTGGGCGACAACAGCCTGCGCGGGATCGACGGGCTGGCCCGCGCCGTCGAGCAGTTGCAGGGTGCGCCCGTTCCGGCGTCGGCCCTGGAGAAACTGATCCTCCCGAGCCGGGTGAGCGGCTACACCCCGGCGCTGCTGGACGAGCTGACGACCACCGGCGAGGTCGTCTGGGCCGGCGCGGGGGCGCTGCCCGGCAAGGACGGCTGGCTGTCGCTCTACCTCGCCGACAGCGCACCCCTGCTCCTCCCGCCGCCGCACCCCCTCGAACTCACCGCACTGCACGAATCGGTTCTGACGGCGTTGAGCGGCGGGTACGGCCTGTTCTTCCGGCAGATCGCCGACCAGATCCGCGCCACCACCCATCCGGACTGCACCGATCCGCAACTGGCCGACGCCGTCTGGGACCTGGCCTGGTCGGGCCGGCTCACCAACGACACGCTCGCCCCGCTGCGCTCGCTCCTCGGCTCCGGCCGCACGGCGGGGTCGACCGCCCACCGTGCGAGACGGAACTTCCCGCGCGGGCGTTACGGCTCGCTCACGGCCGCGGCCCGCCCCGTTTCCCGCACCGGACCACCCACGGTCTCGGGCCGCTGGTCCCTGCTGCCCGCCGCCGAGCCCGACCCCACCCACCGCGCTCACGCCCTGGCCCGCACGCTCCTCGACCGCCACGGCGTGGTGACCCGCGGGGCCGTGCAGGCCGAGGGGGTCGAGGGCGGGTTCTCCGCCGCGTATCGCGTGCTCTCCGCGTTCGAGGACAACGGGCAGGCCCGGCGCGGCTATGTGGTCGAAGGGCTGGGGGCGGCCCAGTTCGCGATGGACGGCGCGGTCGACCGGCTGCGCACGGTGTCCACCGCACGCGACCGGGCCGAGCCGGGCGTCGCACCCCACGCCGTGGTGCTCGCCGCGGCGGACCCGGCCAACGCGTACGGCGCGGCCCTGCCGTGGCCGGAGTCGCCGGACGGGGCCGGCCACAAGCCTGGCCGCAAGGCAGGTGCCCTGGTGGTGCTGGTCGACGGCGAACTGGCGATGTACATGGAGCGTGGCGGCAAGTCGCTGCTGGCCTGGCCCACCGATCCGGGGGATCCGGTGCTCGTCGCGGCAGCGGGGGCGCTGGCGGAAGCCGCCCGCGCGGGGGCGCTCGGCACGGTCACGGTGGAGCGCGCCAACGGCGCCTCGTCGCTGACGTCCCCGCTCGGCCGCGTCCTGGAGGCGGCCGGATTCCTGGCCACCCCCAGGGGGCTCCGCCTCCGCGCCTGACGTCCCTGCCACACCCTCACGGCCCCTGTCCCTCTCACCCCAGCCCGCGCCGTAGACCGTGCCGCCTCTCGCACTCGGTACGCGGCACCACGCAGACGCGGCCCGTGCACCGACCGGAACTCCCGTCCGGCTCGGCTCGGTCCGGACCGAGCCGGATGCGCCCGCGGGCCGCATCATGGAGACATGCCCGAAGGAGACACCGTCCTGCAGACCGCACGGCGTCTGCACGCCGCCCTCGCCGACCGCGTCCTCACCCGCTCCGACCTGCGCGTCCCCCGGTTCGCCACCGCCGACCTCACCGGCCGGACGGTGCTGGACGTCATCTCGCGCGGCAAGCACCTCCTCACCCGCATCGAGGGCGGCCTCACCCTCCACAGTCATCTGCGGATGGACGGTTCCTGGCAGGTCTACGCACCGGGCGAGCGCTGGCGCGGCGGGCCCGCCCACCAGATCCGTGTGGTGCTCGCCAACGCGGACCACACGGCCGTCGGCTATCGGCTGCCGGTCCTGGAGCTCCTCCGCACCAGGGAGGAGGAGCGAGCGGTCGGGCACCTCGGCCCCGACCTCCTGGGCCCCGACTGGGACCCCGACGCTGCCCTGCGCAATCTGCTGACCGACTCGTCCCGCCCCCTCGGCGAGGCCCTGCTGGACCAGCGCAACCTGGCGGGAATCGGCAACGTCTACAAGGCCGAGCTCTGCTTCCTCGCCCGCGCCACCCCGTGGCTGCCCATCGGCGAACTGCCCACCGCCACCGCCTCGCGCCTCGTCACCACGGCCAGGCAACTCCTCGAAGCCAACCGCGACCGCCCCGTACGCACGACAACCATGACGACCACGGGCACGGCGGCGAACACGCGCACAGGGGTCGTGGCCCGCCCCCACGGCTCGAAGGAACGGCTCTGGGTCTACGGCAGGACCAACCGCCCCTGTCTGCGCTGCGGCACACCGATCCGCATGGCCGAGCAGGACGCCCGCCCCACCTACTGGTGCCCGCACTGCCAGGCGGGCCCCACGGCCTGACTCCCCACACGCCCAGCCTCCCTCCCGCGCCGCAGCCGCTCCGCTCGCGCGCGCACCGAACGACACCCCTCCCGGAGGGCATTTCCGTTCCCCTCGCAATTCGCATACCACACAAGAGAGTTGACGGCACGTCAGCTCCAGTCGTAACGTCCGCTGCATGAGCTTCGCCGGGTACGACCTCACGGGCCGCTCCGCGTTCGTCACCGGAGCGGCGAGCGGCATCGGCAGGGCGAGTGCCGTCCTGCTCGCGTCGGCGGGCGCCACCGTGCACTGCGCGGACCGTGACGAGAACGGACTGTCGCAGACCCGGAACCTGGTCACCGAAGCGGGCGGGTCCTGCCATGTCCACCCGCTCGACGTCACCGATCACGACGCGGTCAGGGCAGCGGTGACCGCCGCGGGCGGCCTCGACATCCTGGCCGCGGTGGCCGGGATCATGCACACGAGCAGCGTCCTGGAGACCTCTGATGCCGATCTCGATCGCGTCCTCGCGGTCAACTTCAAGGGCGTCCTCTACGCCTGCCAGGAAGTGGCCCGGGGCCTGATCGCGCGCGGCGCCCCCGGTTCGCTGATCACGATGGCCTCGGGAGCGGTCGACGCCGCGAGCCCCGGGCTGCTGGGCTACAGCGTGGCCAAAGCGGCGGTCGTCCAGCTGACGAGGACCCTCGCGACCGAGCTGGGACCCCACTCCATCCGCGTCAACGCCGTCGCCCCGGGCTGGATCCGCACCCCCATGACCGCCCGCCACGACGCGGAACGGCAGCACCGGGCCGAGACCATGATGGCGAGGATGTCACCGCTGGGCCGGGTCGGAGAGCCCGAGGACGTCGCCCACACCGTGCTCCACCTCGCATCCGATGCGTCGTCCTTCATGACCGGCCAGATCCTTCGCCCGAACGGCGGCGCGACCATGCCCTGGTAGTCTGCCGGACCCGGACCAGGCGGCGCAGACCTGCACGCGACCAGCGCCCGAATCGACGTGCCCCGGCACACGACCACCGCCTCGCACACCGCGTCGCGACGTCCCGCCACCGGACCACGCACGGCCGCCCGGTCCCGGACCACCAGCTCACCCAGCGCGCCCGGACACGGCACCAGCCATCCGGACACCGCACCGCCATCCCGCTCGCTCCGCCCACGCACCACGCCCGGATCCGGGACGACCAGGCCGTGCCCCCGCTCCCCTCCGCGGCGTCCGCACTCGTACACCCTTCCGGCGTACTCGCCCCTACCCGCCCCGCCCTCGCGGCCGCGTGCACGGGCAACAGACTCAGTCCCCATCCGCCCGCCGCCACCGCGCCCTCGACGAGCCCCACATGAGCCGGTTCCAGCGCGAGCCGCAGCACGGCCCACCACCACACCCCGCCGAGAACGAGCGCCGGCACCCATCGCCGCACCATGGCTGCCTCCTCCGGCCGAACCTAGTTCGGCGCGCTCGCCCGGCGCGAGGGCGCACCGATGCGCCACCGGCGCGCGGTCTGCGGGCCGTAGCGCGTTGTGCGCTCCTCGCCTGGAGTTCCCCGAGCGTGCTGTGCGGATTCGTGTACGTGGGCCGCCCGGCCGGGGCCCCTCCGGTACCGGTCCCGGCCGCACCAACCATGCTCCTGTCCGGCAGGTCGCGCCTGGCGTGCGACGCGACAGGCGCGAAACGGTCCGGGGGCGCCCTCACCGCCCGACGCCCTCTCCCCGAAGTCTGGCGCGCCGAAGCCCCGACCGCATCCAGAGCAACGGCAGGCCCCACCCGAAGCGCCCCACCGGAAACGGCGGCGCCCGGAACGGCCTCCGAATGAGTCCGGGAGCGGTGTTTCCGCCGGCCCGGAGCGGCGTCCCGGCCGTTCCACACACCCCAGCCGTTCCACACGCCCGCGGCGACACCGGGGGCACGGCAGAGCCCCCACCGTCCCGGACAGGGCTCGGCGGGGGCTCGGAGGCGGCTCGGCAGGCATGGCCGGGCTTGGCACGGAGGTTCGCCGCAGAGGACGGATGCGAAGCCGTCGCCCCGAAGGAACCGGCCGTCCGCGTCGATCAACCGCGTCAGCCATCCACGTCAGGCGATCGCCTCACGCACGCGCACGGAACTCTTCGCATCGCACATCCGCGCCACAACAGATGCACGTCAGGCGTTCGCCGCCTGGAACATCCACGCGTGCTTCTCGAGGTCGGCGGTCAGACCGATGAGCAGGTCCTGGCTGATCGGGTCGGGGCCGCCGGTCTTCTCGATCCGCTCCCGCATGCGCCCGATCACCACGCCGAGGGCACTCACCAGGGCCTCCACCGCGTGCCCGTCCGTGACCCAGCCCTCGGGCACGGACGCGATGGCCGTGGTCCTCGCGATCGTCCCCGACCGCCCGTCCGGATTGACGCCGAGGGCGGAGGCGCGTTCCGCGACCGAGTCGGAGTGCCGACGGGCGGTGTCGACGACCTCGTCGAGCTGGAGATGCACGGACCGGAATCGCGGCCCGACCACGTTCCAGTGCACCTGCTTGGCCACCAGGGAAAGATCGATCAGGTCCACCAGGGCGCCCTGCAACGCGTCTCCCACGACCTGGAGGTCGGACTCGGAAAGCGGGCTCTTCACCACGGACATGCGCATCTCCGATCTGCTTCTGTTCCGTTCGACATCACGCGCAACTTCACACACAACATCACCCACGATTGCACATACGGGCAGAAATAGATCATTCAGGAAGAAAGAGAAGGAAGGCTTCATACCTCAGACGCCCGGACCAACGACGCCCGGACCGAACCGTCCCGCGACTACCGCGGTCAGGCAGACGCACGGAAGACGTGGAGGGCATGGACGACACAGACAGACACACGGAAGCCGCAGGCAGACGCACAGAAGCCCCGGCCCCCATGAGGGACCAGGGCTTCCCCTGTACACCGGACCGCGCGGTCAGGCGGCGACGACATCCACCGCTTCCGTGGGCGCCTTGATGGTCACCCGCCCCGTCGGCACACCCGCCACCGACGTCACGGAGACGGAGTTGAGCACCGGACGCACCGGCACGGGCACCGGATCGCTGGCTGCTGCCGACTCGGCCAGTTCGGCCAGCGACAGCTCATCGCTCACTTCACGCATGAGCTCGGACATCCGTACGTCAAGCGCGTCGCAAATGGCGGAGAGCAGTTCGGAGGACGCCTCCTTCTGCCCCCGCTCCACCTCGGAGAGATAGCCGAGCGAGACTCGGGCGGACGAGGAGACTTCGCGCAGAGTACGGCCTTGGCGCTGGCGCTGCCGACGCAGCACGTCACCAAGCAGGCGACGGAGCAGAATCATCGGTGGCTCCCTCCTCGGACCGCGTAGCCGCATCCTTCACGCCCCACCGTACCGCCTTGCGCCGCGGCCGTGCGGGGAGCGATGTCGTGTTCACTCAGGGCTGCAAACATCAATTCCCCCCGTTCTGTTCCGTATCCTGTGCGCCTGCATTCTTGCCGAGTTTGTCGGAAAGCAGTGTGAGAACGTTCCGTACGCTCTCTTTACGGATGTCCGCACGGCTGCCGTTCAACCGCAGCACGGCCACATTCTCCGCGCCGTCCGGCCCGGACACCGCGACGTAGACCGTGCCGACGGGCTTTCCGTCCTGCGGGTCGGGGCCCGCGACGCCGGTGGTCGCCACTCCCCAGTCTGCACCGAGAACGCGCCGCACACCTGTCGCCATCTGCCGCGCCACGTCCGCGTCGACCGCGCCGCGCTCCGCCAGGAGGGCACCGTCCACACCGAGCAGTTCCCGCTTCAGGGGCGTCGCGTAGGCCGTCACGGACCCCCGGAAGGAACGCGAGGCGCCCGGTACGGACGTCAGCTCCGCCGCGACCAGACCACCGGTCAGGGACTCGGCGACGGCGAGCGTCTCCCCGCGCCGTGCGAGCAGTTCCAGGGCCCGGGCCGCGGCCGTCACCGCTCCGCCCCCGCGGAACCGCGGTCGCCCGACTCCCCCGAAGGCCCGGATGCCCCGGCCGTACGGCTCGAAGCCGCGGCAGCGGCCCGTTCGGACGCGAGCCCCCTGCGCCGCAGCACGACGGCCTGCCGTACGTAGTCGAGCCCGGTGGCGACCGTCAGCGCGACGGCCAGCGCCATCACCCAGAAGCGCAGGGTGGCGAGCGGGCCCGTCAGTGCCAGCACGTACATGCCGACCGCCACGCCCTGGGCCAGCGTCTTCATCTTCCCGCCGCGACTGGCCGGAATCACCCCGTGCCGGATCACCCAGAACCGCAGCAGCGTGATGCCTATCTCGCGGAAGAGGATCACGCCCGTGACCCACCAGGGCAGGTCGCCCAGATACGAAAGGCAGATCAGTGCCGAGCCCATGATCGCCTTGTCCGCGATCGGGTCGGCGATCTTCCCGAAATCGGTGACCAGGTTGTACGTGCGTGCGAGGTGGCCGTCGAACAGGTCGGTGATCATGGCGATGGCGAACGCCGCCCAGGCGAACGACCGCCAGGCCGGGTCGTAGCCGCCGTTGTGCAGCAGCAACAGCACGAAGCCGGGCACCAGCACCAGCCGGAGCATGGTGAGCAGATTGGCGATGTTCCACAGACTGGCCTGGTTGACGGCCGCGGAACCCAGCTTGCCGCCGCGGACCGGCTTCGCGCCGGAGCCGCCTGCCGCGGATGCCGGGACTCCCGTCATCTGGCCGCCTCCACGAGCTCGGAACACTCGGCCACCAGGTCCACTCCTTCGGTACCGACGACCTTTGCCTCGACCATACGGCCGGGCACGAGGCCCTCGCGTGTCGTGAGGAGCACCTGGCCGTCCGTCTCGGGCGCCTGGTGCGCCGCGCGCCCCACCGCGCCGTCCTCGTCGTCCACGGACTCGACGAGCACCTGGAGGGTCTCGCCGAGGCGCTCCTCGGCCCGCTGCGAGGTCAGTTCCTCGGCCAGCCGGGAGATGTGCGCGAGCCGTTCCGCGACGACGTCGGCGTCCAGCTTGTTCTCGTAACGGGCCGCTTCGGTGCCCTCCTCGTCGGAGTAGCCGAAGACGCCGATGGCGTCGAGCCGGGCACCGGTGAGGAAGCGTTCCAGCTCCGCCAGGTCGGCCTCCGTCTCGCCAGGGAAGCCGACGATGAAGTTGGAGCGGGCACCGGCCTGCGGGGCCTTGCCGCGGATGGTGTCCAGGAGTTCCAGGAAGCGGTCGGTGTCACCGAAGCGGCGCATCGCCCGCAGCACGCCGGGGGCCGAGTGCTGGAAGGACAGGTCGAAGTACGGGGCGACCTTCGGGGTCGAGGTCAGCACGTCGATGAGGCCCGGCCGCATCTCCGCGGGCTGCAGATAGCTGACCCGGATCCGTTCGATCCCGTCCACCTCGGCGAGCTCCGGCAGGAGCGTCTCCAGCAGCCGGATGTCACCGAGGTCCTTGCCGTACGAAGTGTTGTTCTCGGAGACCAGCATGACCTCCTTCACACCCTGCTCGGCCAGCCAGCGGGTCTCCCCCAGGACGTCCGACGGGCGCCGCGAGATGAAGGAGCCACGGAAGGACGGGATGGCGCAGAAGGAGCAGCGGCGGTCACAGCCGGAGGCGAGCTTCACCGAGGCGACGGGGCTGGTGCCCAGTCTCCGGCGCAGCGGCGCTCGTGGGCCGGAGACGGGTGCGACGCCCTCGGGCAGGTCCGCCGGTGCCGGCGCGGGCGCGGCCGGCTGCGCGTGGCCGGGCAGGGCCACGGCGGCGTCCTGCCGCTCTGCCGGGCTGATCGGCAGGAGCTTGCGGCGGTCACGCGGGGTGTGCGAGGCGTGGATGCCGCCGCTCAGAATGGTCTGGAGGCGGTCGGAGATGTCGGCGTAGTCGTCGAATCCGAGGACGCCGTCCGCCTCGGGCAGGGCCTCGGCGAGGTCCTTTCCGTAGCGCTCGGCCATGCAGCCGACGGCGACCACGGCCTGGGTCCTGCCGTGGTCCTTCAGGTCATTGGCTTCGAGCAGTGCGTCGACGGAGTCCTTCTTGGCGGCCTCGACGAATCCGCAGGTGTTGACGACGGCGACGTCCGCGTCGGAGGCGTCCTCGACGAGCTCCCAGCCGTCCGCTGCCAAGCGGCCTGCGAGCTCCTCCGAGTCCACCTCGTTACGGGCGCAGCCGAGAGTGACAAGGGCGACGGTACGGCGTTCGGGCATGGGCTCAAGACTACTTTGTCCCGGCACACGCCCTGCCGTGCAGGGTTCCCTCGTCGTTCCCTCGTCACGTCCGGTGACGAAAGCGGCGGGTGCCCGGCACGGTCGCCGGGCACCCGCCGCCTCCGTGGAGCCGTCCGGGGGCCGTACGTCAGCCGACCGCCGGGTCGCCCTTCGTGTACGAGAGCCGCTCGACCTGGCCCGGCTGGAACTTGTCCTCGACCTTCTTGCCATTCACGTAGAGCTCGATGGACCCGGCGTCACCGAGGACGAGGTCGACCCGCTCCTGATCCTGGAAGGTCTTGGACTGGCCCTGGAGCAGCAGGCCGTCGAAGAGCAGCCGCCCGTTGTGGTCCTTGGCGGAGATCCAGCTCTTGCCCTGGCTGGCGCTGAGCTTCACCGTCACCTTGTCCCGGGGGGCCGCGGCGATGGCGCTGTCGGAGGTCTCCGGCTTGGGGTCCGCGGACTTGCCGGTCTTGGGCCGGGGGCTCTCCGTGTTGGCGGTCGCGCCCTCCGCGACCTGCGTGGTCGTGGGTCTGTCGTTGTTGCCGCCCTTGACGACCGTGAAGCCGACGAAGCCGACCACGACGACGATCGCCGCCACCATGGCGGCCGTCCAGTTGGGGCGGCGGGGTTCGGACCGGATGCGCTCGGCCTCGAACAGCGGGGCCGCTGACGTGGGTGCCGGGCGGCCGCCGTGCTCGTCGTCGTACTGCGCGACCAGTGGTTCCGGATCGATGTGGACGGCGCGTGCCAGCGCGCGGATGTGGCCGCGTGCGTACACGTCGCCGCCGCAGCGGGAGAAGTCGTCCTCTTCGATCGCGTGCACGATGGGGATGCGCACCCGCGTGGACGTACTGATTTCTTCGACCGTGAGACCTGCGGCGATACGAGCCTGCTGAAGCACTCGACCGATCGAAGGCCGGTCGTCTTCGGGAGAGTTGCCGATGGACACGGGGGCGCCTTTCGAGCGTGAGCCACCTGCTGGATGTTCAGTCTAGGGGGGGTACGAAAGAGTGGAGCAACCGGGAGGAAGGACTTTGTACGCCATCGGACTCGAACGCGGTCCGCGCGCCGGGCCGCCCCGGGGAGAACCATCCTGCCGCCCCTCCCCTCAACTTGACGTACGACCCGGCGAAACGGTTGCCCGTACTTCACCTACGAGGCGGGTTCCCCGCGGATCAGCGCCAACACCCCGTCCAGCTCGTCGGGTTTCACCAGGACGTCTCGGGCCTTGGAACCCTCGCTCGGTCCCACGATGTTCCGCGACTCCATCAGGTCCATGAGCCGGCCCGCCTTGGCGAAGCCCACCCTCAGCTTGCGCTGGAGCATCGAGGTGGACCCGAACTGGGTGGACACGACCAGCTCGGCGGCCTGGCAGAGCAGGTCCAGGTCGTCGCCGATGTCCTCGTCGATCTCCTTCTTCCTGCCGGTGCCGACCACCACGTCGTCGCGGAAGACCGGCGCCATCTGATCCTTGCAGTGCCGGACGACGGCAGCGACCTCGTCCTCGGTGACGAAGGCCCCCTGCATTCGGGTGGGCTTGTTGGCCCCCATCGGCAGGAACAGCCCGTCGCCCTTCCCGATGAGCTTCTCGGCACCGGGCTGGTCGAGGATGACGCGGCTGTCGGCCAGCGACGACGTCGCGAAGGCGAGCCGCGAGGGCACGTTCGCCTTGATCAGACCCGTGACGACGTCGACCGAGGGCCGCTGGGTGGCGAGCACCAGATGGATCCCCGCGGCGCGGGCCAGTTGGGTGATGCGGACGATGGCGTCCTCCACGTCGCGCGGGGCGACCATCATCAGGTCGGCGAGCTCGTCGACGATCACCAGCAGGTACGGGTACGGCGAGAGCTCGCGCTCGCTGCCCTCCGGCGGCTTGACCTTGCCGTCGCGCACGGCCTGGTTGAAGTCGTCGATGTGCCGGTAGCCGAAGGCGGCGAGGTCGTCGTACCGGAGGTCCATCTCCCGCACGACCCACTGGAGGGCCTCGGCGGCCCGCTTGGGGTTGGTGATGATCGGCGTGATCAGGTGCGGGATGCCCTCGTACGCGGTCAGCTCGACGCGCTTGGGGTCGACCAGCACCATGCGGACGTCCTCCGGGGTCGCCCGCACCATGATCGAGGTGATCAGACAGTTGATGCAGGACGACTTGCCGGACCCGGTGGCACCGGCCACCAGCACGTGCGGCATCTTCGCCAGGTTGGCCATCACATAGCCGCCCTCGACGTCCTTGCCGAGCGCGACCAGCATCGGGTGGTCGTCCTCGGCGGCGTCGGCGAGGCGCAGCACGTCGCCGAGGTTGACCATCTCGCGGTCGCTGTTGGGGATCTCGATGCCCACCGCCGACTTCCCCGGGATAGGGGAGATGATCCGGACATCCGGGCTGGCGACCGCGTACGCGATGTTCTTGGCGAGGGCGGTGATCCGCTCGACCTTCACGGCGGGGCCGAGCTCCACCTCGTAGCGGGTGACCGTCGGGCCCCGGGTGAAGCCGGTGACCGCGGCGTCGACCTTGAACTCGGTGAAGACGTTCGTCAGGGCCGCGACGATCGCGTCGTTGGCGGCGCTGCGGGTCTTGCCGGGCCCGCCGCGTTCCAGCAGGTCGAGCGAGGGCAGCGCGTAGGTGATGTCGCCGGACAGCTGGAGCTGCTCGGCGCGGGCCGGCAGCGGTTCGGACTGCGACCGGTCGGGCGCGGGCTTCGTCAGGTCGGGCACGCTGCCCGACGACACCGGGGACTTCGCCTGCTTCCCTCCCCCGGCGGCGGGCTCGCTCTCCCGGGCGCCCGGGACCGGCGGCGCCGGGCGTTCGCGGTCGACGGAGACGCCCTGGGTGAGGTCGGCGACGATCGGCGAGGGCGGCATGCCGTTGAGCACGGCCCCGTCGAGCGCGGCGGCGGCCGCCGCGGCGACGTCCACCGCGTCCATGGTGCGGTTCATCGCGGGCTGTGCGGAGGGCCTGCGGGGGCCGCGGCGCCGGGAGAGCGCCTCGGCCTCCGCCTGTTCGGGGTCGTACTCCCCGGAGGCCTCGGAACGGCGTGCGGAGGAACGTCGGGAGCGGGCGGGCAGAGCCTCGCGCCACTGCTCCTCGTAGCGCTCGTCGTCGTTCTCCTCGTCCTCCGCGGGATCGTACGGCGGATCCAGGACGCCCAGCTTGGTGCCGAGCAGACGCAGCCGTTGCGGAATGGCGTTGACCGGGGTGGCGGTGACGACGAGCAGCCCGAAGACGGTGAGGAGGAGCAGCAGCGGTACGGCGAGGACCTCGCCCATGGTGTAGATCAACGGCTTGGAGGCGGCCCAGCCGATCAGCCCGCCCGCGTCCTGCATCGCCGTCGTGCCGTCGCCCCTGCCGGGCGATCCGCACGCGATGTGGACCTGTCCCAGCACGCCGACGACCAGGGCGGAGAGTCCGATGACGATACGGCCGTTGGCCTCGGGCCGCTCCGGGTAGCGGATCAGCCGCACGGCGATGGTGCCGAGCAGTATCGGCACGAGCAGATCGAGCCGTCCGAAGGCCCCGGTGACGAGCATCTCGACGAGGTCGCCGACGGGACCGCGCAGGTTGGACCAGGTGCCCGCGGCGACGACGAGCGCCAGGCCGAGCAGGAGCAGGGCGATGCCGTCCTTGCGGTGCGCTGGGTCGAGTCCCTTGGCGCCGCGTCCTATGCCGCGGAACATCGCGCCGACGGCGTGCGCGGCACCGAGCCAGACGGCGCGCGCCAGGCGGTACACGCCGCTGGTGGGCGACGGTGCCGGGCGCGGTGCGGCCGGCCTCCTCGCCGCCTTCTTGGCGGGTGCCTTCTTCGAGGGCGTGCTCTTCTTCGCTGCGGGCTTCTTGGCGGGCGCGGCTTTCTTGGCCGGCGCGGCCTTCTTGACGGGCCCCGCGGTACGGCCGACGCGCTTCGCGGTGCCCGCCGTGCCCTGGGAACCCTTGCCGGACGTACGTGAGGCCATGATGCCGAGGTTACCGGTGCCGACGGCGGTGAACACGTGCGCCTGCCGCTTCACCCGACCGTGTCGCCGGGCGGAGGCCGGAAACTGACACGTCCTCACGCCACCACGCGACGGGACGCGCCTGGTGACGGGCCGTCGGGCAGGCGGAAAAGAGCGGCGGTTGGACGGACGTCCGGACCATCGCCCGTGTCGCGGCCGGGAATCGACCCGTGTCCGCTTCCCCGGCGTCGAGGAGACGCGTGTCCGGACGTCGGTCTCCGCATGTCCGTGCACCGCTCCGTACGCCGCCGGGTCCCGGCGCGCCGGCGGAACCGCTCCCGCCCGAGCGTGCGGAGGCGCTTGCCCTACGACGCGGGCATGCCCCCACGGCCCGTCGGGGCCGGACTGCTACGAAGGAAGGGCGGCCGTTCCGCTGCCGGTACCCGGCTCCAGCGCGTCGAGCGCCCGGCGCAGACCGGTCAGTTTGCGTTCCAGATGGGCGGCGGTGGCCACGGCCGCGGCGTCCGCCGACTCGTCGTCGAGCTGCTTGGAGAGCGCTTCGGCCTGCTCCTCCACTGCGGCGAGCCGCGCCGAGAGCTCGGCCAGCAGTCCGGCGGGTTCCCCGTCCTGGCCGACGCCTCCCTCGGCGTCGCCCTCCAGCTGGAGCCGCAGCAGCGCCGCCTGCTCGCGCAGCTTGCAGTTCTTCGTGTACAGCTCGACGAAGACCGAGACCTTCGCCCGGAGCACCCATGGGTCGAACGGCTTCGAGATGTAGTCCACCGCGCCCGCCGCGTAGCCCCTGAAGGTGTGATGCGGTCCGTGATTGATCGCGGTGAGGAAGATGATCGGGATGTCCCGGGTCCGTTCCCGCCGCTTGATGTGCGCCGCGGTTTCGAAACCGTCCATCCCAGGCATCTGGACGTCCAGCAGAATGACCGCGAAGTCGTCCGTGAGCAGCGCTTTGAGCGCTTCCTCCCCTGACGATGCCCGTACCAGTGTCTGATCGAGCGCAGAGAGGATGGCCTCCAGCGCCAGCAGATTCTCCGGCCGGTCATCGACCAGGAGGATCTTGGCCTTCTGCACCATGGCCCGTCCTCCTCGCCCCGGAATTGCACCGGGCGCCGCCCCAGGGGACGACTCCCTTACGCCGTCCGTCCTTGTGCCGGTCATGGTAGCCGCACCCTGCCCGTCACCACACCCTGTCACCGCGATGTCACTGTGCACACAGCGAAAACGCGGCGGGCGGCGGGAAGGTTCCCGCCGCGCCCCTCCTCGCGCCTCGAACAGAGTCGATCTTGAAATCGCGGCAATTCGCTCCGCTCGGTGATCACTCTCCGCGCATCCACTGCTCCATTACGGAAAGGAGATGATCAGGATCAACCGGCTTGGTGACATAGTCGGAAGCACCGGATTCGATCGCCTTTTCCCGGTCGCCCTTCATCGCCTTCGCGGTCAGCGCGACGATCGGCAGTCCGGCGAACTGCGGCATCCGGCGGATCGCCGCCGTCGTGGCATAGCCGTCCATCTCCGGCATCATGATGTCCATCAGCACGACCGTCACATCGTCGTGCTGCTCCAGGACTTCGATGCCGACACGGCCGTTCTCGGCGTACAGCACCGACAGGCCGTGCTGCTCCAGCACGCTGGTGAGCGCGAAGACGTTGCGGATGTCGTCGTCGACGATCAGCACCTTCTCCCGGTGGAACCGGAACGTCCTGCGGACCTCCGCCTCCTCCTGGACGCCGGGAGCCCACGACTCCTGCCCGGTGGCCGCGGCCGAGGAGCGGGACGGCAGCGCGGGCTGTTGCCCCGCACCCCCCAGCGCCTTGCGACGGTGCCGGACCGGTCCGGCGGCCCCCGAAGCGGCCTGGACACCGCCGGAACCGGCCGGATCGTGCGCGGCCGTCATCGGCACGGCACCCGGTGCGCCCTCCGCGAGCGGCGTCTCCTCGGCCGCCGCCCCCTGCGCCGCGGCCTCCTCCGGACCGTTCTGCGGGAAGCCCTGCGACGGCAACTCGCTCGGGTGCAGCGGCAGGTACAGCGTGAACGTCGAGCCGCGACCGGGCTCGCTCGCCGCGTGGATCTCGCCGCCCAGCAGCCGGGCGATCTCCCGGCTGATGGACAGCCCCAGCCCCGTGCCGCCGTACTTGCGGCTGGTCGTGCCGTCCGCCTGCTTGAACGCCTCGAAGATCACCAGCATCTTGCTCGCCGCGATCCCGATGCCGGTGTCGGTGACCGAGAAGGCGATCAGGTCGGCATCGGCGTCGCGCAGCGAACCGGCCTCCAGCAGCTGCTCGCGGATGGCGTGCGGCACGTCGTCGGCGGCGAGCCGGATGACCAGTTCGACCGCCCCGCTGTCGGTGAACTTCACCGCGTTGGAAAGGAGGTTGCGCAGCACCTGGAGCAGGCGTTGTTCGTCCGTGTGCAGCGTCGCGGGCAGTTCCGGGGAGACCCGTACGGAGAAATCGAGCCCCTTCTCCGCGGTGAGCGGCCGGAACGTCGCCTCCACGTAGTCGACCAGCTGGACCAGCGCGATCCGGGTCGGGCTGACGTCCATCTTGCCCGCCTCGACCTTCGTGAGATCGAGGATGTCGTTGATCAGCTGAAGCAGATCGGAACCGGCTCCGTGGATCGTCTCGGCGAACTCCACCTGCTTCGGCGAGAGATTGCCCTCCGCGTTGTCCGCGAGCAACTTGGCGAGAATCAGCAGCGAGTTGAGCGGAGTGCGCAGCTCGTGCGACATGTTCGCCAGGAACTCGGACTTGTAGCGCATGGAGACCGCGAGCTGTTCGGCGCGTTCCTCCAGGACCTGCCGGGCGTCCTCGATCTCGGTGTTCTTGACCTCGATGTCGCGGTTCTGCCGGGCCAACAGCTCGGCCTTTTCCTCCAGTTCGGTATTGGACGCCTCAAGGGCCTCCTGACGGTTCTCCAACTCCTTGGAACGGTCCCGCAATTGCTGGGCCAGTTCCTGCGACTGCTCGAGGAGCTTCTCGGTCTTCGTGTTGACGCTGATGGTGTTGACGCTCGTCGCGATCATTTCGGCGAGCTGGTTCAGGAAGTCCCGCTGAATCTGTGTGAACGGCTGGAACGAGGCCAGCTCGATCACACCGAGGACCTTGCCCTCGAAAAGCACCGGCAGCACGATCACATGCGCGGGAGGTGCCTCGCCGAGCCCGGAGGAGATCTTCAGATACCCCGGCGGAACGTTGTCCACCTGAATGGTCCGCTTCTCCTCCGCCGCCGTCCCGATCAGCGTCTCACCGGGACGGAACGAGGTCGGCATCGTCCCGGCCGAGTACCCGTAGCTGCCTCTCATGCGCAGCTCGTACGAACCGTCCTGGTCGCCGTCCACCCCCACCGTGTCGGTGTCCCCGATCGGCATGGCCAGGAAGAACGCACCGTGCTGCGCGGAGACCACCGGCGTCAGCTCGCTCATGATCAGCGAGGCCACGTCGTCCAGATCGCGCCGGCCCTGCATCAGACCGGAGATCCGCGCGAGGTTGCCCTTGAGCCAGTCCTGTTCCTTGTTGGTGGCCGTGGTGTCGCGCAGGTTGGCGATCATCGTGTTGATGTTGTCCTGCAGCGCCTGGATCTCACCGGCCGCGTCCACGTCGACCTTGAGGTTGAGATCGCCCCGGGTCACGGCGGTGGCGACCGCCGCGATGGCCCGGACCTGGCGGGTGAGGTTTCCGGCCATCTCGTTCACCGACTCGGTGAGATCGCGCCAGGTGCCGTCGACGTCCCGGACGCGTGCCTGACCACCCAGCTGGCCCTCCGTGCCCACCTCGCGGGCCACCCGGGTCACCTGCTCGGCGAACGAGGACAGCTGGTCGACCATCGTGTTGATGGTGTCCTTGAGCTCCAGGATCTCGCCGCGGGCATCGATGTCGATCTTCTTCGTGAGGTCGCCCTTGGCGATGGCCGTGGTCACCGCGGCGATCTGGCGCACCTGGCCGGTCAGGTTGGACGCCATCGAGTTCACCGACTCGGTCAGGTCCTTCCACGTACCGGACACCCCCGGTACGCGCGCCTGGCCGCCCAGTTCGCCCTCCGTGCCCACCTCGCGGGCCACCCGCGTCACCTCGTCGGCGAACGAGGACAGCGTCGTCACCATCGTGTTGACGGTGTCGGCGAGTTCGGCGACCTCGCCGCGCGCCTCCACGGTGACCTTCTTCGTCAGGTCCCCGTTGGCGACCGCGGACGACACCCGGGAGATGTTCCGCACCTGGCTGGTCAGATTGTTGGCCATCAGGTTGACGTTGTCGCTGAGGTCCTTCCAGATGCCGGTGGCACCGCGCACCCGCGCCTGCCCGCCGAGGATGCCCTCCGTGCCCACCTCACGGGCGACCCGCGTCACCTCGTCGGCGAAGTTGAGCAGCTGGTCGACCATGGTGTTGACGGTCGTGACCAGTTCGAGGATCTCGCCCTTGGCGTCGACCGTGATCTTCTTGGAGAGATCGCCGTTGGCGACCGCGGTGGTGACCTCGGCGATGTTGCGGACCTGGAGGGTCAGGTTGTTCGCCATGCCGTTGACGGACTGGGTGAGGTCCTTCCACGTACCGGACACGCCCTGCACCTCGGCCTGACCGCCGAGGATGCCCTCCGTACCGACCTCACGGGCCACCCGTGTCACCTGCTCGGCGAAGTTCGAGAGCTGGTCCACCATCGTGTTCAGGGTGTTCTTCAGCTCCAGGATCTCGCCGCGCGCGTCCACGTCGATCTTCTGCGACAGGTCGCCCCGCGCCACCGCCGTGGCGACCTGGGCGATGCTGCGGACCTGGTCGGTGAGATTGCCTGCCATGCCGTTCACCGAGTCGGTCAGATCGCGCCACACACCGGCCACCCCGGGCACCTGGGCCTGCCCGCCGAGCCGCCCGTCCGTGCCCACCTCGCGGGCCACCCTGGTCACCTGGTCGGCGAAGGCGGAGAGCTGATCAACCATCGTGTTGATGGTGTTCTTCAGCTCCAGGATCTCGCCGCGCGCGTCCACGTCGATCTTCTGCGACAGGTCGCCCCGCGCCACCGCAGTCGTCACCTGGGCGATCTCACGGACCTGGGACGTCAGGTTCCCGGCCATGAAGTTGACGGAGTCCGTGAGCTCCTTCCAGGTGCCGGAGACGCCGTCGACCCGCGCCTGACCGCCCAGCCGGCCCTCCGTGCCCACGTCCCGCGCCATCCGCGTGACCTGGTCGGCGAAGGACGAGAGCTGCGCCACCATCGTGTTGACGGTGTTCTTCAGCTCCAGCATCTCCCCCGCGACGTCGACCGTGACCTTCTGCGACAGGTCCCCGTTCGCGACCGCGGTCGTCACCTGCGCGATGTCCCGCACCTGACCCGTCAGGTTCCGGAACGCGGTGTTCACCGAGTCGGTGAGGTCCTTCCACGTGCCCGCCGCACCCGGCACCTCTGCCTGGCCGCCCAGCCGGCCCTCGACGCCGACCTCCCGCGCCACCCGCGTCACTTCCGAACCGAAGGACTGCAGCTGATCGACCATCGTGTTGACGGTGTTCTTCAGCTCCAGCATCTCGCCGGCCACGTCGACCGTGACCTTCTGCGACAGGTCGCCGCTGGCCACCGCCGTGGTCACCTGCGCGATGTCCCGCACCTGCGTCGTCAGATTACGGAAGACCGTGTTCACCGAATCGGTGAGGTCCTTCCAGGTCCCGGCTGCCCCCGGCACCTGCGCCTGCCCGCCGAGCAGCCCCTCGCCGCCGATCTCGCTCGCCACTCGGGTCACTTCGTCCGCGAAGGTCCGCAGCGTCTCGGTCATCTGGTTGATGGTCTCGGCCAGTTGTGCGACCTCGCCGCGCGCGCTCACCCTCACCTTCTGCGACAGGTCGCCGTTGGCGACGGCCATGGTCACCTCGGCGATGCCTCGCACCTGGGAGGTCAGGTTCCCCGCCATCGTGTTGACGGAGTCGGTGAGGTCCTTCCACACACCGGCCACGCCGGGCACCTGCGCCTGCCCGCCCAGCTCGCCCTCCGTGCCCACCTCGCGGGCGACCCGCGTCACCTCGGACGAGAACGACGACAGCTGGTCGACCATCGTGTTCACGGTGTTCTTCAGCTGGAGCATCTCACCGGCCACGTGGACGGTGACCTTCCGCGACAGATCCCCCTTGGCGACCGCCGTCGTGACCAGGGCGATGTCCCGCACCTGGGCGGTCAGTCGGTACGCCATGGTGTTCACGGAGTCCGTGAGGTCCTTCCACGACCCGGACATCCCGCGCACCTGGGCCTGCCCGCCCAGCTTGCCCTCGGTCCCCACCTCGACCGCGACCCTGGTGACCTGCTCGGTGAACGCCGAGAGCTGGTCGACCAGGTTGTTGACCGTACGGGCGACCTTCAGGAACTCGCCGCGCAGCGGCCGTACCGCCCCGTCGGCCGTGTACGACCGCAGCTCCATGCGCTGTTCGAGATCGCCGTCGGCCACCGCCGCCAGCACCCGCCCGACCTCCGAGACCGGGCGGGCCAGATCGTCGACCAGTTCGTTGGAGGCGTCGATGGCGGCGGCCCACGACCCCTCGCAGGCGCCCGTCTCCAGCCGCTCGGTGAGCTTCCCCTCCCGCCCGACCACGCGCCGCACCCGGGCCAGCTCCCCGGTGAGGTGCAGATTGCGGTCGGCGACCTCGTTGAACAGCGCCGCGATCTCCGCCATCACGCCGTCCCCGGAGACCGTCAGGCGCCGGCGGAAGTTCCCGTCGCGCATCGCCACCAGTCCGGCCAGCAGTCTGTTGAGCGCCGCCGCGTCGACCTCGATGGTGCCGTTGCGCTGTTTCTTCACGGACTGTCCGCCTTGTGTGCGCGTTCCTGATCCCCGCGCCGCCACGCCAGACTCCACCGTGTCCCTCCCGCAGGGGTTGACCGTTTCGCTCGGGTCCTGTCTGGGAGCTTGCCCAGATCCTCTTTGGCTCACCGCCACTGCCCACCGTCGACGGGTGACCATGCGGACGTCAAATCGTTGAAACGTACCAGGCCCGACCTGATCGGAGTGCGACCTCCACCGGTTGTCGCCACGGCCCCGCCGAGAAGTCCGGACTTGTCCGCCCACTTGCCCGATCCTGGCCGTTCCTGCGCGAAGTCGGACCTCGTGTACCGGGCACCGAGACCGAGCGTCTAGCCTGGCTAGTGCTGTGGCCGGGAAGATTCGCCGGACGCCACGTGCCGGTGACCCTTCCCGGTCACAGCACGACGACAGGTCCTAGGCGAATCGAAGCGGCGAGAAACGGGCACAGGATTCGGGGAAGCGACGAGACACCACATGGGGAGTGCTGTGATCACCGCGCGCGCGGCAGCCACCTTCGACCCGGTCGGGCGCTCGGTCGCTGCGGCCCGCGCCTTCGTCCGGGACACCCTCCAGGGTTGGGGGTACACGGACGTCGTCGACGACGCGGTCGTCCTCACCAGCGAACTCGTGACGAACGCCGTGGTCCACGCCGGCACCGCCGCGGACGTGCTCTGTCTGCGCACGGAGGACGGCGTCCGGATCGAGGTCTCCGACCACTATCCGGAGCGGGAGGTCCCGCTCAGGCGCCCGGGCCCGGATCACACGGGCCCGGAGCGTGAGAACGGCCGGGGACTGCTGCTCTGCGCGGCACTGGCCTCCCGGTGGGGCGTCGAGTACTCCCCCACCCACAAGCACGTCTGGTTCCAGCTGGACCTGCCCGAGCGCCCGGTGGGCATCCGCTCCGCCGGCCCGCAGCTCCCGGTCGGCCTGCTCCCGGTCGCCGACGAACGGGTACGGGTGGCCGTCGCCCAGACCGACAGCACCGGTTGCGTCACCGCCTGGAACGAGGACGCCACGTTCCTTTTCGGCTACACCCCCGACCAGGTCCTCGGCAAACAGCTCACCGACTTCACGGCGTGGCCGCAGACGCCTGGCACCAACACCGGCATCGCCGAGGCCCTGCGGCTGTCGCACTGGGAGGGCAGCTACGGCATCCGGGGCGCCGACGGCCGCACCATCCCCGTCTACGCCTCCCACCTGCGGGTCCGCGATCCGCACGGCGAACCGTCCACCGTCTGTCTGCTGGTGCGCGACTACGAACGCGCCGTCCTCCAGTCCCCGCCTCGCACCCCGGTCTCCGACGCGAACGTCGAAAACCGCAAGGCGGACCCGTTCGAGATCTTCATCGGCTCCCCGGCCCCCGACGACCTCGACGGCCTGCTCCAGCGCACGGTCGAGCGGGCACGCGACATGCTCGACTCCGATTCGGCGTTCCTGCTGCTCGCCACGGACGACGAGACGGAACTGGAGGTGCGGGCCACGACGGGCCTGCCCTCCGCCCGCCAGCGTTTCGCCCGCGTTCCGGTGGAGGCCGGAACGGGACGTTACGGCTCCGCCCGGATGCCCGCCGTCCACGAGGACCTGGACACGGTCCCCGGAGCCGTCCCGCTGCTCGCGGGCACGGGCATGCGCTCCGTCGTCACCGTGCCGCTCAAGGTCGAGGGGCGTCTGACGGGCTCGTTGGGCGTCGCCGCGGAGGCCGCGGGCCGGTACACAAACGAGGAGGCGCTGCGTCTCCAGTTCGCCGCGGACCGCATCGCGCTGGCCGTCGAGTCGGCCCGGCTGGGCGAGCTGGAGCGCCTGCGCCGCGGTTCGCTGTCCTTCCTCGTCGAGGCGTCCGACCTCCTCGCGGGCACCCTGGACCGGGACCAGACCCTGGCGCTGATGGCACAGATGACGGTCCCCACCCTGGCCAACTGGTGCGCCGTCTACACGATCGCCGACCAGTCCTCGGACCCCTACCTCTCCTATGTGCTGCACGAGGACGAGGAACGCATCGACGGGCTCAAGGCCCTGCTCTCCAGGATCGCCCCGCCGGACCCCGTGCCGACCCCCGGCGCCCGCGTCTGGCACGCCCCGTCCGAAGCGGCCCATCGGGCGGCCCTGCGCACCTCGATGCGCACGCTCGGCCTGTCCGAACCCGGCGGTCCGGGCCCCGGCATCGGTACGACGCTCGCCACCGCGGCGGCGGTGGGCGGCGAGACCGTGGTCCTGCCGCTCGTCGCCCGGAACCGCGTCATCGGCATGCTCACGCTCGGAAAGCCCGCGGACGACCACTTCCGCCAGGAGAGCCTGGAACTGGCCGAGGACCTGTCCCGGCGTGCCGCGCTCGCCCTGGACAACGCCCGGCTCTACTCGGAGCGCATGGCGATCAGCCAGTCGCTCCAGCGGAGTCTGCTGCCGCCGGAACTGCCGGAGGTCCCCAATGTCGAGATCGAGGTCATCTACCGCGCGGCGGGCGAGGGCAACGAGGTCGGCGGCGACTTCTACGACGTGTTCCCCATCCGCGACGGCGCCTACGGCTTCGCCATCGGCGATGTCTGCGGTACGGGCCCGCAGGCCGCGGCCGTCACGGGCCTCGCCCGTCACGCCCTGCGCCTCCTCGCCCGCGAGGGCTTCGGCGGCCCGGCGGTCCTGGAGCGCCTCAACGCCGCGATCCTGGACGAGGGCGCCCGCAGCCGCTTCCTGACGCTCCTTTACGGCGAGCTGTGGCCCCAGGAGGACGGCAGCGCTCTCCTGAAGGTGGTCTGCGCGGGTCACCCTCTGCCGCTGCGCCTGCGCCAGGACGGCTCCGTCGAGGCCGCGGCCGAACCACAGCCGCTGCTGGGCGTCATGGAGGACCTCGACCTGTACGAGCAGACAGTGACGCTCGCTCCGGGCGATGTCCTGCTGTGCGTGACGGACGGCGTCACGGAACGCCGTGAGGGCACCCGCATGCTCGGCGACGACGGCCTGGCCGACGTCCTCGCCACGTGTACGGGCCTGACGGCCGGCGCGGTGGCGGCACGCATCCTGCGGGCCGTCGAGCGCTTCGCCGCCGAACCGGCCTCCGACGACATGGCCATCCTCGCCATGCGCGTCCCCGAACCACCCGCCGCCTGAACGCAGTCCACGGTCCGGGCACTTCAGCGGGCGGGTTCGGCCGACGGGGCCGCACCAGCGTCGCGAGAGTCCGTGCGCGCCCTGTCAGCGACGCAGACGGGCGTTGAGCCGGGCGGCCTGGCGCGTCAGGTGATCGCGCTCGGCGAGATCGGCTGCCTTGCGGGCCGCCTCGGCATACAGGCGCGCCGCCGTGGCCAGGTCGCCGTCGCGCTCATGGAGGTACGCCGCCGCCGCGGAGTGGCGGGGCAGTGAATCGTCCAGCGCCGCGAGCGCCGCCAGGCCGGCGCGCGGTCCATCGGCCTCACCGACGGCCACCGCGCGATTGAGCCGGACGACCGGACTGTCGGTCAGGCGCGCGAGCTCGTCGTACCACTCGACGATCTGCACCCAGTCGGTCTCCGCGGCGCTGGGCGCGTCGGCGTGGAGGGCCGCGATCGCGGCCTGGGCCTGGTACTCGCCCAGCCGGTCACGGGCGAGGGCCGCCTGAAGGATCCCGATGCCCTCGGCGATCGTTCCGGTGTCCCACCTGCCCCGGTCCTGCTCGGCGAGCGGCACCAGGCTCCCGTCGGACGCGGTCCGGGCAGCGCGCCGGGCGTGGTGGAGCAGCATGAGGGCGAGCAGCCCCGCCACCTCGGGGTGGTCGAACTGGGCCGCGAGCTGCCGGGTGAGCCGGATGGCCTCGGCGGCGAGGTCGACGTCGCCGGAGTAGCCCTCGTTGAAGACCAGATAGAGGACGCGCAGCACGGTGGCGACGTCACCGGGCTGATCGAACCGCACGGCGGACACGGCGCGTTTGGCCCGGCTGATGCGCTGCGCCATGGTCGCCTCGGGCACCAGGTAGGCCCGGGCGATCTGGCGGGTGGTCAGCCCGCCGACGGCGCGCAGTGTGAGCGCGACCGCGGACGACGGCGTCAGCGACGGGTGGGCGCACAGGAAATAGAGCTGGAGCGTGTCGTCCACCGCGGGCGCGGGCCCGGGTGCCGGCTCCTCGTCGACGACGTTCTCACGCCGACGGCGGGCGACGTCCGCCCGGGTCGCGTCGAGGAACCGGCGCCAGGCGACGGTGACCAGCCAGCCCTTCGGGTCCCGAGGTGGGTCGGCCGGCCAGACGCGGACCGCCTCGACCAGTGCGTCCTGTACGGCGTCCTCGGCCGCCGCGAAGTCGGCTCCGCGGCGGACGAGGATCCCGAGCACGCTCGGCGTGAGGCTCCGGAGCAGGCTCTCGTTCATCCGGAGGTCACTCCGTGATGGTGGGCGGCGCGGCCAGGAACGGCCGCACCTCCAGCCATTCGTGAATCGGCTTCCCGCCCGCTCCGGGAGCGGCCGACAGTTCCCCCGCCAGCTCGATGGCACGCTCGTAGCTGTCGACGTCGATCACCATCCAGCCGGCGATGAGGTCCTTCGTCTCGGCGAACGGGCCGTCGGTGACCGGCGGGCGCCCCTCGCCGTCGTACCGGACGAACGTCCCCTCGGGGGCGAGCGCCTGGCCGTCGACGAACTCGCCGGTCGCTTCGAGCCGGGCCGCGAAGTCCTCCATGTACTGCACGTGGGCCGAGATCTCCTCCGGCGTCCACTGGTCCATGGGCACGTCGTTGATCGCAGCCGGGGCGCCTCGGTAGTGCTTGAGCAGCAGGTACTTGGCCATCGTGTCTCTCCTCGGTGCTGATGCGACCCATTGTGGCCGCGTTCATCAGGGAGACGGAGCCGGTCACGGGATCTCGACATCCCTGCCCGAACATTTTTGGCCCGCGCAGACGAACCCGGGCATGCCACGACGGACGGCACGTCGTGCCCCGACCCTCGGTGAGTGAACCCTGTATCGAACATGCAAAAGGCCCTCACCGACTGGTGAGGGCCTTTCTTCCTGAGCCCCAATGCGGAATCGAACCGCAGACCTTCTCCTTACCATGGAGACGCTCTACCGACTGAGCTATTGGGGCCTGCTGCGCTGTGGCAACGATGTAATCATACCCTGAACTCAGGGGTGCTCAGAACCACTGGCCACAGAAGAATCTGACGGCTTTTCACCCTTCCCCCGGCTGCCGGAGGATCCGTGTCCCCCTGCCTCCAGCCCGTGCCGACTCCTCCGGCTGTGGTGCCGTAGGCCCGAGCGAGGCGGACCGAGCAGGCCAGTTGCTGAATCTGCCTTGAACGCGAGAAAGCCCCGCACCACAAGGGTGCGGGGCTTCCCCACAAAAACTGTTCGGCGGCGACCTACTCTCCCACAGGGTCCCCCCTGCAG
>NZ_JBEZVN010000024.1:0-84162 GCF_040636995.1 Streptomyces sp. NPDC032161 | reverse complement strand
GATCTCGTGCTGCTTCAGCCAGTTCCGCAGCGTCTCGCGGGAACCGATGCCGAGCTTGTCGGTGACCGCCTGCAGAGCGGCCGTCTCGTTCGGGTAGTCGCCGCGCACCTCGGCAACCATGCGCACCGCACGACGGCGGAGCTCAAGCGGGTAACGGGAAGGTCGTGCCATGACTCGATCCTTTCATGAAATCGAGTCTCCATTCGAATCGGGGCGGTTCAGGTCAATGAGCGGCAACTCTCGGTGCTGCAGTGGGTGCAAGACGGGTGCCCTGCCGGCGTTTGGGAGACCAGCTCCTACAAGAGCACCTGTCAGGCACTGCAGAACCGGGGCCTGGTCACGGTTTCCCGGAAGGCCGGGCAGTGGAGCGTAACCCTGACGAGTGCTGGCCAGCACTACCTGGCGCACGGCGCGTACCCTCCCCGCGGGCCACGCCCGCCGAAGACCCAGGCCGCCGCTCCACGACCCCAGTCCACCCGAGCACAGGAATCTCCGGCCGCCGAGCGGAGGCCAAGCCCTCCATCACAGCCTCGGGTGACGTTCACGGAGCAGCTGCTGCAAGAGCTCGCGGAGGCCGGCTGCAGAATCGTCAAGAGCGGCAGCGGTCCGGACTTGGAGAAGTGGCCATCCCGCGTCGCCGCGGCACGCCGGTCCGGAAGGGTCCCGGAGACGAAGGAGCTGTACGGGGGTTGGTGCCAGGGAGGGTACGAGATCAAGCTCGTCGACATCTCCGCCTGGCGCCTCGCCGTCCTCGAACCCGTCCCCGTTCCCTCCCGGCTCACGCGGCCGCACACCGTGGTCCGGGCCATGCAGAACGAACAACAGCCACTGGGCCTCACGAAGCCCGTCCAAGGACGTGCCCTCCGGCTCGTCCAGGCGCTGATCACCGCTGCCGAGGCCGAAGGACATTCCAGCTCGGCAGGACAGACCGGCTTCGGGCCCCCGCCTCATCGCCGTCGTAGGGCATCTCCCCACTTCACCATCACCGCACAGGGCCAGACTGTGGGGTTCCTTGTCCTCCAGGAGCAAGACCGGACCGAGCACGTCGCCACCGAGAAGGAACTCACCGCGGCCAAGAAGGACTCCTGGGTCAGGATCCCCCGCTTCGACTACACCCCGTCCGAGCGTCTCCGCTTCGTCCTCAGCGGCGGCCAACCGCATCGGGCCAGCGAATGGTCCGATACCCCCGGCCACCCCCTGGAAGACCAGCTCGCCGAGATCGCCCAGGAGGTCACCCTCCGCGGCGAAGCCGCCGAACGCAGACGCCTAGACGAGATCGAAGTAGCACGCCAGAAGCGCATCCGCTGGGAAGCCGCCATGGAAGAAGCCCGAATCCGGTACGCCGAGGCGTACCGCGTCAGGCACTTCGAGGCACAGGAAGCGACATGGCGCCACGCCACCCGACTGACGGAGTACGTGAACGCTGTACGCACCCGGGTCGAGACCATGCCCCCAGGCCAGACCCGGACCGAAGCCGAAGCCTGGATCGACTGGGCAGCAGCCCGCGTGGAGCGCCTCGACCCACTGAACACACCGCCCCGGCTGCCCGACATTCCCGAGCCACGCCCCGACGACCTGAAGCCCTTCCTCGGGCACTGGAGCCCCTACGGCCCCACTTACTGACGCACGCTCCGCCACACGTCCGGCCCGCCGAAGTCGGCAGCAGCGCGCCTGCCACCGCAACCAGCGGCGGGCGCCGTAACCCGGCGGAATCTTCTTCAAGTTCCCGCAAAACCAGCCTACGGGAGCGCGCCTCCCAGCGAACGTGACCTGCACGATCGGCCATGTGGCGTACCGTCAGAACGAGCGTCACGAGCGTCATTTCAGCGTCAAGATATCGTCCGCAACGCCCACACCGCACATAATGCGCACGGGAGAAACCGCAGGTCAGGAGCCCTTCGCGGCCGGTTCGAGGATGGCGACACACTCTACGTGGTGCGTCATCGGAAACAGGTCGAACGCCCGCAGCGTCCGCACCCGGTATCCCCCCTCGCGGAAGTACGCCAGGTCGCGGGCCAGGGCCGCCGGGTCGCAGGCGACGTAGGCGATGCGGCGGGCGCCCAGGCCCGACAGGTGCTCGATCGTGGCCCTGCCCGCACCCGCGCGCGGCGGGTCGAGGACGATGAGGTCGGTCTCGGTGATGCCGGTGCGCGGGAGGATCTGGTCGACCTTGCCGTGCTCGATGCGGACGCGGTCCAGGTCCTTGAGGTTGTGACGGGCGTCCTCGACGGCGCGCTTGCCGGACTCGATGCCGAGGACCGCGCCCTTCTCGCCGACGCGCTGACCGATGGCGCCGGCGAACAGGCCGACGCCGCAGTAGAGGTCGAGGGCGGTGTCGCCCTTGCGGGGAAGGAGGCCCTGCATGACGGCGCGGACGAGGGTGTCGGCGGCCTGGGGGTGGACCTGCCAGAAGCCGCCGGAGCCGACGCGGTAGGTGCGGTCGTCGGCGCGTTCGCGGACGAAGGCGCGGCCGTGCACCCGGTGGACGCCGCCGTCGCGTTCGTCGACGCGCATCACCGAGACGGGCTTGTCGAGTGCGACGAGGGGCAGCCGGGCGCCGGGCCTCGGGGTGAGGATGACCTGACGGTCGTGGGAGCCGGTGGCGGCGATGGCCTCCACCGAGGCCATGCCGGGCCATTCCCGCTTCTCGATGCCGAGTTCGGTGACGCCGGGGGCGGCGATCAGGCAGCGCTCGACGGGCTCCACGTCGTGGGAGCGGTGCTTGCGCAGGCCGGCGCGTCCGTCCTCGTCGATGGCGTACTGGACCCGGGTGCGCCAGGCCGGCACCTGGCCCGCCGGAAGCTTGTCGCCCTCGGCCGGGATGACGGTGCCGTCCCAGCCCGCCTCCTCGGGGGTGAGGCCGGCCAGGCGCCGGAGCTGTTCGGCGATCACCTCGCCCTTGAGCCGGCGCTGCGCGCCGGGCTTGGCGTGCTGCCAGTCGCAGCCGCCGCACTTGCCGGGGCCCGCGTACGGGCAGGGCGCCTCGACACGGTCCTTGGACGGTTCGAGGATGCGTACGGCGTCGGCGCGCAGGAAACGGGAGTCGCTCGCGCCCTCGGTGACTCGGGCGACGACCTTCTCGCCGGGGAGCGTGTGGCGTACGAAGAGGACCCGGCCCTCTTCGGTGCGGGCGATGCAGTGGCCGCCGTGCGCGACGGGGCCGACCTCGACCTCGTACTCCTCCCCGACCAGCGACGACGTGGGTTCGTTCTGCATGACGGGGTGACTCCAGGTTTCGGGGCGGGACAGCCGGACGACGACCTGCGGCTCGGCCGGACGACGACCCACGAGTCTACGTCGGTGTCGTCCGGCCGTTCACCACGTACGGGCCGGGGAGCCGGCGGGGCCCCGGCCCGGGGTCCTGTCAGTCCTTGTTCGCGGGCTCCTTGGGCCTGCGTTCCACGGGCCCGCGGCGCACCGCGCCCGGCGCGTTCCACTCGGCGCGCTTCCTGGCCCGCAGCTTCGCCGCCTCGGAGGACTCCAGCTGGTACGGCACCGAGGTCACCATCACGCCCGGGGTGAACAGCAGCCGTCCCTTGAGACGCAGGGCGCTCTGGTTGTGGAGGAAGTGCTCGTACCAGTGGCCGACCACGTACTCGGGGATGTACACACTGACCACGTCGCGCGGGCTCTCCCGGCGCAGGTTCTTCACGTAGTCGATCACCGGGCGGGTCACCTCGCGGTACGGGGAGTCGAGGATCTTCAGCGGGATGTCGATGCCGCGTCGCTCCCAGTCCTCCCTGAGGGCCTTGGTCTCGGCGGGATCGACGCTGATGGAGAGCGCCTCCAGCTTGCCCGAGCGGATCAGCTTGGCGTAGGCGAGGGCGCGCAGGGTGGGCCGGTGCAGCTTGGAAACCAGGACGATCGAGTGGACCCGGGAGGGCCGCATCTTCTCGTCGGCCGGGGTCTCGTCGGCCGCGATCTCCTCGGCCACGCGGTCGTAGTGCCTGCGGATGGCGGTCATCGTCGCGTAGAAGATCACCATGCCGAGCAGGGCGACCCAGGCGCCGTGGGTGAACTTGGTGGCGAGCACGACGACGAGCACCGTGCCGGTCAGGAAGGCACCGAAGGTGTTGATCGCGCGGGAGCGCATCATGTGGCGGCGCTTGGCCCGGTCCTTCTCCGTCGCCAGGTGGCGGTTCCAGTGCCTGACCATGCCGATCTGGCTGAGGGTGAAGGAGACGAACACACCGACGATGTAGAGCTGGATCAGCCGGGTCGAGTCCGCGCCGTAGACCCAGGTCAGCAGGATCGCCGCGCCCGCGAGCAGCACGATGCCGTTGGAGAAGGCGAGCCGGTCGCCGCGGGTGTGGAGCTGGCGGGGCAGGTAGCGGTCCTGGGCGAGGATCGAGCCGAGCACCGGGAAGCCGTTGAACGCGGTGTTGGCGGCCAGGAAGAGCACGAGCGCGGTGGCCGCGGCCAGGACGACGAAGAAGAACGTGCCGTCGCCGAAGACGGCCGCCGCGACCTGCGAGATCACCGGGTCCTGGACGTAGTCGGCGCCGGCCGGGACTCCGTTGTGGATCAGGTCCCGGGCCGGATTCTCGGCCATCTTCACGTCGGTGGCCATGGCCAGGCCGATGATGCCGCAGAACATCGTGACGGCCAGCAGGCCCATCATCGCGAGCGTCGTCGCGGCGTTCCGGCTCTTCGGCTTGCGGAAGGCGGGCACGCCGTTGCTGATCGCCTCGACACCGGTGAGCGCGGCACAGCCGGAGGAGAAGGCCCGCAACAACAGGAAGACCAGCGCGAAACCGGCCAGTCCCTCGTGCTCGGCCCTGATCTCGAAATCGGAGGTCGGGGCGTGCATGGTGTCCCCGAGGGCCAGGCCCCGGAACGCACCCCAGATGATCATGATGAAGACGCCCGCCACGAAGAGGTACGTGGGGATGGCGAAGAGCTTGCCCGACTCCTTGACGCCGCGCAGGTTCATCAGTGTGAGCAGCACGATGGCCGTGATCGCGGCCGCCGTCTTGTGCTCGACGACGAACGGGATCGCGGACCCCAGGTTCTCCACCCCGGAGGCGATCGACACGGCGACGGTCAGCACGTAGTCGACGAGCAGTGCGCTGGCCACGGTGAGCCCCGCCTTGGGCCCGAGGTTGGTGGTGGCGACCTCGTAGTCGCCACCACCGCTCGGGTAGGCGTGCACGTTCTGCCGGTACGACGCCACGACCGTGAACATCAGGACGACGACGGCGAGCGCGATCCAGGGGCTGAAGTGATAGGCCGACACGCCCGCGATGGACAGCACCAGCAGGACTTCGCCGGGTGCGTACGCCACCGAGGACAGCGGGTCGGATGCGAAGACAGGCAGTGCGATGCGCTTGGGGAGGAGCGTTTCTCCCAGCTTGTCGCTGCGCAGCGCCCGTCCGATCAGAATCCGTTTGGGCAGGTCGGTCAGTTTGGACACGCAGAGGATCGTAAGCGTTCCATATGGAAGGTGCAGAACTGTGGGCGCCGTGGCCCGCCATTTCCCTGCGCTCAGCCGAAACCGCCACGAAATCCTTAACGAAATCCTTGCGCCCGCGCGTCGGAAACCGCGCCGGGGAACTACGCACAGAAACTGCGCACCGGCACTGCGCCGGGCCCCGAGGCGCTCCGTACGAGCGACCCGCAAGCCCCCGCGCAGGCGCCGGCGCACGTGTGCTCAGGCGTCCTGGAACAGAGCGCTGTAGCCATTGAGCGCGGGCTGACCTCCGAGATGTGCGTAAAGAACGGTGGAATCCCGCGGGATTTCGCCGCGTGACACGAGATCGATCGTTCCCGCCATCGATTTCCCCTCGTACACGGGGTCGGTGATCATTCCTTCGGTACGGGCGGCGAGCCGCATCGCGTCGAGCGTGGTGTCGTCGGGAATGCCGTACGTGCCCGCGTGGTAGCGCGCGTCCAGTTCGATGTCGTCCGCGGTGATCTCCCGGCGCACCCCGATGAGCCGTGCGGTGGCCGCGGCGATCCGGGCGATCTGCTCCCGGGTGCGCGTGGGGTCGGCGGAGGCGTCGATGCCGAGCACGCGTCGTGGCCGGCCGCCCGCCTCTTCGAGCGCGGCGAATCCCGCGACCATGCCGGCCTGGGTGGAACCGGTCACCGAGCAGACGACCACCGTGTCGAAGAAGACGCCGAGCGCGCGTTCCTGCTCGGCGACCTCGTACGCCCAGTTCGCGAAGCCGAGTCCGCCGAGCGGGTGGTCCGAGGCTCCGGCGGGGATGGCGTACGGCCTGCCGCCGTCCTCCTCGACCTCGCGCAGCGCCCACTCCCAGCTCTCCTTGACGCCGATGCCGAAACCGGCGCGCACCAGGCGCACGTCGGCCCCGGCCAGGCGGCTGATCAGGATGTTGCCGACCTTGTCGTAGACGGCGTCGGGCCAGTCGACCCAGCTCTCCTGGACGAGTACGCACTTGAGGCCGGTGCGGGCGGCGACCGCCGCGACCTGGCGAGTGTGGTTGGACTGGACGCCGCCGATGGAGACGAGGGTGTCGCAGCCCCGCGCGAGGGCGTCGGCCACGAGGTATTCGAGCTTGCGGGTCTTGTTGCCGCCGTAGGCGATGCCGGAGTTGCAGTCCTCCCGCTTGGCCCAGACGGCGGCGCCGCCGAGGTGGTCGGTGAGCCGGTCGAGGCGGTGTATGGGCGAGGGGCCGAAGAGGAGGGGGTGACGATCGTACGAGGAGAGCGAGGCGGGAGGGGCGGACGGGGACGGGTGAGCGACGGTCGGCAACGGGGACGAAGAGGACTGGGGTGCTGCGGGCATCACGGAGGCTCCCTCGGTCGGGGCGGGTCGGGGCTGTGCTCGGAGCGGGGTTGCGATCGGCTTGCCGAAGTGGTTGTCGGCTCGCCGGGGGCGAGGCAGGGGGCGACCGGCTGTCGGCGTCGGGGACGATGATCGGACGCCCTACTGCGGCGTACGGGCATTGGCTCGTACCGGTACTGGCACTGAGGCGTGCGGGTACTGACACGTACTGGCACCGGGGCGTACGGGTCTCGCGGGCGCCGGTGCTGCGTGCTGCGTGCTGCGTGCTGCGTGCTGCGTGCTGGGAACGCCTACGCCGAGTGCTCCTCGGCAGGGTCGTCGGCGAGTTCTTCGAGTGCCCGCCAGATCTCGGCCGTGATCCGGACCGCCGCGTCGGTGTCGCGCGCCGCGCACGCCTCGATCAGCCGGTCGTGCAGTTCCGCGGAACCGTGCGCCGCGCTCGCCGTGCCGAACCGCCTCCACTCCAACCGCCGGATCAGAGGCGTGTAGCGCTCGACGGTGGCGGCCACGGCACGGTTGTCGCAGGCGATGACGAGCACGTCGTGGAGCCGGTCGTCGGCGCGCAGCGCCTCCGCCACGTCGCCTCGGCGGGCCGCGTCCCGGAACGCGTCGTTCGCCTCGCGCATCGCGGCGAGGCCCGCGTCCGTGAGACGGGGCACGGCGGTCCGGGCGGCCAGTTCGTGCATGGCCCGTACGACGGCCGCCGCGTCCCGGACGTCGCGCGGGACCAGGCGGGTCACCCGCGTGTAGCTCTGCGGCTTGGACTCCACGAGCCCCTCGCCGGAGAGCCGGGACAGCGCCTCGCGGACCGGCGCCCGGGACAGCCCGAGACGTTCGGCGAGGTCCGCGTCCCGTACGGGGGTGCCGGGCGGGATCTCGCCATGCACGATCGCGTCACGGATCGCCTCGTACGCCGTTTCCCGCAACAACGTCCGTCGGACAGGACGCAGGGTCCGCAAGGTCTCCATGAACTGACATGTTAGATGTCTGTCCTGGTCGAGCTCAAGGGTCGCGAGAAGGCCGACCCCGAGGGACCCGCATCCGCGAGCGACGAGGGCCGCAGGAAGCCCGAGCAGCCGGTGCGTGCATGACGTCGTGGCGCCGCCACGGTGCGTGCGCCCGCTCCCCCGGGAACGCGCCCGCCCCGTCCGAACGCGCCCGCCTCGTGCGAATGCCCCTGCCCACGGGTGCACCGTCCTCACGGACGGGCTCCCGGCATGGCAGGGTGGCCGGAACCGACCGCTCCGTCGACACGGTGCGATGGCCGGAACCGGGCGCACTGCCCGGCCTCCGTCGCGGACGCGTCGAAAGCGCGGTCGGATGGGGCTTCGCGCTTCCCGCCGCATAAGCTCATCCTGGGCAACGGGACGGACCGTTGCCCCGTTGTTTTGCCCGGCAAACTGAGGAAGAAGTGTGAGCAGGGTGTTTTCGCAGGTCAGCCGGATGACCAGGACTGCGAGGTAGGCACAAGGTGCACATCGTCATCATGGGCTGCGGGCGAGTGGGAGCCGCTCTCGCGCAGACCCTGGAGCAGCAGGGGCACACGGTCGCCGTCGTCGATCGGGACCCCACGGCGTTCCGGCGTCTCGGGTCGGGCTTCGGTGGGCGGCGCGTCACCGGTGTGGGCTTCGATCAGGACACCCTCCGTGAGGCCGGGATCGAGGAAGCCGGCGCGTTCGCCGCGGTGAGCAGCGGTGACAACTCGAACATCATCGCGGCCCGGGTGGCCCGCGAGATGTTCGGCATCGAGAACGTCGCGGCGCGGATCTACGACCCTCGGCGCGCCGAGGTCTACCAGCGTCTGGGCATCCCCACGGTCGCCACCGTGCGCTGGACCGCGGACCAGATGCTGCGGCGGTTGCTGCCGTCGGGCGCCGAGCCGCTGTGGCGCGACCCGAGCGGTGGCGTACAGCTGGCGGAGGTGCACACCACCCCGTCCTGGATCGGCCACAAGATCAGCACCCTTCAGGAGGAGACGGGCGTCCGCGTGGCCTTCCTCACCCGTCTGGGCGAAGCCATACTGCCCAGCTCGCAGACGGTGCTGCAGGAGGGCGATCTCGTCCACGTGATGATGCGTACGGACGAGATCGCGAAGGTCGAGGCGGCCTTCGCCGAAGGGCCCGAGGAGGGCGGTCACTGATGCGTGTCGCGATTGCCGGTGCCGGCGCGGTGGGCCGTTCCATCGCCGGCGAACTGCTGGAGAACGGGCACGAGGTGCTGCTCATCGACAAGGCGCCGACGGCCATCTCGGTGGAGCGGGTGCCGATGGCGGAGTGGCTGCTGGCCGACGCCTGCGAGATCACCTCGCTCGACGAGGCGGCCCTCCAACGCTGCAACGTCGTGATCGCCGCGACCGGCGACGACAAGGTGAACCTCGTCGTCTCGCTGCTCGCGAAGACCGAGTACGGCGTGCCGAGGGTCGTCGCCCGGGTCAACAACCCCAAGAACGAATGGCTGTTCAACGAGGCGTGGGGGGTCGACGTGGCGGTCTCCACGCCCCGTCTGATGTCGGCCCTGGTCGAGGAGGCGGTGAGCGTCGGTGATCTGGTACGGCTGCTGCGCTTCAGCCACGGCGACGCCAACCTGGTCGAGCTGACGCTGCCTCCGGAGTCGGCACTGGCCGGCACCCAGGTCGGCGATGTGGCCTGGCCCGAGGACACCTCGCTGGTCACCATCATCCGCGGGCAGCGGGTGCTGACGCCGAGCACGGAGGAGACGCTGGAGGCCGGTGACGAGCTGCTGTTCGTGGCCGCGCAGGCCCGCGAGGAGCAGTTGGAGGATCTGCTGTCGGTGCGTCGGGGCGACTCGGAGGGCTGACGCGGCGCGCACACGGGCGGTACGCCGAGGGCCCGGAACCTGTTCCATGGTTCCGGGCCCTCGTGTCCGCCGATGCCGTCGACGCGTTCAGAAATCCTGGGAACGGGTCGCCGCCCCCGCCTCGGCCGCCGCACGGGCCTCCGCCTTGCGGGCCTTCTCGGCCTGTTCCTCCGCCTCCATCTCGGCGAAGACGTCGATGGGCGGCGGCGCCTTGGCGAGGAAGACCCAGGTCAGGTACACCGCGAGAAGGAACGGCGGGATCTTCAGGGCGACCAGGACCCAGCCGAGCTGGGTGGTGTCGGCCCACCAGTACAGCGGGAAGAGGATCGCGCACTTGGCGAGCAGGATCAGGCCCCAGGCGTAGCTGGCCTTGGCGTACGCCTTCTTGCGGCCGGGGTTCCTGGTGCGCCAGGAGAGGTTCTCCTTGAAGACCGGGCCGAGGATCAGACCGATCAGCGGCACCCCGGCGAGGGTGGTGACCAGGTAGGCGAGGGCCAGGCCGAGCGTGTAGAGCATGCCCGGCAGGTAGAAGTCCTTGGCATTGCCGGTCATCATCGCGAAGACGACACCGAAGGCGACGCCGAAGACACCGCTGAAGGCGTGCTTGACGGTGTCCTTGAGGACCAGCCGTACGGCCACGAGGACCAGCGACACCACCAGGGCCGCGATGGCCGAGACGTGCAGGTCCTTGTTGATCGTGAAGATCGTGACGAAGAGCAGCCCGGGAACGACTGTCTCCACCATCCCCCGGACCCCGCCGAACGCCTCGAAGAGCGCGGCCTCCGTGACCGCCTTCGCTTCGGCCTCCTGGGGGTCGGTGCGGGTGATGCGGTCCGTGTCGGACGTCGGCTTGTCGTGAGACGTCACCGGCTACTCCTTGCCGAGCGGTCGGAGTTCGTATTTGGGGTTGAACAGCACCCGGCGTCCGTGACTCATGGCGATCCGGCCCGAGGCGATGAGCTTGCGGCCCGGTTCTATGCCGACGATGGAGCGCCGGCCCAGCCAGACCACGTCCAGCGGCGCGGTGCCGTCGAACAGCTCCGCCTCCAGGGCGGGTACTCCGGCGCGCGGTCGCAGGGTGACGGTCCGCAACGTACCGGTCACTTTCACGATCTGCCGGTCGGTGCATTCGGAGATCCGCGTACAGCCCGAAGCCTGCGAGTCCTCCTGCAGCTCCTCGGACTCCAGGTCCTCCTGGGAGCTGGACAGTCGGTCGAGCATCCGCCGGAAGCGGCCGGAAGGCTTCTCCGCCTTACCGGACCTTCCGGGCTTCTCGAATCGAGGAACAGCACTCATACCCGAAGGGTACCGGTCCCCGGTCCGCCGAGTGGGTGTCCGGTCTCACTCGAACGGGTTCCCGAAATGGCCGCCGGGCCCCACCGTTGGCGACCCCACGCGCCGGCCGAATCGACCGCAGGCGCCTCCAGCCCCGGGCGCCCCCTGCGACACGCGTACCTACCCGACACGCGCGCCTGGCCGGGCGCACGTCCGCCGGGCACGCCTGCCCCGCACGCCCGCCCCCGCACACCCGTCTCAGCCGCGTTCGAAGCGGTAGCCCATCCCCGGTTCGGTGACGAAGTGCCGGGGGTGCGAGGGGTCGGCCTCCAGCTTGCGCCGCAGCTGTGCCATGTAGACCCGCAGGTAGTTGGTCTCGGTGCCGTACGAGGGCCCCCAGACCTCCTGGAGCAGCTGCTTCTGGCTGACCAGCCGGCCGCTGTTGCGGACCAGGACCTCCAGGAGGTGCCATTCCGTGGGGGTGAGCCGCACGTCGCGTCCCGCGCGCTGGACCTTCTTCGCCGCCAGATCGACGGTGAACTCCCCGGTCTCGACGATCACGACGTCGTCGGAGCCCTGCCCGCCGACCGGTTCGGCGCGGCGTACGGCGGCCCGCAGCCGGGCCAGCAGCTCGTCCATGCCGAACGGCTTGGTCACGTAGTCGTCGGCACCCGCGTCCAGCGCCTCGACCTTCTCGTCGGAGGTGTGACGGGCGGAGAGCACCAGGATCGGCACCCGGGTCCAGCCGCGGAGCCCCTTGATCACCTCGACGCCGTCCATGTCGGGCAGGCCGAGGTCGAGGACGACGACGTCGGGGTGGCGTGCGGCGGCGAGCTGGAGCGCGGTGGCGCCGTCGGGCGCGGCGTCCACCTCGTACTTGCGCGCCTTCAGGTTGATCACGAGGGCGCGTACGATCTGCGGCTCGTCGTCGACCACGAGCACCCGGGTCATGGGGGCCCTGCCTTTCTGCTGTAGGGCGACCGCCCGTGCGGCGGTCTGCGGTGCGGCGGCCTTCCGGGACCGCGGGAGGATCGGGGTGTCCCGCGCGGTCACGGGACGGCCCGCTCGGACAGGTCGCGGCCGATCGGGACGTGTCCGACGTGTCCCGGCGCGGCCTTCAGCGTGAGCACCATGGTGAGCCCTCCGCCGGGGGTGTCCTCGGCGCCCAGTGTGCCGCCCATGGACTCGACGAACCCGCGGGCGACGGCCAGCCCCAGTCCGACGCCCGCACCGCGCGGGGCGTCACCGTAGCGCTGGAACGGCTCGAAGATGCGGTCCTTGGCGTCGTCGGGGACGCCGGGTCCGCGATCGGCCACCCGCAGCTCGACGCGTTCGCCGAGCGCACTGGCGGCCACGGTGACGCGTTGCCCGTCCGGGCTGTACTTGACGGCGTTCTCGACGATGTTGGCGACGGCCCGTTCCAGCAGCCCGGGATCGACGTCGACCATCGGCAGGGTCTCCGGGATGTCCAGGTCCACACTGCCCTCGGGGACGCCGCCGAGCGCCATCGGGACCACCTCGTCGAGGTCGATCTCGCGGATCAGCGGGGTGACGGTGCCCGTCTGCAGCCGGGACATGTCGAGGAGGTTGCCGACGAGGTGGTCGAGCCGGTCGGCGCCGTTCTCGATGCCCTCCAGCAGTTCGGCCTCGTCCTCGTCGGACCAGGCGACGTCGTCGGAGCGCAGCGAGCTGACGGCCGCCTTGATGGCGGCCAGCGGGGTGCGCAGATCGTGGCTGACTGCGGCGAGGAGCGCCGTCCTGATCCGGTTCCCCTCGGCGAGCCGCCGCGCCTCCTCCGCCTCGTCGACCAGGCGCTGCCGTTCCAGTACGACGGCGGCCTGGGCGGCGAACGCGCCGAGCACCCGTCGGTCCTCGGCGGGCAGCACCCGGCCGGAGAGCGCGAGCGCCATGTGGTCGCCGACGGGCATGTCCACGTCGGCGTCCTCGGGCCGGGCCACCGGCCCCGGCCCGACGCTCCCGGCGCAGGTCCACGGGTCGACGTCGCTGCGCCGTTCCAGCAGCGCGACGGACTCCATGGCGAACGTCTCGCGCACCCGCTCCAGGAGCGCGTCCAGGCTGGTCTCGCCGCGCAGCACACTGCCGGCCAGGAAGGAGAGGATCTCCGACTCGGCGCGCAGCCGGGCCGCCTGATGGGTGCGGCGGGCCGCCAGATCGACGACCGAGGCGACCGAGACCGCGACCGCGAAGAAGATCACGATGGCGACGATGTTCTCCGGGTCCTGCACGGTCAGGGTGTGGGTGGGCGGCGTGAACCAGTAGTTCAGCAGCAGCGAGCCGACGGCGGCCGACGCGAGGGCGGGCCGGAGCCCGCCGAGCAGGGCCGCGAGGACCGTCATGAAGAGGAACAGCAGGACGTCGTTGGCCAGCCCGGGGCCGTTGCCCAGTTCGCGCAGCAGCAGGGTGAGCAGGACCGGGCCGCCCACGCCGACCAGCCAGCCCCAGATGCTGCGGACCCGGCCCAGCCGGGCGCCGCGGGCGAGGGGCAGCCCGCGGCCCTTGGCGACCTCGTCGTGGGTGACGATGTGGACGTCGAGGTCGGGGCCGGAATCGCGGGCGACGGTGGCGCCCACGCCCGGTCCGTAGATGTACTGCCACGTCTTGCGGCGGCTGGAGCCCAGGACGATCTGTGTGGCGTTCACCCCGCGGGCGAATTCGAGCAGTGCCGAGGGGATGTCGTCGCCGACGACGTGGTGGAAGGTGCCGCCGAGGTCCTCGACAAGGGTGCGCTGGACGGTCAGTTCCTTGGGCGAGGCGGAGGTCAGTCCGTCGCTGCGGGCGATGTAGACGGCGAGGATCTCGCTGCCGGAGCCCTTGGCCGCCATCCGGGACGCGCGGCGGATGAGCGTGCGGCCCTCGGGGCCGCCGGTGAGTCCGACGACGATGCGTTCGCGGGCCTGCCAGGTGGTGCGGATGTTGTGCTCGCCGCGGTACTGCTGGAGGTATTCGTCGACCCGGTCGGCGACCCAGAGGAGGGCCAGCTCGCGCAGGGCGGTCAGGTTGCCGGGGCGGAAGTAGTTGGACAGGGACGCGTCGATCCGGTCCGGCTTGTAGATGTTGCCGTGGGCCATCCGGCGGCGCAGGGCCTGGGGCGACATGTCGACGAGCTCGATCTGGTCGGCCCTGCGGACGACCTCGTCGGGAACGGTCTCGCGCTGCCGTACCCCGGTTATCGACTCGACGACGTCACCGAGCGACTCCAGGTGCTGGATGTTGACGGTGGAGATCACGTCTATGCCGGCCTTCAGGAGTTCCTCGACGTCCTGCCAGCGCTTGGCGTTGCGGGAGCCCGGCACGTTGGTGTGCGCCAGTTCGTCCACCAGGGCCACGGCTGGCGCGCGCTCCAGGACCGCGTCGACGTCCATCTCCGTGAAGAGGACGGAGCGGTACTCGATCCGGCGGCGCCGGACCTGCTCCAGACCGTGCAGCATCACCTCGGTGCGCGGGCGGTCGTGGTGCTCCACGAAGGCGACGACGCAGTCGGTGCCCCGCTCCACGCGGCGGTGTGCCTCGGAGAGCATCGCGTACGTCTTGCCGACGCCGGGTGCCGCGCCCAGGTAGATCCGAAGTTTGCCGCGTGCCATGGCCCCATTGTCTTCTCGAAAGCCGGCTGCGGCCGATGCGGCAGCCATCTCGAAAACTACCCCTCCGATTCCCGGCAAATAGGGCAGGGGGTGGGGGTGGGGACCGAATTGACAGGATTCTGACGCCCGGGACCGCGAGTCCGGCCCCCGACGGCGCCCTCACCCTCCCGAGACGCGCGGCGGGCAGTACCCACGCCGCGGCGCACGGCCGGCATCACCCCGCTCGGGACGCACGGCCGACAGCGCCACCCGCCCGGTGCGCGACCGGGGGTGCCCTCGTCGCGGCACCCCGCCGACGGCGCCCTGATCGCGGCACAACGGCTTCGCGACAACTTCCTGACATCGGCCGGACAGCCTTGGGCGGGTCAGCCGGTCCGCCGGTCCACCCGGGTCATTCCCTGTCCTCGAAAGCGTGTGCATGACGACACGAAGGAGCTTCACCGGGCCCGCCACCGGGGCCCTCACGGCGGCCCTCGCCGTGATCCTGTCCCTGTCATCGGCCCCGTACGCGGCCCCCGCCGACGCGCGGCCCCGTTCGACCGCCGCCGCCCCGCACTCCTCTGCGGTCCCCCGCTCCCCCGCCGTCCCGACCGTCACCGAGCAGCAGGTGATGCCGCATCTGCGCGCCCTGCAGCGCATCGCCGACCGCAACGGCGGCACCCGCGCACACGGCACGAAGGGGTACGCGGAGTCCGTGGCGTACGTGAAGCGCGCCCTGGACCGGGCCGGCTTCCGGACCCGGCTGGTCCCCTTCACGTACGCGGGCGCCACCGGCCACAACCTGATCGCCGACTGGCCCGGCGGCGACCCGGACCACGTGCTGCTGACCGGTGCCCACCTCGACAGCGTGCCGGAGGGGCCGGGAATCAACGACAACGGCTCCGGCTCGGCCACCGTCCTGGCCGCCGCCCTCCAGGTGGCCGAGTCCGGTCTCGCGCCGCGACGCCACCTCCGGTTCGCGTGGTGGGGCGCGGAGGAGCCGGGGCTGATCGGTTCGGCGGACTACGTCAAGAAGCTGTCCGCGGCCGATCGACGCAGGATCGACGTCTACCTCAACTTCGACCAGACCGGCAGCAGGAACACCGACAAGTGGCTCGTGGTCCACGACGACGAGCGCGGCGAGACCGAGGCCCAGCAGGCGTTCGAGGCATGGTTCGCCAAACGTGGCATCCCGACGTTCGACATCGGGGTCAGCGGCTCGGACCACGAGTCGTTCGGGGACGCGGGCATCCCGTCGTCCGGCTTCAGCACTGGCATCTCCGACTGCATCCACGAGGCGTGCGACGGCCTCGCCAATGTCGATCCGAAGACGGAGAAGACCAGCACCGACGCCGTCGTCGCCGTGCTGTGGAAGCTCGCCTCCACCGCTCCCCGACGCTGACCGCGGCCCCAAAAGGCCGAGAACGCGCGACACCGCGAGCCCGGCACCCACCGGCCCGTAAGCCGCGGGTCCAGATGTCACCAGTCCACACATCACCGGTCCGGAGATCACGAGTCCGGACCGTCAAGAACCCAGGACCGAGGCGATCGAGAGATGCGCAGACCGTCGAACCACCGCCGCAGGACCACCACCGCCCTCGTCGCCGTGATCGGCGGAATCACCCTGGCCGCCGTCCCCGCCTCGGCCGCCGTCGGGGGTTGGGGCGTCGGCGACCCGTACTTCCCCGACGACGGCAACTCCGGCTACGACGTCTCCCACTACGACGTGCGGATCGCCTACGACCCTGCGCGCACCGACCGCCTCGACGGCGACACCACGGTCACCGCCCGCGCCCTGACCGGCCTGGACCGGTTCAGCCTGGACCTCAAGGGCTTCACCGTGGCATCGGTCGCCGTGAACGGCACACCGGCGAGGAAGTTCTCCCGGGAAGGTGCCCACGAACTGGTCGTCACCCCGGCCCGCCCGGTCGCGAAGGGCTCGACGTTCACCGTGCGGGTGAAGTACGCCGGGAAGCCCGACGCCGAGGGCTGGCACACCCTGAAGAGCGGCGGCGCGTACGTGGCGGGCGAACCGCACTCCGCGACCTCCTGGTACCCCGCCAACGACCACCCGTCCGACAAGGCCACCTTCGCGCTCACCGCGACGGTGCCCGACGGCTGGACGGCGATCGGCAACGGGCTGCCCGGACCGGAGACCGTCGAGAACGGCCGCAGGACCTTCCGCTGGTCCGAGGACAGTCCGATGGCCACGTACCTCAGTACGGTCGCCATCGACCGGTTCACCGTCCACCGGGGGAAGACCGCCGCGGGGACGCCCGTCATCACGGCGTACAGCCCGGACGCCGAGATCGACCCGGAGGCCGAGGCCGAACAGACGGAGATCCTGAACTTCCTGACCACGAAGTTCGGCCCGTACCCCTTCTCGTCGGCGGGCGCCGTCGTCGTCGGCGCCACGAAGGAGCCCGTCGACGGCCCCATCGCCCTGGAGACGCAGAGCCGCCCCACGTACGGCGCGATGCTCTTCGACGCGTCGGTGGTCCATGAGAACGCCCACCAGTGGTTCGGCGACAGCGTCTCGTTCAAGGACTGGCGCGACGGCTGCGTCGCGGAGTGCTTCGCCCAGTACGCCGGGCAGTTGTGGGAGGAGCACAAGGGCGCCGACCTCGACACGGACTACTACCGGACCGAGGTGGAGGACAACCGCGACGACCCGTCGTTCTGGTCCGTCAGACTCTACGACCCGGGCCCGGGAAGGGAGTTGGACCCGGCGCTGTACTCCAAGGGCTCGCTGATGCTGCACGCCCTGCGCCGCACGGTGGGCGACGAGGCGTTCTTCCGCACGCTGCGGACCTGGACCCGCGACCACGCCTACGGCAACGCCTCGTTCCGGCAGTTCGAGGCGCTGGCGGCGAAGGTCTCGGGCCAGGACCTCCGGGGCTTCTTCTCGGCCTGGGTCGACGGCACCGTGATCCCTGCGGAGCGGTACCTCTACCCGGGCGGCCTCGCCGGACCGGCCGCACGGCGCTGAACCAGCGGCACGGCGCCGGACCGGCCCGGCACGCCCGGAGCGGGCGGGGGCCGCGTCGTCGGGGAGGAGACGACGTGCCCCCCTCTCCCCCTCAGCGGTCGTTCACCAACTGCCGTAGAGAGATGTTGAGTTGGAGGACGTTGACCGTCGGTTCCCCGGCGATGCCGAGGATCCTGCCCTCCGTGTTCCGCTCGACCAGCCTCTTCACCTCGGCGACGGGAAGGTGGTTCCGCTCGGCCACGCGCCGCGCCTGGAGCCGGGCGTACGCCGGGGAGATGGCCGGGTCGAGGCCGGAGCCCGAGGAGGTGACCGCGTCCGGCGGCACGTCGGCGGGGTCGACGGGGTGGCCGGGGACCGAGTTGTCCCTGACGACGTCGGCCTTGGCGGCCTTCACCTGGCCGACGAGCTTCTTGTTGTCGCCGGCCAGGTTGGTCGCGCCGGAGACGAGCAGCCGGTACTGGGTGTTGACGCTGTTGGTGCCGAGGCCCGCGGACGGGCGCGGCTGGAACCATCGCAGGTCCGGGGCCGCCGCGGCCTGGCCCTTCTTCAGCGGCAGGTCGTATCGCTGGCCGATGAGCTCGGAGCCGACGACCCTGCCGTTCTCGGTGATCTCGGATCCGTTGGCCTGATGGGGGAAGACGCCCTGGGCGATGCCCGTCACGGCGAGCGGATAGAGCACACCGCAGACGACGGTGAGGACCAGCAGGGCACGCAGCCCGGCCCAGAGCAGCCGGGCGGTGTTCGCTACGGATTCGTTCATGGCAGCTCAGCCGATTCCTGATTTCGGTTGGGTCCGGGAGAGGGAACCCGTCCCGGGGACGACGGCTCGGTCGGACCCGGACGAGGGCTCGGTGCAGCCCGGACGTGGGCTCAGTGCAGCCCGGGAATGAGGGAGATGATCATGTCGATGGCCTTGATGCCGAGGAACGGGGCGACCAGACCGCCGAGGCCGTAGATCCCGAGGTTGCGGCGGAGCATCGAGTCGGCGCTGTTGGGCCGGTAGCGCACGCCCCGCAGGGCGAGCGGGACCAGCGCGACGATGATCAACGCGTTGAAGACGACCGCCGAGAGGATCGCGGACTGCGGCGAGGACAGCTGCATGATGTTGAGCTTGTCCAGGCCCGGATAGACCGCCGCGAACATCGCCGGGATGATCGCGAAGTACTTCGCGACGTCGTTGGCGATGGAGAACGTCGTCAGCGCGCCGCGGGTGATGAGCAGCTGCTTGCCGATCTCCACGATCTCGATCAGCTTCGTCGGGTTGGAGTCCAGGTCCACCATGTTCCCGGCCTCCTTCGCGGCCGAGGTTCCGGTGTTCATGGCCACGCCGACGTCCGCCTGGGCCAGCGCCGGGGCGTCGTTCGTGCCGTCGCCGGTCATCGCGACGAGCTTGCCGCCGGACTGCTCCCGCCTGATGAGGGCCATCTTGTCCTCGGGCGTGGCCTCGGCGAGGAAGTCGTCGACGCCCGCCTCCTCGGCGATGGCCCGTGCGGTCAGCGGGTTGTCGCCGGTGATCATGACGGTGCGGATGCCCATCCGGCGCAGTTCGTCGAACCGTTCCCGCATGCCCTCCTTGACGACGTCCTTGAGGTGGATGACGCCCAGGACGCGGGCGCCCTGCTCGTCCTCCAGCGCCACCAGCAGCGGGGTGCCGCCGGCCTCGGAGATCCTGTCGGTGAGCTCCCGAGCGTCCGGCGAGACGGTGCCGCCGCGTGCCTCGACCCAGCCGACGACGGCACCGGTCGCGCCCTTGCGGACGCCGCGTCCGTCGATGTCCACGCCGGACATGCGGGTCTGGGCGGTGAACGGGACCCAGGTGGCCTGCCGCAGTTCGCCGTGGTGGCGCTCGCGCAAGCCGTACTTCTCCTTGGCGAGCACGACGATCGAGCGCCCCTCGGGCGTCTCGTCGGCCAGTGAGGACAGCTGGGCGGCGTCGGCCAGCTCGGCCGCCGTCGTGCCCTTGACGGGGACGAACTCGGACGCCTGCCGATTGCCGAGGGTGATCGTTCCGGTCTTGTCGAGCAGCAGGGTCGAGACGTCCCCGGCGGCCTCGACGGCACGTCCCGACATGGCGAGCACGTTGCGCTGCACGAGTCGGTCCATGCCTGCGATGCCGATCGCGGAGAGCAGCGCGCCGATGGTCGTCGGGATGAGGCAGACCAGCAGTGCGGTCAGCACGATGATCGACTGCTCACGGCCGGCGTGGGCCGCGAACGGCTGGAGGGTGACGACGGCGAGCAGGAAGACGACGGTGAGGGACGCGAGCAGGATGTTCAGCGCGATCTCATTGGGCGTCTTCTGTCGGGCGGCCCCCTCGACCAGGGCGATCATCCGGTCGATGAAGGTCTCGCCGGGCCTGGTGGTGATCTTGATGACGATGCGGTCGGAGAGCACCTTGGTGCCCCCGGTGACGGCGCTGCGGTCGCCGCCCGATTCCCGGATCACCGGCGCGGACTCGCCCGTGATGGCGGACTCGTCGACGCTCGCGACGCCCTCGACGACGTCACCGTCGCCGGGGATGATGTCGCCCGCCTCGCAGACCACCAGGTCGCCGATGTGCAGGTCCGTGCCCGGCACCCGTTCCTCTCCGCGGTCGGTGACGCGCCGGGCGACGGTGTCGGTCTTCGCCTTGCGCAGGGTGTCCGCCTGCGCCTTGCCGCGCCCCTCCGCGACCGCCTCCGCCAGATTGGCGAAGATCGTGGTCAGCCAGAGCCAGGCCGCGATCGCCCAGCCGAACCAGTCGCCCGGGTCCAGGCAGGCCAGCGCGGTGGTGAACACCGAACCGACCAGCACCACGAACATCACCGGGGACCTGGCCATCGACCGCGGGTCGAGCTTGCGTACGGCGTCCGGGAGCGAGGTGAGCAGCTGGCGGGGGTCGAACAGTCCCCCGCCGACGCGTCCTTCGCCCGTGCGGCCCGTGGGCGTGTCCCGGTGCGGTGCCCGGGCCGGAGTGACATGGGACATCGGGTCCTCTTGCTTCGTACGGGAGTTCATGACGCCAGCCCTTCGGCCAGCGGTCCCAGCGCCAGGGCCGGGAAGTAGGTCAGCGCGGTGACGATCAGGACCGTGCCGACCAGCAGACCGCTGAAGAGCGGCCGGTGCGTGACGAGGGTTCCCGCGGTCGCCGGTACGGGCCGCTGCCCGGCGAGGGAGCCGGCGAGCGCGAGGACGAAGACCATCGGCAGGAACCGGCCGAGCAGCATCGCGAGGCCGATCGTCGTGTTGAACCACTGCGTGTCCGCGTTCAGCCCGGCGAACGCCGAACCGTTGTTGTTGGCGCCCGAGGTGTACGCGTACAGCACCTCGGAGAACCCGTGCGCGCCGGGGTTCAGGATCGAGTGGGGCGGCGTGGGCAGGGCGACCGCCAGGGCGGTGAAGCAGAGCACCAGGGCCGGGGTGATCAGGATGTAGCAGGCGGCGAGCTTCATCTCGCGGGTGCCGATCTTCTTGCCGAGGTACTCCGGTGTGCGGCCGACCATCAGCCCCGCGATGAACACCGCGATGATCGCCATGATCAGCATGCCGTAGAGACCGGACCCGACACCGCCGGGCGCGACCTCGCCCAGCTGCATGCCCAGCAGCGTGATCCCGCCGCCGAAGCCGGTGTACGAGGAGTGGAAGGAGTTCACCGCGCCGGTGGACGTGAGCGTCGTGGCGACGGCGAAGATCGACGACCCGGCGATGCCGAACCTGGTCTCCTTGCCCTCCATCGCGCCGCCCGCGACGTCGAACGCGGGCCCGTGGTGGGCGAATTCGGTCCACATCATCAAGGCGGTGAAGCCCAGCCAGATGGCGCCCATCGCCCCCAGGATCGCGTAGCCCTGCTTGGGCGAACCGACCATCCGGCCGAACGTCCGGGTCAGCGCGAACGGGATGACGAGTATCAGGAAGATCTCGAAAAGGTTGGACAGTCCGTTGGGATTCTCGAACGGATGGGCCGAGTTGGCGTTGAAGTAGCCGCCGCCGTTCGTGCCCAGTTCCTTGATGACCTCCTGCGAGGCCACCGCGCCACCGCGCCACTGCTGCGAGCCGCCCAGGAACTGGCCGACCTCGTGGACGCCGGAGAAGTTCTGCACGGCACCGCAGGCGACCAGCACCAGCGCCCCGACCACGGAGACCGGCAGCAGGACGCGCACGGTGCCGCGCACCAGGTCGGCCCAGAAGTTGCCGAGTTCACCGGTGCGGGACCTGGCGAAGCCGCGAACCAGGGCGATCGCGACGGCGATGCCGACGGCCGCCGAGACGAAGTTCTGCACCGCGAGGCCGCCGGTCTGGACGACGTGGCCCATGGCCTGTTCGCCCGCGTACGACTGCCAGTTGGTGTTCGCCACGAACGACGCGGCGGTGTTGAACGCCTGGTCGGGGTCGATCGAGGCGAAGCCCAGCGATCCGGGCAGACTGCCCTGGAGCCGCTGGAGGAGGTAGAGGAAGAGGACACTCACCGCGGAGAAGGCGAGCACACCGCGCAGATAGGCGGGCCAGCGCATCTCGGTGTCCGGGTTGGCGCCGATGGCCTTGTAGATCCACTTCTCGACCCGGAGGTGCTTCCGGGAGGAGTAGACGCGGGCCATGTGGTCGCCCAGGGGGCGGTACACCAGGCCCAGCGCCACGACGAGCGCGAGGACCTGGAGCGCTCCGGCGAGGACGGGGCTCATATCGGGCTCAGAACCTCTCCGGGTACAGCAGGGCGAGGACGAGATAGCCCAGCAGGGCGACGGCCACGACGAGGCCGACGACGTTCTCGGCGGTCACAGCCTGGCCACCCCCTTGGCGACGAGGGCCACCAGCGCGAACACCGCGATCGTGGTGACGACGAAGGCCGGATCAGCCATCGTGTGCTCCTGGATGAGGTACGGGATTCTCTGACCCCTTGAGCAAACCCCGCGTCGATGCCGTTCCGACGTGCGTTGATGGCTTCCTTACGGCGTTCGGGTGGCCTTTGACGGAGCACATACGTGCCCCATACGCGCCCCCTACGCGCGCCTCTCGCGCGCCTCTGGGCCCGGCCCGCTCCCCGCCTCACACGTGTCCCGCCGCCTCACACGTCCCGCTCCCGGCTCGCTCCCGAACGCGAAAAGACCGGTGGGCCGTACCCCCTCCGCAAAGGGGGTACGGCCCACCGGCCTCGGATCGATTCGGCACGGGCCGCGGCCCGTGCCGCCGTGCCCTGCCGCCGAGTCCGCTCAGCGCACCTCGGTGATCTCCGGGCCGCGCTGGAGCTGGCCCATGCCGCCGGAGAACCGGGAGCTCTCCTGGTCCTCCTGCTGGACGCCCTCGGGCACCATCTGGGCATCGTTGGGAAGCTTGAGGACGATCGGGTCGCGGGGCGCCATCGGGCCGTCGCCGCGGACGACCACGGTGTCCCGGAAGATCGTCTCCAGCAGCCCGGCGGCCTCCGGCTGCACGGCACCCTGACCGGAGATCACTCCGCGCAGGAACCAGCGCGGGCCGTCGACACCGACGAAGCGCACCAGCTGCGCGCCGCTCGTGCCGTCCGGGAGCTGTACGGGGACCTGGGCGCGCAGTTCCCAGCCCAGCGGACCCTCGACCTCGTCGATGATCCCGCCCTGCTGGGTGATGCCCGTGGCGATCTCCTCGCGGACCTCGCCCCAGATGCCCTCCTTCTTGGGGGCGGCGAACGCCTGGAGCTGGACGGCGCTGTCGCGCAGCACCACCGTCGCGGCGACGATCGCGTCGCCGGCCACCTCGACGCGCAGCTCCATGCCCTCGACGCCGGGCACGAACATGCCGCCCAGATCGACCCGGCCCTCACCGGGCTGGGAGACCTCGGTGATGTCCCACGGCCCGTCCGGCCGCGGCGCCGGCGGGAGATTCACCCGGCGCGGGCCGCCGTCGGCCGCGTCGGTGCCATCGTGCTCGTCGACGACCTGCTCGGCCTCGCGCGCTTCGTCCGCCACGTCCTCGGCGGAACCACTCTTCTTGCGACGTCCGAACACGTCACTGTCCTTCCCGGTCGGGTACGACCGAAGCGTAGCTGTTCCCGCCCTGGATGATCCCGTCCCCGACACCATCGGCTCCGGCGGAGGCGTGGCCTCCGGTGGATCCGAAGCCTCCCTCGCCGCGGGCCGAACCCGGAAGCTCGGCCACCTCGTGGAAGCGCACCTTCTCGACCTGCTGCACGACCAGCTGGGCAATCCGGTCGAAACGCTCGAACCGCACGGGCTCGCGGGGGTCGAGATTGATGACGATCACCTTGATCTCTCCACGGTACCCGGCATCGACCGTCCCCGGGGCATTCACGAGGGCGACTCCGCAGCGCGCGGCGAGGCCGGAGCGCGGGTGCACGAACGCGGCGTATCCGTCGGGCAACGCGATCGACACCCCGGTGGGCAGCACCGCCCGCTCGCCCGGGGCGAGTTCGGCGGACTCGGTGGTCACCAGGTCGACCCCGGCGTCCCCAGGGTGTCCGTAGGCCGGAACCGGCACCTCCGGGTCGAGGCGGCGGATCAGGACGTCCACGGGCCGTCGCATCAGGGGTTCACCTCGAAGGCACGGGCACGCCGGACCTGGTCCGGGTCGGCCATGGCGGCGCGGATCTCGGCCGGACGGCCGTTCTCGATGAAGTGGTCGACCTTCACCTCGATGAAGAGGGCCTCGGCGCGGACCGCGACCGGTCCGCCCGGGCCGCCTATCCGTCCGGTCGCCCGCGAGTAGATCTTCCGGCCGTGCACCGCGGTGACCTCGGCGTCGAGGTGCAGCACGGTGTCCACCGGCACCGGGCGCACGAAGTCGGTCTCCAGCCGCCCGGTCACCGCGATCACCCGCAGCAGCCAGTTCAGCGAGCCCAGCGTCTCGTCCAGCGCGGTGGTCAGGACACCTCCGTGCGCCAGCCCCGGGGCGCCCTGGTGAGCGGCCTGCACGGTGAACTCGGCGGTGACGCTCACGCCCTCGCCGGCCCGCGCCTGGAGGTGCAGCCCGTGCGGCTGTGCCCCACCGCAGCCGAAACAGTGTTCGTAGTGCGCGCCGAGGAGTTCGCCGGGGGCCGGGGCCTCGGGGTGCCGTACCGGTTCCACCGCGTCGGCGGGGGGATTCAGAGCCGCAGATGTTCCACTCACAGGCGCAGACCTTACCCGCGCGGCCGATGCCGGGGCGCACCGTGCCAAGCTTGGACGCATGCAGCCTTCCGCCCCGCCTTTCGACGAACGCCTCACCGCGCCCCGCTCGTGGTGGCTCATCGCCTTCCTGGTCGGCATCGCCTGCGCGCTGATGCTGCTGCCGCTCGGCACCGTGCCCCTGCTGGCCGGTCTGGCGGGCGGTAGCGCGCTGTCGGCGATCGCCGTGAGTTCGTACGGCTCGGCCAGGATCCGGGTGGTGGCCGGCGCTCTGGTGGCCGGGGACGCGCGGATCCCGGTCTCGGCGCTGGGCGAGGCCGAGGTGCTGGACGGCGAGGAGGCGCGCGCGTGGCGCTCGTACAAGGCCGACACCCGTGCCTTCATGCTGCTGCGCAGCTACATCCCCACGGCGGTCCGGGTGGAGGTCACCGACCCGCAGGACCCGACTCCGTACGTCTACCTCTCGACCCGGGAACCGCAGGCGCTGGTCGCCGCCCTCGGCTCGGCGCGTTCCTGACCGGAGGATCCCGCGCCGGCCGGCCCTCGCGGGGTGGTGTCCGGGGCTTCGACGTTCCCCGGGCCCGCGGATCAGTTCTCCGGTTCCTTCCGCGGCCCCTTGCGCGGGCCGCGCGCCCGTTCCAGGGGCGGCAGCTCCGGCAGCCGGTCCCAGGGGACCTGGCGCTCGCGCAGATCCTTCCTGATCTTGTCGGCGAGCTTCCGGGTGTCGCGCCGGTTCATCATCGCGCCGACGGCGGCGCCGACCAGGAACGGGATCAGGTTCGGCAGATCGCGCGTCATGCGCTTCGTGATCTGCTGGCGCAGTTCGCGCTTCATCCGGCCGCCCAGCGCCGCGTTGATCGTCGTGGGTTGGGCGACGTCGATGCCGCGCTCCTCCGTCCAGGACGTGAGGTAGGCGGTGGACCGCTGGGTGAGTCCGCCCGGCGGGCGCAGCCCGTAGACCTCGTAGAGTTCCGCGACGAGCTTCAGCTCGATCGCGGCCACGCCGGTGATCTCCGCCGTCAGTTCGGTGAGCATCGCGGGCGGCACCGGCAGCATGGCCGCCGCGCCGATACCGGCGCCGACGGTGGCGCTCGCCCTGCTCGCGCCCGCGACGAGCTTGTCGGCGAGGTCCTCGGGCCCGAGGCCCTTGAATTGCTTGCGCAGCGTCGCGAGGTCGCGCACGGGGACGCGGGGGGCGGACTCGATGATCAGGTCGGCGATATGACCGATCGCGACCCTGGCGCCCTCCCCACCCTTGCGCACGCCCCGTTTCACCGAGCTCAGACGGCCCCCTGCGGTCCGGGGCCCCGTTCTGTCGAGCTGTCCGGCCCCGTGGGCCGGGCCGGCTCCTTCATGTCCCCCCTGCGCGGTCACCGCTTCGAGTGCCGAGGCTGCTTCGAGCGAGGCCGACCGGCCTCGCTCGTCGTACCGCTCGCCTGGGGAGGGCGACAGGGCGGACCGCCCGGCAGGCGTCACCACGCCTTTCGCCGGGCCTGTTCCGCCCTGGTCCGCCTCCGACGACTTCTTGCGCCGCAGGCGCCGCCTCCGGAACGGTTTGTCGCCTGTCACGGCCGACTCGACCTAGTCGCAGTCGCGGCAGATCGGCTGACCGTTCTTCTCCCGTGCCAGCTGGCTCCTGTGGTGCACGAGGAAGCAGCTCATGCACGTGAACTCGTCGGCCTGCTTCGGCAGGACCCGGACGGCCAGCTCCTCGTTGGACAGGTCCGCGCCGGGCAGCTCCAGGCCCTCGGCGGCGTCGAACTCGTCGACGTCGACGGCGGAGGCCGTCTTGTCGCTGCGGCGCGCCTTGAGCTCTTCGAGGCTGTCCTGATCGACGTCGTCGTCGGTCTTGCGTGGAGTGTCGTAATCGGTTGCCATGTCGCTCTCCCCCTCTGGGTGTCTGCGGTGTCTCAGCGCACGTAACGCGTGAGAGGCCGGACTTGTGCCCGACCCGAGGCGGAGATTTTGCCTCACATCAAGGTCTGTTACTCAATCGACACCCAAAAGGACCGCTCGGGAGTGATCGGTCTGGGTGGCGATGGGGACCGTACACGGCCCTCGCGTCGCGCTTCACGGGCGCCACCCCGTGTACTTCCCGTGATATCGGGCCCCGAAAACCCCGGCTTTGCGGGATTTCCGGCGTGGGCGCCCATCACGGAGCGTTGACGTATAGAAATTCGTTTCTGTGATCGATCACACATGGACGCCTTGGTCACAGGTCACGAAAATTCCGCCCAAAGCGAACAAAGCACTTCGGGTACGATTCGCCGCGTCGGCGCGGTCAGACGGGCAGTGAGACGCGCATCACAAGGCCCCCTCCCTCACGGGGTTCCGCGACGATACGGCCGCCGTGGGCGCGCGCCACGGACCGCGCGATCGACAGGCCGAGCCCGACCCCCTTGTCGCTCCCCGTCCGCTCCGTACGCAGCCGTCTGAAGGGCTCGAAGAGGTTGTCGATCTCGTAGGCGGGCACCACCGGCCCCGTGTTCGAGACCACCAGCACGGCGTGGCCGGACTGCAGTGTGGTGGTGACCTCCACCCAGCCGTTCTCCGGCACGTTGTAGCGCACGGCGTTCTGCACGAGGTTCAGCGCGATCCGTTCCAGCAGGACGCCGTTGCCCTGGATGACGGCCGGGGACCGCTCGCCGCGGATCTCCACACCCCGCTCCTCGGCCTCGGCGCGCGTCTGGTCGATGGCGCGCGAGGCGACCTCGGCCAGGTCGACCGGCTTGCGTTCGACGATCTGGTTGTCGCTGCGGGCGAGCAGCAGCAGGCCCTCCACCAGCTGCTCGCTGCGCTCGTTGGTGGCCAGCAGGGTCTTCCCCAGCTGTTTGAGCTCCGCCGGCGCCTGAGGGTCGGAGAGGTGCACCTCCAGCAGCGTGCGGTTGATCGCGAGCGGCGTGCGCAGTTCGTGCGACGCGTTCCCGACGAACCGCTGCTGGGCCGTGAAGGCGCGCTCCAGGCGGTCGAGCATCTCGTCGAAGGTGTCGGCGAGCTCCTTCAGCTCGTCGTCCGGTCCGTCCAGCTCGATCCGGCGGGACAGGTCCGTTCCGGCCACCCTGCGGGCGGTGCGGGTGATCCGGCCCAGCGGGGAGAGCACCCGGCCCGCCATGGCGTAGCCGAAGGCGAACGCGATGACGCTGAGGCCTACCAGGGCCAGCAGCGACCGGTTCAGCAGCGTGTCCAGCGCCTGCTGCCGCTGGTGGTTGACGCAGGAGTTCATCGCCGCGTTGATGGCGTCCGGCGTGGGGTTCGTGCCGAAGTTGCACACGTCGCTGACGATCCGGCCGCTCACGATCCTGAACGGCAGCTCACTGCCCACGTGGAGGGCCTGGGCGGCCAGCATGTAGATGATCGAGAGCAGCAGGATGCCCGCGATCAGGAACATGCCGCCGTAGAGCAGCGTGAGCCGTATGCGGATGGTCGGGCGCAGCCAGTACGGCGGCTCCGGCTGTTTGGGCTCCCAGGTGGGCTTCGGAGGCGCCGTCGGGGGCGCCGGGACGCTGGGCATCGGCGCTCAGATCCGGTAGCCGGAGCCGGGCACGGTGACGATCACCGGGGGCTCGCCGAGCTTGCGGCGCAACGTCATGACGGTGACCCGGACGACGTTGGTGAATGGGTCGGTGTTCTCGTCCCACGCCTTCTCCAGCAGCTGCTCGGCCGAGACGACCGCGCCCTCGCTGCGCATCAGTACCTCCAGCACGGCGAACTCCTTCGGCGCGAGCTGGATCTCGGTCTCGCCGCGGAACACCTCCCGCCGGTTGGGATCCAGCTTGATGCCGGCGCGTTCCAGGACGGGCGGCAGCGCCACCGTCGTGCGCCGGCCCAGGGCCCGCACGCGGGCGGTGAGCTCGCTGAACGCGAACGGCTTGGGCAGATAGTCGTCGGCGCCGAGCTCCAGCCCCTCCACCCGGTCGCTGACGTCCCCGGACGCCGTGAGCATGAGCACCCGCGTGGGGACGCCCAGCTCGACGACCCGGCGGCAGACGTCGTCACCGTGCACCAGGGGAAGGTCCCGGTCCAGCACCACGACGTCGTAGTCGTTGATCTCGATGCGCTCCACGGCCGCCGCGCCGTCGTACACGACATCGACGGCCATCGCCTCTCGGCGCAATCCGGTGGCCACCGCATCGGCGAGCAGCTGCTCGTCCTCCACGACGAGTACGCGCACGGCGCTGTCCTTCCTCAGAGATTTCACGTTTTCACGTTCAGGCTTCACCACGTCGAAAACGCAGAGCGTGCCGATGCGCACACGGTCCGTGAAGCGGACCGCTCATCTACACGGTCATGCGCTGCTCCATCCTGCCCGCAACGCGCATAAACCGGCGGTAAGACGGCGTTCACCGGCCCGGACCCCCCGGGAATTCACCGGATTTCCGGGCCAGTTGAGGTTTCTGTGAGGTTCGGGCCGGGGAGGACGCATTCACACCCGAGATCACGCCTCGAATGTGGCGTGCCACAGGCCACTCCGTCCCCGGAGAGTGCGTGATCACCGCCCTACCGCCACCGCGCGGAGGGAAACCCCGGGCACACCCCCGTGCCACCGACCCACGATGAGGGGGCGCATTATGGACGCTTTCACCGCTGGTCTGCTGCAGCGGATCAGGACGACCGAATCCGACCTCACAAGGGCTCGGGAGACGGGCGACGACTTCCTCGCGGATGTCGAGCAGGGCGAACTGGACGACCTGCACCGCCTCGCCGCCGAGCACGGCGTCAAGATCGGCACCACCGGCGTCTGAACCGTCGCGAGAGGGCCCCGGCCACCGTTCGTGGTGGTCGGGGCCCTTCTGCCGCTCCAGGGGCCCCTGACGGGCCTCTGCGGCCTCTCCCCGTCCCGTCCGCCGCGCGGGCCGGCCTCCGGTCGAACGACGGTGCGTCGACGACGGGCCCCGAGGGCTGTCCCGTGACGCGTGGTGGATCGGTGCGCCCCGGATGTGGCGCATCGCAGGACGGAGGGACGCCCGCATGCTGGACGTACGCGGGCTCCCCGACAGCGCGGCCAGCGCGGCGAGGTGCCGCAGCTGTCGATGTGCGCCGCCGGGGACCGCGGGACAGCCCTCAGTCGTGCCAGGCGCCGTATTCCTCCAGGAGGGCCTGAAGCGGTTCGAAGACGCCCGGCGTCGCGGCGACCGTCAGGTCCCCGTCGGCGGGCAGCCCGGGGCGGCCTCCGGTGCACGCCCCCGCCTCGCGGGCGATGAGGTCACCGGCCGCCAGGTCCCAGGGGTGGAGCCCGCGCTCGTAGTAGCCGTCGAGGCGGCCCGCCGCCACGTCGCACAGGTCCACGGCCGCGGAGCCGCCGCGCCGGATGTCGCGCAGCCGCGGGATCAGCCGCCGGGCCACGTCCGCCTGGTGCGCGCGGACGTGGGCGACGTAGTTGAAACCGGTCGAGACGAGCGCCTGGTCGAGCGGTGGCGCGGGCCGGCAGCGCAGAGCGGTGTTCTCGCCGTGCGCCCCGCGGGCGTACGCGCCGCCGCCGAGCACGGCCCAGTACGTCTCCCGGCGCATCGGAGCCTCCACCACGCCCACGATCCGCACGCCGTCCCGCTCCGCGGCGATGGAGACGGCCCAGGTGGGCAGGCCGTACAGGTAGTTCACCGTGCCGTCGAGCGGGTCGATGACCCAGCGGACACCGCTGCTGCCCGGCGTGCTGGCGCCCTCCTCGCCGAGGAAGCCGTCCTGGGGGCGGCGTTCGGCGAGGAGGCCGGTGATCAGCTTCTCGGCGGCGATGTCCATCTCGGTGACGACGTCGATCGGACTGGACTTGGTCGCGGCCACGCCCAGGTCGGCCGGGCGGCCGTCGCGCAGCAGCTCACCGGCGCGACGGGCGGCCTCCAGGGCGAGGTCGAGCAGTTCGGACGGGTTCGGGTCGGTCACGGCGCTCCAGGTGTCGGCGGACGACGGATGTCGGCGGACTACGGCGAGGCACGGGCGACGGAAGCCACGGCGGGCCCTCGGTCCCGGGCGGGGCGGCGGTGCCGCCGTACGCCCCGGGCGGATCAGGCGTAGGGACTGTCGGCGCCCGCGGCTGCGGGCCTGGGTGCCCGGGCCGGACAGCACCCGACCGGACACAGGTCGTGGCTCGGGCCGAGCGCGCCCAGGGCGCAGCGCTCCGGAGCGCACCCCCGCTCGGTCCCGGCCCGTTCCAGCACCAGTTCGCGCACGGCCGCCGCGAACCGGGGGTCGGTGCCCACGGTCGCGGACCTGCGGACCGGGAGTCCGAGTTCGGCCGCCTTCGCGGTGGCCTCGGTGTCGAGGTCGTACAGGACCTCCATGTGGTCCGAGACGAAACCGATGGGGGCCATGACCACGGCGGGGACGCCCTCGCCGTGCAGGCTCTCCAGGTGGTCGCAGATGTCGGGTTCAAGCCACGGGATGTGCGGGGCGCCGCTGCGGGACTGGTAGACGAGCCGCCAGGGGTGTTCGATGCCGGTCTCCTCGCGCACCGCGTCGACGATCAGACGGGCGATGTCGAGATGGGCCGCGACGTAGGCGCCGCCGTCGCCGTGTCCCTCGACGGGGCCGGAGGTGTCGGCGGCGGACACGGGGATGGAGTGCGTGGTGAAGGCGAGGTGCGCCCCGGCCCGTACGTCCTCGGGCAGGTCGGCCAGGGAGGCGAGGACGCCGTCCACCATGGGCCGCACGAACCCGGGGTGGTTGAAGTAGTGCCGCAGCTTGTCGACGCGGGGCACCGCCAGCCCCTCGGCCTCCAGGGCGGCCAGCGACTCCGCGAGGTTCTCGCGGTACTGCCGGCAGCCGGAGTAGGAGGCGTAGGCGCTGGTGGCGAGGACGGCGATGCGGCGACGGCCGTCCGCGACCATCTCGCGCAGGGTGTCGGTGAGGTAGGGCGCCCAGTTGCGGTTGCCCCAGTACACCGGCAGGTCCAGGCCGTGCTCCGCGAAGTCCTTGCGCAGGGCGTCCAGCAGCGCCCTGTTCTGGGCGTTGATCGGGCTGACGCCGCCGAACCGGAAGTAGTGCTTGCCGACCTCCTTCAGCCGCTCCTCGGGGATGCCCCGGCCGCGGGTCACGTTCGCCAGGAACGGGACCACGTCGTCCGGGCCTTCGGGGCCGCCGAAGGAGAGCAGCAGCAGGGCGTCGTAGGGAGCGGGATCACACAGATCGGACATGCCATCGATCCTGCCACTCGCCCCGGTCAGTGCTTCCACCGACATCCCCCGGCACCGCCTCCGCGCCCCGGCCGCCCGCGCCAGCCCCGGTCCGGGTGCCCGCCCCCGGCCTCCCGCGCGGAGCCCGGGGCCCGCCCCGCTCCCCTCCCGTCCCCCGCCCATAAGCTGTACCGGCCGCATCCAGGCGCAACAGACACGTTCGTCACAGGCACGTTCGATCGCATCGCCCCGGAGCCTTCCTTGCCCAGTCCCTACCGCGCGATCTTCGCCGCCCCCGGCACCAAGCGGTTCTCGGCGGCCGGATTCCTCGGCCGGATGCCGCTGTCCATGATGGGCATCGGCGTGGTGACCATGGTTTCCCAGCTCACCGGCCGCTACGGGCTCGCCGGGGCGCTCTCCGCGACGCTGGCGATGTCGGCGGCCGTGATCGGACCGCAGATCTCCCGGCTCGTGGACCGTCACGGTCAGTGCCGGGTGCTGCGGCCCGCCACGCTCGTCGCGCTCGCGGCGGTGGCCGGGCTCCTCGTCTGCGCGCAGCAGCGGCTGCCGGACTGGACGCTCTTCGTCTTCGCGGCGGGCGCCGGCGGCGTGCCCAGCGTGGGCTCGATGATCCGGGCCCGCTGGGCGGAGATCTACCGCGGTTCGCCGCAGCGGCTGCACACCGCGTACTCGTGGGAGTCGATCGTCGACGAGGTGTGCTTCATCTTCGGGCCGATCATCTCGATCGGCCTGTCCACGTCCTGGTTCCCGGAGGCGGGCCCGTTGCTCGCGGCGGTGTTCCTGCTGGTCGGCGTGGTCTGGCTGACCGCGCAGCGTGCCACCGAACCGGTCCCGCACCCGCGCGAGCAGCACACCGGCGGTTCCGCGATGCGTTCCCGGGGTCTGCGGGTGCTCGTGGTGACGTTCATGGCGACCGGGGCGATCTTCGGGGCGATCGACGTGGTGACGGTGGCCTTCGCCGAGGAGCAGGGGCACAAGGCGGCGGCGAGTCTCGTCCTGGCCGTGTACGCCCTGGGGTCCTGCGTGGCCGGGGCCGTCTTCGGCCTGCTGCGGCCGGGCGGGAAGCCGTCCACCCGGTGGCTGCTGGGTGTGTGCGCGATGGCCGTGAGTATGATCCCCCTCCAACTGGCCGGGAGCCTGCCGTTCCTGGCCGTGGCGCTCTTTGTCGCAGGCCTCGCCATCGCACCGACGATGGTCACCACCATGGCCCTCGTCGAGCAGCACGTACCGCGCACCGCACTGACCGAGGGCATGACCTGGACCAGCACCGGGCTCGCCGTCGGCGTGGCACTCGGCTCCTCGGCCGCCGGCTGGGTGGTCGACGCCTCCGGGGCCGAGGCGGGGTACGCGGTGCCCGCCGCAGCGGGAGCGCTCGCGGCCGCGGTGGCGTTCCTGGGGTACCGCCGGCTCAGCGGGCCGGCCGCTACGGGAGGGCGTGGGGAAGATGACCGGAACCGGCGCACGGACGACGACGAGCGCGTGGCGTAACTGGGCGGGGAACGTCACGGCACGTCCGGCGCGGGCCGTGACCCCCGGCTCCGCGCCCGAACTGGCCGAGGCGCTGCGCCGGGCCTCCGAGGACGGTCTGCGGGTGAAGCCGGTCGGCTCCGGGCACTCCTTCACGTCGGTGGCGGCCACCGACGGACTGCTGATCCGCCCCGACCTGCTCGCCGGCGTCCGGGAGATCGACCGCGAGGCGATGACGGTGACCGTCGGGGCCGGCACGACGCTGGAGCGGCTCAACACCGTCCTGGCGCGGGAGGGCCTCTCGCTCACCAACATGGGCGACATCATGAAGCAGACGGTCGCCGGTGCCACGTCGACCGGCACCCATGGCACCGGCCGCGACTCGGGGTCCATATCCGCGCAGATCCGCGCCCTCGAACTGGTCACCGCCGACGGGCGGGTGCTGACCTGCTCGGAGAAGGAGAACGCCGACGTCTTCGCCGTCGCCCGGATCGGGCTCGGCGCGCTGGGCGTCGTCACGGCGATCACCTTCGCCGTGGAGCCGGTCTTCCTGCTGACGGCCCGTGAGGAGCCGATGAGCTTCGACCGGGTCACGGCCGACTTCGACCAGATGGTCACGGAGAACGAGCACTTCGAGTTCTACTGGTTCCCGCACACCGGCAACTGCAACACCAAGCGCAACAACCGCAGCGCGGGACCGGCCGCGCCTCCCGGGAAGGTCAGCGGCTGGATCGAGGACGAACTCCTCTCCAACGGGGTCTTCCAGGCGGCCTGTGCGGTCGGCCGGGCGTTCCCCGCGACGATCCCGTCGATCGCCAGGGTCTCCAGCCGCGCGCTCTCGGCTCGTACGTACACCGACATTCCTTACAAGGTCTTCACCAGTCCGCGCCGGGTGCGCTTCGTGGAGATGGAGTACGCCGTGCCGCGCGAGGCCGCCCTGGAGGCGCTGCGGGAGGTCAGGGCGATGGTCGATCGTTCTCCGCTGCGGATCAGCTTCCCGGTGGAGGTGCGCACCGCACCCGCCGACGACATCGCGCTCTCCACGGCCTCGGGCCGGGACAGCGTGTACATCGCCGTCCACATGTACCGGGGCACGCCCTACCAGGCGTACTTCACGGCCGTCGAGCGGATCATGACCGCCCATGCCGGCCGCCCGCACTGGGGCAAGATCAACACCCGCGACGCGGAGTACTTCGCCGAGGTCTACCCGCGCTTCGGCGAGTTCACCGCCGTACGCGACCGGCTCGACCCGGACCGGCTGTTCGGCAACGCCTATCTGCGCCGGGTGCTGGGCGACTAGGGCGTGTTCCGAAAGTGGCGTCGTGTGGCCGGAGGCCGGGCCGAAGGGGCGGTGCTGGAGGGCGCCGCCCCTTCGGTCTCATCGGCCGGTGTCGGTGCCGGTGGTGGCCTGTCCGCCCTGCGCCGGGGCCTGCCCGGCATCCGTGGGCTGCGGGGCGACGCCGCCGTCGCCGGGGGCCGACGGGGCGGGTGTGGCCGCCGGGGACGGACCGGCCCCCTCACCGCTGTCGCCGGGCCGCGTGGGGCTGGGCGTCGGATCGGCCGGGGCGCGGCCGTCCTGACCGGAGTCGGGGTTCCGGCTCTGGCCGTCGCCCGGCGCCGTGCCGGGGGCCTCGCCGCTCTCCTGCCCCGGCGTCCGGTCCCGGTCCGGGCCGGTGCCGGTCGACGGCGCGGGGTCGTTCGTCCCGGTGTCCCGTTCGCCGCCGCGCACGACGGAGCCCACGGTGGTGCCCCGGCCACCGCTCAGGTCGTTCCCGGAGACCAGTTCGTACGTGGTGATTCCGGCCATGGCCACGGCGAAGACCACGGCTGCCCCGGCAGCGGAGCGCTTCCAGCCCCGGAACCGGGTGCCGTGCGTGGTGGCCTCGGAGAACTCCTCGTCGGGCGGACCGCCCCGGCCCGGGCGGACCGCCGCGAGCGGCCGGGTCGCGCCGAACGGCCCGGTCGGCAGGGGGGAGTCCTGATCGGTGTCCACGGCGCGCAGCACGGTCGTGGCGTCGACGGCGGGGAGCACGGTCGTCGCGTCCATGGCGGGGAGCGCCGTCGTGGCACCCTCGACCCCGCCGTGGCCCCGCTCCGGTGAGGACCGCCGTTCCCCCCGCGCGGCCCGCGCGTCGCCCGCCCCCCGGTTCCGCCCGGCCGCCTCGCGGCCCTGGTGCTTCGCCTGGACCGTGGCCTCGCGGATCTGCTCCCCCGTGCGACGGAAGAAGTGCTGGAAGACGGAACCGCCGCACGTGGCGACGACGCTCATCACCCCCGCGCCCAGGATCGTTCCGTAGACGCCCAACTGGGAGGCCGCCACCGCCGCGGCGACCGCCGCCACGGCGCTGCCCGCCACCTGCGGCAGGCTCAGATCTATTCGCTTTTCCTTGGGATCCGTGTCACTTTCCGGCTTCTGCACCATTTCCAGCCCTTGATTGACATCTCTCCCACCATGCAACAGATAGGGACATCTGAGCGAAGTGATTAGTTCCGCTTCGGGAGATTCTGTGAAGCAGGACACGCGCGAGGGGCATACGACCCCCGACTGGGTAGCTCAACTGCCGCACCCGACGACAACTTCGACGGCGCGGCGGTCCACTCACATGGCCCGAATGGAGTACTGTGACGAGCCCTGAGCCGGATTCCCGCACGGGTGTCCGGGATCTTCGGGAAGGGGGCCGCAAGGAGGCGCTCGAACCGGCGGCGCCGCGGCATCGCACGGGGATCGGCTACATGATGTGACCAGAAGTCGCTTCATGTTGCACAATGGGTCACCGTGTCATACCGGCGGTCAAGGGCTCACGCTCGACACACCGGGCAACACGGCAATGTTGTGGCAGGCTGCACCCGGGCAGGCCACACTCGACTAGCGGAAGCAGCGACGCACGTGACGTCGGCAGGCACCACCCGGGAGGTCCCCATGCCCGAACTGCGTGTCGTGGCCGTCTCCAACGACGGCACACGACTGGTGCTCAAGGCTGCGGACAACACGGAGTACACGCTTCCGATCGACGAGCGGCTGCGAGCCGCCGTGCGCAACGACCGTGCGCGGCTGGGCCAGATCGAGATCGAGGTGGAGAGCCACCTCCGCCCGCGCGACATCCAGGCGCGGATACGGGCGGGCGCCTCCGCCGAGGAGGTCGCCCAGTTCGCCGGGATCCCGGTCGACCGTGTCCGTCGCTTCGAGGGCCCTGTCCTCGCGGAACGCGCCTTCATGGCCGAGCGCGCCCGCAAGACCCCCGTACGCCGTCCCGGCGAGAACACCGGTCCCCTGCTCGGCGAGGCGGTCAAGGAGCGGCTGCTGCTGCGCGGCGCCGACAAGGAGACCGTCCAGTGGGACTCGTGGCGCCGCGACGACGGCACCTGGGAGGTCCTGCTCGTCTACCGGGTGGCGGGCGAACCCCACTCGGCGAGCTGGACGTACGACGCGCCGCGTCGGCTGGTCCAAGCCATGGACGACGAGGCGCGTTCGCTGATCGGCGAGACCGACGAGGTCGCCGCGCCCGAGCCGACCTTCCCCTTCGTGCCCCGGATCGCCCGGCTGCCCCGCGACCGGCCGCTGGACCGCTCCCTGGACCGCCCGTCGCTCCCGGCCCCCGTGCCCGACCCCGAGGAGCACGTGGGCGGCATCTCGTCCGGTGAACGCGATTCGCTGACCAGCCTGCTGGAAGCGGTTCCGAGCTTCCGCGGCGACATGGTCGTCCCGGAACGGCCCGATCCCCCTGTCCCGGACCCGGTCGCGGAGGAGCCGGAGGCCGACGAGCCGCCCGCGGCGGCCGCCTCCGCAGGTGCCGGTTCCGCCTACGCGGATGTGCTGATGCCGCGGGCGGTGGCCGGACACCGCGACCGGCTGATCGGGACCACGGACCGTCAGGCCGAGGCCGACGGCGTACGCCCGGGCCGCCGGGCCGCGGTGCCGAGCTGGGACGAGATCGTCTTCGGCACCCGCCGAAAAAAACAGGACTGAACGGGCCGACCGCAGCATGACGAGGGTCCGTACGCCGTGGCGTACGGACCCTCGTGCCGTGTCCTGCGCGCGCGGCACGGGAAAGACATGTGCCCCGGGAGCGACGCACCGCACGCAAGCGGCGCACGGTCCGGAAGAAGCGCGTGGCACGGAAGGAGCGGCCGGAGAAGCGCGACCGGACCGCGTCCCGGCCGCGCGCCGCGCCCAGTCCGGCACGCCTCGCGTCAGCGGGGGTCGGGGCCCGTGGCGACCGGGCGGGTCCCGTCGGCGGTCCACTCGGACCAGGAGCCCGCGTAGAGCGCCGCCGGAATCCCGGCGACGGCCAGGGCCAGCACCTCATGGGCACCCGAGACGCCCGAGCCGCAGTAGACACCGACCTCGGACGCCCGGTCGGCGCCGAGCTCACCGAAGCGGGCCGCCAGCGAGGAGGCGGGCAGAAACCGGCCGTCCTCCTCCACGTTCTCGGTGGTCGGGGCCGAGACGGCGCCCGGGATGTGGCCGGCCACCCGGTCGATCGGTTCCACCTCGCCCCGGTAGCGTGCGGCGGCCCGCGCGTCGAGCAGCAGGCCCGACCGGGCCAGCGCCGCCGCCCCGTCGGCGTCCAGCAGCGGCACGGCGCCGGGCACCGGCCGGAAGTCGCCCTCGTCCGGCGTGGGGATCTCCGTGTCGAGCTTCTCCTCCCAGGCCGCGAGGCCGCCGTCCAGCACCCGGACGTTCTCGTGCCCGGTCCAGCGCAGCAGCCACCAGGCGCGGGCCGCCGCCCAGCCCTGGCCGCCGTCGTACACGACCACCGGGGTGTCCGCGCGGACACCGGCCCTGCGCATGGTCGCGCCGAACTCCTCGGGGTCGGGCAGGGGGTGGCGTCCACCACTGCCCGCCGGACCGGCGAGGTCCGCGTCCAGATCGACGAAGACCGCGCCCGGGATGTGTCCGGCCTCGTAGTCCGGGCGGCCGTGCGGGCCGCCCTGCTGCCAACGTACGTCCAGGAGCACCGGCGGACGTGGCCCCGCCAGCTCGCTCGCGCATTCGGGCGCGGTGATGATCGGCTTCATGGGAACCATCCTCGCGCAGGAGCGGTCCCACCCGTAACGCCGTCACACCACCGAACCGGATGTACCGCATGTTTCCGGCCTCTCTGTCGAGATCCCGGCCGATGCGGCGCGGCCGGGCCGCATGGAGCGCCGGGTGGTGCGAGCATCTGCACGGGGCGCGCACCACCCGTGCCGCACCACGGCACACGGCCCCGTTCCCCCCGTACGGCCACCACGATGGTCCGAGGAGAGAGTGACGATGACCGAGGCTCCCGCCCGGCGCACACCCGGAACACCTTGCTGGGTGAGTCTGATCGTGCACGGCTTGAGCACCACAGAGGATTTCTACGCCGGTCTGTTCGGCTGGGAGTTCGCGCCCGGACCGGACCAACTGGGTCCGTACGTCCGCGCGTCGATCGGCGGGAAGGTGGTCGCGGGCATCGGACAGCTGCCGTCCGACCGCCTCCTTCCCGTGGCCTGGACGACGTATCTGGCCACCGACGACGCCGATGCCACGGCGGAGCTGATCCGCTCCTGCGGCGGCACGGTCGCCGTGGGGCCGCTCGACGCGGGCGAGGCGGGACGGCTCGCCGTCGCCGCCGATCCCGGGGGCGCGGTCTTCGGGATCTGGCAGGCCGCCGCGCATCTCGGCACGGCGCTCTCCGGCACCCACGGCACCCCGGTCTGGAACGAGCTGCTGACCCGTGAGACCTCGACGGTCTGCAAGTTCTACCAGACGGTGTTCGGCTACGAGGCGGAGGCGGTCTCAGCGGCCGACTTCGACTACCAGACGCTGCGTCTGCGCGGTCGTCCGGTCGCCTCGCTGCACGGCGTGGGTCATGCCCTCCCCCGCGACCGCGGGCCGCACTGGATGACGTACTTCGAGGTCGACGACACCGACGCGACCGCGCGTCGTGTGGTGGACCTGGGTGGGTACGTCCTCCAGCCGCCCCGCGACGGCTCCTTCGGCCGGATCGCGACCGTGGCCGACCCGGAGGGCGCCGTGTTCACGATCGTGCGGTCACTCGACAGGCTCTGAACCTATGGGCTCCGGGCCGGGGCGTCAGCCGGCCCGGAGCCGTTCGACATGGCGGCGGGCGGGGCCGGACAGCCGGGCGTGGAGCTCGTCGAAGAGGTCGGACGCCTCGGTTCCGCTCCATTCGGCCGGCAGCAGCTCCCGGGCGACACCGGGGTCGAGGTAGACCAGCCGGCGCCAGTCGGTGATGACCCTGATGTACGTCGTGAACGCCTCGTCGTCGGTGACCCGGCCCCCGCCCGCGATGCGCTCGGCGACCGGCCGGTACGCCGCGAGGAACTCGGCGTAGAGCCGCTGGAGCCGGACGGTGTCCCACCAGGTGCGCACCTTCGCGGCCAGTTCCGCGCGGCCCGCCCGGCCCTTGCCCGGCCCGCACTCGCCCTCGGAGGCGTTCCCGACCGGGATCCCGGTCTCCGTCCTCCCGGCCGCGGGGAGGTGGTCGGCCCGGAAGAGGTCGGCGTAGGAGCGCAGCCCGTGCCGGGCCAGCATGTCCTCCGCCTCCTCGTACACGTGGCCCGGTGCGATCCACACCCCGGCGGACACGGATCCGAAGCCGAGCCTGGTCAGCTGGGTGCGCAGCGTGTGCCGCCTGGCGCGCTCGGACTCGGGCACGGAGAAGACGACGAGCACCCAGCCCTCGTCGACGGTGGCGCGCCGCGCCGCGAAGATGCGCGGATCGCCGTCGCGCAGGACGCGTTCGGTGTCCGGCGAGATCCGGTATCCGGCCGCTCCGGACACCGTTTCCGCTTCGAGGATTCCGGCGCGCTTCAGCCGGGAGACGGAGGACCGCACGGTCGGCCCCTCGATGCCCAGGTCGGCGAGCAGCCGGATCAGCGAGGCCACGGACATCCAGCCGCCGGTGTCGCGCGCGTACAGCCCGTAGACCGTCACGATCAGCTGCCTCGGCTGCGCCTTGCCCGGGGATCCCGGTCCGGGCGCGGACTCTTCCCCGCTCGCCGTGTTCACGGCGTCATCCTAAGCACCCGCGCCGCGGGCCCCGGGAGGACGGGGCTGCCCGACAGGAGGTCAGCCCGAGGTGACCGGCAGCACGTCGGGCGACAGGGCGGCCGCGCGCGCCGTCGCGCTCGTCATCCGCCTGCGATGGTGACGACGGCACAGGACCTCGTACCCGACGGTCTCGGCGGCCACGCCCACGTCGCCCACCACGACCTGCTCGCCGTCGACGACCATCTCGCCGCCCACCGTGCGAGCGTTGTGGGTGGCCCGCGCTCCGCACCAGCACATCGCCTCGACCTGGAGCGTCTCGACCCGGTCCGCCAGCTCGATCAGCCGCTGCGAGCCCGGGAAGAGCTTGGTGCGGAAGTCCGTGGTGATGCCGAACGCGAAGACGTCCAGGTCCAGGTCGTCCACGATCCGGGCCAGTTGGTCGATCTGCTCGGGGGCGAGGAACTGCGCCTCGTCCACGATGACGTAGTCGGCCTTTCCCCCCTTCGACATCTGGGCCACGAGGTAGGCGTACAGGTCCATGTGCGGTGCGGCCTCGACCGCTTCCGTCACCAGTCCGAGACGGGAGGAGAGCTTCCCCTCGCCCGCGCGGTCGTCCCGGGTGAAGATCACGCCCCGCAGCCCCCTGGCGGACCGGTTGTGCCCGATCTGCAGCGCCAGCGTGCTCTTTCCGCAGTCCATGGTGCCGGAGAAGAAAACCAGTTCGGACATCAGTGGAGCACAATCTTCCGGATCGAGGGGGAGCGCCGGAGGGACCCGCTGACCGGCCGGTACCGGCGCGGCGCGACCCGTTCGCGGGGCGACGGATGCCCGAGCACGACGGCGCGCCCTGCGCGGTCCGTCGCACCGGAGGAGAACACGGGCTCGGGCATGGGGAACTGAGGGCCTTTCGGACGCTGTGGGGCGGTCGGGCGGATCGAGAGGGAGACGTGCCTGCGCGGGAGCGGCTACGAGCGTACTTCGAGCAGGGGCACGAGCTGCTCGGTGGGGGTCATCGAGCCGTGCATGCCGACCATCGCGGACTCGTGCGGTTCGTTGACCGAGGCGGTGATCACCACGTCGTCGTGGGCCGCGGCGACGACGTCGCCGATCCTGCCGTGGACACGTTCGTCGATCGTCGGGCCGAACCATCCGGCCTCGATCGCCTCGTCCCGGCTCGCCACCCAGAACTGCTCGCCGAGCACTTCGCGCCAGACGGCCAGGACGTCGTTCTCGGCGCCCGGGACGGCGTACACGTGCCGGGCCCGGCCCTCGCCGCCGAGCAGCGCGACGCCCGCGCGCAGTTCCCAGTCCTCGTCGAAGTCGATGCGCGACCGCTCGTCGAAGGGAATGTCGATCATGCCGTGGTCGGCGGTGATGTACAGCGCCGAGCGGGGCGGGAGCTGTTCGGCCAGGCGCCGGGCCAGACCGTCCACGTGCATGAGCTGTCCGCGCCAGGAGTCGGAGCCGACACCGAAGCGGTGGCCGTTGGCGTCGACCTCGCTGTAGTACGTGTAGACGAGCGACCGGTCGCCCGCGGCGAGGCGTTCGGCGGCGACGTCCATCCGTTCCTCGCCGGTCAGCCGGCCGAGGAACGTGCCGCCGCTGAGCGCGACCTGGGTGAGCGGGGTCCGCTCGAAGGCCGGTGCGGAGACCTGGGCGGTGCGCACCCCCGCGGCGTCGGCGAGCGCGAAGACGGTGGGATGCGGCTGCCAGACGGCGGGCGGGGTCCACGGCTGCCAGCGGAGCTGGTTCATCAGCTCGCCGGTGTCCGGATCGCGCACGGTGTAGCCGGGCAGGCCGTGCTCCCCCGGCGGGCGTCCGGTGCCGACCGAGGCCAGTGACGTCGCCGTGGTGGCCGGGAAGCCCGCCGTGACCGGGCGGCCGGTGCCGCCGCGCGAGGTGGGGAGCAGCGAGTGCAGGAAGGGCGCCTCGTCGGGGTGCGCCTTGATCTGTTCCCAGCCGAGGCCGTCGATCAGGAAGACGCAGTTCCGGTCCGCCGGGGCGAGTTCGGGGATCGTGGCGGTGAAACCGGGCACGCCCTGCCCGGCGACGAGCGTGGGCAGCAGATCGGCGAGGGAGCCGCTGCCGTACTCGGGGACGGGAGCGGTGTCGACGTCGAGCAGAACGGGGTCCTGCCAGGCCGGCTGAGCCATCAGCGGCTGGTCGCCGCGGTCGCGGCCGTGGCCTCGGAGAGGGACTGCGCGAAGGCGAGGGTCTGGCGCACGGTGTCCGGGCCGTCCCCGGCCTCGCTCACCCGCAGGCTCAGGTCGTCGGCCGTCGAGTTGCCTGTGTAGCCGTGGTCGGCCTCGCAGTTGGGGTCGCCGCAGGCCGCCGGTTCGAGATCGATGCGGGAGACCGCACCCCAGCCGATGGTGAGGACGACTTCGCGGGGCAGCGTGCCCGGCACGTACTTCTCGGGGTCGGACACGACCCGGCTGACCACGACCGACGAGATGCGGTCGAGCTTGACCGATTCCGTCGAGGTGGTGGCGTACGGCGACGGGGAGGTGGTGTCCGCGTTCTGCTCGTCGGTGTGGCTGACGATGAAACGGGTGCCCGTGAGGACCAGGACCGTGACGTGACGGCGCACCTCGTTGGAGTCGAAGGTGGTCTCCTGGTGGACCAGGTACGAGGCGACGGGCTCACCGCCCACGGCGGCTTCCACCGCCTCGGCCACGAGGGCCGGGTAGTAGCCACTGCGCTCGATCGCCGCGCGCAGCCCCTGGGTCGTCGTACCGGTCTTAGCCATGGGAACCATCCTACGGGGGGCGGATGACTGCCGGGGACGTCGTACGGCGGCGCGGACCGGGGACACGGTGGTCCGCGCTCTCGTGGGAGCGGGGCGGTGAGGACGGGAACGTCCCGGCCCTGTCGGCGGCGGGAACGTCCCGGCCCGGTCCCGGCCCTTTCGGCGACGGGAACGTCCCGGCAGCGGCCGTCCGGTCAGTAGTTGGGGAGGCGGCGGGGGCCGAGGTCGGTGCGGGGCGGCGGCGGGGAGAGCCGGACGCTCGCGCCGAGGACGGCCAGCCCGTGGGTGGCGACCACGACCGGTTCCAGGGCGACGGAGACCACCTCGGGGTGGTCGTCGACCAGCCGGGACACCCGCAGCAGCAGTTCTTCGAGCGCCGCGGTGTCCACGGGGGCCGCACCCCGCCAGCCGAACAGCACCGGGGCCGCCCGGATGGACCGGATCAGCTCGGCGGCGTCGCGGTCGGTGGCCGGAACCAGACGGTGGGCGGTGTCGCCGAGGAGCTCGGAGGGCGCGCCCGCGAGCCCGAACGAGAGAACGGCGCCCGCCGCCGGGTCGATCGAGGCCCGTACGACGGTGTCGACCCCGCGCGGCGCCATGGCCTGGACGACGGGCTGGAGTTCGGCGGGCCTGCCGAGCAGTTCGGTCAGCTCGCCGTACGCGCGGCGCAGCGCGTCCTCCCCCGCGAGGTCCAGCCGCACACCGCCGAGATCGGCCCGGTGACGCAGATGGGGCGCGGTGGTCTTGAGCGCGACGGGATAACCGATCCGTGCCGCGGCGGCGACGGCGGCATCCGGGTCGGGGGCGGGCAGTGTCGGCCGTACGGCGATGCCGTAGCGGCCGAGGAGCTCGCACGCCTCGTCGGGCGTGAGCTGTCTGCCGCGCGGGGCGGGGTCCGGGCCGAGAAGGGTGTCGATCAGCTCGGCGGTACCCGGCTCGTCGATGGTGTCGTCGAGGAACTCGGGCACCTTGCCGGGTACGGCGGCCTGCCGCCGCCACTGCGCGTACCGCACCGACTCGGCCAGGGCGCGTACGGCCCGTTCGGCGGCGGGGTAGGCGGGGATCCGGCCCGCGCGGCCGTCCGGTCCGTTGCCGTCCGTTCCCGGGCCGGCCGGGGTGGGCCGGGCGCCCTGGCCGTTCCGGCCGTCCTGGCCGTTCGGCGCTTCCCGGGTGCCCGGGGCTCCGGCGGGCGCGGTACGGGCGTGCGCGGAGGCGGACACGGACGGAGTGGTCGCGGGCCGTGCGGTCCCGGGCCGGGCGTCCGCGGGCTCGCTGGCCGTGGAGGACGGCTTCGCCGGGCGCGGCGCGGCCGTGCCGCTGGCCACGGACAGGGCCTCCGCCAGCCCGCCGATCTCCACGTGGACGACGGCCACGGGCTTGGCGGGACCGGTGGCCGCCGCCGCGCGGAGCGCGGTCGCCAGGACCTCCCCGCCGCCGTTCTCCGCCTCGCCGTCCTCGCCCACCCAGGGGATCGCCGTGACGATCACCGAGTCGCAGTCGTCGTCGGCGAGGGCCTCGGTCAGGGCGTCCCGGAAGTCCTGCGGCGTCGCGGCGGTGGTGAGGTCGAGGGGCGGCCGCGGACGCAGACCCTCGGTCAGGCAGGCGTCGTAGGTGAGCAGGCCGAGCGACTCGGAGTTGCCGAGGATCGCGACCCGGGGGCCCGCCGGGAGCGGCTGGTCCGCGAGGAGGAGACCCACGTCGACCACCTCCGTCACCGTGTCGACGCGGATCACGCCCGCCTGCCGCATGAGGGCGGAGACCGTCGCGTCCGGGATCCGGCTGACGGGTACGGCGTGGCCGGGCGGGGTGGCGCCGGTGTGCCGGGCCCCCTTCACCACGACCACGGGCTTCACGGCCGCGGTGCGCCGGGCGAGCCGCATGAACTTGCGCGGATTGCCGAACGATTCGAGGTAGAGCAGGGCGACGTCGGTGTCCGGGTCCTCGTACCAGTACTGCAGGAAGTCGTTGCCCGAGATGTCGGCCCGGTTGCCCGCGGAGATGAAGGTGGAGAGCCCCGCACCCTGCCGGTAGAGCCGGGAGAGCAGGGCGATGCCGATCGCCCCGGACTGGGTGAACAGACCGATACGGCCCCGCTCGGGCGGCTCGGGGGCGAGGGAGGCGTTCAGCCGGACGGCCTCGGCGTTGTTGATGACGCCGAAGGCGTTCGGACCGATGATCCGCATCCCGTACGAGCGTGCCTGGCGGACGAGTTCGCGCTGCCGGTCCCTGCCCTCGGCACCCCACTCGGCGTATCCGGCGGAGAGGACGACGAGACCCTGGACGCCGTGCTCGCCGCAGTCGGCCACGGCCTCCGGTACCCGCTCGGCGGGGACGGCGACGACCGCGAGGTCCACCGGTTCGCCGATCTCGCCGACGCGGCGGTGGGCGGGGACGCCGTCGATGGTGTCCCGGTCGGCGGCGAAGGAACGATTCACGGCATACGTACGGCCGGTGAATCCGGCCGCGAGGAGGTTGCGCAGGACCGTGCGGCCGACACCGCCGGGCGTCCGGCCGACCCCGATGACGGCCACGGACCCGGGGGCGAGCAACCGTTGTACGGAGCGCGCCTCGGCCCGCTGCTCACGGCCGCGCTGGACGGCGAGGGACTCGGCCGTCGGTTCGAGGTCCAGGGTGAGGTGGACGGAGCCTTCCTCGAAGCTCCGCCGCTGGGTGTAGCCGGCGTCCCGGAACACCTTGATCATTTTGGTGTTGGCGGGGAGCACCTCGGCGACGAAGCGGCGGATGCCGCGCTCGCGGGCCACCGCGGCGATGTGCTCCAGCAGTGCCGACGCCACTCCCCGGCCCTGGTGCGCGTCCTGGACCAGGAAGGCGACCTCCGCCTCGTCCGCGGGCGCGGAGGCTGGCCTGCCCCGTCCGTCGATCCGGTCGTAACGGACGGTCGCGATGAACTCGCCGCCGACCGTGACCGCGAGCCCCACCCGGTCGACGTAATCGTGATGGGTGAAGCGGTGCACGTCCCTGGCGGACAGCCGGGGGTACGGGGCGAAGAAGCGGTAGTACTTCGACTCGTCGGAGACCTGCTCGTAGAAACTGACCAGGCGTTCGGCGTCGTCCGTGGTGATGGGCCTGATCCGCGCGGTGCCTCCGTCACGGAGGACCACGTCCGCTTCCCAGTGGTCGGGATAGACGTGACGCGGACTCTGCTCCGTCGAGGACTGCATGGGCACAGACTACGGCTCGTCCACCACTCGCGTAGCCGCCGGGGCCGGGGCAGTCTGAGGGGGGCCGAACGGCGTTGCGGCACCGCTCGTGGGTGTGGCGCGGGTCGGCCGGAGCACCGCGCACCACATGAGAGAGTGGTCTAGACAACTATTGATTCATGAAGGGCAGAACCATGGCTGAGCGCCGCGTCAACGTCGGCTGGGCCGAGGGCCTGCACGCCCGCCCCGCTTCCATATTCGTCCGCGCCGCCACGGCGTCCGGCATCCCCGTGACGATCTCCAAGGCCGACGGCACCCCGGTGAACGCCGCCTCCATGCTCGCGGTGCTCGGGCTCGGCGCGCAGGGCGGCGAGGAGATCGTGCTCGCGTCCGAGGCGGACGACGCCGAGGCCGCCCTGGACCGCCTGGCGAAGCTGGTCGCGGAGGGGCTCGACGAACTCCCGGAGACCGTCTGAGCCACGTTCCGGATCTCCGGGATTCCCGCTCCCGGGACTTCCGGGGTCCGGCACGGGACCGATTCCCGCCGGCGGAGCCGCGGTGCCGCCCACCGGCACCGCGGCTCCTTCGTCTTCCGGCCCCGGGATTCCTTCCCGGATCCCGGGCGCCTCTTCCCGGGATCCGGGACGGTCGCGCAAGGGGCGGGTCCTGCTGACGGGGCGACCCGGACATGCCGAAGGCCCCGGGGTACGCCGGGGCCTTCGGGAGGCGGTTCGCGGGTCGGCTGTCGGTCAGAGGGAGACGCCGTGGGCACGCAGATAGGCGACGGGGTCCATGTCGGATCCGTAGGAGGGCGTGGTCCGGGCCTCGAAGTGGAGGTGCGGTCCGGTGGAGTTGCCGGTCGAGCCGGAGAGGCCGATCTGCTGGCCCCCGCCGACGCTCTGGCCGACACGGACACCGATCGACGAGAGGTGCCCGTACTGCGTGTACGTGCCGTCCGTCATGCGCAGCACGATGTTGTTGCCGTACGCACCGCCCCAGCCGGCCTCGACGACCGTACCGGCGCCGACGGCGACGACGGAGCTGCCCGACGCGGCGTGGAAGTCGATGCCCGAGTGGCTGCCGGAGGACCAGAGCGAACCGCTGGACTTGTAGCCGGTGGTGACGTAGGAACCGGCGACCGGGAGCTGGAAGAGGCCCAGCCGGGTGCGCTCGGCGGAGCGGGCGGCACGCGCCTTCTCGGCCCGCGCCTCGGCGGCACGCTTCGCCTCGGCCCTGGCCTTCGCCTCGGCCCGGGCGCGCTTCTCGGCCTCGGCCTTCCGCTGGGCCGCCTCCTTCGCCTCGGCGATGAGGTCGGCCCGGTGCTGCTGCGCGTCGGCCTGGGCGTCGATCCGGTCGGCGATGACGTCCTGGATGGCGATGACCTGGTTCAGGCCGGTCTCGCCGACCGCGGAGGTCTCGGCGTCCGCGGCGAGGGCCGGGGAGGCGGCGCCTCCGATGACGCCGGTGGTGGCCAGCGCCGCGACGCCGGCGATCCTCGCGCTGCCGCGCGTCAGTCGGCCGGGGGCACGATGCTTCCCGGTGGCACGGGTGAACGCCATGAAGTGGCTGATCCTTTCCTTCCCTCTCGCCTACCGGGTTAGCTGACGGGTTCGGAGCAGGAAGGTCTCCTACGGAGGCCCCGGCCTCACCGAGGCTCAGGCTTCCGATTCACCCCAGGGACTTCATTGGGTCCCCGGCTCCCCAGGGCTCACGCCCGGCGGGGACTCGGCGATGGCTGTCCGGTGCGTCGCGGTCGCGACATACGAGTGGCCGGCAGCCCGGTCGACGCTAAGCGCGAGCACGTTCGTTCGCCAAACGGACAAGCCGTTTTGTAGCGCATGCCACAGGACGTACGGGCAACCCGGCGACCGGAACCCACCATGGGGAAGACCCCGGCGAGACATCGCTCACAGGGGCCTTCCACGCCCACGCGCCCGGCCGTCGGACCGACCGGGCCGCACCCGTTCGGCACCCAAAACGGCCCGGCCCGCGGCTGTCCTCCGGCACCTGCCCCGTACGGGAACAGGGCATCGGACGCCCGGCCGTCGGACCGGCGGGCGGGGACGTCAGGGGTCCGGGACGGTCCCCGGCGTCTCCGCCCGGGAAGGCCGCCGGGACCGTGACGGCGTACCGCTCAGCCGGCGACCACCGACACCTCACCGATGCCCAGCGCCCGGACCGGCTCCTCGATCCGGGACGCGTCGCCGACGAGGATCGTCACCAGACGGTCGCCCGGGAAGGCGCTGACCACGGCCGCGGTCGCCTCGACCGTGCCGGCCGCCGCGAGCCGGGCGTACAGGTGGGCCTGGAAGTCGTCCGGGAGGTGCTGCTCGACCTGGTCGGCCAGCGTGCCCGCCACGGAGGCAGCCGTCTCGAACTTCAACGGCGCGACACCCACGAGATTCTGCACCGCGGTCTCGCGCTCCTCGTCGGTGAGCCCCTCGGCCGCCAGCGTCCGCAGCACCGTCCACAGGTCCTCCAGCGCCGGTCCGGTCGACTCCGTGTCCACCGATCCGCTGATCGCGAGCATGGCGGCGCCGGTCGCGCCCGTGACCGAGTCCGGGGCCGACGACCGCAGCACCTGGGCGAAGGCGCGGACACCGTAGGTGTAGCCCTTCTCCTCGCGCAGCACCCGGTCCAGCCGGGAGGTGAGCGTGCCGCCCAGGCAGTACGTGCCGAGCACCTGGGCGGGCCACACGCTGTCGTGCCGGTCCGGTCCGATCCGGCCGATCAGCAGCTGCGTCTGCACCGCGCCCGGACGGTCCACGATGACCACGCGACCGGTGTCGTCGGCGGTGATCGGCGGGGCGGGGCGCGGCTCGACGGTGTCGCCCGACCAGTCGCCGAGCGTCTCGGCGAGCAGGGCCTCCAGGTCGATGCCGGTCAGGTCGCCGACGACCACGGCGGTCGCCGCGGACGGCCGGACATGGGCCTCGAAGAAGGCGCGCACCGCCCCCGCGTCGATCCGCTCCACCGTCTCCTCGGTGCCCTGGCGCGGCCGGGACATCCGCGACGCGGCCGGGAAGAGCTCCTTGGAGAGCTGCTTGGCGGCGCGGCGCGCCGGGTTGGCCTGCTCGTGCGGGATCTCGTCGAGCCGGTTGCGCACCAGCCGTTCGATCTCGCTCTCGGCGAAGGCGGGGGCCCGCAGTGCCTCGGCGACCAGTCCGAGCGCCTTGGCCAGCCGGGAGGCCGGGACCTCCAGGGAGACCCGCAGGCCAGGGTGGTCGGCGTGCGCGTCGAGCGTGGCACCGCAGCGCTCCAGCTCGGCGGCGAACTCCTCGGCGGTGTGCTTGTCGGTGCCCTCGGACAGGGCCCGCGCCATGATCGTGGCCACGCCGTCCAGGCCCTCCGGCTCGGCGTCCAGCGGGGCGTCGAGGACGATCTCGACCGCCACCACCTGCTGGCCGGGGCGGTGGCAGCGCAGCACCGTCAGGCCGTTGGGCAGCGAACCGCGCTCCGGCGCGGGGAAAGCCCAAGGGCGTGCGACCCCGGGGGCCGGCTGGGGGTGGAACTGCATCGAAACTCCAGTCGCGGCGGCGTCGGTCACTTGTCCGCTCCTTCGTGCGCGTCGGCGTCGGTCTCGTCGGTGTCCGCGGCGTCCGCGGAATCGGCCGGTTCGACCGGTTCGTAGACCAGCACCGCCCGGTTGTCGGGCCGCAACCGGGCCTTGGCGACCGCCTGGACCTCCTCCGCCGTCACGTCCAGAACCCGCTGCACCGCGGTCAGGGCGAGCTGGGGGTCGTCGAACAGCACGGCGAACCGGCACAGTTCGTCGGCGCGGCCCGCGACCGTACCGAGCCGGTCCAGCCACTCGCGCTCCAACTGGGCCTGGGCGCGCTCCATTTCCTCGGGCGTCGGACCCTCTGCGGCGAACCGGGCCAGCTCCTCGTCGACCGCCGCCTCGATCCGCGGCACCTCGACACCACCGGAGGTCTTGACGTCCAGCCAGCCGAGCGACGGGGCGCCCGCCAGCCGCAGCAGCCCGAATCCGGCCGCCACGGCCGTCCGGTCACGGCGGACCAGGCGATTGTGCAGCCGCGACGACTCCCCGCCACCGAGCACGGTCAGCGCGAGGTCCGCCGCGTCGCACTCGCGGGTGCCGTCGTGCGGGAGCCGGTAGGCGGCCATCAGCGCCCGCGCCGGGACCTCCTCGCGCACCTCCTCGCGCAGCTGCTCGCCGATGACGTCGGGCAGCGTGCCGTCGCGCGGGGGCCGCTTCCCGTCGTGGGCGGGGATGGAGCCGAAGTACTTCTCGATCCAGGCGAGCGTCTGCTCGGGGTCGATGTCGCCGACGACCGACAGCACCGCGTTGTTCGGCGCGTAGTACGTACGGAAGAAGGTGCGCGCGTCCTCCAGCGTCGCGGCGTCCAGGTCCGCCATCGAGCCGATCGGGGTGTGGTGGTACGGGTGTCCCTCGGGGTAGGCGAGCGCCGTCAGCCGCTCGAACGCCGTGCCGTAGGGGACGTTGTCGTAGCGCTGGCGGCGCTCGTTCTTGACGACGTCGCGCTGGTTCTCCATCGACTCCTCGTCGAGCGCGGCGAGGAGCGAGCCCATCCGGTCCGCCTCCAGCCAGAGGGCCAGCTCCAGCTGGTGCGCGGGCATCGTCTCGAAGTAGTTGGTGCGCTCGAAGCTGGTGGTGCCGTTGAGCGAACCGCCGGCGCCCTGCACCAGCTCGAAGTGTCCGTTCCCCTTCACCTGACCTGAGCCCTGGAACATCAGGTGCTCGAAGAGGTGAGCCAGACCGGTGCGTCCCTCGACCTCGTGGCGCGATCCGACGTCGTACCAGAGGCAGACCGCGGCGACCGGGGTCAGATGGTCCTCGGAGAGCACCACGCGCAGGCCGTTGGCCAGGCGGTGCTCGGTCGCTGTCAAGCCGCCGGAACCGGCCTGGGCTGTGGCCGTGTGACCCATGGGCATGTACGTCCCTTCGATCGCGTTACTGGTTTTTCTGCGTGACCTGCCACTGTAAGCAAGCGCAACGACACCTGGCGAAGTTCCCATACCGCGGAAGTTCGCGTGAAAGAGGGGCGCACCACCCGGCGCACGCGCCCCTTTCATCGCTCCGGGGCCCTTCCCGGCGGAGTCGGGAGGGCCGGTTGGGACGGGTCGAGGTCCGCGTTGTCGGTGCGGAGGTCCACAATGGTCGGCGTCAGAACCTGAGGTTGCCCGAACAGAATCCGTGAAGGAGTCGCAGCAGCGATGGCCCGCCGCAGCACGAAGACCCCGCCGCCGGACGACTTCGAGGAGAACATCCTCGACATCGACGTCGTCGACGAAATGCAGGGCTCCTTCCTCGAGTACGCGTACTCGGTGATCTACTCACGGGCCCTGCCCGACGCCCGTGACGGTCTGAAGCCGGTGCACCGACGCATCGTGTACCAGATGAACGAGATGGGCCTGCGCCCCGACCGCGGCTTCGTGAAGTGCGCGCGGGTCGTGGGCGAGGTCATGGGCAAGCTGCACCCGCACGGCGACGCGTCGATCTACGACGCGCTGGTCCGGCTGGCGCAGCCGTTCTCCATGCGTCTCCCCCTGGTCGACGGACACGGCAACTTCGGTTCGCTCGGGAACGACGACCCGCCGGCCGCCATGCGGTACACCGAGTGCCGGATGGCCGACGCGACGTCGCTGATGACGGAGTCGATCGACGAGGAGACCGTCGACTTCCAGGCGAACTACGACGGCCAGGAGCAGGAGCCCTCCGTCCTCCCGGCCGCGTACCCGAACCTCCTGGTCAACGGGGCGTCCGGGATCGCGGTCGGCATGGCGACCAACATGCCTCCGCACAACCTGGGCGAGGTCGTCGCCGCCGCCCGCCACCTCATCAAGCATCCGGGCGCGGACCTGGAGACGCTGATGCGGTTCATCCCCGGTCCCGACCTGCCGACCGGCGGCCGGATCGTGGGCCTGGGCGGCATCAAGGACGCGTACGCCGGCGGGCGCGGGACGTTCAAGATCCGTGCGACGGTGTCCGTGGAGAACGTGACGCCGCGCCGCAAGGGCCTCGTCGTCACCGAACTGCCCTTCGCGGTCGGCCCGGAGAAGGTGATCGCCAAGATCAAGGACCTGGTCTCGGCGAAGAAGCTCCAGGGCATCGCGGACGTGAAGGACCTGACCGACCGCGAGCACGGTCTGCGCCTGGTCATCGAGGTGAAGAACGGCTTCGTGCCCGAGGCGGTGCTGGAGCAGCTCTACAAGCTGACCCCGATGGAGGACTCCTTCGGGATCAACAACGTGGCGCTGGTCGACGGGCAGCCGCTCACGCTCGGCCTGAAGGAGTTGCTGGAGGTCTACCTCGACCACCGCTTCGACGTGGTGCGCCGGCGCAGCGAGTTCCGGCGCGGCAAGCGCCGCGACCGTCTCCACCTGGTCGAGGGCCTGCTCGTCGCGCTGCTCGACATCGACGAGGTCATCCGTCTCATCCGGTCGAGCGACAATTCGGCGCAGGCCAAGGAACGGCTCATCGAGCGCTTCTCGCTGAGCGAGATCCAGACGCAGTACATCCTGGACACACCGTTGCGCCGACTGACCAAGTTCGACCGGATCGAGCTGGAGAGCGAGCGGGACCGGCTCAACAAGGAGATCGACGAGCTGACCACGATCCTCGAGTCGGACGCCGCGTTGCGCAAGCTCGTCTCGTCGGAACTGGCCGCGGTCGCCAAGAAGTTCGGTACCGAGCGGCGCACGGTGCTGCTGGAGTCGGCCGGTACGCAGGTCGCCTCGGTGCCGCTGCAGGTCGCGGACGACCCGTGCCGGGTGCTGCTGTCGTCGACCGGCCTGCTGGCGCGTACCGCCAACGACGACCCGATCGTCTTCGCCGAGGACGCCAAGCGGGCCAAGCACGACGTGATCGTGTCCGCGGTGCCCGCGACCGCCCGGGGCGACATCGGGGTGGTGACATCGACGGGACGGCTGCTGCGGCTCTCGGTCATCGATCTGCCGCAGCTGCCGGACACGCATGCGGCGCCCAGTCTTTCGGGCGGGGCGATGGTCTCGGAGTTCCTCACGCTGGGGAGCGACGAGGAGGTCGTCTGTCTGACCACGCTGGACGAGACGTCCCCCGGTCTGGCGCTCGGCACCCTGCAGGGCATCGTCAAGCGGGTGGTGCCGGACTACCCGGCCAACAAGGACGAGCTGGAGGTCATCGCCCTCAAGGACGGTGACCGGATCGTCGGCGCGGCCGAACTGCGCACGGGCGAGGAGGACCTGGTCTTCATCACATCCGACGCGCAGTTGCTGCGCTACCAGGCGGCGCAGGTGCGACCGCAGGGCAGGCCCGCAGGCGGCATGGCGGGCATCAAGCTCGCGGCGGGCGTCTCGGTGATCTCGTTCACGGCGGTGGATCCGGCCGCGGACGCGATGGTGTTCACGGTGGCGGGTTCGCAGGGCATGCTGGACGACTCGCTGCTGACGTGCAAGCTCACCCCGTTCGACCAGTACCCGCGCAAGGGCCGGGCCACCGGCGGGGTGCGCTGTCAGCGGTTCCTCAAGGGGGAGGACGCCCTGGTCTTCGCCTGGGCGGGCCCCGCGCCCGCGAGGGCCGCACAGAAGAACGGCGCGCCCGCCGAGCTGCCGGCGCCGGACCCCCGGCGCGACGGTTCGGGTGCACCGCTGGCCAAGCCGGTCGCCTCGGTCGCGGGACCGGTGTAGCTCCTCGTCTGGCCCGGCGACGGCGGTGCGACGACGGGGCTCGTGCCCCTTCCGTCACCAGCCGTCCTCGTCGGGCCGTCGCACGTACCGCAGGACGCCCCACATGCTTCGGTCATGTGCGGCGTCCTGCGCCGTGTCCGGGCCCGGCGCGTCGGGGTCCGGCACGTCAGGGATCGAGGTGCCCGGAATCGAGGTGCCGGAGTCCAGCGTGCCGGGCAGCGGTGTGTCCCGGGGCGGCGTGTCCGTCTCGCGGCAGTCGGTCAGCTCCTTGTGCAGGGCCTCCGCGTCGATGCCCGAGCCGATCAGCACGAGTCGGGTGAGGCGTGGTTCGTCGCGTGCCCACGGCTGCGGCTCGAACCGCAGGAACCGCCCGACCGCGTGCAGCACGTACTTGTTGGCGCGATCGCCCGCGCCGAAGTCGACGAATCCCTTGATCCGGTAGAGCCCCTGCGGCCGGGAGTCGAGGAAGTCCATCAGCCTGCGCGGGTTCATGGGCACGTCCGCGGTGAAGGACACGCTCTCGTACGCGGCATGCAGATGGTGCCCGTGCCCGGCGTCGGCCTCCGCCTCGGTCCGCTCCGCCAGCAGCAGGTCCTCGAAGGTGAGCTGGCGCGCCTTCTCCTCGCCGTCCGGGCGCAAAGAGGGGTCGAAGAGCAACTCGGGATCGACGCGTCCGTACGTGGCGCAGATGACGGCACCCGCGCCGCCACCCGGGGACCCGCCGGTGCCCGCTGCGGATCCGTCGGTGCCCGGGGCGCCGGCCGTAACGACGGCCTCACGGATGCGGGCCAGTTCGTCGTCCCCGACCCGGTCGGTCTTGTTGAGGACGACGAGATCGGCGACGGCGAGATGGCGGTCGATCTCCGGATGGCGGCGCCGGGTGGCGGCGAATTCCGCCGCATCCACGACCTCCACCAGACCGCCGTACATGACGCGCGGATTCTCGCTGGCCAGGAGCATGCGGACGAGTTCCTGCGGCTCCGCCAGTCCGCTGGCCTCGATGACGATCACGTCGAGCCGGGCCGAGGGCCGGGTCAGCGTCTCCAGAAAGGAGTCGAGCTCGCTCGCGTCCACCGCGCAGCACAGGCAGCCGTTGCCGAGCGAGACCGTCGAACCGACCTGTCCCGAAACCGTCATGGCGTCGATCTCGATCGAACCGAAGTCGTTGACGATCACGCCGATCCGGTTACCCGCACGGTTGCGCAGGAGGTGGTTGAGCAGTGTCGTCTTGCCCGACCCCAGGAACCCCGCGAGGACGATGACCGGAATCTGCTGCGTGCGGGGCGGGGACGGGGGGTTCAACGGGGACCTTCCTCCGGGTCGTCAGGGCGCCGGGACCGGCTGCGGCGGCGGTGTGCCGGCGTAACGGGCCGCCGGGCGGATGATCTTCGTGTCCTCCGCCTGCTCCAGGATATTGGCGCTCCAGCCGATCACCCGAGCCGCACAGAACGTCGGGGTGAACATCTCGCGCGGCAGCCCGCACAGCTCCATGACGACCCCGGCGTAGAACTCCACGTTGGTGTGGAGCTCGCGGCCCGGCTTGAGCTCGGCGAGGATCGCCTCGACCTGCCGCTCGACCTCGACGGCGAGATCGACGAGCGGGCCGCCGAAGCTCTGGGCGATGGCACGGAGCATGCGGGAACGGGGGTCCTCGGTGCGGTAGACGGGGTGGCCGAAGCCCATGATCCGCTCCCCCGCGAGCACTCGTTCGCGGATCCAGCCGTCGATGCGGTCGGGGGTCCCGATGGCGTCCAGGGTGTCCAGGGCGCGGCTGGGTGCCCCGCCGTGCAGCGGCCCGGAGAGCGCGCCGACGGCCGCCACCAGGCAGGCGGCGACATCGGCGCCGGTGGAGGCGACGACCCGGCCAGTGAAGGTGGAGGCGTTGAAGCCGTGGTCGATCGTGGAGATCAGGTACTGCTCCACGGCCCTGACGCGTGCGGCGTCCGGCACGGAACCGTCGAGCATGTACAGGTAGTTGGCCGCGTACGACAGATCGTCGCGGGGCTCGACCGGTTCGAGGTCCCGGCCGAGCCGGTGCAGGGCGGTGAGCACGGTCGGAACGGCGGCGCAGGCGGCCAGGGCGTCGTCGCGACGCCGGTCGGCGTCGATGTCGTACACCGGCCGGAAGTGCGCCGAGGCGCCGAGGAGGGACAGGGCGGTGCGCAGACCGGCCAGCGGGCCGGATACGGATCCCGCCCGGGCTATGGCGGGCAGGGCCTCGCGCACCTCCGCGGGCAGTCGTCGCAGCGCGGCGGTCCGGGCGGTGAAACCGTCCCGGGCCGCGGCATCGGGCAGTTCGCCCTCGAACATCAGGTGCCAGACGTCCTCGAAGCCGCGGGTGCGCGCCAGCTCGATCGCCGAGTACTGCCGGTAGTGGTAGAAGCCCTCGCCGCCCCGGACATCGCCAAGAGCCGTGTCCGTGACGACGACACCCGCGAGGCCCCGGGGTACGTCGAGCGGCCTTCCGCCGGTCGTGGTCTGCATCGTTTCCTCCATGGGCGTACCGCCGAACCATCGATATTGATTCGACCATTCATGATTGACTTCAATCCTGTCAATGTTGATTGAATCAATATGGATACGGTTGACGGCATGAAGGATCAGGCAGTTCGGGAAGACGCCCCGGACGCGACGGCAGCACGGCGGCTCAGCACGAAGGAGACGGCCGACCGTCTCGGGGTGAAGCCCGAGACGGTGTACGCGTACGTCAGCCGGGGCCAGCTGAGCAGCAGACGTGCCCCCGGCGGACGCGGCAGCACGTTCGACGCCGCGGAGGTGGACGCCCTGGCCCGGCGCTCGGGCCGCCGCGAGTCCTCCGTGGCCGGCACCGGTGACCTGGTGTTCCGCACCGGCATCACGCTGATCGAGAGCGGCCGCTACTACTTCCGTGGCGTCGACGCCACCGAACTGGCGCTGCGGCACTCCTACGAAGAGGTCGCCGAGTGGCTCTGGACCGGTGTCCTGCGGCCCGGGATCCGTTTCGCGGCGCCCGCCGAGGCACTGGCGGCGGCGCGCCGGGCGGTCGGCGCGCTGCCCGCCCACAGCGGTTCGACGGACCGGTTGCGGGTGGCCGTCGTCGCCGCGGCGACGGCCGATCCGCTCCGCTTCGACCTCTCGCGCGAGGCGGTGATCGCCGGTGCGCGGAGCCTGATCCCGACGCTGGTCCGCGCCTTGCCCGCGGTGTCCGGCGGTCCTCCGACCGCCGACAACCGGGAACGGACCTCCGGCGAGGAGGAACGGACATCGGGCAAGGAGGGCGGGCTCGCCCGGCTGTTGTGGCCGAAACTCACCGCGCGCCCGGCGGACGGGCCGTCGGTCGCCGTGCTGGACACCGCGCTCGCCCTGCTGATCGACCACGATCTCGCGGCCTCGACGCTGGCCGCCAGGATGGCCGCGTCCGCCCACGCCCATCCGTACGCGGTGGTCTCCGCGGGCCTCGGGGTGCTGGAGGGCCCCCTGCACGGGGCGGCGAGCGGTCTGGCGCACCGGATGCTGACGGAGGTCCTGGAACGGGGCAGCGCCGTCCCGGTGGTCGCGGACCAGCTGCGCACCGGCCGCGGAGTGCCGGGACTCGGTCATCGGCTCTACGCCTCCGAGGACCCGCGGGCACGGACGCTGTTCGCCCTGCTCGCGGACGTGCCCGAGGCCGCGTCCGCGCTCGCCGCCGCGCACGACGTGGTCGCCACGGCCGCCCGCCACGCACCCCTGCACGCCAACGTCGACCTGGCACTGGCCGTGCTCTCGGTCTCCTGCGGCATGTCCGCGGAGGCGGGCGAGACGGCGTTCGCCGTGTCGCGCACGGCGGGCTGGATCGCGCACGCGCTGGAGGAGTACGGGGAACGGCCGTTGCGCATACGGCCCAGCGGGCAGTACGACGGCCCGCGTCCCCCGCAGCCGCTCCCCTCCGCCGAGCGCTGACCGGTCGACCGGCGATCGGCCGCCGTGCTGAACGACGGCCGACCGGGGTGGACGACGGCCGGCCCTCCACGGGTCGCGCGGGGCCGGAGGCCCGCGATGTGGCCGACGGCTACACCGCTCCGGCGCCGGTGAGCGCGCGGACCTCGGTCTCCGCGTGCTTGGCGGCATCGGGCGGCTCGGCGGAGGTCACCGTTCCGGCCCAACCGGCCAGGAATCCCAGTGGGATGGAGACCAGACCGGGGTTCTCCAGGGGGAAGAAGTGGAAGTCGACCCCGGGGAAGAACGAGGCCGGGCTACCGGAGACGACCGGTGAGAACACCACGAGGAGTACTGCGGGAATCAGCCCTCCGTAGATCGACCAGACCGCTCCCCTCGTGGTGAAACGCCGCCAGAACAGGGAGTAGAGCAACGCCGGGAGGTTGGCCGAGGCAGCCGCGGCGAAGGCCGGCCCGACCAGGAACGCCACATTCAGGTTCTGCGCGACCAGACCGAGCGCGATGGCCGCCGGCCCGATCCCGGCCGCGACGACCCGGGCCACGGTGACCTCGCTGTACTGCTTGGAACCGGGACTCCTGAGCGAGGCGTAGAGGTCGTGGGCGACGGAGGCGGAGGACGTGAGGGTGATCCCCGCGACGACGGCGAGGATGGTCGCGAAGGCGACGGCCGCCACCACGGCGAACAGGATCGTTCCCGCGGTGGAACCCTCGCCGCCGCCGAGAACCAGGGCCGGCAGCGGCACCGCCGTGTTCCCCGCGGCGTTCGACGCCCGCACGTCGGCCGGGCCGACCAGTGCCGCGGCCCCGAAGCCGAGCGCGATGGTCATCAAGTAGAAGCCGCCGATGAGCCCGATCGACCAGACGACCGACCTCTTGGCCGCGCGGGCGGTGGGCACGGTGTAGAACCGCGACAGGATGTGCGGCAGGCCCGCCGTACCGAGCACCAGAGCCAGGCCCAGGCTGATGAAGTCGACGCGCGCCGTCCAGGTTCCGCCGTACAGGAGACCGGGCGAGAGGAAACTGCTTCCGTGTCCGCTGCGCCGGGCCGCGGAGTCGAGCAGTGCGTTGACGTCGCCGTGGAAGCGGACCAGGACGAGAACGGTGAGTACGACCGCTCCCGCCATCAGCAGCACGGCCTTGACGATCTGGATCCACGTGGTGGCACGCATTCCGCCGAAGGAAACGTAGATCACCATGAGCGCTCCGACACCGATGACGGTCCAGGACCGGGCGGCACCGCTCGTACCTCCGAGGAGCAGGGCGACGAGGCTGCCCGCGCCGACCATCTGAGCCACCAGATAGAGCAGGGAGACGGTGACGGACGACGTGCCCGCGGCGATCCGCACCGGGCGCTCCGCCATGCGCGCCGCCACCACGTCGGCGAGCGTGAACCGGCCGCAGTTGCGGACCAGTTCGGCGATCAGCAGCAGAACCACGAGCCAGGCGACGAAGAACCCGACCGAGTAGAGCATGCCGTCGTAACCGAAGAGGGCGATCAGACCGGAGATGCCGAGGAAGGACGCCGCCGACATGTAGTCGCCCGCGATGGCGAAACCGTTCTCCATCGAGGAGAACAGCCGGCCGCCCGCGTAGAACTCCTCGGCCGAGCCGTGCCGGTTGCGGCTCACCCACGTGGTGATGGCGAGCGTCACCACGATGAAGGCGCTGAAGAGCACGAGCGCCAGCGTCTGATGGTTCCCGCTCAACGACCCGCCTCCCGTGTCATCTCCTGTGTCTCCCAGCGCAGTTCGAGCGCGGCGCGGTCCCTGCACAGCCGTGCGTGTCGTACGTACGCTCAGGTGAGGAGGAACGTCGTCAGAAACTGCCCGAGACCCGCGACCATCGCGACATTGACCGCCCCGGCCACCGGACGGGACATCAGCCCGGGCTCGTTGATCGCGACCAGGACATAGGCGAGGTACCAGGTGAGGAAGGCGAGTGTCGCGGGGAGGACGAAGCGCCTGTACCGGCGGCGCACCTCCTGGAAGGCTCCACTGCGCTGCACCTCCAGATAGATCTCGGCCGCGCTGTTGCCGCGGTGCGGGGCAGCAGAACCGGGTGGCCCCGCGGGTGCGAGCCCCCCTGCCCCGTCCAGCTCGCCCCAGCCGGAGGCTGGCGTGTCGTACCACGGGTCGTCGAGCCGCACCGCCGAGGCGTCACGCCCTGCTTCCTTCTCCACCGAACAACTCCCCTTGTCCACAGACCACTTCGGCCACGTACCCAAGAATGGGCGGATTGGGAAGACCTCGGGCAGTTCATTCGCCGGTGTTCACCTGATCAGGTGAACACCGACCCGGGTGGCGGTGCGAAGCCCCGAACGTACGCATAGCGAACGGCCTGTGCACGGTCGCGCACCCCGGCCTTGGCGAAGAGGTTGTTGATGTGACTCTTCACCGTGGCCTGCGAGATGTGCAGTCTGCGTGCGATCTCCGGGTTGGACAGCCCATCGGCGATCAGGACCAGCACCTCCACCTCGCGCGGTGTCAGGCCGTCGGGCAGTTGCGGATCGGGAGACGCCTCGGGCGGAGGTGGCTGTGTGGTGACGTGTTCCAGCAGCCGCCGCTGCACGGACGGCGAGAGTCCGGCCTCTCCCGACAGCACCGCCTGGATGGCCCGCACGATCTCCTCGCCCCCGGCGTCCTTGGTGAGATAGCCCCGGGCCCCCGCCCGCAGCGCGGGGAAGAGCGAGTCGTCGTCCGCGAACGTCGTGAGTACCACCACCTGTGTCCCCGGATGGTCCCTGCGGATCCGCCGCGTTGCCTCCGCCCCGTCGCAACGGGGCATGCGCAGGTCCATCAGGACCACGTCCGGGGCCAACTCGGCCACGAGCGCGACCGCTTCCTCACCGTCCTTCGCCGAACCGACCACCTCGATCCCGGGCAGCAGTCCCAACAGCATCACGATGCCTTCACGCACCACCGACTGGTCGTCGGCGACCACGACCCGCGCGTTCACGCGGGCACCCTCAGACTCACCACGAACCCCTCCTCGTACGAACCCGCCTCCAGCGTCCCGCCCAGCAGCTCGGCCCGTTCCCTCATTCCCGGCAGACCGTATCCGGAGCCGCTGCCGGCGAGCCCGCTCCCGGGCTCTCGTCCACCCGAATCCCTGACCTCCAGGGCGACTTCGTCCGGCAGATACTCCAGGCGCACGACGACTCTGGCACCCGGAGCGTGCTTGCGCACATTGGTCAGCGCCTCCTGCGCCACCCGGCGAACCGCCTGGGACGCCTCGGCACTCAGGGCCCGCCGCTCACCCGTCACGCTGACCTCCGCCGGCTCCGCGGCCACCAGCTTGCGCAAGAAGTCCTCCACCGGGGACACCTCCCCCCTGAGCGCCGAGAGCGCCTGCCTGGTCTCCGCGAGCCCCTCACGTGCCATGGAACGTGCTGCCACGACCCGCTCCAGCACCCGGTCCCGGAACTCCCCCGTCGGCTCGCGCTCGATCAGCAGCCGCGCCGCCTCCAGATGGACCAGCTGCGCCGAGAGGCTGTGGGCGAGCACGTCGTGGATCTCCCGGGCGATCCTCGCCCGCTCGTCCAGGGCCGCCGTCTCGGCCTCCGCAGCACGCGCCGCGCGCTCCTGCGCGAGGAGTCTCTGCGTGTTTCCACGTGCCTCGGCGTCCAGCCGGAGCACGTAGCCCGTAAGGGCCAGACCCACCGTGGTCAGGGCTGTGTTCAGCCAACCGTCGGTGTGGACCGCGGCGTACGCGCCGAGAGCGACGGCGGTGGCAGGAAGGCCCGCCACCAACGGGAGTCTCTCCATGGAGACGACGGCACAACCGCCCCAGAGGACCGTGGCGGCCAGACCGGCGCCGACCTGCTGTGCCCCGAACGCCGCCGCCGACAACAGCGCCAGAAGCCCCAGCGAAGGCCACATCCGGTGGTCCAGGCTGGTCCGGAAGAAGGCCCGCGCGGCGACCCCACAGCCCAGGACGCCCATCAGTCCGAGTGCGGTCTGCCACGGCCCGAACCGTCCGCCGGCGAAGGTGCCCCAGAGCAGGGCGGCGAGCAGGCCGAACCGGACGGACCAGGCGAGCACCGCCCGTGGCCGCGTGCGGGCCGCCGCGGAAAGCGCCTCTCTGGAAGGCCAGCTCGTCCAGGTCGTCCAGATCGTGTGAGTCATGCCCGGCCCCTCCCCACGATGCGTGACGGCGCCTCATGATCCGGTCCGCCTTGCACCGCGCCCAGCCGCCCGGCCCGCCACATCAGCACACCGCCGCGCGCCGCCAGAGTCACGGAGAGAGCCAACAGCAGTACGGAACTGTTCTGCTGTATGCCCACCAGCGTGGCGGCCCCGTACAGGGACGCCCTCAGCGCCAGTCCGCATGCCCAGACGAGGACGGTCGCCCTGCCGCCCTTGGCCCACGACGAGCCGTCCGCCTCGCGCCACAGGCGGCAAGTCCAGCCCCAGGCGACACCGGTCATCAGCGCCACCGCCAGTTCCGCGCACAGGAACACCACGGTCGGCACCACGTGATGCGCATCAACGAGTCCGGGCTCCCGCAGCGATACGACGAGGAGGATGCCCGGCAGGACCCACCAGCGCCCGTCGTCGGAGATCCGCTGTGCCGAGAGCTGACGGACCACGACGGCGACGACGACAATGGTCACCAGGACATCGGCGAACCCCGGCATGACTGCCTCCGTGGTGCGAGAAGATCGGACGCCTTCGACGCTACGGAATCGACCGGGTCGCGGGATCGGCTCAGGGGTTGATCACGGGTGGAGATGCCGCCTCCACCCACGGGTGGAGAGCCCGGGCGGTGGAGAGCCCGGGCGGTGGAGGCCCCGGGTGGAGACGGCAGTGCTCAGACGTCGATGCGCGAGCGGTCGAGGGTGGCCGCCGAGCTGGTGATGAACTCCTTGCGCGGAGCCACTTCGTTCCCCATCAGCAGATCGAAGACCTGCTCGGCCGCTTCCAGATCGCCGATGTTGATCCGCCGCAGCGTGCGGTGGCGGGGGTCCATCGTGGTCTCCGCCAGCTGGTCGGCGTCCATCTCGCCCAGACCCTTGTAGCGCTGGATCGAGTCCTTGTACCGGACGTTCTTCCGTTGCAGCTCCAGCAGCCGCTGGCGGAGTTCGTTGTCGGAGTACGTGTAGATGTACTTGTCCTGGCCCTTCTTGGGCTGGACGAGTTCGATCCGGTGCAGCGGTGGCACGGCGGCGAAGACCCGGCCGGCCTCGACCATGGGCCGCATGTAGCGCTGGAACAGCGTCAGCAGCAGGATGCGGATGTGCGCGCCGTCGACATCGGCGTCCACCAGCAGGACGATCTTCCCGTAGCGGGCGGCGTCGATGTCGAAGGTCCTTCCGGACCCGGCTCCTATGACCTGGATGATCGCGCCGCACTCGGCGTTCTTCAGCATGTCCGAGACGGACGCCTTCTGCACATTGAGGATCTTGCCCCGGATCGGCAGCAGTGCCTGGAACTCGCTGTTCCGGGCGAGCTTGGCCGTACCGAGCGCGGAGTCGCCCTCGACGATGAAGAGTTCGCTGCGGTCGACGTCGTCACTGCGGCAGTCGGCGAGCTTCGCAGGCAGCGAGGAGGACTCCAGTGCCGTCTTCCGGCGCTGGGCGTCCTTGTGCTGACGCGCGGCGATGCGGGTGCGTGCGGCCGCCACCGCCTTGTCCAGAACCGCCCTGGCCTGTGCCTTCGCGTCGCGCTTCGTCGAGGTGAGGAACGCTTTGAGCTCCTTGGCCACGACGTTGGCGACGATCCGGTTGGCCGCCGAGGTGCCGAGCACCTCCTTGGTCTGGCCCTCGAACTGCGGTTCCGCCAGCCGCACGGTCACGACCGCGGTGAGCCCCTCCAGCGCATCGTCCTTGACGATGTCGTCCTCGGCCACACGGAGCAGCTTGGCGGACCGCAGCGCCTCGTTGATGGTCTTGGTCACGGAGCGTTCGAACCCGGTGACGTGCGTGCCACCCTTGGGAGTGGCGATGATGTTGACGAAGGACTTGACGGTGGTGTCGTATCCGGTGCCCCAGCGCATGGCGATGTCGACCCCGAGTTCACGAGTGACCTCGGTCGCCGTCATGTGCCCGCGCTCGTCCAGGACCGGCACGGTCTCCTTGAACGTGCCCTGCCCGGACAGGCGGAGCACGTCGCAGACCGCCTTGTCCTGGGCGAGGTACTCGCAGAATTCGCTGATTCCGCCGTCGAAATGGAAGGTCTCCTCCGACTTCCCCTCGCCGTCGAGACCACGCTCGTCGCGCACGACGATCGTGAGGCCGGGCACGAGGAAGGCCGTCTGCCGCGCCCTCTGGTGAAGCGTCTCCAGGCTGAGCTTGGCGTCCTTGAGGAAGATCTGCCGGTCGGCCCAGTAGCGCACCCTCGTGCCGGTGCGGGCCTTCGGCACCCGCTTGCCCTTGATCAGACCGTTGGCCGGGTCGAACGGGCTGTCCGGCCCCTGCTCGGTGAAGATCCCGGGCACTCCCCGCCGGAAGCTGATCGAGTGGGTCGCGCTGTTGCGGTCGACCTCGACGTCGAGCCGGGCGGAGAGGGCGTTGACCACGGAGGCACCCACGCCGTGCAGGCCGCCCGACGCGGCGTACGAACCGCCGCCGAACTTTCCGCCGGCGTGCAGCTTCGTCATCACGACCTCGACGCCGGACAGGCCCGTCTTCGGCTCGACGTCGACCGGGATCCCTCGGCCGTTGTCCCTGACCTCGACGGAGTTGTCGTCGTGGAGGACGACCTCGATGCGGTCGCAGTAGCCACCCAGGGCCTCGTCGACGGAATTGTCGATGATCTCCCAGAGGCAGTGCATGAGACCACGGCTGTCCGTGGACCCGATGTACATGCCAGGACGCTTGCGAACCGCTTCGAGCCCTTCGAGTACGAGGAGATGCCGCGCGGTGTAGTTGGAACCGTCTCGGTCTGCTCCGGTCAGCAGCGCAGTGGACGGCACGGACGTATCGGCGGTCACGCGGTTCGCTCCTCGCTGAATTTCTTTTTGGGGCCCAGTGGGTAAGGGGTTCGGCTTCGGTCGCCGCTGAGAGGGTACCGAGGCCTGGTAGAGCGGTTGTCACGCCACCCTCCGAGAACCCTCACACTAGTCCAGCCTCGCATACACGTTCGATCCCTCGGAGGAGTGACGCGCACATCACGTTCCCTTCCAGGCATGAACCATTTAGGCTCCGGGCACGTCCTCATGAACAAACCGGCGAGCCGGCCGGGAGGACCGAACCACCAAGACAAGCAACGCGAAACCGTAGCGCTACGCAATACGGCACATTCGCCGCCAACCGGCAACAGACAGCCATCTTGAGAAGAAGTTTCAAAGAAAAGCCACGAGCGGGAACGTTTTCGGCCTGGTTGGATGTTGACCCTGGTACGACAGCTCGTCGAGCTAGAGAAGAGGCGACGTGACTACTGTTCTGACCCCCGCGAGCCCGCTGACCGCAGCAGACCGCTGTGACCGCTGCGGCGCCCAGGCATATCTGCGCGTCGTCCTGATCAGCGGCGGTGAGCTGCTCTTCTGCGCCCACCATGGTCGCAAGTTCGAGCCGGAACTCAAGAAGATCGCCGCGGAGATACAGGATGAGACGGACAGGCTGACGGCCGTGCCGGAGCACGCCGTCGAAGAGGAACGGCACTGACACCTCGCATCCACGACGAGCCAGGGCCAGGTTGCGACCTGGCGACGGGCGGCTTCCGTACGGAAGCCGCCCGTTCTCGTCGTCACGGTCCGGCGCCGTTCAGACACCCTCCGGCATCCAGTCGATGGCGGCGGAGACGCGGGTGTACACACCGGGGCTGCCCGCCCGGCCGCACCCGTCCCCCCAGGACACCAGCCCGATGAGCCGCCCGCGGGCCACCAGCGGCCCTCCGCTGTCCCCCTGGCAGGCGTCATACCCGCCCTGCGGTTCGCCCGCGCAGAGCATCGCCGAGGCGTCGTACGTGCCGTTTCTGCCCCCGGGGTAGGCCCGCTCGCACGCGCTGTCCGACAGCACGCTCACTTTCGCGGCGCGAAGTGACGGGGCGTAGTCGCTGTTGCCGGTCGTGTCACCCCACCCGTAGACCATCGCGCTCGTACCCGGCCGGTACGCCGTGTCGCCGGATTCGGCCATGGGGATCACGTTCTTCGCGGGGAGCGCATCGGCCAGGGTGAGCACCGCCAGGTCCCCGGCGTTCGTCAAGGGGTCGAACCTCGGGTTGCTCCACGCCGCCTGCACAGGAATCTCCTGGCCATCGGTTCCGCGTAGGCTGTCCCGGCCCACGATCACCTTCAGGTCACGCACCCGGCCGACATCGACACCGAGCGCTGCCCGGCTCAGGCAGTGCGCGACGGTGAGCACTTTCCTCGGCGCCACGACGACGCCTCCGCAGAACTGACCGGCGCGCGTCTCCCCGAAACGCTCCCGGCTGGACAGGGCCACGACCCAGGGGCTGTCCTTGACGTGTGCGGGCTGACCACCGATGACGATGCTGTCCGCGGCGGCGGGAGCGGAGAGTCCGAACGGTAACGCGACCGTTGCGGCGACCAGGGCGAGCGCCCCTGACATGGCGTGAAAGACGGTACGGGACATGCGCGCTCCTGACTCTGTGGTGAACACCTCCTACCCAGAGTCGTCGCAGCCGACCCCGGGCGCACGCGCAGATACGCCGAGAGCCCGGCTCCCCATGGGATCCGGGCCCTCGGTGCGAGAACTCCGACGAGGCCTCCGGCCTAGTCGAGGTAGTCGCGCAGCACCTGCGAACGCGACGGGTGGCGCAGCTTCGACATGGTCTTGGACTCGATCTGCCGGATGCGCTCACGCGTCACGCCGTAGACCTTGCCGATCTCGTCCAGCGTCTTCGGCTGGCCGTCGGTGAGTCCGAAACGCATAGAGACGACGCCCGCCTCGCGCTCGGAGAGGGTGTCGAGCACCGAGTGCAGCTGCTCCTGGAGGAGCGTGAAGCTGACCGCGTCGGCCGGGACGACTGCCTCGGAGTCCTCGATCAGATCACCGAACTCGCTGTCTCCGTCCTCGCCCAGCGGGGTGTGGAGGGAGATCGGCTCGCGGCCGTACTTCTGGACCTCGATGACCTTCTCGGGCGTCATGTCGAGTTCCTTGGCCAGCTCCTCCGGCGTGGGCTCACGGCCCAGGTCCTGGAGCATCTGGCGCTGCACACGGGCGAGCTTGTTGATGACCTCGACCATGTGCACCGGGATGCGGATGGTGCGGGCCTGGTCGGCCATGGCGCGGGTGATCGCCTGACGGATCCACCAGGTGGCGTACGTGGAGAACTTGTAGCCCTTGGTGTAGTCGAACTTCTCGACCGCGCGGATCAGACCGAGGTTGCCCTCCTGGATCAGGTCCAGGAAGAGCATGCCTCGGCCGGTGTAGCGCTTGGCCAGCGACACCACGAGACGGAGGTTGGCCTCCAGCAGGTGGTTCTTGGCGCGGCGACCGTCCTCGGCGATGATCTCCAGCTCGCGCTTGAGCTTCGGCGCGAGCTTGTCGGAGTTCGCCAGCTTGTCCTCCGCGAACAAACCGGCCTCGATGCGCTTGGCGAGCTCGACCTCCTGCTCCGCGTTGAGGAGGGGGACCTTCCCGATCTGCTTCAGGTAGTCCTTGACCGGGTCGGCGGTGGCACCGGCGACGGCGACCTGCTGCGCGGGCGCGTCGTCCTCGTCGTCGTCGGAAAGGACGAAGCCCTTGTTCTCGCCCTCGCCCTCCTCGTCCTCGCCCTTGCCGACCTTCACGTCCTCGACCAGGTCGTCGCCGTCGAGGAGGTCGTCGTCCTGCTTCCCGGCCTTCTTCGTAGCTGTCTTCTTCGCCGCCGTCTTCTTCGCGGCGGTCTTCTTGGCTGCCGTCTTCTTGGCTGCCGCCTTCTTCGCGGGTCCGGCCGCGGCGGCGTCGCCGGCCGCCGTGCCCACGGCCTCTGCCGACGGGGCGGCAGCGGCCGCGACGGTCCTGGTCACGGTCGTCTTGGCCGCGACGGTCTTGGTGGCGGTGCGCTTGACCGGGCTCTTTGCTGCGACGCTCTTACGGGCACGTTTGGACGGCTCCGCGGCACTGACCATCAGCGTCACACCCTCTTCCTCGAGGATCTGATTGAGGCTGCGCAGAACATTCTTCCACTGGGTTGGCGGAATCTGGTCAGCCTCGAAGGCCCGACGCACGTCATCGCCGGCGATCTGCCCATCAGCCTTTCCCCGCTCGATGAGCGCCATCACAGACTCGGACTCGGCGATCTCCGGCGGGAGCGTACGGGATGTGCTGGCCGACACGAACAACCTCTCGGAACGATGGAAACGGCTTCCGGCCCGGCCCTGGAGAGGACCGGAGCCGACGACCGCCGGGCTGGGAATGTACCGACGGCGCGGGTTTGGCCTCAGAACTGCACAGCGCACTGAACGGCTGCTGTATTCCTTCCGTGGCGGTCACCTCTTAGGTCATCGCACTGCTTCGAGGAGTGTTACGCCCAATCCGCGTGGCCCGAGTCACACCTCATTTGCGACGAAAGTGATCAGGGGTGCCATCTCGCCACAATTATGTCGCCGGACCGCAGAGGTCCGGCGACACACGGTTCACACACCTGACCGTGCTGTGTTCAATGCTCGCGGGGCGCGGGCACCACCCGTTCCACCTCGGGGTGGACGACGAGCAGTTGACGCATGGCCGCCTCGGCGCCCGACGCGTCCCCCGAAGCGAGGGCGTCGACGATCCGGGCGTGGTGGGCGAGGGACGCTTCGGTGGGGCGGTCGCAGCTCGTGGCGGGACCGCCCGAGACCTGCAGCGCCGCCGCGACGATTCCGGACAGGTGCTCCAGCATGCGGTTGCCCGCGGCCTGGATGAGCAGGGAGTGGAACTCCGCGTCGGCCCGCGAGCCGGTGATCACGTCGCCCTGCCCGAGAGCGTGCCCCATGATCTCGACCATGTCGCCGAGGCGCTGCTGGATGTCCTCGCGGCCGTGGCCCGCCGCGAGACGGGCCGCGAGCGGCTCGATGGTCCACCGGAGCTCCCCCAGCTCGCGCCGCTGGTCCTCGCGCTGCGGGCCGAAGGCGCGCCATTCGATGATGTCGGGGTCGAGCAGATTCCAGTCGCTGACGGGACGGACCCGGGTGCCCACGTTGGGCCGGGCGCTGACCAGGCCCTTCGCCTCGAGGACGCGCAGTGATTCACGGACGACGGTGCGGGAGACCTCGAAGCGCTGGCCGATCTCCTCCGGCACGAGGGGGCGGTCGGCACCCAGGTCTCCGGAGACGATCATCTGACCCAGCTGCTGAACGAGTTGGCCGTGCAGGCCGCGCCCCCGGCTGGCCGAGCCCCGGCGACCGGCCCGGCCGAGCTCGGCATCGGCCCCTTCCCAGGAACGCAGAGCGGCGCGCTCGCCGGCCGGCGCCTCCGCATACGAGTAGCGGTCGAGTTCACCCGGGCCGGCGAGACCGGAATCGGCGGAGCGGGCGGCGGTCATCATGGTGTGCGCAAGGGTACTCACGCATCCTTTGTCGGCGCGGCTCCTCCGCCCCTTGAGGTCTTTGGTGAAAAGCACACGAAAGGGTGATCGGCACCCGCCCGCCAATTGACGCCTTATCTCCTCAAAACAGGCATTTTCAAGGGAGTTGTGATCCCGAAACGACTCGCCGTCGCCCTCGGTCACCAACGAACCCTGGCGCGAAGGCCGGTGAGCACGTAGGCGCAGACCAGAGTCGACAGCGAGAGCGACAAGGCGGCCCCCACCGGTTGGTCCACCACGCGCAGGGCGGCCGCCAGCCACCGCTCCGTCTCATGCGGCCAGTGCGGCCACACCAGTTCGCGGAGCCTGCCAGGCAGCCCGACGGCCGGGCGGGAGCCCGATCCCGTCGACACCGCCCGGAGCAGCGGAACGACGAGTACGGGCACGGCGAGCACGGCGGCGACACCGGCCGCCGTCGCCCTGAAGACTCCGGCACCCAGCAGGCCCGCCCAGGCGCAGCCGACGGTCAGCCCCGCCCAACTCACGCCCAAGGTCGGAGAATTATGGATGATTAAGGCCAAATCGGCTCCGCTTAGGAGGTGGTAGGTCCCTGCGGAGGTCAGTACGACGGCCGCGGCGATCACCAGGGCCGCTCCCGCCGACACCACCAGCTTGGCAAGGAGCAGCCCGAGGGGGCGCGGGACAGTGCCGTACCCCGCCGCGAGGGCGGGGTGGCGGAATTCGTCGCCGAACGAGAGCGCGCCGAGCAGCCCGGCCCCGATCGCCGCGGGCGGCAGCGGCAGTGGCGATGGCCAGGCCACCAGCACCCTGTGCAGCGGGGCATGCCCGGAGAGTGCGAGGAACGCGGAGATTCCGAGCGAGACGGCAAGGACGGCGGCGGTGACCAGAGTTGTCGTACCCGTGCCGAGGAGGCGACGCAGTTCGTAGCGCAGCGGCTGGAGGGGGCCACGAGCGGGCCGGCGCCTGATCGGCGGCGCGGGTCGCACGCCGTTCGCCCGTGCGGCCGGGCGCGGTTCGGCTTCCCCGGACCCGGCGGCGACGGCCGGTGGGTCGACGACGTGCGAGGGTCGGACGTCGGCGATCTCGTCGGCGAGTCCGTGCACCGGGAGACCGTGCCGGAAGGCCGTGTCGCCGATCTCGGCACAGGTGGCCCCGTACACGGAGAGCCGGCCCCCCGTCCCGGCCACCACCTCGACGGGGCGTCTCGCCGCCCGGGCTTCGCGCCCGACGACGGCGGCGAGGCGGGCGGCATACGGACTGCGCACCGCGACCCGGGGACGGAGGCGGGCCCGGGAGAAGTCGCCCGCACTCTGGTCGGCGACGAGCCGTCCCGCGTCGACGGTGACCACTCGGTCGGCGGTCCGCAGGGCCTCCTTGGCGTCGGTCGTGGTGCACAGAACCGTTCCGCCGCGGGCCGCCCGGTCCCGGATCAGCCGGTGCACCCGGTTCGCCTCCTGCGGCGGGAGCCCTTCGGCGGGATCGTCCAGGACGAGCGTGTGCGGGTCTCCCAGCAGGGCCGACGCGAATGCGAGCATGCGGTCCATGCCGAGCGACAGGGCGTCGATGCGCTGGTCCCTCAGCCCGGCGAGATCGACGAGCTCCAGCACCTCCTCGGCCCTGGAGACCGGTACGCCCACGGCGGCGCAGAGCATGCGCAGGTGCCCCTGGACCGTACGGGCGGGGTGCCCCGGTGCGTGGCCGAGGAGCACCCCCACCTCGTGCGCGGGGTGCTCGATCCGGTGCAGTGGCCTGCCCCGGAAATACGTGACCCCCCGCCCCGGGTCGAGTTCGAGCATCAGGCGGAGGGCCGCGGTCTTGCCCGATCCGGGCGCGCCCAGAAGTGTGGTGACGTGACCGGGCCGGGCTTCGAAGGTGAGATCGTCCACGACGGCCGGATGGCCGCGTCGGGGTGCGCTGGTGAGTCCGATGGCCTGGAGCATCGCTTCTCTCGCGGAGGATGAGACCGCTCGGCGGCAGGGCGGGTACCGCAGCACGATAACGCGACGTATCCGACTTTTCGCGCAGGGTCGACCCGCGGGTGTTCCGCGGGGTCAGACCTCCGGTCTCAGCATCGGCGGGTTGAGCACCGTCGCCGCGCCGGCCCGGAAGAGCTGGGCGGGGCGGCCGCCCTGCCGGGTGGTCGTCCCCCCGGAGGGCACCAGGAAGCCCGGGGTGCCCGTCACCTTGCGGTGGAAGTTCCGGGGGTCCAGAACCACGCCCCACACCGCCTCGTACACCCGCCGCAGCTCACCGACCGTGAACTCCGGCGGGCAGAAGGCGGTGGCCAGGGAGGAGTACTCGATCTTGGAGCGCGCCCGTTCGACGCCGTCGGCGAGGATCTGCGCGTGGTCGAAGGCGAGCGCGGCCTGGTTCTCGCCCTCGCGGCCGTCCTTGGCCTCGGCTGCGAGCAGGTCCTCGACAGGCGCCCAACGGGCGTAGTTCGCGTCACCGCCCGCCCGGGGCGCGGGCAGGTCCGGGGCCAGCACCAGATGGGCGACACTGACGACCCTCATCCTGGGATCGCGGCCGGGGGCGCCGTACGTGGCCAGCTGCTCCAGATGCGCGCCGTTGCCGACCGCCGGTGCCGCCGGGTCCTGGGCGCACAGGCCGGTCTCCTCGGCCAGTTCGCGCGCCGCGGCGGCGCCGAGGTCCTCGTCGGCCCTGACGAAGCCCCCGGGCAGTGCCCATCTGCCCTGGAAGGGCGGTTCACCCCGGCGTACGACCAGTGCGCAGAGCGCGTGACGGCGCACCGTGAGCACAACCAGGTCGACGGTGACTGCGAAGGGCGGGAAGGTCGACGGGTCGTAGGGCGGCATGCCGTGATCATAGTCGTCTTCCTGACGATAAACACTCCCTTCGCCGTGCTCCCGGGCCCGACTGTCGCTCTCGCGCAGTTCGTTGCGTCCGTTGCCTCGCCCGTCGTCCCGTATGGACCGGATTGCGGGCGAGACACTGCGGCCGCTCCCCCGCCCGTCCGTGCCGTGCGGCATGTCGTCATCGACCGCTCCTGGAGCCGCGGCGGTTCGGAGGTGTCTGCCCCGAACGGCGTCGGGAGGACGTCGGCCCCGGGCGGACGGGTCCCCGTGGGGCCTTCGTGCGCCGGCCGGCGGCCGGGCGAACCGTCCGGTGTCGTGCGCGGCGTTCCTCTCGGGGACGCCCGGTCCGCTCGGCCGCCCGCGCGCCGCGCTCGCCGCGAAGGCAACGGCGCAGGGTTTCCGGGTCCAACCCCTGATTGCACGCCTCGTGGAGGAGCTGGGCGAACGTGTAGTGCGGGTCCGCACGCAGGGCGAGGCCGAGTGCGACCCGCGCACCGGGTTCGTCGCCGGTGGACCAGGAGACCCACCCGGCGAGCGTCAGCGGGGCGGCCGCGTGCTCCTCGTACGGTGTGACGCAGCGCCGTGCGAGTGCGCGCCAGAGTCGCAGCGCGGAACCGGCTTCGGGCCCCTCCATCCATTCCGCGGCCCTGTCGCGCGTTTCCCGGTCCTGCAGGCCGAGGATCACCGCGGCGGCCTCGTCGTGCGTGATCAACCGGTCGTCGTCGGTGTCCGACGCCGAGGGTGTCGACATCGGCGCCTCCTTGAGGCGCTTCATGAGCCGCCGGACGAGATCGAGGGTCTCTCGGGCCACGTCCCCGCGCCCCGCCTCGTCGAGGATCTTCGGGATCAGCTCGGCGCCGGCCGCGTCGAGCGCGCGCTGCTGTTCCGCGACCACCGCCGAGGCGTCCAACGGTGCGAGCCGCGCCTCCATCTCCCGCAACGTGCCGCGCACTTGAATGCCCGCGTACGCCGCGGCGGCCGCCATCACCGAGGTACCGGGCATCGCCATCCGGTTTCCCTCGGCCGGGCAACAGCGCTCGTCGGGGCAGCAGTACGACCAGTAACGGCCGCCGGAAATGCAGAGTGCTTCGAGCACCGGCACGTCGAGCTCGCCGCAGGCGGTGCGCAGGTTCTGGGCGAGGGGGCGCAGCCGCTCCATCACCTGGTTGCCGTTCTCGCCCTCGGCGGGTTCCTGGCAGAGGAAGACGACGATCGCGTCGGGCCGTCCGCCGCGTCGCTCACTCCCCTTGATCAGGCATTCGGCGAGCTGCTCGGCGACGGACGGCCATTCGCGGGACGCCTGGGGAATGCCGAGCCGCAGCCGCCCGCCGAAGCGGCCGCGGCCGCCGTGCAGGGCGACCATGACCACGCTGTCGCTCGGGTGGAACCCCATCAGATACGGGAGGGCGTCGGCGAGTTCGGCAGGGCCTCGCAGGGTGATCTGCTGCTCGTCGACCGGGCCGGTGGATTCGTGGTGCTGGTTCATGGCACGACCGTCCCGCGAACGGCCGATTCCCGCGACCCCTGTGGATAACGTTATCCACAGGTGCCGGGGGCACTCGCCTTTCGTCGCGCTGTCGGCTTGCATGGGGGGATGACCACGCAGACCACGCAGAGCCCGGAGCCCGGGGCTTCGGCCGATCCCGTGCACGCCTGTCCGTTCGGGAAATCCTCCAGCTCCGCGCGCGGCATAGCGGTGGGCCGGGCCGTGATGGTCGACCACCGCCGGAGCTGACGTGCGACCAGTCGCGGCCCCTGTCAGACCCTGTGCCCGTGCGCGGAGTTCGTCGCGCGGACGTGAAGGGCCCTGGCCGAAGGGCATAGCCCTCCGACGACAACGGCGTAGGGCCGGCGGTCAGCGCCTCGGCCGACCGGGATGCCCGGTGGAGGCGGACGTGCCGGTCGGCGGACCGGTCCCCCGCCACCCCGGGAGGACAGCGCACAACTGGTGCCCAGGGAAACGCCGCACCAGTTCTCCGGTCCCGACGGCGGAGCCGATGGCATCGATGATGACGGTGTCGACGGCATGGGTGGGTGTGACCGGCGTGCGGCGGGCCGTTCCCGTTTCGTATCCGGCTCCGGGCTCTTCGGCCGATAAACGTCCTGCCGATCGGAGTGGGCGGAGTCCTCGCCGCCAGGAAGCCGAGTGCCCCGGAATTCCGATGGCTTCCCTCGGCGCTCCCCACAGGATCCGGATGGCGGCCCGGCCGCACGGGCCGCAACCGGTTCCGCGGTGCTGTCTCATTCGACGGACGCCCCCTTGAGGGAGGGGCGCGGCACGCTCCGGGGGAGCGCGGATCCCCGGGCCGCTCGGAGCGCCCGCTCAGCGCGGTGACGACGGCGGCGACGAGCACGAAGCCGGCGGCTACCGCGGTGAGGTGCGCGGGGGCCGGGGAGCCGAGGACATCTGCGCCGATCACACGGGACAGCGAATGGCCAGGTACATCACGGCGGCGTTCAGCGAGACCCCCAGTGGCTCCGCCCCGGGCCGGCGAAGCCGTGATGCGCTGCTGCGGTGCCGTGACCGACCACGAGGCGGTGCCGCCCGGCGCCACCAGGACGATCGCCACCGGATACGACGTGTGGCTCACCATCATGACGTGTGGCTCACCATCATGAGGAGGAACACCGCGGCGAGCAGGAGGGTGGCGGCGACCACCTTCCGCGGTCCCCTGCGGTCGGGGAGACGGCCCGCGACGAGGTTCCCCGCCGTACTGGCAAGAGCCTCCTGCGGCACGCCGCCAAGGACCTCCTGTCCGCCTCCATCGTCCAGCGCCGCAAGACTCCCCACCCCTCGACCCAGGACCTGGGATGCGACCGGGCCGTCAACCGGGTGCTGACCCGGATCGCCGCCGACCCCGGCGCCCCGGCCCTGCCGCTGCTCAACCTCGTTGCAGTCCGCCCCCACCTCGCCCAACGGGTCGACTCGCCCTACTCCATGACGCAGCGCTCGGTCTGCGCGGAGACCCGGTCCGGCTGACCGCCTGGCTGGAACTCCACCAGGTCGACGTGAGCAGCCTGCTGGTCCGACGGGCACGCGGGCTGCCGGAGCGACGACGTCGACGCGGGCGGGCGCCGGTCCGGGGCCCGGCATACGTGGACCGCACAGGCCCGAGACCGACCGCGTCGACGTGAGTGGGCCTGTCGGGCGGGCGTCCCGGGGTCCGGCGTCCCGTGCGGCATCGCCCGCGCGGGGAGCCGGGGACCGCCGCGCGGGCGGCGCCGCGTCTCCGCCTTCCCGAGGAGGCTCAGCCCGTCGCGGCGAGGACCAGCGGAAGCACCTGTTCGCCGCCGGCCCGGCGCAGCAGGCGGGCGGCGACCGCGAGGGTCCAGCCGGAGTCGGTGTAGTCGTCCACGAGCAGGACGGGTCCGGGAGCGTCGGCCAGCGCACCCGCCAGCTCCTCGGGGACGGTGAAAACGTCGGACAGCGCCCGGAGGCGTTGGGCGGAGTTGCTGCGACGTACCGCGTGCGCTCCGTTCGGTCCGGTGTGCACCAGGGTGCCCAGGAAGGGCAGGCGTCCGATGGCCGCGATTTCCCGGGCGAGGGAGCCGACCAGCCGAGGACGGGCCAGCGACGGCACGGCGACGACTCCGACCGGGCGGGCGGAGGCGTCCGGGGCGTTCGACGCCCAGCCGCCGGGAGAGCGCGCCCAGTCGGCGAGGACCGCCACCGCGGCCCGCAGGACGTCGTCGGGGACCGGACCGTCGGGCGCGTTCTCCGCGAGCAGCGGGCGCAGGCGGTTGCCCCAGCCGATGTCCGAGAGCCGGCCCAGGGCGCGCCCGGTGGAGCACTGCTCGCCGACGGGGATGCGGCCCTTGAGGTCGATGCCGAGGGCGGGCATACCGGTCGGCCACATCCGGCGCGGCTCGATCTCCACGCCCGGGCGGTCCAGTTCCTTCGTGGCCCCCGTCAGCGCCTCCGCGGAGACGGAGGTATCGGCCCAGGCCCCGGCGCAGTTGTCGCACCGGCCGCACGGTACCGCCCCTTCGTCGTCCAGCTGCCGGCGCAGGAACTCCATCCGGCACTGCGTCGTGCTCACGTAATCGCGCATGGCCTGTTGCTCGGCCGCCCGCTGCCGGGCGACCCAGGCGTAGCGCTCGGAGTCGTAGACCCACTGCTCGCCGGTGGAGACCCAGCCGCCCTTCACCCGCTTGACCGCCCCGTCCACGTCGAGCACCTTGAGCATGGTCTCCAGACGGGTGCGCCGGAGGTCCACCGCCGCCTCCAGGGCCGGAACGGACAGGGGCCGCTCCGCACCGGCGAGGGCCGAGAGGGTCTGACGCACCTGTGCCTCGGGCGGGAAGGCGGTGTCGGCGAAGTAGCGCCAGATGGCCTCGTCCTCCTTGCCCGGCAGCAGCAGCACATCGGCGTGGGCCACACCGCGGCCCGCACGCCCCACCTGCTGGTAGTAGGCGATCGGCGAGGACGGCGAGCCGAGATGGACCACGAATCCCAGGTCCGGCTTGTCGAAGCCCATGCCCAGCGCCGAGGTCGCGATCAGTGCCTTGACCCGGTTGTCCAGCAGGTCGGCCTCGGCCTGCAGCCGGTCGGCGTTCTCGGTGCGGCCCGTGTAGGAGGCCACCTGGAAGCCGCGCTGCCGCAGGTAGGCGGTGGCCTCCTCGGCCGCGGCGACGGTGAGGGCGTAGACGATCCCGGAACCCGGCAGCTGGTCCAGGTGCTCGGCGAGCCAGGCCAGGCGGTGGGCCGCGTCGGGCAGCCGGATGACGCCGAGCCGCAGGCTCTCCCGTTCCAGCGAGCCGCGCAGCACCAGGGCCTCACCGGCGCCGGTACCCAGTTGCTCGGCCACGTCGGCCGTCACCCGCGCGTTGGCGGTCGCGGTGGTCGCCAGTACCGGCACGCCGGGTGCGAGGTCCCCGAGCATGGCCCGCAACCGGCGGTAGTCGGGGCGGAAGTCGTGGCCCCAGTCGGAGATGCAGTGCGCCTCGTCGACCACCAGCAGGCCGGTCGTGGCCGCGAGCCCGGGCAGCACCTGCTCCCTGAAATCCACGGAGTTGAGGCGTTCCGGACTCACCAGGAGAACGTCGGTCGCGCCACGCTCGACCTCCTCGTATATGGTGTCCCACTCCTCCGGATTGGCCGAGTTGATGGTGCGCGCCCGGATGCCGGCCCGTTCCGCCGCCTCGACCTGGTTCCGCATCAGCGCCAGCAGCGGCGAGACGATCACCGTCGGGCCGGCTCCGCGACGACGCAGCAGGGCGGTGGCGACGAAGTACACCGCCGACTTGCCCCAGCCCGTGCGCTGCACCACCAGGGCGCGTCGGCGCTCCCGCACCAGAGCGGCCACCGCCTGCCACTGGTCCTCCCGCAACCGTGCCGAGCCCTCGGGGGCACCGACGAGTTCGGCGAGGACGGCGTCGGCTTCGGCGCGGAGTTCGGGTTCGCTCATGCCCCCATGCAACCCGATGGCGGGCACGGACAGCCAGTTCACGCGGCGTGACGAGCGACTCATGCACGATCCGCGGGTCGCGTACCGCTCTCGGACGGCCGGACCCGGGTGCTCGGCGAGGAGCCGGCCCGAATCGCTGACGACGACCCGATCTGGACGTTTCCGCCGGTCCCCGCCGTTCGAGCGCGACCGGGGGCGTCGTCCGGGTACGGCCCGGGCGGGACATCAGGGTCATACCCCCGCATTCCCGACGGTCGCGCCGATTGCTCGTTGTCGCCGGTCGAAACGCCAGGAAGAATTGGACTCGCTCCCCGCACGGGCGTTCGCCATCCCGGAACAGCTGTGCCCCAGTGCGCCCTCACTCGTCCCTGCCCGCCATGTGGGCGCGCACGCGAAGGGAGGATCGTGACCTTCGAATTCGCCCCGTCCGAGGCCGCTTCGATACCGGCGCCGTCCGCGGCCGCCGATTCCACCAACCGCCTTGCCAGGATGCTCGAACCGGCCGAGTGGGCCGAGGCCGGCATACCGTTGCTGCGCAGCCCCCGCGAGGTCGTCGGCGGTCTGCACGCCCGGCACCGGCCCGCTCCGGGAACCGCCGTCGTCGCGGTCCTGGACCATGAGGAACGCCTCGTGGCCAGCGCCTCGTTCGCCCGCCGTGCCACGGCCACGGACGGCTGGGAGTTCCGCAACGCGCTGCTGGCGCATCTGCGCCGGGTCGTTCCGCACGATCTGCGCCGCCGCACCCCCGTACGCACCGCCGTACTGCTCTACTGCCGTGAGGGCGACGAGCGTTGGACGGAGGAGGACGGGGCTTGGATGTGGGGGCTGCGGGACGCCTGCACCCTGCACGGTCTGCGGTGCGGCGCGTACATCACCCTGACCCGCGGTGGCTGGCGGGTGCTCGGCGAGGGGCGCGGCGGCCGTCGGCCCAGCGCCACGTCGCGACCGTCGCCCCTCGCCGGAACGACGCTCGACGCCGCCCCGCAGCCGATGCGGGCCGGCGGCGGGGCGTCCCGGGCGCTGCGTCGCACCGCGGCACGCTGACCGGCGGTCGCGGACCCGGCCACCCTCTCGGGCGACCGGGCCACCACGTTCACGACGACGGACGACACCGGCGGCGTCGCACCACGACCGCGTACACGACGTCCGCACCACGACGGCGTACGCGCCGTCGCGTCACGACCGGGTGCGCGCCGTCGCTCAGACCCCTGCGCCGAGCACCGCGTCCACCCGTCGCGGGTCCCCGCACACGATCAGCAGGGCACCCGCCCGTGCGCGGGCACCGGACAGCACGTCGGCGATGTCGTCACCACCGGCGTCGTTGACGGCGACGACCACCACGGGACGGGGCTTCAGCCGTCCGGCGGCATCGGAGCGCGCGAAGAAGACGTCCTCGCCGGCGTCGTGCTGGGCCCAGTAGGCGGCCTCGCCGAAGGAGAGTTCGTGCGCGGCCCACGGGTGCTGCTCACCGGTGGTGACCACCAGGATGTCGCCCGGTGCGCGCCCGGAGTCGAGCAGCAGGTCCACCGCCTCGTCGGCGGCGTCGACCGCGGCGGCGGCCGCGGCGGGGATCAGCTGGATCTGCGGTGCGGAACGATTCTCCGGACGAGCCGTCTGCGACGTTCCGGAGGCGGGGTGCGGGCGCGGCGCCGACGGCGCGGGCCTCGCGGGGCCGGGGCCCGGGCGACCGGGACGCGGCGTGGCCGCTGAACGCGGACCGGGTACGGGACGGGGGGTCGACGCGGCGCGGCCTGAGGCCGGAGTGGCGCGGGGACCCTGGGCGCTCTCGTGAATCTGAGGCTCCTCGGGGATGAGAGGCATGGGTGGTTGTCTATCAAACGCCGACATGTGGGACGTCGGCGGGTGGGTGTTCGTGCGCGGTCAGAAGTCGAAGCCGAGCTGGCCCCCGCTTTCCAGTGCGGCCGCCTCGGCGGAGAAACGGACCTTCTTGAGGTGCTGCCACCTGGGCAGCGCGTCGAGGTAGGACCACGAGAGGCGGTGGTGGGGCGTGGGACCCCACTCCTCCAGAGCGGCCCTGTGCACGGGCGACGGATAACCGGCGTTGGCACCGAAGTCGAATGCGGCGTACTCGCCGGAATCCGCGCCCAGTTCAGCCATCATCGCGTCCCGTCGGACCTTCGCGATCACCGAGGCCGCCGCGACGGCGACGCAGGACTGGTCGCCCTTGATCACCGTACGGACCTTCCAAGGCTGTCCCAGGTAGTCGTGCTTGCCGTCGAGTATCACCGCGTCGGGACGCACCGGCAGACCCTCCAGAGCTCGCACGGCGGCGAGGCGCAGTGCCGCCGTCATCCCCAGGTCGTCGATCTCCTGCGGGGAGGCGTCCCCCACGGCGAACGCGGTGACCCACCGTTCCAGCTGCGGGGCCAGCTCCGCGCGGCGTCTGGGGGTGATCAGCTTGGAGTCGGTCAGTCCGACGGGAGGTCTGCGAAGGCCGGTGACGGCCGCACACACGGTGACCGGCCCCGCCCACGCTCCGCGTCCGACCTCGTCGACACCGGCGACGATCCTGGCGCCGGTGGTGGCGCGCAACGAGCGCTCGACAGTGTGCGTGGGTGGTTCGTACGGCATGGCGCCTGTCAGCGTACGCCGACGGAAACGCGGGCAACACCCCGGGGGCGCCCGACGACCGGGCCGGACGCGGGCCGTGTCGGAGGGACGAACTGCCGCCCGGGCGCGGATCCTCGTGCCGGTTTGCTGCGGTACACGGATCAGTGGGCCTGGCACGGCCGGTGTGGTCCGCGAGCGGTCGCGGCGACGTCGGGGGAATCCCTCGGCGGATCACCACCCGAAGCGCTCGTGGGGGCCCGCGTCACATTCGTGAAGCCCGTAACACGGTACGGAGCGGTACGGCGACCGGCAGCGCCCCGGCGCGCGAGTCACCGGCGCAACAGGGAAGGCCGACACACCGCCGCGGGTGCGGACCGCACCCGCGGCGGCTCGGGTCAGCGCGGGTCGCCCACGTCGCTCGTGTCGCTCGTGTCGCTCGTGTCGCTCGAAACGTAACGGCCGTCCTCGTAGCCGCGATCGCCATTCGTCCCTCCTCGTTCTCCTCCTCCGACGCCCCCGCGCGCGAGGGAACAGGGGCCCTCCGACTCGTCCGTACCGCGCTCGCGCAGGATCTCCCGGGCTCGCGCCTCACCCAGGCTCGTGGCGTACCAGGGCGTGTCCGAGGACCGCAGCGAACGCTCGATGTCCCACAGGGCGCAGGAGCGCAGCGGCTCGGGCAGGGTGTCGAGAGCGGGAACGGCGTCGGCCGAGAGGTCACGGAGGTAGGCGATGTCGATCGAGCGGCCGTCGCGGTACCGCTGGACGTTCTGTTCCGCGATCAGGCCGTCGGGCGAGACCAGACCGAACGCGAGCACGGCGGCGGCCGCGCTCGCGGCGACGGCGCGCGGGAGCAGGCGCGGCCGGAGCGCGCCGAAGACCATGATCAGGACGAGGACGACACCCAGCCAGAGTTCCATCGCCGCCACCGAGATGCGCAGCCTGGTCAGGCCGTAGGTGTCGACGTACAGGTCCATGCGCCTGAGCGCGGACGCCACGACGACGAGGGTGAGCACGCAGAGCGTGCCGAGCACGCCCCGTACGAGAGTGCGGTCCCCGTCCCGTCCGCGCGGGGCCAGGCGAAGGGCGACGGCGATGACCAGCAGGGTGAGGAAGGTGGCCCAGAGAAGCTGCCAGAAGCCCTGACGCGCGTACTGGGCATAGCTGAGGTGGGTCTCCGCCATCACCTTGGCGTATCCGCCGAGCAGCACGGTCAGCTGGACGGCGATGAAGACGGCGAACAGCAGGTTCAGCACGACGAGCGGCAGCGCCCATTCCATCCGCCCGCGTGCCTTTCCCGGCCGGAGGGCGAAGCCGTCCCAGCGCACCGGGGCGGCGGCGGTGTACGCGGCGGCGAGGGAGCCCACCAGACCGAGCGCGAAGAGGAGAAGTCTCCAGGGGCCGTCCCCCAGCGACACGTCGGGAACCAGTCCGCCGAGCACATCGGCGAAGGCGGCGTCGGCGCTCGCGAAGAGTGTGCCGAACACGACGAGCAGGACGGCCGCCACCGCGGTGGTGCGGAGTGCGGCGCCCCACCTTCTCCGGGACCCCGCCACGCGATCGCGCACGCCCCGCCAGCCCCAGACCGTCCCCTCGACGAGCGAACAGAACAGGCCCAGCGAACCGAGGAACACCCCGATCCAGCTGCGGGCACCGTGCAGCGCGAGCGAACCCAGTGCCACGGCCGACACGACGGCGAGAAAGCTGGGCCACCCGGCGTCCCGCACGGCCGGGACGACGAGCAGTGCCAGGCCGCCGACCGCCCAGACGGCCGTCCACGGGCGGAGGCGGCGTCCGGCCGCTCGCGCGGCGAAGAAGGCCGCGAGCGCCGCGGGAATCGCGACGATCAGCAGGTTCGCCCCGAGACCGTCACCGAGCAGCGACGCGCTCAGGACCGCGGTGGCGAGGACGGAGCAGAGGGTCGCTCCCCGGACGGCGGCCGGCTCGGCGACCCGCAGTAGCGCGATCGACGGCGGAGGGCCGGTGCGCCGCCCGTGACCGGACAGGGGCTGTGGTGCGCCGCCCCGCGAGGCGTGGGCCCGTGCCTGCGGCGGCCGGAACGTGATGTCGTGGGACGGCTGCGGCGCCGACTTCGGTGACGCGCTCGTCCCCGGCTCCGTGCCATGGTCCGACGGCCCAAATCGCTCGGACACGTCCTGCGGCCGGGGGTTGTCTGGTACGTGATCGGACAATGGGACCCCTCCCCCACCGGGGTCCGCGCGCACCGCCGCCGGGCAGCACGGGGACACCCCGGCGTCTCATTCGGTGCACGCCCGTCCGGTTGATCACCGGGGGCGACGTGGCCGAAAGAGTAACTTCCCCTTCCCCCGGGCACGCGTTCGAGGGAAGGCTGTGGCAGGACCGTGACAGTACCGGTCGGACGCCCGCCACGGCCGGGGAAACCATCGCGTTCGACGCGAGAGCCGTGCGGCTCCGGGAGACGCCGTCCGCCCTCGTCGCCCGTCCGGTTCGGGATCACCATCCGGCTCGCGGGGGACGTGCTGTGGGCGGGTGCCGTCCGGCTCAGGGGCGTGCCGTTCGCCCGGGTCGCGCTATCGCGGCAGCCAGCCCGGCAGTTCCTCCGTCTGTGCCGCCCAGTCGGCGGGCGGTGCGCCTGCCCCGCTCGCCGCGACGATGCCGCCGACGATCGCGCAGGTGGTGTCGACGTCGCCGCCCGCCCGGGCCGTGCCCCAGAAGGCCTGCTCGAAGTCGCCGAGGTGCCGCGCCGCGGACCAGAGGGCGAACGGGACGGTGTCGTGGGCGCTGGTGCGCCGTCCGTTGCCGAGCACCGCGGCGACCGTACCCGCGTCGTCGTAGTCGAGCATGTCGCGCGCCCGGCGCAGTCCGGCACCGACCGCGCTGCGCGGCACGAGGTCGATCACGCCGTCGAGGAACTCCGTCGGGGCGGGCGGCCCCGCGCTCGCCGCGGCCAGCGCCGCGGCCGCCGCGACGGCCATCGCGCCCGCGACCGCCTCGCGGTGCTGGTGCGTGATGTACGAGGAGATCTCGGCCTGGTGCGTGGCCTGCTCCGGGTCGTCGGCGTACCAGGCCCCGAGCGGGGCGATGCGCATCGAGGAGCCGTTGCCCCAGGAACCCTGCCCCTGGAACAGCGCGGACGCCAGCTCACGCCAGTCGCCGCCCTCCCGCACCAGCCTGAGCAGCCGGTTCACGGCGGGGCCGTATCCGCGGTCGAAGTCATGGTGCTCGGCGAAGGACCGGGCCAGCGCGTCCTGGTCGATCCGCCCGTGTGCCACCAGCACGGCCACCACCGAGGCGGCCATCTCGGTGTCGTCTGTCCACTGCCAGGGGCCGGGAGGCAGCCCTCCCTGCTTCAGCAGCGGGTAGTTCACCGGCACGAAGAACTGGGACCCCAGCGCGTCCCCCACGGCCAGTCCGCGGAGGCTGGCCAGGGCACGTTCGAATCGTTGGTCGGAGGCAGAGGAGGCGGTCGTCATCGCCTTCCACTCTATCCGGTGATTCCGTACGGCTCAGGGGTGCGCCAGCGCTCGAACGGCCGGTCCAGGGTGTACCGCCCGTCCTCGCCGAGTATCAGCATCCTGGTCTCCCCGTTGCCTGGATTGGACAGGGACTCGAACTCGGCCACCGACCAGTGGAACCACCGCATGCAGAACAGACGCATGGTCAGCCCGTGCGTGACCAGCAGGACGTTCGGCGGGTGGTCGGGGGCGTCGAAACTCCGGTGCAGACTCTCCAGGAAGGCATCGACCCGGTCGTACACATCGGCCCCGGACTCGCCCTGCGCGAAGCGGTAGAAGAAGTGCCCGTAGGCGTCCCGGTACTCCTTCTGGAGCCGCACGTCCTCCCGGTCCTGCCAGTTCCCCCAGTCCTGCTCCCTCAGCCTCGGCTCCTCCCTCACCCTCACCCGAGCCAGGTCCAGGTCCAGGGCCCTGAAGGTCTCGTGCGTACGGCGGTAGGGCGAGACGTACACGCTGACCCGTTCGGTGCCGAACAGCTCGCGCAGCCGCGCGCCGGTCTCCCTGGCCTGCCGGAGCCCCCTGGGGGTGAGCCTCAGCGCGTGGTCCGGCACGCGCTCGTACACCGAGTCGTCTGCGTTACCCTCGGACTCCCCGTGCCGGACGAGGACGATGCGTTGCGGTCGTGCCATGGTTCGACCCTAAGCGCTGTGCCCCGGCCCCCGGCGGGCTCCGGACGACAGTCGTACCGGGGCTGAGGCGGGAGAAGGGCCGGAAGCCCGTGCGCGGCGGGGCCGCGCGGGCTCGTGACCGACGCGGCGAGCGCGCCCGCCCGGCGGCAGGACGAGGGGGCGGCCGCTCCCGGGGAAGCACTGGACCGCTACCGGGAAAGCACTAGTAGTGCTTGGTCAGGTTGGCCGTGGTGCGTGTCTTTCGGGTTCGATATCGCGTTGAGTGAGTGTGACTCCGGACGAGATGACTGCGGTGCG
>NZ_JBEZVN010000023.1:0-86472 GCF_040636995.1 Streptomyces sp. NPDC032161 | reverse complement strand
GCCCGGTTCTACGGCTGGGAGTGCGAGAACCTCGGCGACGGCAAGGACCCCTGGCCCAAGGCGCAGTACGACGCGATCGTCCGCGTCCAGGCCGCGATCTGCCGGGCGCACGGCTGGACCGCGAAGTCGGTGATCGGCCACCTGGAGTGGAGCTCCGACAAGGTCGACCCGCGCGGGTTCTCGATGGCCACGCTGCGCGCGGACGTGGCCGAGCGGCTGAAGCACTTCGCGAGCTGGAGCCCCGGCGCCAGCACCCCCACCACCCCGCCGAAGGAGACGCCCGTGTCGAGCACGGACAGCAAGATCACCTCGCTGCACAACAACCTGACGCGGATCGGCGACATCGGGACGGAGACGAAGCCGGGCGACTCCAGCACCCGCACCACGCACGCGGCCGGCTACTACCTCGCGCACATCCTCAACGAGGTGCGCAAGCTACGCGCCGAAGTCGCCGAGCTCAAGGCCAAGCCGTGATCCTCAACCTCACCCCGCACCCCATCCGGCTGTACACGGATGAACGCGAGGACGGCATCGATGACCTCGCCCCGCACCTCCGCGAGGTCATCGATCCCGAGCCGGTGCCCGCGCGGCTGGCGATGATCGAGCTCGGCGGCGGCATCACCTTCGAGCTGGTCGAGTTCGGGCACGCCCAGAACCTCCCGCCCAAGCGGGACGGTTACCAGTACATCGTTTCCCTCGTCGTCGCCCTCGCGCTCGCCGACCGGCGCAGCGACCTCCTCGTCCCCTACCGCGAGGTGCGCAATGCCTCCGGAACTGTCATCGGCTGCCGATCATTCGCGCAGCCCGTATAAGGAGAACTGCCGATGCAGAACAGACTGCTGCTGGATCTCGCGGAGCGGGCGGGCTGGACCGGGGCGCAGGCCGCCCTCGGCCTCCTGGTCGTGGAGCTCGCCGGCCTGCCGGTGTGGTGGGCGGCCCCGGCCGCGCTCGTCCTCGCCTCGGCGAAGGGCTGGGTGGCCGGTCGGCTGGGGCGGAAAGGCACCGCGTCCACTCTGCCGGCCACCGCCGACCCGGCGTCGCTTGGCCCGGGCGTCTGACCCTGCCCGTCGAGTGCCACGAGGGGGCCAGATGGATGCTGCGATGCTTACCGCGCTCGGCGCACTGCTGGCCAGCCCGGTAGCAGCCGCAGCAGCCATCTACGGCTCCCGAGGTGCGTCGCGAGCAGCCCGGGAGGGCGGAGTGCTGAACGGATACGACACGCTGACGAACCAGCTTCAGGAGGAGCGCGCGGAGATGCGCGCCGAGCTGGTGACGCTGCGCGCTGATCTAGCAGCCGAGCGGGCGGAGTCCGCCCGGCTGCGCCTGTTGGTCACCCAACTCGGGGGGACGCCGTGACGAGGACTCAGCACCTCTTGTACCGGCGTCGAGCCCTGCTGTGGGTGGTGGCCGCGCTTCTCTTCCTCGGCGGCGCGGTGACGGTGGCTTTCCTCCGGATCGCCCAAGCCGAGGCCCGCGCGGACCGGATGGCGGCTGAGGCTGATCGGCGCGGTGCCGTGGTCTCGACGTTGGCCACGGACGTAAGAACCCTCAGGTCGCAGGTGCGGGCGGCCGGGGATGTACCGGCCGCGCCGGATCCCGCGGAGGCGGTCGACGACCTGCCGTCCCGCGTCGAGGTGCCGGTGCAGATCCCAGGTCCGCCGGGGCCCATGGGCGCGAAGGGTGACCGCGGCCCGGTCGGGCCTACCGGCCCGGCAGCATCACCGGGCCCGGCCGGCGCGGATGGCGCCGACTCGGTCGTGCCCGGTCCGGCTGGCCCTGCGGGGCCGCCCGGCCCGGCAGGGAAGGACGGGACGGCCGGACGCGACGGGGCGGCGGGACGCGACGGACAGACATGCCCGACCGGCTACTCGCTCCAGGCGCCCGAGTATGACCCTGCCGCGCTCGTGTGCCGCCGCGATAGCGCACCCAGCAACCCGAGCCCGTCGTCGAGTCCGGCTGTAGCCGTGCTCCCGCCGGAGCGCCGCCGCTCCTGACCCGGCACCGAACAGTACTCGTGCGCCCCTGCCGTGTCCTATAGAAATGCACACTAAATAAGAGGATCTTGCCGACATCACCGCTTCGCTCGCATTGTCAGTGGTCACCTTTACAGTTCAGACAAGCAAGCTGGCAGGGAGGCCCCTATGGCGAGAACCGGACACCATCTCCCCGATTCCAAGCCGGGGCAGTGGCACGCCAGTCTCATGCCACGCTGGACCCATGAGCCCTCAACAATCCGCATCGTTCGGCTGGTGCCAGATCTTCGACGGCATCACCATCTTCGATATCGACGGCCAGCGCCAGCAGGGTTGCCCGAACGCTCCGGTCGCCCGGATCACGCACCACCACGGCGGCACAACGATGCTCTGCCAGGAGGACCTGGACAGCTGGTTGGACAACGCGGACGACGACCCGAGCATGGAACCCGCCGGGCTCCACCTCCTGAGTCGCTGACCCGCCCGCACAAACCGGGGCCTGGCTGACACCGCTTTCGGGTGCTGTACCCGTGACCGTGAGGTCTGCTGGACGTCCAGTCGCGAATCGGGCCCGATCCTTAGGATCGTTCCTGGCGAAGTTCCGGAGGCCCCCTCCGCATTCCTGATGCTTGATAAGCTCACATGTGGCGGGTGGGACCCCTCCTTGCTGAGGGACTGGCGCCGTCAGTGGATGCCCTAGAGCCAATCGCTGAGCCCGGGGTTCGAGGCCCGGCACCTGCCGCTACGACGAGACGGAGGTGCGATGCCGCGGCCGAACTACACGCTTATCGCCGAGTTGGAAAGATCCCTCCTTGGCATCGCACTCTCTTCGGACACGTTCGCAGCCGCTTCGTTGGCGTTCCGCCGAGCGGGGATGTGCCTGTCTCACCAGCCGGTTGCGGACGTGAGCGACATCCCGGTTCAAGTCGCCCGGTGCGCACAGTGCGACCAGACCATGAGGCTGGGCAAGTCCGGCGAGTGGGAGGTTCTGAGGTCTACCCCAGCAGGCTCACCGGCCTGCCTCGGGTTCGGCCCGTCGGCACCTTTTCTGCTGGGGGCTGGCGAACGCGTCCTCCCGATCCGTTGGTAGAAGCGCCGCTTAGGATCCCGCACAGCGAAGATTCGCACTATTCGAGTGCTGCCCCGGCTGGATGGTCATGGCGGGGGCAATTGCGCGTCTCGCTCCAGATAATGTTCCTTCTATGGAGCAAAAGACCAACGGGGACCGAATGGGTTCCGATCCGGCCGCACAGCACGGCGAAGCCGTGGCACCTCGCTGTTCCTTCTACGTGCGAACTGAGGTGACCACGCAGCCGCCTACCTTCAAGTACGACCTGGTGCCGGTACGGAGGGCGCCCGGGGGCACACTGTCCCTTCCGACCCCGCCATCTGTAGGCGACTTGGTCTGGCTGGACGACGAGCTCGATCAGCACACCGGCACCCACCGCATCGTCGAGCGTTCCTGGGGCTATTCCGTCCGGGGCTCCCAGGACTGGCCTTGGGACGCACCCCACCCGAGATTCGGCCCTCTGCTGACGCTCATCGTCGTCCCGGACACAGGGCCATTCCGCAACGAAGCGAAGACAGACGAGGAAGACTCGCAGTGAGCGACGACATCGTGGACGGGGAGTTGAAAGACACCAGCCGCGCCTACAAGGGCGCCACAGCTCCTTCTACGGAGTCACGGATCAGAGGCGGGAATACCTTGACCGAGTGCGGAGACAACTGCCATCCGGAAAGGTACGTGCCCTTCATGAAGCGAACCCGTCTGGGTATGAAGAGGTGGGGCGTGCGGGACGAGCACACGGGGCGGTCGCTTTCCCGACTCTGCCGAGACGAGTTGGAGCTTTACCACTGGCTCGTCAGTCTTCGCACGATGGAGCTGCGGCTGCGGTGGGCTATGGCTGATCGGTTCTCACGGTGACCGAGCATGGCGACGTGGTGGAGGGGGAGTTGGTCGAGGAGGACCAGCTCCCCGCCATCCCCGAGGATCGGGTCCCGGCCGTTCCGCTGGCCGAGGAGGACCCTGACGCGTGGCTGCCGCCCGAGGCCGAGGAGGACGTTCGGGCGGGCATCCCGAAGGACACCAGCCGGGCCTACGAGGGCGACATGAAGCAGTTTGCCAAGTGGTGCGAAACGGTCGGCCGCCGTGTCCTCCCCGCCGCACCGCAGACCGTCACCGCGTACCTGTCGTACCTCAAGCGCACCCCCCGGAAACGGACCGGTCGCCCGTACGGTCCCGCGACGATGGACCGCATCATCGCGTCGATCCGCTCCTCCCACCGGGCTGCCGGGTACAAGCCGCCGGACACCATGGGCGCCCGCAAGGTCGTCGCCGGGTACCGGCGTGAGCTGTCCGAGGCGCAGGACCCGGCCGCCACCCCGAAGAAGGCAACGGCTGCCGACCGCGCCGTCCTCGCCGAAGCCCTCTCCCACCTCGACCGGAACACCCTCGTCGGGAAACGCGACGCTGCGCTCATGCTCCTCGGGCACGCCATCGCCTCCCGAGGAAGCGAACTCGCCCCGCTGAACTGGCCGACCAGCTTCACCGACCTGCCCAGAGGCGGGTTCAACGTGCGGGTGTACCGGAAGAAGCGGAGGAAGTGGCAAAACGTCGAAATCGTCCCCGACCCCGACACGGACCTGTGTACCGTCACCGCAGTGCGGGACTTGGTGGAGGCCCTCGCGGATGAGGGGCACGCCGAGGGCCCGCTGTTCATGCGGATCGACCAACACGGGTATATGGGCGCGGAAATGACACGCAACGGGAAACCGATCGGTGACCCCACCGGCCGGATCAGCATCAACGGCGCCTCCGACGTCGTCAGCCGGTCCATCCACCGCACCGGTCTGCCGGGGAAGTGGACATCGCACTCGCTACGCCGAGGCTTCGTGAAGTCGGCCCGTGCCGCAAACGCCGACATCGTGGACATCGGCCGCCACGGCGGCTGGGACGACCGATCGAAGGCCCTGATCGGGTACATCGACGAAGAGGACAGCCAAGGTGCACGAAACCCCCTGACGCAGATCGCTAAGAAGGCTGCCGCCCCTGCCCAGGAGCAGACATCGTGACTGCCAAGCCGTACAGCGCGCCCTCCGTACGGCAGCTCGCCGCCTTGGTCGACCGGGTCGCGCCACGGGATCCGGACCGGTGGGACGACCGGGAGCGGGTGCCGGGTGCGGGCGGGGTGCTGATTCAGGTATCGCGGCAGCGCGCTGACCAGCTGTGGATGGTGGTCGGCATGTTCGACCGGGCGGTGGGCCGGGAGGAGATGCCGGGCCGGGCATCCCGCACAGCAGAGCAGTTGTTCACGTGGGCGGCCCTGCGCCCGTTCTGGCAGATGGCCGCGGATGGTGAGCTACGGTTCCTGGCGAAGGACCGGGGCCGGCCACTGCCGGTGGCGTCGCAGCGGACGGTGCGGGACTGCCTCGGGATGCTGGCCCGGATTGCTGCGCCAGGGAAGCTGATCCGGCTGCCGGTGCTGCCACAGGCCGAGCCGAAAGAGACCGTGCCAGGCCGGTCTCTGGACTCCCTGTACCGGGGCCTGGTGGACATGGCTGGCGCGGGGCCGTTGGAGCGGGACGGGACTGCGCTGACGTACGAGGACCGGACGCGGACGCTCGCAATGGTCGCGATCTTGCTAGATGCGGCGCCACGGTCTGGCGAGCTGGCCGCGCTACGCCTGGACGATCTCGCGGACGGCGAGGCGGCAGTGGGAGTGCGGCGGCGGCAGCAGAAGGGGGCGCCGAACAGGGCCGAGGAGATCGCGGCGCTGGCGGAGGTGCATCCGGATACGGTGCGGGCGGTACTCCGGGGCAGGCTGGATCAGATGTCGGAGGCGACGCGGCAGCGTGTGCTGGCTGCGGTTGAGGAGCTGGGGCCGGCGCCGGAGGTGGAGTGGTACGCACTGCGTGAGGGGTCGCAGGTTGCGGTGCGACGGTGGCTGAAGGTGCGTGAGCGCTTGGTCGAGGAGGCGCCGTTGACCGGCGGGCGGGCTGGCCTGTGGGTGTCGCTGGTTCCGTCGACGGCTGGCCCTCCCGGGATCACGTTGCGCGCGGATGGTCTGCGCCGGGCGTATGTGCGGGGTATTACGGCGCTGAATTTCGTGATGGCGGGCTCGTATGGGTGGGAGCCGTTGCCGGTGAAGATGGAGCAGGTGCGCCGGGCAGTGGAGGCGGTTCCGGTGGAGGCCCGGCCGGAGTAGCTGGCCAGGCGGGGCCGCTGGCGCCTGTACGGTCGGTTGTGGGCGTCCTGGCGGGGTGCCCTGTGGTTGCTTCGTCCGCTGTGCGAGGGATCGCACACGTGATGGCCCCGCACGGAGGTCAATCCCAGAGCCTGAGTTCCCGATGGTTCAGGTTCAGGCCGTGGGTCTCCGGCGGGTAGCTGGTTGGGGCATGGAGTCCGAGGGCCCAGACGGTGACGGCGTACTCGTACCCATGCCGGTGACGGTGGTAGTCGCCTACGGTGCCCTTGAGGAAGCGGCGGACGGCAGGACTGTAGGGCTCCTGGTCGTCGCCGGTGTTCTTGAGCCGGGGGTCAGTGAGGAGCCGGTTGAGGGCGCCGTGCCAGCGGGTCAGCCCCTCGGCCCGTTGGCGGAAGGCACCGGCGGTGTCGTCGGTGTCTGCGAGCAGGGTCTCCAGCTCGAAGTACGCGGGGTGCAGAACCCAGTCGTCGTACTCCTCAATGGCGTCAACCTCAGCGTGGGTAAAAGGGCGCACGTTGTACTGGCAGAGGCTCATGGTGCCCTGCATCGACTCGCGGAAGTAGCGCATCAGTTGCTGGCCTCCATCTGGCAGGGAAAGTCTCCGGCCCGCAGCTCGCGCAGGCCGGGAATGCAGTTGTAGAGGGTACTCGGGAAGACGCTATGGAGCTTGGCGATCGAGGTGATGAAGGGGCCAGGCTGGCCTGACTCAGATTCTTCAGCCTCACACGAGATCAGGTGCCGGGGAGCGGCTCTTGGTCGACGCGGCATTCGGTTGCGGGGCCGGGTCGGCGCTCGGGGTCACAGCCCGGCCCGTATCCAACCAGGCGGGACTGGGCGCGGGTGAGAGGGCGTCCGCAGCGTCGGCAGTACCGGTGCCGGTAGCCGGTGGGGGTGTCGACGAGCGTGGGCTGGTGCACGTCTCGGGCCATGAGTCCAGTGTCCTGCTCAGTCGACGATGATGCCGGGGTAGCAGGCGTTGTGATCCCACAGGTCGCTGCCGTCTTTGAACGGGTAACCGCAGTGGCAGACGGCCGGACGAGCAGGAAGGCCCTCGGCTCGATACTTCAAGGCGATGAGCAGGGGAGCCTGCTCCAGCCATGCCTTGGGATCGCTGCCCGCGTCGAGGAAGTCGTCGAAGGACCGGTCGAAGTCGATGGCCGCCTGTTCACTCATGTCCAGAGGTGCAGCAGCAACCTGCATGCCGATCAGGTCGTAGACGTCCTCTGCCTGCCGCAGGACGAACGCATGAACACGAGAGCAGTATCCGGGGTCCATGTCGTCCAGGTGCAGGATCTGGCCCTGGGCGTCGCGCCATACCTCGTCTTGGCCGAGCAAGTCGGTCCAGTGCGTGGCCCAGCTCCACTCTGTTGTATCGCTTCGGTGGTTCAGCACGGGGACTCCTAGTTGCGAAGAAGGCTGGTGGGGCGGCGAGTAGTTCAGATAGGCTGAGCCTGCGCGTTGACTATGACTTGGAAGGCCACCATCCGGTTCGGGGTGGTGGCCTTCGGCGTTTTGGGTCAGGATCAGGACGCGGGCCGGTGCGCTTCAACCAGTTCCCGCACCCACGGCTCCCACATGTCGTAGCAGTCGAGTCGAACTGTGATCGGCGTCGGCTCCCCGGTCCTTTCCTCGGTGGACAGGATCACGAGGCTGGTGACCTCCTCTGCCGTGTACGTCACGCGCAGGCCCGTGACGTCGAAGTATTCGTAGTCCGCCTTGATGGGTCGGACGTCGGAGACCCTGAACGTCAGGGTCCGGACGATGGTCTCTGCGGTGAGGCTGCTGATCACGGTTCTCCTAAGCGGCAAGTGCTGCGGTGTCGCGGGTGACGGCGGTGCGGGGGAGGTAGTCGCGGCCGAGTTCGCGGGCGATGAGCTGTGCGGGGCTACGAACCACGATGACGTGCCCGGCCGGGGTTGTTGCCTCCGGTCGGTCGAGGACGAACGCAATGCGGTGGCAGGTGTAGGCCACGATGCGATGAAGCAGGAATCCGCGAGCCTCGCCTCGGAGTCGGCACATGGCGCGGACCTCAATTCGGCCGGACTTGGTGGTTCGGATGTCGTACGGCTCCATGGTCCGCAGGGTCTCGTCGCCGTTCTCGTCGAGGTAGGTGATGGTGACGGCGTGCTGGCGGTCGAGAGCTCGGTAGAGGTCGGCGAGGGTGCGGGTGGTGGTCTGGGTGGCGGTGTGCTTCATCGCGGTGTCCCCCTTGGTGCGGTGTGTTCCCCACATTAGCCGTAACCTATTGCGCGTGCAATAGGTTACGCGTATGGTGGCCACACCAGAACGCACCACCACCACAAACACGCAGCCCATACCCCATGGCGCCTGCAATAGAAAAAGGAGGAAACTGGCGTGGTAAACGCCCCCGCGCGCCCGCCGGCCCGACGAAGGTCCGACCGGCGCCCTCCGAAAGGACCCGCCGTGGCCCGCACGCCCACCAGCCCCGCCCGCACGATCCGCGCCCGGCTCACGACAGGGGAGACCGCGCTGCGGCAGCAGGCCGACTCACTCGCCTCCACGGACGCGGCGTCCGCCGACGAAGTCCGCGCCGCCGCCGATGCGATTGCCGAGGTCCTCGCCCCGAACGGGTGGGGACTGCTGCGCCGGGCCGAGACCCTGGCCAACCCTGGCAGCGCAAGCAAGCCGAACCTGCCGATCTTCATGAACAAGGAGATCCGCGAGACGATCAAGTCCAGGAACGAAGCGCGTCGCGAGGCACTCAAGTCGAAGGCCGAGGCGAAGGCCGCCACGCTCTCCGCCGACGTCGATGAGGGCTTCCGGAAGTTCCTGTCCGGAGAGTTCACCCCCGACGCCCCGATCCGGTCCCGCCGCAACTCCGGCGCGGAGAAGGGCAACCTCAACGTCCGCCCGGACCCTGGCCTGGTGCAGCAAGTGAAGGACCTGGCCGACGCGAAGTCCGCCGAGTACGGGTGGACGGTGACGCCGGCCCGGGTCGCGACCGCGTACCTGATGAAGAAGTACCGCATCTCTGAGGCCGCTCAGGCCAAGTAGGCGAGCGGGCGGGGGCGGCCTGGACGCCGACAACCGGGCCGCTACACCGCCACCCCGAGAACAACCACATAGGAGAGACCTCATGGCCACGGCCAACGAGGCCCCCGCCAGCAGCACGGCGGAGGGTCCCACCTCGCACACCCAAAACCAGGCCGCCCGCTTCTCGCCGTACCAGTTGCGGATGCTGCACGGCGGCATCAACGGCAACCGGGTCCGCAACCTTCGCGGCATGTCTCACCTGGAAGCCTGGGACGTCCGACGCCAGCTCATCCGGATCTTCGGGTTCGGCGGCTTCTCCATCGAGACGCTCTCTCTGGACCTGGTACACGAGAACGGCGAGATGCGCCGGAAGAAGAACAAGCAGGGCCAGGAGTACGGAGACCCGTACATGGCCTGGACCGTGGTGTATCGGGCGCAGGTCCGGCTGACCGTGTTCGACACGAGCGGCTGCGAGCTCTCCCACTGGGAGGACGGTGCAGCAGGCGACTCGGTCAATCAGCCGTCGTTGGGCGACGCCCACGACATGGCGATGAAGACCAGTCTGTCGCAGGCGCTGAAGCGCTGTGCGGTGAACCTCGGCGACCAGTTCGGCCTGTCTCTGTACAACGACGGGTCTAGGGACGCCGTGGTGAACTTCTCGGCCGCTCACCCGCCGCAGGAGTGGAAGCAGGCAACGCCCCCGCAGCCCGAGCCGGAAGATCCCCCGGTCCAGCCGGAACCCGTCACGCAGTCGACTGAGGAACCCGCGTCGGTCCCCGCCGCCGATGCGCCAGCTCCCGTAGACGCCGACCACGCGAACCACCTGGATCGCCTGATGGGCCAGATCAAGAACCTCTGGACCAACAACAACCCGCTACCTCTCATCCAGATCAAGGGCGACGCCGACAAGCACGGCGTCGTCGACCACCAGGTGCAGGGCCCGGACGGCGTCTGGCTGCCGCTACGGAAGCTCCTTGACGACCGAATCGCCGATCTGAACCGAAGCATCGCCGCAAGGAATGAGAGGGGAGCCGCCTGATGTCTCGAAGGACCATGCAGCAGACGCGGACGGCAACGCACCGGCCGGCCGTCAGAAAGCGCCGCTTCCGGCACGACGATCTCACCGCTGTCGACCTGTTCTCCGGGTTCGGGGGGCTGACGCTGGGCATCAAGCGCGCCGGGTTCACCACGATCATGGCCGCGAACCACAAGCCCTACAAGGTCGAGGTCCACGAGGCGAACCACCCGGAGGCCGAGCACTGGATCGCCGACCTGGTCGACCCGGACTCTGCGGACTACCACTCGGCTCGGGACCTTCCTGCCGCAGACTTGCTGGCCGCGGGAGTCAGCTGCGTGAACCACTCGCTCGCCAACACCGTCAAGGCATACGAGCAGGGCGGAACGCTGTTCGAGCTGGAGGACCCCGACTACGAGGCACGCGTCACCAAGTCCGAGCGGGACCGGGCCACCGCGAACTGCGTGCTGCACTACGCGGCCAAGCACCACCCGCGGCTGATCCTCGTGGAGTGCACGACGCAGCTCAGCTCCTGGGGGCCCGCGCTGCCCGGCCGCCCGAAGGTCGGAGACGGCTCCACATACCGGTGGTGGCTGAAGCAGTTCGAACTGCTGGGCTATCACCCCGCCCAGGTCCTGTACCTGAACTCGCAGTTCTTCGGTGTGCCGCAGTCGCGGGACCGCGGCTACTGGGTGTTCGTCGACCGGTCGCTTCCGGTGCCAGACCTGGAGCACCGTCCGGTGTCCCGGTGTCACGGCTGCGACAAGGACGTCGAGGCGGTGTGGACGTGGAAGACCGGAATCCCACCGACCGGGACGGTGATGTACGGCAAACAGTACGAGTACCGGTGCCCGTCATGCCGCCGCCCGGTGGTTCCGCCGATGACGCCATCGATCGCCGCACTCGACCTGACGGACCTTGGAACCCGAATCGGTGACAAGCCGGTGAAGACGTTCAAGGACGGGTTCGTGGGCCCGCTGGCCCGGTCGACAATGGCGCGCGCCGAGCGCTGCCGCCAGAGGTTCGCCGACTTCCCCGCGATCCTCATGCCAGCGAAGGCCGTACACGGGTCGGAACGGCACCTGCTGCAGCCGATGATGACGCAGACCAGCCAGCAGGAGGCATCGGTCCTCTCGGCCGGCCCGGTCATCGATCCTCTGTGGGCGCAGCACGCTGCGACCGGACTGGTCACGCCGCAGTTCGCTCTCGCGGTCGACAACTACCAGGGCAGTCCGCGCGGCGCCAATGAGCCGCTGCCCACCCAGGTCGGTTCGGAGACCCTCGCCGTCGTCTCCTCCGGTGTCATGCCATTCAGGAAGAACACTCTGGCGGCCATGCAGAGCGAAGCCATGCCGACGTTCACGTCGGATCAGATCCCTGGTCTGCTCACTGCCGCCCGAACCGTCGACGTCGGACGTCTGGAAGCTCAGCTGATGGCGCAGTGGCGGCATACCCTCGCTGGCCTGCCGCTCGAAGAGTGCTACTTCCGCATGATCAAAGCACAGGAGGTTGGCCGCGGCTGCGGCTTCGACGCCGACTTCAACGAATACCGCGGCACCTTCATCGTCTGGGGCTCCAACCGCGACCAGGTCGACGGCTACGGGAACGCCGTCTCCCCGCCAGTCGGCGAGTGGATCGGGGCCCGCCTTCGGGCCGTCATTCACTCCCCGCAGGACCGCGACCTGGTGACCGCCGCATAGCTCCTCTGTCTGACTCCACCGCGGGGCCGACTCACCTCCGAAGGAGGCCCCGTCGTGGGCAACACCGTCATGCCCTTCCTCTATACCGTTCTGGCGCTGAACGGCGCCGTGGTAGCCGTCGCCCCACTGCGGTATCGGAACCTGCGACCGGGGCGTGCCCCGGGCCGGCACGCCACCGTGACCACACACCCGCCCAGGAGGTGAGCACCGTGTACCTGACCACCGCCGCAGTGCTCACCACCGCGGCCCTGACCGCCGCCCTGTACGCCTGGCGGCAGATCCGAACCGCGCGGCGCGCTCTGGTCTTGGAGCGCGCCGCGCGGCGTCTCGCCGAAGCCGCCCAGCACCGGGACTTGGACGTGTTCCGTCGCCGCCTGGACGCAACGATCGCGGAGCAGCGCGTCCTGGAGGCCGCTGGCCGGATCGTCGACGACGCGCTCGCCCGCACAACCAACGACCCGCAGGAGGGGGATACACCGTGACGACACCGCTGATTGCCCAGCAGAACCTGACCGACCACCCGCACTACCGGTACCGCGGCTGCGCCCCCGACCCCGACAACCCGGCCATGGCCGCCGGGGATCCGGACGTGTCAGTGGATGCGTGGGCCCCATACACGGGAGACGGGGCAGAGCCGCAAAAGGTGCGCCTTGCCCGGGAGGCTGCGGCGAAGCGAATCTGCCAGTTCTGCCCGGTCCTGGCCCTGTGTCGCGCCTATGCGAACACGGAGATCGTGGAGCCCGGCCCGGCTGGCGCCCCGGACGTGGTGCGGCTGGCCGAGCCGGAAGGGGTGTGGGGCGGGCAGATCGCGTTGGAGCGGCACCGGGCGCTCATCGCCCGCCGTGCCGGGACCGCAGAGGTGACGGAGCAGGCCCTGGCCGAGGCCCGGTCCCCGCAGAAGCGGGCCGTGCTCCGTGCCCTGGCCGTCGAGCTGTACGAGCAGCGGGTCGCGGACCGCGCGGGCATGGACGTGCGCCGCACGAACTGGCACCGCTCCTCACTGTGCGGTCTCCTCGGCCTGGACAAGGAAACCGCGTCCCGGGACGACCTGCTGGCCGCCGCGGTCCGGCACGAGCTGATTCCGGTGTCGCTGGTCGTGTGGGACGGGCTGTGGCCGATCGCGGCCGCCCCGAACACGGACGGGTCCCGGCAGCGCCGGATCGCCCCCGGCTTCCCGCTCGCCCTCCTCACCCCACGACCGCGGAACGCGTCCCGGGCGTCGGCCACCGCGGCCCGCCGCCGGGCTGGTCGAGGCCGTGGCGGTCGCCGCCCCCTGCGCGCCGTCCCCGCTGTCACCGCACCGGCCCCGACCACGCCGCCACTTCCCCTCCCCTCCCTCGCCTTGGAGCCCGCAGCATGACCACCACACCCGACACCACCGTCGACCAGACCCTCGCGGACCGGTGCCAGTCATCCGGGGACTACCTCGCCGGGATCCTCGCCGCCTCCATGCTCGACAACGCCGGCACGCCGAAGAAGCTCCCCGAGCTGCTGTTCCCGGACATCGACCCGGCGGTGGTGCGGCAGATATGGGAGGCGGCACTCCCGGTCGGGTACCGGGCCGGGCACCTGGCCGCACAACCGTCCTGGACCCCGGAAGCCCTCGACCGACTCCGGGACGCACTCCAGGGCGCCGGGTATGCGGTGATGGCCGGGCAGGTGGCCCGGTCCCGCAGCATCCACCCACCCCGGCACCCCGCCCTCGGCGAGGACACCGGCGCGGTGTCGCAGGCGGGTGGTGACTGGTGAGCAGCACCCGTCCCGTCCGTGGCCGTGGACGGCCGGCCACCTTCGGCGACGCCCTCCGTGCCCGGTTCCTCGATGCGGTCCGGTCCGGGATGCGCCTCGGTGAAGCCGCCGACCACGTCGGAGTCCACCGCAACATCCCCACTCGCACTGCTCGCACGGACACCGTGTTCGGCAAGGCTCTCGACGAGGCTAAGGCTGAGGGGCGGGAGGCTCGGGTGGCTGGGGTGCCGCATGGGGAGGCCCGGTACAACAACTACGGCTGCCGGTGCGCGGAGTGCACGGCCGCCGCGTCGAAGGCCCGCGCCGGGCGCCGGGAAGTGCCTCAACCCGTGCCGAACGGTGGGAAGTCGGGGCAGGTGGTTGATCTTCAAATGGGTGCGGAGTCGCCTGTTCCTTTGTCGCTGCGGATTGCGTCGTGATGTGGCAGTAGCCAATCCGTGCGGGCTCCTCTTATTTGTGGTGCATTTCTATAGGACACCGGTCGTACGTCAGTGCAGGTCAGGCACCGCCGTGCGATGACCTCTCTATCTGATGACAAGTCGGATGAAAGACACGTTACGAGAGGGGCAGGACAAGTGACGCGAGGAACCGGTAGGCTCAGCCTGGCGCCAGACGACCACTCAGAAACGGGTACGGTCGGATGGCCCACCAAGACAAAAGGAAAGGCCCCGCTGTTTTCCCCGGTGGTTGCACACCGTGGAGCGGGGCCCGACCGACACCACACTCCGCTAGAAGAAGGTGCCAGTTCTATGGCCGAGCTTACCCGGACTCCCGGGCTATCAGACAGTGGGACCTCGCGGTCTGGCGTGAACATCACACCGCCGACGCATGCAGGCCCTGTCACCACTACCTACAGCACGCGATGAGCGCGGCCGAGCGGGACGGGATGCTGCGTTACGACCAGCTTGCCGCCCGCGTCTACGCCGAGTCCCGCATGCCCGCCGGAACCCGGGATCTCATCCTGGCCCTCGGTTGGGTGACCCTCCGCGACCCACACCGCCACGACCCGGCGTTCAGCGTCTGGTCGCGTGCCCGCGACGTTCTGAACGCCGACAACCGGCGCATGTGGCAGCTCCTCAAAGATGACGCGCCCCGGTATGAACACGACTGGCACGCAGACCCCAAGGGGTGCCAGGCGCCGATGGTTCGCGTTGACCGAACCTGTGGGCGGCGAACCGTCGACGGCTTCGCCGAGGCCGACCTGGCGACTGGACGGTCCCGTATGTGGGGGTTCTGCTCTCGCCCACGGTGCCAGGCTCACGCCAAGGCGGTGTACGAGCGGGCGCGGCACAGCAACGCGCAGGCTCCCGAGGCCATCCCGAACAAAGGCGGCCTTCTGCCCCTGTTCTTCGAGTGGAACTGGGAAGCCAAGTACGCCAAGGCCGACCCGGCTTGGACTGCGCCCTCTTATGGCCTGTCTGCTGACGAGTGGCCGGCCGTTCCTGGCGACGAGCCAGTACACGCATTTCCGAAACTTCGGCTGGTCTCCTCCAACGGGGAGATCGTCAAGCCGTCCGCCCCAGCCCTCATCGGAGCAAGGAGCCTCATGACGTAGCGACTTCCTAGCGGGAGGTCCTGGGCCCCTTGGCGGGGGCACTTCCTCTACCGCTGGCCGCTGGTGTTGGCGCACCGTGCGCGGCCACTTCTCACGGCTCGGTTTGGCGACCGAGCTAAGGCCCGAACTTTCGGATCCGGTTTGGCGACCGGGCCGATCAGGTCGAGCGACTTTCAGGTTCTCCCAGAACCAGCACCCACCGAAGCGGGCTTTTCGTGTCCGCAGAACGGAACGAGGTACATAGTGCCGCACGCGAGTACTGCTTGTCAGCTTCCGCACGCCCGGACGGGCGATTCGCCCCAAAAATCCCCCGCCCCTGGCGGCATCCCGTGCCAGCAAACGTCTGGCGACACGAACGTCCCGCATGCCACGTTCGAACGCATGTACGAGTACAGTGCGGACCAGGCCGCTCCGGTTCGCGGTGCCTCGCAAGAGGTCGCTCACACCGCATCCCGACACAGCGGCCCGCGCCGGTGGCTTCGCGCGGTGGAATGGCTGATCGCAGCCGGCCTGCACCGCCGCGCGAACGCCACCACCCTCACCATCGCCCGCGACCTCGGGGCACGCATGGACTACTCGACCGGACACGTCCGCTACTGCCTCGACGAGACCGTGGCCCGCACCGACATCAGCAAGGCCACCGTGAAGCGCCACGTCTCCTACCTCCGCGAACTCGGCGCCCTCGCATGGGTCCAGCACGGCACCCGCACCAACATCCGCCGAGCCCTCGGCCTGGGCGGGTACGCCGCAACCGCCACCGTGTACGCCGCCGTCATCCCGGCCGTCTACGACCACGCCATGGGGCACCAGATCATCGGCACCGGCTACGAGGCGCGGATCGTCATGGACTACCGGCAGATGCCCGACACCCGCCCCGCAACCACCGTCACGAACCCTGTGGACAACGCCTCTTCGGGGCCTGTGGACAACTCCCCGGAACGATCTTGTGAGCCCCCTTCCCTTACCTCAGCCAGTGAAGAGGGAAAGGTTCAGATGGTGGGGGGTAAGAACTACACCTCGCCTGCGAGGCAGCCCAAACCCCGAATCCCCCACCAGAGCACCCAGATCAACGGCCGCCGCCGCACCGCCGCTGATGTCGAAAGCGCTGGCAAAACGACCCGGCTGGTACGAGCCCTCGTCAACTGGACCCAGGCCGTGCCGCTGCGGCAACTGGAGTTCCATCTGCGGCCGTGGACTGATCGAGGCCTGGACGCCTACCAGATTTCCGCTGACCTGCATGGCATGTGCTCTGGCCTCCGCTGGAAGCCAGCAAACCCGATCGCATTCATCCGGGCCCGGCTCACCGCCGACCGCAAGCGCGAGCAGGAGATCCAGGCCAGCCAGGACGCCGCTGCCCGCTGGGAGCAGGAGAACTCCCCGGTCGGCGCCTTCCAGAGCACCGTCAGCCAGCACCACGACGTCATGGCCGGACTCCGGCACGGCCTGACCAGCTACCAGCAGACCGCCCGCGCCAACGGCTGGGACGACCTCAGCAACGGGGAGACCGTCACCTGGGACGCCGAAGCCGACATGGCCGCCTTCCTCGGGAGCCCCGCATGACCGACACCACACCGTCCGGGGTCGACCTGGCCCGCGTCGCCCTCGCCGCCGCCCGAGCCGCAGCAAAAGCCAGCCCGCCGCCGAAGCGCCGCCTCGGCGCAGCACCATCCCGCCGCAAAGACCAAGGCAACGGCCGCGACCCGCTGCCCTTCGCCGCCGCCGTCCAGCAGATGATGGCCGAACGCGGCTGGGACATGCCCGCAAAGGGCGGCACCATCCTCGACAGGTGGCCCACCATTGCCCCCACACTCGTCGGCAAGGTCGCCGCGGTTCGGTTCGACGCAGACACACGGACGCTGCACCTGCGCCCTGTCTCCCCGGCCTACCGCACCCAGCTCACCCTCCACCAGCAGCAGATCATTCAGCAGATCAATGCAGCAGTCGGCGACAGCACCGTCCGGAACTTGGCGATCCTTGCCCCTGGAACTGTTGACGCGCCCGCCTCGCCGCCCGCCACCCCTGCCGCGTCGTGCGCACCGGCTTCGGCCGCACAGTCCGAGCAGCCCCAGGCCAAACACCCTGGCTACCTCGCAGCCCTGGCCGCCCACCGCGCCAGCGGCGGAACACGTGAAGTCGGCCTCTCACCCCTCATCCGAGAAGCCGCCGAGCAGCAGATTGAAGCTCTGCGGCGACACCGCGAACCTGAAGAAGCCTTCGCTGAAGCAGCAGCCCAGCTCGAGATTCTCCAGGCGCAGCAGGACCACCCTTCGGACAGTCTTCAGGCCAGCATCCGGTCCGCACGCGCCTACAAGCACGGTGTCGGGCCGTCCGTTGCCCGCCGCGCCTTCGACGTCGCCTGAGACGAGTCATCGGCGCGCCCTGTCTTTCACTTCCGCCCCTTCCTCGGACCTACCTGGCTCAAGAAAGCCGAGACCGACGGTGTGCTTAGCGGCGAACGGGGCAGCGTAGCCCACACCAAGCTAGGTAAAGGGCTAGCAATATGGCTATGAGTTGTCCTATATAGCGCGCTAGCAGTCACGCCATACGTTGCGCTATCCGTCACGCCTAGCATCCTCACATGAAGGCTTTCTGTCGGGGACTCACCAACTGCGGCTGGATCACTGTGTAGGGTCGTGCGCCGAGACCTCACACATTTCCGGCAGAAAGGCGCCCCCATGGCGATACTGCAAGTCCCTCTCGACCTCGTAGACCTGAGCGAGGTGAAGAACAGCCTCGACCACCGCTACGACCTCATGGACGACAAGGCCCTCGAACCGAAGGTCATCGCCGTCGTCAACGGCAAGGGAGGCGTCGGTAAGTCGTCCACGTCCTCCGCTCTTGCCGTGGCTTGGTCCAAACTCGGCCACGACACCCTCCTCATGGAGATGGACGAGCAGGGCAACAACTGCGAGGACCTCGGCATCTCCAACACCGAGATGAACGACAAGGGCGCCGCGCAGGCCGCAGCCGTCCTCGAGGGCAAGCCCCTCACCCCGACCGGGCAGGCGCGACCCCACCTGTACGTCATCCCGGGCGGAGACGAGCTCGAGGAGGTCGTCGAAGAGCTGTACTGCCAGCGGCGTGCAGCCAAGAAGGCCACAGAGCCTGAGGACCAGGACGCGTGGATGGGCATGTACGCCGCCGCGATCGACAAGGTCCGCGACGACTACGACGTCATCATCCTCGACATCGCCCCCGGCTCCGAGGTTCTCCAGCTCGCCGCGCTCACGGCATCCGACTACATCGTCATCCCGTCCAAGTCCGACCCTTCCTCCCGCAAGGGCCTTCGCACCGTCGCCAAGCGCTTCTCCGTCGCCGGGCAGAACAACGACATGCTCCGCCTCCTCGGCGTGGTCCTGTTCGCGACTAACAGCAGCGCCACGAAGGTGCAGAAGAACATCAAGGAAGCTCTCGAGAGCGACCTCAGCGGCGTCGCGCCGGTCTTTGAGCAGAACATTCGCCACGTCGAAGCTGCCGCCGTCGAAGCCCGCCTCCGCGGCCGAGTACCCCAGGAACTGCGCGCCGCTAAGGACCTGCCGACCAGCCTGCGGAAATCCATGAAGGACCTCGCCGGCGACTACCAGTCCCTGGCCATCGAGATAATGCAGGCCATGGCAGAACGCCGCGCCGAGTGGGAGGCCAGCCGGTCCGGAGGTGACCAGTGAGCGACAAGACCGCCGTCAACGATGAGCTTCCCGACCAAGACGCCCTGGCCGCCTTCGCGGGCGCCGCGCTTGGAGGCGGAAGGCGACGCCGCCGCAACCGGGACGGGCAGGAGAGCCAACAGCCGAAGCCTGATACCGCCGCCGTAGAGGAAGCCGAGGCGCAGCGCGACGAGCAGGAAGAACAGCCGACGCCAGTCCCGGAGCCCGTGCGAGAAGACGTCCCGGCCCCGACGCCAGCGACCGCCTCAACGGCTGACGCTGGCGCGGTCCCCGTAACCGTGGACCGCGCAGAACTGCCGAAGCTGAGCGTTCCCGCGCCCGCCGCAAGCGTGGAACAGCCCGTTGCTCCCGCACCCGAGGCCGAGACACCTGCTGTACCTGTCCCGGAGCCGACTGGGAACAGGGTGCCGGACAACCAGGTCGCTGTGCGGCAATCACCCACGGCCGCGCCATTCGCTCCGCGGTCCCTGCCGACTCCGTATCAGTCAGCAGTCCGGGACATCTCCGAGGTCCAGGTACCCAACCTGGGGCCCTCCGGGGCGCGTGCCACTCAGTGCACCATCATGGTCAGCCAGAGCGTCCGGGACCGGTTCGCGCACTACCAGCTGTCCAAGAAGATGGCGGGGGAGAAGGAACCGGCAAACGCCCTCGTGGTGCGGCGCGCATTCCTCTACTGCAAGCGCAACGACCTGTTCGGAAAGCTCCTCGCAGATGTCTATCAGCAGAACAACGCCGTCGACGACGAGGACTATGACGAAGACGGCATGCTCGGTGAAGTCGTTGGACGGCGCGCTGTCCGCGGCCGGCTGAAGGACTCGGGCCAGCAGTCCTTCCGACCATCCGAGCAGGAGCTGGCGAACTACGACGCGTTCACCCAGGCCTACGGGTTCCCCAGTCGCAGTGACTTCCTGAGTGCTGTCCTGGGCGAGTTCCTCCCCCAGCTGCCGTCCTCGGGGCGACGCAGGTAGCGTCATCCGGCCGCGGCCCCGTGCTCCCGCCATCGTGGCAGGAACATGGGGCCGCGGCCGTGCGCGGTCCCGTTCGTAGACAGCTCGGGGATGCCCGTACCCGCGTGGCGGTATCCGCGGCTAGACTGCCGTCTATCTGACGGGCATGCCCGTGAGGTCTCGGCCCCCGTGGCCGGCCCGGGTCGTTGTCGGCAATACTCCGCCCCTGGTCACCCGGGGGCTTTTCCGTGCCCGCCGTCGAGCTGGGTGCGAGCGGTTCTGCCCGGATGTACCAAACCCTGGGACAAACGTTAGGCCCGGCTTACCAGCGTGGCCTTATGGATGTCACAGTGGCAGTCCCCGGTACGGTCACCGGCAGCCCCCGGGGGAGGCCCCTCACCACCACGACGGGGTCGCCCTCCTCGATGCCGGAGGAGCGGAGACGCCCCATGCCCTCAGTTGAGCCCACCCACCCTGGCCTGCCCAGCCCCCACGACGGGCACCATGCACGGGTCATCCCGATACGGCCCCGGGGGCGGCGCCGAACACCGGCCGTAGACCCCGCACCGGTCACCCCGCAGCAGCAGCTCGCCGAAACGATGCAGGCCCTATTCCTTGCCAGGGGGCGCACCTTGACGGACGAGCTGACCGCGGAGGCGTACGACATCACCCTCGGCGCCGTGCTTCTCATGCTCGATGGCGCACATGCGGAAGGGGTCGTTGGCGTGGATGAGCATGCGACGCTACGAGGCATGGTCCAGGGGATGGTGGACGCCCCGGCCAGTCTGTGAATGTGCGGTCCGTGATTGCGGTTACTGTGTGACGAATCAGCAACAGCACCTTGCGCACCGTTGATCACTTACCACTTTCTGTTCAACTCGCGACAAATGCGTGCCAGACTGGAGCGTCCGGAACTACCCGGAGTCACAACCTCCGGCCCGGCGCGCGCCCCGGCACCCACCGTCACGCACCGCGCCACCAGGCCGGACCAGCGGGACGGGGACACTATGGGAGACACAGCAGCACATCGACTCCGCCTTCTCCAGGAGGAGTTCGTCCAGCCCACCCGATCCGGGCCCGGTGAAGGGCGCACCCCCACCCGGGCCCACTCGCCCGCCCTCATCAACCTCGGCATCCTCCAGCAGATCCAGGCTGCCGTCCGGGAGGTCGAGAGCCACACCCGCGCCCAGGCCCCCTACGCCGGCCGGTTCACCGACCGGAACGCGGATCGGGTGTACGAATGGGCGCGCTGGCACACCGCCCACCTCGAGCCCGAACGGCAGCAGGTCCGGGAGACGCTGATCTACCGTCAGAGCATGGAGCACGCCCTAGCCGCGGGCGACACCACCGTCGTGCGCCGCCACCCCTGCCCCGGCTGTGGCTGCTGGGGCCTGTTCTGGCGGGAGACACAGAACAGGGCAGTGTGCGTGAACCGATACTGCCGCGACGACCTCGGATTCTCCCGCACCTGGACCCTGGCCCACCTCGCCCAACAGCACATCTCCAGGCAGAACGGCACGGCCGCGAGGGCAACCTGACAGCGGCCTCGCGGGTCTACCAGTCAGCACGCGTTCACGAAAAACCCACATTCGGATCCGTCCTCTCCACGGATGGGTCCGGCCCGTAATCGGCCGGTCGGAGCTGCGAACGATGGCCGTCGAGAGCGGAGGCACCATGGCCGTCAGCACCCTCACCCCGTACGGGGATCTCATGACCCTCCAGGAGGTCTGTGCGCTCCTCAAGGAGACCGGGCATCCCTACTCCGAGTCCACCGTCCGGCGCTGGATCAAGCGCGACGACCTGCCGGTCGCCCACGCTGGGCGTGCCACGTACGTGAGCTTCAGCGACATATTGATGGCTCATCAGGAAGCTGTGCAGAAGGGCTACTGACCGGCCGGCTCTGCGATCCCGCCCCTCACTCCGTGCGAGTGGGGGGCTTTCTCATGCCATCACCTCATAACCTATTGCGCGCGCAATAGTGAATGGGTAATCTTGCAGAGCCGACAACGACCCACCCCAACTACGGGGCCGGGCCGGAGTAACCAGTCCAGGAGCCCCGCCATGAGCGTGATCAGCCCTGCCCGCACACACCGCACCACCGTCAACTACCGCGACCTCACCACGAACCAGCAGAACCTGTTCGACCAGCTCATGAGCGTCGCCGACAACACCTCCTCCGCTGCCGAGTACGAATCCCTCATGGCAGCCCTGATCGCCATCACCGGCATCACCGGCGTCCGTTACAACGAGATCCTCAAGTGCGCCTGCGCCGCCTGCATCTGCGACACCATCTTCGACGCCGACGCCCCGGACGCCCTCGTCACCGACGAGCCCACCGAATACAACCTCGGCCGCCTCCAGTGCCCCGACTGCGCCGACGCCCACCCCCGGCCAATCGAGGACTAGCCCACCCGAGTCCCCCGGCCCCGAGTTGAGCACCGCACCCGATGGGTGCGCAGTAGCTCCCGGGGCCGGGTGCCCACCCCTGCACCGCCGAACCGGGAGACACCCATGTCCAGCACCGGCACCGCCCTCCGCACCACCGCCCACATCCTCAACTACTACGGCCTCCACACCGGCACCCAGTTCGCCAGCCACGACGGCCGCCTCGACATCACCGCCGCCATCTTCCGCGCCGTCACCGGCAAAACCCCGAACTGCTTCCTCACCGACGAGGACTACTCCCTCCTCCAGATCCGCATGTGCGAGCCCGCCATGGACGCCATCTGCATGCTGTCCGCCGTCCTCCCGACCGAGCCGCCCACCGACCCCGGCACCGGCGCCGACGACCACATCGAGCACGTCACCCACTGGGCCACCACTCGCACCTGGCCCGACCAGCAGCCCCCGACCACCCCTGAGGTCATCGGCGCCATCCTCCGCGCCGCCCAGGCCGCCGACGCCATCACCGACTTCCCCCACCAGACCGCCGCCTGACAACCCGTCCTCGCTTCACCGCCCAGAACGGACCCACGCCATGACCACCATGACCATCGCACTCGCCGACACCGACGGCCCGGACGACGGATGGAACGCCGGCTACACCGACGGCGAACTCGCCGCGATGACCGGCCTCTCCTCCCGCCGAATCCACGCCCGCGCCGCCATGGCCGACGACTACGACCCGGACTACGCCACCGGCCTCATCGACGGCTACCTCCACACAATCGCCGTCAACGCTGCCCGGATGGGTGGTACCGCATGAGCGCCCCGATGACGCCGGACCGTGAGCAGGAGATTCGGGCCGAGCTGACAGCAGAGTTCGTGGCATGGCTGGCGAAGCAGGCGCGCGAGCACCGGGCGCAGGGCCCGCAGTACGCGAAGCAGGCCGACCTGATCGGGCGGCTCGCGTCGAAGGTGCAGCGTGGCGCTGTCCGCCCGAACAACCTGCGGTCGTTGCCCGCGCAGGGCGGTCCCGAGGATGTGCCCGCGCTGCTGGCCGAGGTGGACCGACTGCGGGCCCGGGTTGCTGAGCTGGAGCGTCCAGCCATCGAGGCGAAGCGCAACGAGATCCGTGACTCATTCGCCGAGTTGGCCGCTGCCGCCCGCGAGACACGCGATTACGAGGGCGCGTTCAACACCTACTGCGATCTCCGAGAACGCGAGGAGCAGTGGAAGCGCGAGGACGAGGCAGGTACGCCCGCCCTGTGACCTGGCCACCCACCGCACCCGCCGTCATCGCCGCCGTGCTGGGACTCATCGCCATCGCCATGATCTGCGCCTCCCAGCACGGCCACGGCACCACCAACCCGCAAGACCCGCCGAAGGAGCACCCCGAGCCATGACCACCAAGCCCCGCGAGTTCTGGATCCGCATCGACCCCACAGGCTGCGTGACCGGCTCCGTCCTGGAGAGCTGCGTCGGCCCCCTCGCCGAGGACGCCCATAAGGAGTTCACTCCCCGCGTCGCCGACCGGCGCAAGGAAGCAGCTGCCGGTTGGCGACACGAACTCATCGGCCGCGACCAGTGGACCCGCCGTGCCAAGCCCTGCCTCCTCGGGCGCTGCCAACACCGCAAGCCCACCAGCGCGGCAAGGGGAGGGGCGGCCAATGGCTGAGCCCTACGACCAGACGTACATCGCGATCCTCGGCGCCGCCCTCGCCCAGGCCAACATCAATGCCCTCGTCCTCGCCGAAAACGGCACCAACCAACTCGGCCGCCCCCACCCCGCACACCCCGGCTACCGCATCTGGAACGGCAACCTCGTCCGTGTCGGCCACCACGACAAGGACACCTTCGTCCTCGAAGTCAACGCCATCCTCCCCGGCCACATGTACGCCGACATGGCCCACCACGAACACGCCCACCTCACCCCCCTCGCACCCGGACACCGCAGCAACACCACCGACACCCAGTGGGTCTACTGCCGCCCCGACGCCGACGGAGCCGTCCCCCTCACCATCGCCATCACCCAGGTACGCGACCAGGACGACGAGGAGAACGACCGTGGCTGACAAGACCGGCATCGAGCTCGGCTGGGTCATCATCGGCGGCGAATCCGGCTCCGGCGCCCGCCCCCTGAACCCCGACTGGGTTGCCGATCTGATCCACGACTCCCGTACAGCCGGCGCAGCCACGTTCGTGAAGCAGCTCGGTTCCATCTGGGCACGCGAGAACAACGCCTCGGACACCAAGGGCGGCAAGCCCGCCGACTGGCCCGAACACCTCCGCGTCCGCGAGTACCCGGACACCCCGTGACCGAGTACGAGATCGCCTGCCTCGGCAAAACCCGCTTCCTCACCCGCCGGGCCGCCAAACACCGCGCCAACGCCATACGCCGGACCGGTGGCCCACACTTCCGCACCTACCACTGCCGGTTCTGCGGCCTCCACCACCTCGGCCACCCGCCAGGCCACGCCACCTACACCCGCGAAACACCCCACGGACCACGCCCCATACAGGAGCTCACCCAATGACGACAGCCACCCCGACCCTTACCGGCCCGTACCAGTGGAAGCCCGCCCCGGACCTCGTCATCGCCGTCCACGGGCTCGCAGGACCCCAAGGCAGCAAGTCCCCCGCCGGCTGGGGGAAGAGCCGCAAGACCGGCAAGACCATCCCCCTCATGCGGGAGTCCTCCAAGAAGGTCAAGCCGTGGCGGGAGAAGGTCCAGGCCGCGATCGAGGCCGCACTCCTCACCGGGGACGCCCAGTACCTCGTCGGACCCGTACGAGCCGACATCACCTTCACCATGCCCAAGCCCGTCAGCGCCCCCAAGCGCCGCCGCACCTACCCCGCCGTTTACCCCGACATCGACAAGCTCGAGCGCTCCACCTACGACGCCATCAGCAAGTCCGGCGCCTGGGAAGACGACGGGCGCGTCATCGAGAACCAGAGCCGCAAGGTTTACCCCGGCGAGCACCCCGACGCCCTCGACCAGCCCGGAGCACTCATCCGCCTCTACACCCTCGGAGACCCGTCATGACCATCCTCAACGCCAGCATGCGCCGCCCCACAACACCGGCCGTCAGCGCACCCGCCAGCCAGGACTGGAAGACCCGCAGCGCCTGCCGCGGCACCCCGGTCGACGACTTCTTCAGCACGTCGACAGCGGCGAAGGAACGTGCCCGCGCCCTCTGCGTCGGGTGCCCGGTCATCGTGGAGTGCCTGAACAACCAGCGGCAGTCCGACGACGCGATCTACCGGTGGGGGGTGGGCGGCGGTCTCGACCCGGACCAGCGCCGAGCCCTGGACGTGGAGGAGCTGCTGGGCAACAGGCCGGACATGGCCATGGCCCAGCTGCTCGTGTCGCCGCGGTGGCTGTACCGGTTGCGGCGACTGAAGACCAGCTGCCGGTCCCTGGAGGGAATGGTGGCCGCGCTCCGGAAGGACGGGCTCGTCGTCGACGAGGTGACGGTGCGGGTTGCGGTGTGGTGGTCCGGTGGCCAGGGTGCCCGGATGGCCCGTCCGGCACGGGGGGATCACCGGTCGTGGCGGGCGCGGCTGCGGGACGACTACACGGACGTGGTCGTCATGCTGCACAAGCTGGGGGCCCGGCGGGCGGACATTGCCGCGTACCTGGGGAATCCCGGCACGAACGGAGAGAAGGGTGTCTCCGAGGTCCTGAGGGCGGTCGCGGAGAAGTCGGCGGCTGCAGGTGTGGGGCTGGCGGCGTGAGCTACCTGACTGCGGAGCAGCGCGGCGACATGGCTGTGGCGTTGCTGCCTGAGGCTGCGGGCCTGGTCGTGGACGTACACGAGGGGTCCGCCGAAGACGTGCAGACCCGGCTGCACGGACTGAGCCGGCACGAGCTTGAGGCGCTCGCCGTGGTCCTGGCGGGCTTCGCCGATCCGGATCGTGGGCTGAAGGATGCGCTGGCCTGGGTGACGTTCGACGAGCACGGTGCGCCGGTTCGGCCGCCGCTGGCCAGTACCCGCACCGTGAGGGAGGCGGCACCGGCGCCGCGGCCCCGGGCGCGGGGTGTCGACATGGCTGCGGTGGAGCGGGCCCTCGCCCCTGGGCCGGCGGTTCCGTTGACCCGGGATGAGCGGCGGGTCGCGGTCGAGAAGGGGCTCCGGCGTGGCATGTCGTACGACGACGTGGCCGAGCGGCTCGAGATGACCCGGGACGCGGTGCTGAAGGCGTGGGAGCGGGCGAAGGACCGTGCCCGTGCCGAGGGCCGGTGGGTTCCGCCGGTGGCTGTGGGCGACATTCGCGACGCGGTCTGACAACCAGAAGAAGACTGAGAAGGAGATAGGCATGGCTGGTGAGACAGTGATCACCGTGGCGGGGAACCTGACTGCGGACCCGGAGCTGCGGTTCACCCCGTCGGGTGCGGGCGTCGCGAAGTTTACGGTGGCGTCCACTGCCCGCATCTTCGACCGGCAGACGAACGAGTGGAAGGACGGGGATGCCCTGTTCCTCACCTGCTCGGTGTGGCGTCAGGCGGCTGAGCATGTGGCGGAGTCCCTGACGAAGGGGATGCGGGTGATCGTGCAGGGCCGGTTGAAGCAGCGGTCGTACGAGGACCGTGAGGGTGTGAAGCGCACGGTGTATGAGCTGGATGTTGAGGAGGTCGGGCCGAGCCTGAAGAACGCGACTGCGGTCGTGACGAGGGCGGCTGGGCAGCAGCGTCCGGAGGTTCGGGATGCGGCGCGTCGGCAGGGTGCGGCGTCGGCGGAGGATCCGTGGGCGTCGGGCACGCCGGGCGCGGGTGGTTCGGCCGGCGGGTGGGGGAGTGGGGGTGGGGAAGGCGAGCCGCCGTTCTGAGGCGGGGTGCGCATGGCATGGGTCCGGTCCTTTGGGGTCGGGCCCTTTGTCGTGGGTGGGTGCGGCATCCATTCTTCATAATCTATTGCACGGGCAATGGATTATGGGTAGTCTGGCGAAGCCGACAACGACCCACATACAGCGGGTCGGAGTGAACAAGGGAACTCACATGGCCACGAAGAAGCCCACCAAGCGCTACCCCTTCACCGTCTGGGTCGGACGCTTCCCGCACTACTTCAACCTTCTTGAGAAGGCGGAGGCTTGCGCCCGCCTGTACGGCGTGAGCGTCACCGTGAACCGGGTCTCCGCGAAGTGACCTGCGACTGCGGAACCTGCTGCAACACCTGCGGCCACGACACCAACTGCGCCAGCCTCCAGGGCGCACCGTCCGACCCGTCCGACGACTACACCGCCTGATTCAGGAGATCGCCGTGAGCACCACAAACTCAGTCCTCCGCGATCGCCTGCTTCGTCAGCGACGGGACCGACTCGGACGCAACGGAAGCCTCGGCCCCACGATCAAGGCTTTGCATGACCTGGCCACCCTTATGGAAGTGCCAACGCGGGTGAAGTGGCGGCGTGGACAACGTGAGACCGACTACTGGCTTATCACCCGCTCTTGCTACGGGCCCTTGATCTGGTGGGACCGAAAGGCGGGTCGCCACCAGATCAAACCGCTCCGTACACACCGTGCGGAACGTCGAGCAGCGGACGCCGTGATCACCGAAGTCGTCAAGGTTCTCGGATCCGAGTACGGGACCACCATCACCAAAGTCCGTGCCATCGCGGACCAGTTGGCCGTAGCGGCGATGGCGGAGACAAGCGAGGCCAGCGACGTCTCCTGACTGCCTCGCCCCGTCCCCACCGCCCCCGTGGAAGACCCCCGGCCGCGGTCCCACCCCATCGGGGCCGCGGCCGGCGGACACACATCGACCACCACCTGAAAGGCCAACCCGTGTGCACCAAGGAGACCTGCCTCGACTGCCAGTTCTGGGCGGAGAAAATCCGATGGGCCATTGACGGCGACCAGATGCCCGGCGACCACTCACAGGCTCCTGTACTGGTCGCTCGTGTCAACGGACGTCACTACGTGGTCAAGCCGATGAACACGACCACGCCCCGCCAGTTCCTCGGGTTCGGCGGCGCTCTGTGGACGTTCCGGTTCAACGACGGCCGGGAGATCACGTCCAACGACGTCATGACGCAGGGGGAGATCCCCGCCCAGTTCCGCGACCGGCTCCCGGACAACGCCGTCATCGTCCCCCAGGAGCAGCCGAAGACCCGCGCCCCGTTCGGTGAGACGGAAGGACTGTCGTGGTGATCAATCCGAACGCCTGCCGCCACTGCGGGATCGACCAGCGCGAGCACATGCGGCGCTGGAAGCGGCCTGCGGGATGGCACGAGTGGACACCGCCCACCCAGGGCCAGATCAAGCAACGCATGCGCGCCCGTCGCTTCGCCCGCATCAGTGCGCTCCCGCCCGAGTGCCACGCCACCACGGCCGAGAGCACCGAGTGGAGCTACGCCTGCGACACCCCGTGCACCACCGAGTACTGCGCCGACTGCGGGGATGCCGAGTGCCCTCGGTGGCTCCGCGTTCAGGAGCGCCTTGACCTGCAGAGCCTCGCCCGCATGACCGCCCGAATCGCCAAGGAGAACTGACCATGCCCGACGCCAACCACACAAACTCCGCCTACCGCCTCTGTAACGCCGCTGGATGCGACTTCCGTACCGAGGTCGACATCAGCAGCCCGGACACCGCGTGGGACACGGTCACCGGCCACTACCAGGACGCTCACGGCATGACCGGGCCAGAGGCCGGACTCTTCGGTTCCCGGCACAGCACGACTACCACGGAGGAGTCATGACCATGCCCCAACGCATCCAGCGCCGCCGTACCAAGGGATGGCGTCTCCCCGAGAACGCCGTGATCGTCAGCCGCCCGTCCCGCTTCGGGAACCCGTTCCTGATCAAGGACGCCATCGACGCCGAGATGGGCGAACCCCGCAGTGCCTGCGCCGTCAACTACCGCGAATGGCTGCGCGTCGGCACCGCGGGCGGCTGGTACGAGGAGACCTACCGCGTCGGAAAGCAGGTCTTCGACCGCCGCCGCGTCCTCGCCGAACTCCACATGCTGCGCGGCAAGGACCTCGCCTGCACCTGCCCGCTTCCTGAGCCCGGCAAGCCGGACCACTGCCACGCCGCCGTCCTGCTGGAACTCGCCAACGCCACGAAGGAGAACTGACCATGCCTGAGATTGCCGAAGCGCTCATCGAGACGAAGTTGGCCGCTGTCCGTTCCTGGTACCAGGCGGTCCGGGACCGGTTCCCGTCCGCTCTGGTCCCGGACTGGCGGGTCGGTACAGCGAAGGACGGTGCACCGCTCCTCACCGTCCAGGTCATCGGTGAGCACGCCCAGGAGGCGCTGCACCACTTCGCGTCCGCCTACCCCCTCATCCTCGGTGGCAGCGGTGACCTGCGGCCCGTGTTCGAGTACCGGCCCGGCCGCGTCGTGTGCGTGTGGCGGTCGAACGGGGTGTGGGTCGAGCTGTGGCACCACGACCTCCCCGCCGTCCCCGCACCGACCCCGGCCCTGATGCCGCAGCGCCGGCTGCTGTCCCCGTCCGGCCGACTCCCGCTCGGGCAGCGCCTCACCAACATTCGCCGCCAGTACACCAACAAGGAGAACTGACTATGCCCGAGATCGAGTTCAGCCCCATCAGCCTGACTGCCGGAACAATCACCCACATCGAGTTCCTCGACCCGAACCGCCCGCACATCGCGCCCGACGAGCGTGGATGCCCGGACTGTGAGCAGCCCGCCTACGACTCCGGATGCGACGCCAAGGGCTGCAACGGCTGGGGGTGCCCCGACTGCGGTACGGGTTGCGACCTCGACTTCGCGTCTGCTGAGGACGGCGGCCGCTGCGCGCAGGACCTCGACGACGAGGACGACGAGTGACCGCCCCCGTGCAAGTGGGCCCGTCGCCAGTCGGTGGCGGGCCCGCGGTCTCTCTGACCGAGAACGAGCTCACGGTCCTTCAGCGGGCCGCGCAGGGCGAGACGTACGCCGCCATTGCCCAGGCCCTGGGGTACGCGGAGAAGAGCGTCAACAAGATGGCGCTGCGTCTGAACCGGAAGCTCGGCGCCTTGAACATCACGCACGCCGTATTTCTGGCCTGCCAGGCCGGCCTGTTGGACGGGAAGCCGCGCCGTCACGGCGACCATGCCGGGTTCGCTGCTCACCAGTACCGGGGCGAGGAACCGTGTGAGGCGTGCTGGGACGGGGAGCGAGCATACCGGGCCGAGCGCCGAGCCGCCCGGAAGGCAGCCAAGTCGCACGCAGCGTGACCGGTGCGGGGTTGGGGTCTCCAGATTCTCGGGCTAAGACCCGACCTCCACCCGAATCGGTAACCCACCGTCACATCTGTAGGAGAACGTCATGGGAGCAGCGCTCCACCTCGCCCACGCCACCGAAACCCCAGCCCGAGCCCGCAAGCGCAAGCGGGGAGGTGGTGGCGGCGACGGTTACGACCAACTCGTCACCCGCGTCTACCAGGACCCCCGCATGACGCCCGAAGCCCGCGAACTCATCCTCCTCCTAGCCTGGCTGACCGCCCGTGACCCGAACCGATTCGACGAGGACGGCAACCCGATCCGGGTCTGGAGGAAGCGGGCCTCGGACATCCTCGGCGAGTACGGGCACGGGCGCCGGAAGGAGTCTCGTCTCGCGGACCTGCTGTACGCGGACCGGCCCCGCTACGACCTCCCGCGACCCTCGTGGGAGGCGCTGTGCGCAGCGCCGATGATCCGCCGCGAAGGGCTGTGCGGGCAGCCGGCCAGGGGCCACGACTACGAGGTCGACCAGGAGACGGGGTGGAAGACCCCGGTGTACTTCTGCCGCCGCCACGAGCCATGGGGGAGGCAGGTTCACCAGCAGCGGGTTCTGGAGCCGGGCCCGGAGCCGATCCCGAACGCGGGTGGCCTGGTTCCGTCCTACTTCGCGGGCTCCGACCTGAAGGCGTGGGCCCGCCTGTACAAGGAGGCCGCCGTCTGGAAGCACGACCGCTTGTGGGAGCCGCCGAAGGCGTACGGGCTGTGCGCCGACGACTGGCCCGTTCCCGGGCATGACCCGGTCCCGCAGAAGGCCCGTCTGCGCCTCGTCCTCGGCGGCGGCGACCTGGACGGCGCCAAGTGACCGTCCGCTGGCCCTGTCCCAGCTTCCGCAACTCGTCATACGACCCTAAGGAGAACGCGGCATGACCGAGATCACCATCGACCGGGAGCGCCGGTACCTGGTGCCCGTGGCCCGCCTCAACCTGCCTGACCAGCCTGACCTTATCCACCTGTCCGTGTACCAGTGGATGCCCGAGTTTCAGGCGTGGGCGACCGGCATGGCGATCTGCGGCTACTCCACCCAGCAGGGGCCTCTACCGAAAGCCAAGGTGACGTGCCCCGAGTGCTTGGCCTACCAGGCCCGGTACGAGCGGATGCTGGCCCCCGGGTACCGGCCGGAGGACGACGACCCGGACGTGTTGTGGGGCCGCCTGGCGGGCGCTGAAGACGAACGGGACCGTGCTCGACGCTGGGCTGTGCACTTGGAGAACGAGAACCGGCGCCTGGTCGACCAGACGCGCGAGGCGAAGGAGCAGGCGCGGGTCGCTACGGTCGCTGCCCTGAACCTGCAGCGCCAGACCCCGGGGGCGGCGCAGCGCACCTTAGGGCGTATCCGGGAGGCCCGTACGTGGAGTGCTGTGTGGATTGAGCTGGGCCAGTACTTCGGGCTGACGGCTGAACAGGCCGGTCTGGAGGCGCGGTCGCGCCGTCTGGGGGATTCGCTGTGAGCGCGGGGAACTCGGCTGCGGCCCGTGCTGCGGCGCTGCGTGCGAACGCCCGGCGCGGCCTGTGGAGAAAGCTGCTGGCACTTCTCGGCTTCGGTGGTGCACGGGTACGGCGCGCGGATGCTGCGGCGGCCCGGTGGGCGCACGGTGCTGCGGGTGAGGAGGCGACGGCCCGGTTACTGGCCCCGCTCGAGGCAGCCGGGTGGCATGTCCGTCACGACCTTCGACTGCGGGGCCGCAGGTTCAACCTCGACACGGTTCTGGTGTCGCCGTGTGGGACGGCGGTGGTGGTGCTGGACACGAAGAACTGGCACCGTGGCCGCACCACCAGCCTGGTCGGGGGCCGGGTGCACTGCGGCACGGACGGCCGGCACGACCAGGTCGTCAAGGTCGCCGGGTACGCGCAGGCGGTCGGGGCGGTGCTTCCCGGGGTGCCAGTGGTGCCGCTCATCGTGGTCCACGGCTCACCGGTGGCCGGGGGCGGGTTCGAGGCCCCGGTTCCGGGTGGTGCGGTGTGGGTGCTGGGTACGGATCTGCTGGTGCCCCGGCTGGCGGGGGCGGTGCGGGGCCCGCGCGACCAGGTACGTGCTGCCGGACTGGCGAGGCGGGTGGATCAGGTGCTGCGCCCGTATGTGGAGCGAGGTTGAGTGCCTGTGCGCCCGCACCCTGGTCGCGGGCGATACGCTGACGCGGCGGTGCCCCCGGCCAAGGTTCAGTTGGCCGGGGGCACTGTTCTGTGCGGGCTACTGCTCGGCGGCTTTCTGCTGTTCCTGCCAGTCGGGGCCGCCCATCATCCTGGGGGATGGTGGGCCACTTTCGTGTGCTGTGGTGGGGCCGCCGCGATGGGTACGGCAGGCCCTGGCCAGCGTGTCAGGCTGTGGCTTTCTGCGCTTTCTTCACGAGCTTGTTGACGGTGGACTGGTCGAGTCCGAGAACGCGGCCAGCCTTCGACTGGTTTCCCCCGCAGTAGGCGACGACCTCGGCGACGGCTGCGGCGCGTCGGGCGGCAGACTCCTGAGCGGCCTTGTCGGCCTTCTTCCAGTCCTCTCCGGCGTGGATGGCCTTGAGCGCCCGGCTGGGGAGGATGCCATCGCTGTTGATGATGTCGGCCATCTCGTCGGCCACAGCGGGGATCAGGTCGCCGTCGTTGTTGAGCGCGTCGGGGAACCACTCGCCGTCCTCGACGGTGCTGCGCTCCAGCAGGATCTGGACCTCATCGTCGTCGTCGGTGGTGAGGAACTCGTAGGCGGAACCCTGGCCGTCGATGTAGTTGAAGTCGCCGTCGGCGGTGAGGACGAGGAGGTCGTTGCGGCCGTTGTAGAAGTTGATGATGTCGGTGCCGGTGATGGGTCGCATGGGGTTCCTCCCGTTAGGGGGAGGCCGTCTGCCTCCCGACATCCGTGACTATGGCACCCCTGCCATACATCTGTCAATGGCAGGGGCGCCATATGGCCTCTCGCAGTGAAGGTTGAGCGTTCTCACCGAACCTTGAGCGGCCCCACGGCGTGTCGCGTCCTTCGGGTGGGGGCGACCGAGGATCTTGAGGTCATGGTCTTCGTTCCGCCAACTGACGTGCACTACTGTCTTGATCCGTGGTGCGAGAACCCGGATCCGGATCTCATCCCTGACGCCCTGTGCGGCTGCCACATTCTCACCGAGGCCGAGATCGAAGAACGCAAGCGCAAGTACCTGGCCCGGCGCGACGACGACGGTGACCAGGAAGCCCCGCTCAAGGTTCGGTGAGAACGCTCAACCTTCACTGCGAGAGGTCACCATAGGCTTGCGGTAGAGGTCGTGCGGCGCGTCATTCGCATCCGATATTCGAACAGACGTAGCATCGCCGTGTGCCCAAGAACAGCCCAGCCCCCGACTTCCCCGACGATCTCCGCGCAGCCCAGGCCGCCCTCCATGAGACCCGCGCCGCGTACGACGAGTACGCCAAGACCCTGCCGTGGTCGGTCGAGCCGCTGCCCGGCTGGGAGGGCGACAAGCAGCTCCACAGCTCGTACCGGTCCGGGAAGCCGGACAGCCCCGGCTACACCGACGAGCAGAAGTCCGAGGTCGCCCGGTACAGGGAGGAGCTGCTCCGACTGAGTACCGCGGTCTCGACGCACCCGTACTGGGACGCATTCAGCGGCCCGGACCTGGTCGAGGCGCGCATGATGCTCAAGCACGCCCACGAATCCGGCGACGAGGCGTAGCGGTGCCCGGCCCGGACGGCATCTCTGACCTGGACAAGAACCGGGCGCTCGAGCAGTGGCTGGAGTACCAGTTGTGGCAGGTTCGCAGCAGGATCCGTGACCTCGAGCGCGCGGAGGAGCAGGATCGGTGGCGCCGGGAACGGGCGCGGGCGGAGAGCTCGTGGAAGCTGCAGCCGCAGCGGGCAGGGACGCCCGCGATGCTGCACCGCGGCGGGTGTGGCCTGTACAACGCTCAGCTCGGATTCCTCGACCGGGACGAAGCGATGATTGCGCTGGCCGAGCCGGACATTGAACCGTGCGAGGTGTGCCGGCCTGAGACCGGTCTGAGCTAGGCGCTCGTCGGCTTCCGGCTGCTCGTCTTCTTCGCTGCGGCCTCCTTGGCCGGTGTCTTCTTCGCCGCCTTCTTGGGGGGCTTCATCTCGTGCACCGTGGCGTGCTCACCGGCTTCCCCGCGGGCCTCTTTAGCCTTCGCCACGCTGGCATTCAGAGCGGCCATCAGGTCCAGGACGCCCTCATTGGCGGCCTTGCCCTCTTCGGCTGGTGCGGGCCGGGTCTTTCCCTCCGACTTCGCGGCGATGAGCTCCTTCAGTGCATCGCGGTACTGGTCGCGGTATCCGGAGAGACTGTCGGTGGTCATGCGGTCGATCAGCTCGAGCGCCCGCTCGAGTTCGTGCTTGTCCAGGTCGGCAGGGCCAGGGGCGAGCTCGTCGGGTGAGCGCACTTCGTCCGGCCACTTCATTGAGTGGAGGACGAGAGCGTCTTCGCGGACGCTGAGCAAGCCAAGGCGCTCCCGGTCGTGCCACGCGAACTTGGCGATCGCGGCTTTCGAATTCCGCTCCAGGGCGCGGCGCAAGAGGACGTAGGGCTTGGCGGCTACGCTGCCGTCCGCCGACAAGTAGTAGCTGTCCGAGATCCGAATCGGGTCAATGGCCGCGCGGTCGATGAATGCGACGATCTCGATGGCCTTCGCTGTGGGCAGCGGCATCTGGTCGAGTTCTTCGTCGGCAACCGGGACGACCTTGTCTTTGGTGAGCTCGTACCCCTTGCCGATGTCTTCGTGGCCGAGGGGCTCGCCGTCGATTTCGCAGACCTTTTGGTTTCGGATCCGGCCCATGTCTTCCAGGTGGTACTGATGGAAGGCGATCGACCGGTTTTCGGTGGCCGCGGTGACCCGGATCGGGATGGTGACCAGGCCGAATGAGATTGCACCTGTCCAGACGGTGGCGGGCATGCGCGCCTCCCTGGGGCCAGTAGGGGTTGCTGTTTCCGATCGTTGCGCTGGGGCGGATTTGGCGCATCTTTGCAGGCTGTGGGGGTCTGCGGATCGGGTGGTTCGTGTTTTCGGGTGGCCCCCTTGACCATAATGCCGTACGTACGGCATTATGGAGTCGTCGCCAAGGGAGGGAACCCGATGAACACCACCGCCGCCGCCGTCACCGCCAAGGTCACCGTCGCCACCATCCGCGACTGGGCTCGCCGGGGTATCGTCGCCGCCACCAAGGTCGCCGGCCGGTGGGTCATCGACGCCGCCTCTCTCGCCCGCCGCATCGCCATCGGCGCCATGAAGAAGCCCGCCAAGAAGACGATCGCCTTCACTGTCGACACGATGACCGCCATCGGCGGCCAGCGCTGGCAGAAGAACGGCATGGACCGCGTCTACCTCAACGACTTCCAGACCGTCCCCGGCCTGGAGCTGGACCACTACAAGTCCGGCGCCATCAGCTACGCCAGCCTCGACGGAGACAAGGTCTCCAACGCCGAGGGCGGCCGCCTTGCCACCGCCGTCGACAAGGTCTACTTCGATGCCGCCGACGGACGCGTCCACATCAAGTGGGGCTGGGGCAACCCCCGCTCCCTCGACCGCGACGAGATCGCCGACCGCATCTTCACCGCGGTCCGTACCGCCGTCGCCGCCCTCTGACACACCCGCCGCACTCATCCCGAAGGAGAACACCCATGACCACGACGACCAGCTACGGCACCTGGACCAACCGCATCAACACCTACAGCGCCGGCCCCGATGCCGATGTCCTCGACTTCGTCAACGGCGGCGACGCCGACTGGCGGGAACTCCTGGAGAAATCCGGCGCCCTGGCCGAGATCACGAAGGCGTACCGGGATGCGATCGAGGAAGCGCTGCCTGCGCGCGTTTTCCTTTGTGGTGAGGAGTTCATCGGGCCGGCCTACCCGGACGACGACGAGTTCGACGGCTACCCGGTCGACGAGAACGGCCGCCTCGACATCGCCGCGTGTGTCGAGGGCATCAACCTCGGGGAGATCGTCGAGTGGTACGACCCGCTCACCCTGGAGGACATCGCCCAGGACGAGCTGAAGTCCACGGCCCAGAAGCCAGCCAAGGCGGCATCCCGCACCATGTGCCGCCTCGGCGTGAAGGCGTTCTACCACGGGCCGAACCCGAAGTCGGGCCGCCCGCAGTCCTACTTCCGCGCCGGTGAGGTCCGAGAGGCCCTGGCGAAGCGCCCCGGGAAGGGCAACCGCGCCGAGAGGACCGCGGCGTGACGGTCCGCCCTACGCAGCTTCCGCGGCTTCGACGCCAGACACTGCGCCACCTGCGCGATCCGGAATCGTCTCTGCGGGCCAACACGAGCCGTGGTACGGCGCCGGGTCTGGATGCTCTCGCGTCCCATCTGGAGGTCGCGGACCTGTTCTGGGTCGGGCAGGACATGACGGCCCTGGCCATGCACTCCGGTAGCCAGTTGGCCGCCACCCGGTGGGCAACGGCCGACCGGCCGTCCCCGTGCGGCCTGTTGTACTGGGATGAGGGTGTCGGGCACGTGGACGCCAACGGGGTACAGGTCCCGGTCGAGGCATGCGTGTGGGGACCGCACGAGACCGGGTTGCTGCTCTGGTTGTTGATGTCGCGCAGCCGCCTCGCCTCCGAGGTTGCCCGGATCGGTCGGTACAAGGTCGCGGAGGAAGCGATCCCGCCACTGATCCCGATCTGTGCGGCAACCTTTCCGGTCACCGCCGAACCGGCGCCCCTGGCGGAGGTCGATCCGCAGCTTCCACAGCCGGTCGTCGCGGCCCTTGCCGCGGCGTGGCTGTTGATGCAGCAGCCCCAGCTCGTCGACCGGACACAGGAACGGGCGGAGAAGGCCACTGCCCGCGCCTACGCCCGGGATCGCCTTCCCTCGCCTGAGGTGACGATCGTGGACCTCCGGCGCCAGTACACCCCGCAGGACCGAGACCCAGATGCGGGCAGCGACCTGCGTACGTACCGGAACCGGTGGATCGTGTCTGGGCACTGGCGGAACCAGGCTCACGGACCTGAGCGGTCGCTGCGCCGGAAAACGTGGGTGCCAGCCCACGTGAAGGGCCCCGAGGGCGCCCCTCTCCTGCCGACCGAGAAGGTCAACGTCTGGCGGCGATGACCTGCTAAAGCGGCTGCGCCCCCGTTCGGCCTCATGGCCGGGCGGGGCGCATCTGCGCTTGGTGTCAGGCTGCCCATGTGCCGCGGATGGCAGCGGTGGTGAAGCCGGGCCCGAACGCGACCATGAGGCCCTGAGCATCGTGGTGGGGTGGCGTGGTGTGGGTGCGGGCGAGGATGTCGAGGACGGATGCCCCGCCGAGGTTTCCGTTGTCGGCGAGGGACGTGTAGGAGTGGTGGGCGTCGACGTCGTCGAGGCCGATGGCGGCGGCGACGTAGTGGATGATTCCGGGGCTGCCGGGGTGGATGACCGCGAAGTCGAGGAGGGTGCGGTCGCCGATCCAGTTGAGGACGGCGGGCATGGCCTGGTCGGCGGATGCCGGGGCTGTCCGGTCGGAGTCGAAGTGCATGCCCGTGTGGTCGAGGCGGCCTTGGTAGCGGTCGAGGCTGTCGGGTAGCCAGTACTCGAGGGTGTCGTCGATACGAAGGCCGGGCTGGATGGGGTGGCCGGTGACGATGGCTGCGGCCGCACTGTCGGCGAACAACGCTTTGTAGATCATGCTGGGGACAGTGGTGTCGGCGTGGTTGTACGACGTCGACAGGGTCTCCGTGACGACGACGAGGACCACGCTGTCGGGGCGTGCCGTGATCTGGTCGGCGGCCCGGATCAGGGCTTGGGCGCCGCCGGCGCAGGCGAGCGTGGTCATGGGGATGCGGCGGGTTGTGGGGCGCAGCCCGAGGGCGTGGATGAGGTGGACGTCCAGGTTGGGGACGGCCCAGCCGGTGGCGTGGGAAGTGACGATGGTGTCGATCTGGTCGGGGGCCAGGCCGGCCGCGGTCATGGCTCGGGTCGCTGCGTCGGCGGCCATGGTCAGGGAGTCCTCGAACGCCGCGGTGGTGCGTTCGTGGACGTCTGCATCACCGGCGATGGTGGGGGAGTGCAGGGGGCGGGTGAAGTGCCGGGTCTGGACGCCGCAGTTACCTATCGCGCGGAGGATGACGGGCAGCCGCGGGTGGTTGGGGTGGCGGGTGCGGATGTCCTCGAGGATCTCATCGGTGGTGACCTTGTGGGCGGGGAGCACGACCTGCGGGGCGGTGACATGGGCGGGCACGGGTCCTCCACTGGGCCGGGGGCGAGTTCGCTCAACGTAGCCCCCGGCGGCTGGATTACTGCCCCTGGCTGATTTGCGTGGGGTCTGTGGGGTTGGTGGTGCTGGTGGGGTTGGCCCGGAGCGTGGTCGGGTGGGTGTGGGGGGTTTGCCGGTAGACGAGGATCATGAGGCGGGCGCCGGGGCTGGAGTCCGGGGACGCGGAGCACATGGTCACCCACCCAGGCCCGTGCACAGGGTGGTTGAGGGGACGTTCGTCACCGTCGGGATGGTTGACGACGCCGGGGGCCTCGTAGAGGGGGCCGGCGACCGGGTCGGCGAGCACATCGGTCTCGAGCTGTTGAAGGTAGGGGTCGCGGCGGGCGGCGAGAGCGGCACGGAGCTGGGGGAGGACGCGGGGGGCCCATGCGGTCGGCCAGTCCGCGAGGACGGTGCGGGCCTCGTCGGCGAGGCACATCCATCGCAGGATGTTCGACGGGACTTTGCCGGAGGGGAACATGCTGGGCAGGGCTTGGTTGTGGGTGATGACGTGCCAGGCGGCGTCGCACACGTATGCCATGTGACCGATCCCGTCGACTGCGGCCTGCCACGCCCCGGGGACCTGGTACCCGGACTCGGGCAGGAGCGGGCCGGGAGGGTCTTGTTCTAAGGCGTACCGGTGGAGCATGACCCACTCGTGTTCGTCGAGCTGGTAGAGGACGCCGATGTCGCGGAGGAGGTCGGCCGGGGGGTTGGGGTATCGGCCGGTTTCGAGGCGGTAGCAGGTGTGGATGCTGCGGCCGAGGAGTTGGTCGACCTGTTGTTGGGACAGGCCGGCGGCGCGGCGTCCTTGGCCGGTGGGCCGGGCGAGCCCGACGGTTTCGGGGGCGATCAGGGCGCGTCGTGCGCGAAGAAACTCGCGTAGCGACTTTTTGTGCATTGCGGGCAATCCCCCTGTGGTTTCTCCCGTGTTGACCCCGCTGGAGTCTAAATATTCATGCCGGGTTTCGTAATAAAAAGTGCCCGAAGATATGCGTTCGGTATTCCGCCATGATGACGGTGCGGGGCCGTCGGCCAGCACGTTTCAGGGTTGGTGGCCATGTGGAGACGCCGCAGTGCGGGGGCCGCACGTCCCGTTGCACGGTTCTGGGGTGAGCGCAGGGACTCGGACGGGGTTTACCGATGCGTGCGGTCGGAAACATCGCAGCCCGGCCCGAGTTCGCGCTCTCCCTACCGTCTCTCGTTCACGTCTTTGGACGTGTCAGTTTTGCCATGCAGGTAACCCGTGTTCCGGCTCCGCCTGGCTGTGGCCGGTCCTTGCTTTCGGTTCGCTGAAGACAGCCGCCCCGTGGCTGGACGGGGCGGCCGGGCGTGTCAGGTGGCGGGCTGGTCGACGGGCTCGGCGAGGGTGAGGAGTCCGGCGTCGTGTAGGGCGCCGAGGGCCCGACGGGCGGTGGCGTCCGGGTAGGGAGTGAGGAACGCCGCCGATCGGCCGACGGACACGTGGGCGGCGACTCTCACCAGGGCGTCGAGGGCTTCGGCGGGGACGGGCACGGTCGTCTCCGCCGTGGTGATGGGCTGCTGCGGCTGGCCATTGGCCCGGTCGGCCCACGTGGTGAGTTGTGCGGCCAGATGCCGCGCCTGCTCCGGATTGATGAGCACGTCAGCGCCCCTCCCGGTGCTGTAGTCGTCGACGGACACCCGCAGCCAGGGCCATGGGTGCCCGTCCTCCGGCTGGTCGTCCCGCCCGTCGGCGGTGATGTGTGACGGGATGCGGGCGAGGCTGATGCTGCTTTCGCGGGGATCGGTGATGCTGGGGACGATGCGGGGACCCGGGTACGTCCACGGCGGGCCGCACGGCTCGGTGTCGTCCACGCCGCCGATCGATGCGTAGATGCTCACGGGGTGCCCTCCGTGGTGGGGTGCTCGACGGGGTCGGCCGCTCCTGTGAGGACGTTGAAGACCTCAGCCGGGTCCACTGCAACTTGGCCGAGGCGTGCTTCGAGGTAGTTCCGTACGCGGTCGTTGGCGGCTTCGGCGCGCTCCAGCTCGGGCACGATGGTGGCGACGTGCCGCTTGTTGCCTGCGGCGACGTGCTCCAGCGTGGCGATCTGGGCGGTGAGCTGCTTGATGTGCTCGGCCTGCTGGTCAGCCACGACCTCCAGTGAGAGCAGGTTCGGGGCGCCCTCGGTGAGGTCGCGCATCCGGGCGTACTTCTCGTCGGTGGTGTGGCCGTCCCAGCCCCGGCAGATCCGGTTCGTGGGCTGGACGTGGGTGAAGAGGTCCATGTCCCTTGGCGCGATGTGCCAGGTCATCTGTCCGGCGGGGGTCTCGATGGTGACGACGGCCCATTCCGGGGTGTTCGGGTCGGTGTGGCCGATGTGGGAGGGGTGGAGGGCTGCGAGCAGGGCGACGAGGTGGGCGCGTTCGCGGTACGTGGCGTCGAGCTGGTCGTACAGCTGGTCGAGGTCGTTGTCGGTGAGGTCGTTGAGGCGGATGCGGTCACTCATCGGGTCGTCTCCTCGGTGGTGGGCGGCCATGTGCCTGCGTCGATCTGGGCGAGGCGGGTGTCGAGCAGGCGGGCGAGACCATCGATGTGCCGTTGCCACCGGTCACGGGCAGCGCGGGCTTTCTTGATCTCGATGCGGATGCTCTCGGGGCTGGCGCACTCTGCGTACAGCGCCGTGATCTTCGGGCGGTCGCTCATCGGCCCGGCCCCTCGGTCACGGCGGGGGCGGGCTCGTCGGCGGGCGGCTGGAATCGGCCGCAGCCACAGGATCGGACGGTGCATGCGGCGTAGCCCGTGTGCCAGTTGAGGGTGTGCTCGCAGGCGGCGCACGGGGTGGCGAGGAGTACAGCGGTGGGCGAGACGACGGCGGGCTCGGTCACGGTCTTGAGTCCCTTCGGTCCCTGCTTGCCGGTGTCGGACTGCTCGGCTCCGGAGGGGTGGCCGGGGCAGTGCACGGGCGCCATGCCGGGCTGCGGCTCCCAGCCGTGCGGGGCGTGTACGCGGCGGAGGGTTGCGAGCGAGCACGGAATGGTCGCGGCCGGGGTCGTGCCGAGGATCTTCCGGGCAACCGCGAGGGCGTGTTGTGCGTCCTCGGGGGCCGGGCCGTGCTCGGACAGGTCGACGCCGGTCCAGCTGCCCAGCCAGTCAGCGATGGCGAGGCCGACCCCCGGGCCCACGGCGGCGATGTACTCGCTGACCGGTGCGTGCATGTACGGGGCCGGACCCCGACCACCGCCGCCGCCGCAGTGGAGCGGACGCCCGGGTCCGGCCGTCAGCACGGTGAAGTCCGAGTCCTGGTTGGGGAAGTGACGCTTGGAGTACCAGGTGGTGCTGCCGCTGTGCTCGGCGGCCGCGAGGGCTGCTGCGCGCAGCAGCTCGGCGGCGGCGCGGAGTTCGTCGGCGGGTGTGGTGGTCACGGGGTCCTCCTGGTGGTGGGTACGGTGGGCGGTGGGGCGGCCCCGGTATCAGCGGGGCCGCCCATCTGCGCTTCAGGCGAAGTCCGGGGGCAGGGAGTCGGGGATCCGGTTCATGGCGTCGGTGACGAACTTCGCCGGCAGGACGCGGACGGGCTGGCTGCCTTCCAGCTCGGCGAGGCGCTGCTTCATCTGGTCCATCTCTGGGCGGATCACCGACAGGGCTACGTGGGCGTACTCCAGGCAGATCGCCAGGTCGAGGCAGACGGGGATGCCGTCATCGGTGTGCCGGATAGGGACCTTGCTGAGGGCGCGGGCGATGCGGTCGAGCGGGGTCTCGTCGGTCATCAGAGGCTCCGGGGATCGGGGAGGGATGCTCTCAGCGTCGCGCTGTTTCGCTTTCGCGTTGCCCCTGGTCGGGTTAGCGGCGCTGAGCGGGGTGCCCACATTACCCAATAACCTATTGCGTAAGCAATGGTATATGAGGGAAGGGTGACTACGGTGCCCCGCAGTTGTTGACCTCACGCCCGACAATGTGAGGCCGGAGCGTCGACGCTGCGGCCCGCTCTACGCCGCACGGATACGCCCAAGTCGCCCCACCCACCCCGGCACCGGCCTACGCTGCCCCCAGGGCGTCACCAGCGCGCCCAGGACGACGGGAGGCCGCAATGACCGCGCCTACGACTGAACAGCCCACCCCACCGTCGTACCCGCCGAAAACACCACCCCCGCCGAAGCGGCCCATCTCCCCGCCCCGCCCGGAAACAGCGGACCGGCCCGAGGCCGGCCCCGCCCCGCTGGCACGGACCGCGCGGCGCGGCGTCGCGATGCGGAATCGCCGCGGCGTGAACTGGACGCTGGAGTCCGCCCCGTGGGCCGTTGGCATCGCCCAGCGGAAGATCGCCGCGCAGCTGGAGGAGTGGGGCTACCAGCGGGCCCCGGTGGTAGCCGAGGTTGTCGAGGCCGTCACCGGGCTCGTCGTCGCGGCCGCGGTCGCCGACAGCGGTCGCCGTGTCAGCGTGCATCTGTCCGACCAGGACCGGCAGGCGTGCATCCTTGCCCTCTCCCATCAGGCCGGCCTCGCACCCGGGCACGCCCCGGACGGCGATGACGTCCTGCACCGGATCACCGCGCAGGCCGGGGTGACGGGGTGCGGCACGGACACCGGGCCGGATGGGCGCCGCATCTGGGCTGTCATCGGCCTGGAATGATCCGTGGCATGACTACCGGACGGCCGAAGAGGCTCAGTGAGACGAAGGCGCGGTCCATTGCCGACGGGGCACGGCTGGTGAAGGCCGGCGACTGGTCGACGACCCGCGCGTGGAATGTGACGGCCGAGGACGGCACGGTCCTGGTGGTCGTGACCCCGTCGTACGGAGGCGCGTCACGCAGCGGCCGTGACGGGTGGAAATATCACCTCGCCGCCCTGGGGCCGACCGGGTCGTTGGAAAAGTGGCCGACGCGAGAGCAGGCCGCAACTCAAGGCCTGATGAGCTGGATGCGATGGGTGACGGCGGCCCGGTAGCGAACCTGAGTCAGTCGAGACGGTTGTACGCGCCTGGCTGCCAGTCGGCGAACAAGGTGATCGCCTTCTCCGTCTCGACGCGCTCCGGTTCGGTGGAGGTAGCCGGCCACCAGTGCTCCACCTGGTGGGCGTCCACGAGAACACCCTCGCGGTACCCGTCGAAGTCGCCAGGGTCCTCTGCGACGCCGATGTGGATGGGTGCGTCGTCGGGCATGTCTTTGAGCGCGTCGCGAAGCTGCGCGGCGTTCCAGACCTGCGGGGCATGGTCGAAGACGTCGGTCATGGGCACAGGGTGCCGGACCGGGCCGTCTAGCGGGTGGAGACACGGCCGTGCCCCGGGCCAGAGCGCTGATCCGGGGCACAGCGGCCGGGGTGAAGAACGCATCACCAGAGGTGAACGAACCCAGCCGTGGTCAACGGTACGTGAACCGTCGAATTTCACCCCCTCGGGCCACTGAATCCTTATGAGGCGACGCGACTGTTCCACCGCGACCTCGGGCAGGGTTCACCAGTCGCCGGACGGTCCGGCGTGGGAGAGGGAGAAACCTGATGAGCCGAGATCTGGACGCCGAGCTGTCCCGCATCTACGAGTGCTGCATCGAGCAGGTACGCACGATCGCCGCGCTCGACCCGACCAAGCCCGTCGAGGGATGGGACCAGTACACCTGCACGGCCGCCAACGAGTTCGCGTCGGACGTCGAAATGGCGTGGATCGGGGCTCACCCCGAGCACGAGGCGCGTGACACGTACTCGGCAATCATGGGTGGCGTTCCCGTCGAGAGTGAAAGCGTCCTCGGGGACTCGCCTACGCGATACATCACGTACGGGCTGACCTCCTTCGCCCGTGTCCTGCAGTGCATCGAGGCCATGCGCGTCGGCCGATTCGACCCGCACGTGCCAGGCGGCATCATCCGGGACGGCGAGGACTGAACGAATCGGGGGCCGGCACTCAGCTCCACCCGCCCGGCGCGGTCCCGCAGTTCGTCGTCTACCTTCACCCTTCACTTCCGGCGGCGGCACGGGCCCGCGCGGTGGACCGACCTCCAGCCTGACCTGGGCGAAGCAGCCGAATGCCGCCGACTTTGCCACCACCGGCTGGTGGTCCGGCGGGGTGGCTTCTTCCCCTTCCGTAGTGGCGGACCGTTTCCGCCCCCGGCCAGAATGGATCACGGCGTGCGCTCTGAACCTTTGCGGTTAGCGGCGCAGCCGTCGCACAGCGCCTCCGTCATCCCGGCATCCTGTCCGCAGACCTGGCAGGGCTTGTCCGTCCGGCAGTCGGCGGCTGGGACGAGCACGTCGCTGGTCAGCGAAGGCACGAGGCGTCCGACGTTCCCGTGCCGTCCCGGTTCCATCTCCCGGACGTGGTAGGCGATCGGGGGCCCTTCCTCGCCCCACTCCACCGCGTACACGAGGGCGGGGCGGCCGCCAGCGAGACGGACCCGGCCCGCGTGTCCGCCGTGCTGGCTGATCAGGAGGGAGTCGAGCCAGCGCTTCGGGGCCATCCACATGACGCCCGGCGGGTCCCAGTAGCCGTTGTAGTTCTGCGCCGGTGTCCAGGCCGTTCGCCACTTCCGCACGAGGCGGTCCATGGCCGCCCGGTCGTCAAGCTCCTGGAGAGTGGGCCAGGTAGGAAGCTCACGGGTGTCCGACTCCATGACGTCCGCGTAGGCATCCAGACGCGGCTTTACCTCGTGCCGCCACACGTCAGGGTTCTTCGTCATCAGGCGAGCGGCCGCACGATCGAGCGGGCGCATCACGGCGTCGACCTCCGCTAGGTCGTCCGCCTCCACCGCGGCCCGCAGCCGTACGCGGTCGGGGCGCAGCTCGGGCTCCTGGTCAGTGAGCATCCCGTACACCAGGGCGAGCAGCCATGCGTCGTTAAGGATCGGGTAGCGCCCGTAGGACCGAGCGTCGGAGCCTTCGGCGCGTTCCGCGACCTGGTCGGCCCGGCCGGCGGGCAGATCCGCAGCGCGCCGTACGTCCCACCGTGCGGTCTTGCCGCTGACGTCTCGGGCGCGCCACGGGCGGCACAGGGCGCCGGGGTGCCCGGATCCGTCGCAGCTTTCCGGGCAGATGTCGATGGCGATGGGGATGAGCTGTGGCGGCTGCTCCTGGTCGACGTTGCTTGGTTCGGCGAGGCGTCGGCGGGCGGCGGTGTACGAGATGTTTTCGCGGGTGGCGAGTTCGCGGGCGGCGCGCTTGGCGTGCTTGTCGGTGGTCACGGTCTCTCCCGAGTCCGGCGACGGCGGGGGTGATCCCACGCATTCCCCGCCGCGGGCTTGTGGCCACGGACAGATGGATGTGGATGCGTGAGGCAGTGCCCCTTGTCCTCATCACCGTTCCCGGCGTGGGCGGATGCGGCTCGGAGTCGGGCCGACGCGGTGCGGCCGACTCCCATCGTAGGAGTCGCTGACGGCAACGTGCCGCCAGCACGCGGATTCCGGGAAGGACGGTTCGGCGCGTCGCGGAAGCGCTCTTGCTGGGTGGTCTCCGTGGTCAGGCGGAACCGGGGCCTGTTCGGGAGCATCCTGGAGGCGTGGCCCGCTATCGGTGCTGTGGCTCCTGTGGTGCCGTGCTGCCGAGGAAAGCGCCGGTTCGGCGCCGGTACTGTGACGATGCCTGCCGTGCCCAGGCGTATCGCGACCGCCGGATCGAGCAGCACCGCCTGGACTTCCGCGTTCTGTATGGCCAGGCCCTCTACGCCGACGAGCGGCGCCTGGTCCGGATTTTGTCCTGCCCGGTGTGCGGCCGCCCGAACTTTGCAGGGGCGGGGCGTAGGCGGGACGCACGGTATTGCTCGGGCCGATGCCGGTCCCGGGCCGCACGCCGCCGCGCCGTCCGGGGGGCGCGGGCGGCAGCGTAACATACAGCCGTCACGAAACGCGCGGCTACTGGCCAGTATGACGGCTCTGCGTCACGTCGCGGGCAGGGCACGGCCGTGGCTCAGGTTGTGCTGATGTTGACGTTGCCGACCTCTGCAAGGGCGCGAAGGACGAGGCGCAGCTCGACATCGTCCAGGACGTGAACGACGCGTAGAAGGTCGACCGTCCACTTGCCCATCAAGGACGCTGCGACCTGGAGCACGGCGGATTCGCTGGACGACGCCTTGGGCCAGTTCCCCGCGTTCGCGGCGAGCCGAGCGCCGACAGCCTCCCAGTCGATCGACGGAGCGTCGGCGTCTGTCGAGGCGACCAGCTGCGAGCTGCCCCACAGGCCGGAAAGAACGGCCGGTTCCTCGGCGAGAAACCGGCGCAGCCAGTACCCGTCGCGGTGCGCTCCGAGGAGGTGGGTTGCTGCTTGCCAGTTCTCGTTGCCGATGCCGTGGAGGAGGCTTTCGGCGATGGCCGGCCCGCTGGTGGTGTCGATGGTCGTCATGCCTGGCGCAACGAACGACAGGGATACGGGAAACGAGTCGTCACCCTCTTGCCCAGCTCAACCTGGCCCAGGACTCACCTTGAGATCAGGCTGAGGTGGCCTCGCTGGCCGCCCCTTCTAGGGTCCGCACGGCCGACCCGAGCGAGGCAAACGCCTCTCCAAGCTGGAAGCTCACGGTGGGCGTCAGCCCGTCCAGCCCATCAAGGGCGTCGTGTAGGCGCCGCTGGAGTACCTCGGCGTCGGCAGCGAGAGTGCGCAGATGGTTGGCGGAAGCCTCGGGCATGGCTCTCCCCAAAGTGCAGCTGATGGGGGACCAGAGTACGCCACCAGCGTTCCCCCTCACGGGGACATCAAGCTGGGTTGATTGCCTGTTCGATGGCCGCAGCGTCGAGGAGCGCGCACATGCTCGACAAGCCCCCATCCTCGATCCCCGTACCGGGGTCGCTGGCCAGAATTCGGGAGATTCCGGCCGCGATGGTGACTACTGCCAGGAACACGATCAGCAGAAGGGAACGGCATCGGATCTGACTGACTGCTACCGAGCAGGCCGAGACCAGCCAGTAGCGCGCCGCTGAGCTTCCTCGCCGCGCCGTCGGCGTGTGTGGCAGATCAGGCACAGGTCCGGTGCTTCCTCGTCCACGGCTCCGTACGGGTGCTCGCGGCACCTGGTGTGCGGCTTCGGTCCGGTGGCCGTGTCCAGGAGGGCGAGGGCTTTCTGGAGGTCGGCGCGGATCTCGTGAAGTTTCTCGACGGGGGTGTCGCGGGTGATGGTGTCACCGTGCTCGCCGAGGACGCGAAGGGCCCGGCCGAGGTCGGGGAGGTGGTTGGGGTTCATCGGTGTCCGTTCTCCGTGAAGGTGCCCGTCGACGGGCTGAGGCCAGGGTGGGCACCGTTCTGAGGTGCGGGGTGCGCTGCCTGGTAGTGCGGTGACCTCGGCTCACAGCGCGGACACCATGCGATCGGCGGAAGACAGTTCTCCCTGCCCGGCTGTGGAGGCGTGTCGACGAGCCGGCGGCCAGGTTCCGGGCCGTCGCACTGCCCGCACCACTCCGGGAGCGGCTCCCTCGGCCTGGTCACGGCGACAGGCGGTTCGTAGTCGCCCCAAGCCTGGGCAATGGCGGCGTGCGCCTGAGAAACAGCCGCGGCCGCCCTTGAGCCTTCGTACTCGCCTGCCCCGGCCAGTTCCTGCGCTTGGCTGGCGAACGTGATGGCGAGGGAAAGGTGCTTCTCTCTGCTGCTCATGGTTCTTCAACGACTACGAACACCAGGAGGGGACGGGGCCCGCCGACGGTTACGGCTGGCGCCGTCCCCTGGCCTGTCAGGACGGCTCGGAACACCTGGCTCGTCGTCACCTGAAGGACGGTGCGATGGCCGCGAGGCTGGCTCCGACTGTCGTGGCGCCGACGAGGAAGGCGCCTACGCGCCGACCGTTGGCCCAGAACCGAGACGAGTGAGGTTCTGGGGCTGGCACTGGGCCACCTGTCAGGGTCTGGCGCCCATGGTCTTGGGCGGTGGCGAGGGTGATGGTGTTGCCGCTGCCGTTCACGACGATGAGCGGCTTCTCGGCAACCGCGGTGGAAGTGGTCTGGTTCCGGTCATTGTGCTGGCGGGTCTCGGTCACGACGGTCCGTCCAGGGGCGAGAAGGGGTGTGGACTGTGCAGGATTGCGGCGTCCACGCCCCTTCTCTTTCCTGGATGGGTGTGGCTGTTGACCCCACCGGGCCTACGAGTTGTAGTGGGCTCGGCCCGGTGGGGCGCAGCCAAAGCTAGCTCCTAATCTATGGCGCACGCAATGAGTCATATGGCTTCGCGTGCCGTTCAGACGCCTTCTCGTCCAGGCCAGCAGCCGCTCAGAACGGCGCCGGAATGCCCTGATTGACGTCCTCCGCGGCGCACCGCCAGCACAAGTCCGACCCTGGCGCCGTCGGGTTGCCGCACATGCCATCCCGCCCATCGCACTCCGCACCCCGGCTGAAGTCGCGAGAGTCCCGCTGGGGCGGCATCACCGCACCACTCGAACCAGGCCCCAAAGAAGCCGAGTTTGCCCCGCCAGCGTCCTCCTGGGCACCCGGGCGGGCCCGCTCAGCCTTACGAGCCGTGATCCGCTCCGGGCACACCGTGCATCCTTCGCCAGTGTCGACATCCGCCCCGGCCTCACACCGGGGGTTCGCACACCCGTACCGGTCCGATGCCTTCAACGGCCGCACCATGGCGACCGCAGCACCAACAAGGGAGTCGATCTCCCCGGCGTAGTACTTCGACGCCCAGCCGTGGTGGTTCCACCGCTGCTGGATCCGAGCCCCGAGCTGCGCCACGGTCCGCTCCGCGCCGGGAACGTCACCGGCGAGTGCGTCGAGGATCGCCTGCGACAGGCTCGGTACGTCAGGCAGCGCCCCGATCTGCTGGCCGGTCTCCGGGCTGGTCCAACCGGAAAGGAGGCCAGCCGGGAAGAAAGCTCGGACGGCCCGCACAGTCTTCAGCTCGGCCGCGGTGTGCACCGCCTTCTTGCTGCCGCCCTTCTGCCCTCGAGCCGGCTGCTGGGTGTCGTCGTGCTGGGCGGGGGAGGGCTGGTTCTTGCTGGACGCGGCGGAGCCGCCTTCGGCCTCGCGCGCGCTACTACCTGAGGTTGAAGTCCTACGGACGTCCCCGGGGCTACGCCCCGCCAGGGGCATCTCGTCTTCTCTCTCAGTTTCAGAAAGAACAGTCTTCTTCCTTATATGAGCCGCCGGGCGACCGACGGTCGGTGGACCGACCGTCGGTGAGCCGTAGGTCGGTCGCAAGTCACCCTCTGGCCAATGCTCGGCGTTCTCGCAGGTCGCACCGACCGACGGGTTTCCTGCGGTCGGTCGGCTCCACTCGGATCCGTTCTTCTTCGGGTCCAGGTACTCGGGCTCGATCCGGTGAGCCCGAACGTTCCCGCCCGCGTAGATCTCCGCCAGCATCGCGGCAACGTCCTCAACCGTGAACTTCACCGAGTCGACCGAGAACGTCGTGTACCAAGAACCCCCACGCTTCGCGACAAGCTCTCCGTTCTCCTCGACCATCTCGGATGCCGCCCGCTGGATCTTGAACTTCACGACGAACGCCTTGTCGACCAGCATCCGCATCGCCTTGGTCAGCGCTTCACGGCCTTCGACGTGTGTCCTGCATAGGCCGTCGACCGTTACCTCCTCGCCATCCCTGGCGCGGATCAACTTCGTCAGCAGACCGGTGGCCAGGATTGAAAGGAGCTCGTCGATCGCTTTGTTCTCGACGGCCGCGAACCGGTGCGGCCTCGACGCTCGCTTCCTCACGCGATCACCCTCACCGTGCGGACGATCACGGAGCGTGGGCTTGCGTTGGAAGGGACGTACGCAGGTACCCTCACAGGGACACCTCAGCTTTCAAGAGGGTGAGTGTCTGTGCAGCGGGCGGCAACCCGCTGTTGCGCTTGGACGGCCGGAGGAGCTACTGACTCCCCGGCCGTTTCCGCGTTCCTGGCCCAGCCAAGGAACTGCTGGTCAGCTAATCCGGTCACGACGCGCCAGGTTGGGCTCGCGGGCCTCTGTCTGGCCCGCGACCGGTCGGCGGGTACTGCTGGAGGTAGTCCAGCAGTCGCTGGGTGCGCATCATTCGTGTTCGGCCAGCGATCAGGTACGGCTCCCGCCCGGGGCCGTCACCGAAGGGCCACCGCTGCTTCGCTGGAACCTCTGTGCCGCTCCTGGCGCGGGCCATGTGGCGGAGGCCGCGGGGGGTCATGCTGCTTGCGAGGCCGTGACGAACGATGAGGTCGGCAGCGTCGGTGAACGAGATGTAGTCGGGATCTTTGCGCTCGGTCATGCGCGCGCCCGGGCTCGATTACTTCCGTTCAAAGGAAGTAGGCTCAAGGTGGACTCCTTACCGGGGTTCCCCTCCCGACGACGATTTCGCAGGTCAGCGTCGGCAGGGGCGGCCGGTCGGCCCTACGGGGCTGGTCGGCCGTACTAGTTCTTGCGGGTGTCTAACGCAGGCGGCTACTCCATAGCATCAGCCCTTCGTGCCAGGTCCGTCAGCTCGGGGGGAGCATCCGCACCCTCGACCAGAGACAGCTCGCGGATCGCCTTCTTGGCGGCGATGTGGTTGTGGATCAGGTCCGGCGACAGCTCTTCAGCGCGCAGGAGACAGGCCAATGCCTCGCCTGTGTGGCGCCTCTGCGCGTGAGCCCTCCCAAGGTCCATCAACAGTCGTCCTTGCCGTTCCGGTGAAAGCGCCTCGGCATTGATCCCGCGACCGATGTCCAGGGCCTCGCCAGCGTCGCCGAGTTCGACCGCAGTGGACACGGCCTGGATTTCGACGTTGGTGACGCCGAACTCCAGGTTGAAGTCGTTTCGATCTTCCCCGATTCGCCGCGCCAGGGTGCGAGCCTTCCCTATTTCTTCCCGAGCTTCGGACCTCTGGGCCGCGCGAGCATGGACTAGAGCCAGGGCCAGGTGCAGCGATCCCAGCACCGACATGCCCTCTGCGGTGAGAGTGCCCTGGGCGTTGATGACCTCGAGGGCCTGGATCGCCGTGCTCGCTGCGTGCTCGGCCTGGTTCAGCCGCTTCAGCCGGACGAATGCCTGGACCATGCGGAAAACACCGGCGCCCACGTGCAACGGGTCCCCGGACTTCTCTGCTGCCCAGATGGCCCTGTCCGCAGCCACCCATGCGGCGTCGGCTTCGTCCTGCCGGACGAACGCGGCCGCGAGGGCCTGGTAGGTGCGCGCCAACAGGAGGTACGCCTCCGGGCGTTGAACTTCGTCGGCGATCCTGACCGTCTGCTCCAAGTCAGGCAGCAGGTCTGTCAGACGGGAGCTGACGTCAGCATGGTTTCCGTGGTGGGTGTCCTGCCACATCGCCTCCACCTCAGAGGACAGCTCCTCGACGGAACGCCGCGGTGTGGGGCGGACTGCGCCGAGCAGGGTGCCGATCGCGGGATGCCCAGAGATCAGCTTCCGCGCTTCCTCCAGGTCATTCGGCCTGTACTCGGCTGAAGGAACGTTCCCGTTGGCGGCGCTCGGCATGGGGGCGCCAGGGCGGAGCTGCTGAACGGACACCCCAAGGGAGTCCGCAAGGTCCTGTAGTACGTCGATGCGCTCGACAGGCTGCACGCCGCGTTCTACCTGCGACATCCAACTGGACGTCTTCTGCATCTTCGCGGCGAGCTGCTGCTGGGTCAGCCTGCGTTCCTTACGCAGGCGCTGAACATGTCGTCCGAAGGCGCGATCCTTCGGGTCGACCTCCCTACCCGTTGGTTTCATGGCGCCTCCGGTGATTCCGGCCGCTTACCGGCCTTCTCGTTTAGGAACTCCACTTCCACGCCGGCCAGGTACTGCTCGCGCTCGGCCAGCATGCGTTTCGTGTGGGGCTGGTTCTCGTGCGCCTGGAAGGCGTCCTCGTCGGCGTACAGCTCGTAGAAGACGCGTACCAGCGGTTCTTCGACCGGAGCGTGGCTCACGTAGACGAGCGTTCCGGGTTCGCTGCGGATGCCCTCGAGCGTGCGGGCGACCAGGGCGTCGAACTGCTGGGCTGCGTCGGCGTCGCGGCACGTGAACCGCACGTTGAGTGCGAATCCGCTTGTCACTGTTCCTCCATTCGTCATGCGCACAGTCTCACATGTGAAGTAATTCTGCTAGCTCGCACTGAAAATCGCAAGCACGGTTGACTCGCACTTGCAGTGCGAGTAACTTCATCGGTGTCGCCCCACCCGGGGCAGCAAAAAGGGCCTGGTGATCGCACACCAGGCCCTGGATGCAGACCTTGCCCTACCTGCTACATCAGGAGGCTCGATCCGACATGAACCAGGATCGCACACCAGGTACCAGTTCCACCCCCAGCTCTCTCTGGGCCTCTGAGGCTCTGCGCCGTGTAGTCGTCGACCAGATCGGCCCGAGGAAGCCCGGCGTCGTCTACAGCACTGCGGACGGCATCTACGAGGTCCTCGGCGTGACCACTGACCGCGACGAAGCCCGCCGCATCCTCAAGCGCCGCGCAGCCCAGTTCGCGATCGTCGTCCACGACCAGACCGCCAACACCGTCGGTGCCATCTGCACCGCCTGGACGAGCTCCGGCCGAGTCCTCAAGGCGGCCGCGTGATGGCCGGCGACGACGGAATCCGGCTCGGCGTCGGACTCATCGCCGCGCTCCGCGACCTCGACCCCAGGGCCAGCAAGCCGACCCTTCGGCTCACCCTCCAGGACGCGGCCGGGAACACCCACATGGCCCTCGACCTCACCACAGCCGGGGTAGCCGCCGCGATCGCCGCCCTTGAGAACAGCACCAGTCTCGGGGCCGGGATCGACCCGCTCCTCATCGCCCAGCTCGAGGACCACTTCGCCACCGTCGACCCCGACTCCTACCTCACCGACGTCTTCAACAGCCCCGACGCCGAAGCCTCCCTCGCCGCGTACGAACAACTCGTCACCGACGAATGGGACGGAGGTGCCCCGTGACCGCAGAGGAACAGCAGGCGCACGCCGCCGCCGTCGCCGCGATGGAAGCCGCACGCGCCCAGGCCGCCGCCGACCTCGCCGCCGCCCAGGAAGCCGCCGCCCGACTCGCCGAACTCACCGGGGGCCAGCAGTGACCACCAACCCCGTCCACACCCCCGGCAACGCCATCCCACCCCTCGACACCGACCTCGACGGACTCTTCGACGACCTGGCCGGCATCCACCCCGGCATCGACCAGATCCTCTCCGGCATCCGCCTCCTCGCCCTCGACCGCCACAGCGCCGACCGCACTCAGACCCTCCTTGCCGCCCTCGCCGGATCCAACGGCGCCGACATCCTCACCGCCCTCGCCCACCTCGTGGCCCGACTCTCCACCGCCGACACCAACCCCGCCCTCCGCCACCTCCCCCTCGACCGCCAAAAGGCCGCCCAGCAGCACGGCGAAACCGCCGTCTACGACCTCACCGACCCCCAGCTTCACCAGCACGCATCCGAAGCCTCCGCCGCCATCAGCAGCCACTGACCAGGAAGGACCGCTCATGGGATCCGCCGACCGCTGGCCCGACCTCACCGGCAAGAGCTGGGCGAACAAGACCGCCCCCGAGATGACCAACGCCGAGGTCAACGACGCCCGCGCCACCTTCGAGTCGGTTGGCCGTAGCGACTACGAGGGCGAGTGGCTGCGACGCCACGGACTCCCCGAGAACTACGGCGACTGACCACCCAACCCGTGGGGGCCCGGCCAAGCCGACAGACCGAACCCCCACCCCAACCGAAAGGAACCGTCATGACCGCCACGAAGACCATCACTGCCGAGAGCATCCTCGCCGACTACGCCGCCGACATCGCGTTCGTCGCCGAGGAGGACCCCGCCACCACGCTCGCCGACCTCGCCACCCAGCTGTACGCCTCCACCCACAACTTCGATGCCGCCGGCATCAACGGAACCGACGAACTGAAAGCTGCCGCGGCCTACCTCGTTGACGCCGCTACGGCCACCGACGACACCGAACGCACGGTCCTCCTGAAGAAGGCCGCCGGCCACCTCGCCTACGCCAGCGACATGGCCTCCGAGTTCCGCGACATGGTCTGACCCGGCCCGCCCCGTCGTCCCCAGCCCGCCGGGGTCCGGCCGCCGAGCCGACAGACGGCCGGACCCTCGCACCACCCCCATCCGAAAGGACCACGCATGGGCACGCCCACGTTCCAGATCGTCACGACCGACAACGAGATCTACACCCAGGGCCGCCCCGAGACGGGACGCATTTTCGCCAGCCTCGACGGTGACGAGCCACTCCTGGACTCCTACGAGCACGACGGCGACTTCCTGGTGCTCCGCTACGAGAGCGGCTTCCTCCAGCTGCTCCCCGAACACCGCATCAAGCACATCGCCTGCCTCGACCAAGACTGACCCGAAGGGACACCCACATGAGCAAGAAGGCCGCCGTTACACAGGCCGCAGTGAACGCCGTCGCCACCGCCACCACGGTCATCAACAGCTACGGCCTGACAAGCCCCGAAGCAGCAAGCGCACTCAAGGCCGCACGCAACTCCGTCACCGCCGCCCGCGCCGAAGGCGCCACTGACCACGACATCCGCACCACCCAGCCGAAGTAGCCAGACTCAACCACCGAAGGAGCCCACCGCCATGGCCAACAACGCCCTCCAGGCCGCCGCCGATGCCGTCCGCGCCCACCAGCAGGACCCCGACTCCTACACCTTCCACGACATGAACATCAAGGTCAGCACCGCCCAGGCGCAGGGTCACACCCTCAAGGACATCGCCGACGCCAACCAGACGTCCTAACCCACCGCCCCGGAGTACGCCGTGAGGGTACCGGATCGAATCCGGCCCGGGGCACTCCGCACCGCACCAACCATCGAAGGAGCACCGCCATGGCCACCACCACCGCCTGGCCGACCGGAGTCATCGCCCGCTATCTGACCGTCGGCGGCGCCACCGTCGACATCACCACCCAGACCCAGATCACACGCAAGGAAGACAGGGACCACCGCACTGTCGGCGACATCGCACTGGCCGCCCAATGCACCGGTTGCACGGACAGCCACGAGAGCACCTACGAGGGCCTCTACATCAACCTCGTGGGCCCGGTGCTGGAGAGCTTCTACGGCGAGCGAACCCGCGAGTGGGCTCAGGCGCACGCCGAGAAGTGCCGCGCCATGCCGAAGCCCACCGCCTGACGAAGCCACCCAGCCCCGACAACCAGGAAGGCCAGCCCGTGACCGCCACCGAGTTCCGCAACCAGCACGGCGACCCCACCACCTGGACCGACCACGACTTCGACGTATACCAGGACCTCGCCGACCACGACGCCCACACCACGGCCCAGCCCGACGAGCCCCTCGCACCCGCCGCCTGACCACCCACCACAGCCCCGAAAGGACCAGCCGCCCATGCTTCCCCAGGTACAGAACGCGGTTGAGCAGGTACCCGGCCAGGCATGGGCCGTCCTCCTCGCCCTCGCCACCCTCGCCTTCGGCTACCACCTCGCCCAGAAGCTCCGCTCCACCCAAGCCCGCCGCAAGCCCCGCGACACCAAGAGGCGCCGCAGCATCATCGGCTTCCTTGGCATGGGCCTCGTCGTCATCGCCGGCCTTGCCCTGTCCACCAACACCTCCGCCCGCTTCGCGGAGAAGCGTCTGCACATGGAGTCGCCGTGGCACATGACCGTCGGCCTCGTCCTCGAAGCGATCGTCCTCGGCCTGTCCGTCTACGCCTGGGCATTCACCGACAAGGGGGCGACGAGGGCCGCGTACCTGCTCGTCTTCGTCCAAGCCGTCGGAGCCGTCGAGGTCGTCCGACAGGAACACGAAGACCCTGGCACCGCCCTCGTCCGCATCGTCGGCCCGGTCATGCTCGCCTACGGCCTCCACAAACTCCTTGGCCTCGAAGCGAAGCTCGGCAAGGTCGAGATCAAGTCCAACGGCATCCTCGCCCGCATGTGGACCGACCAGAAGAACCGCCTCGAAAGCCGACTCGGCATCGGCTCCCGCGGTGCGGATGCCGAAGCGATCTCCCGAAGTAATGCCGCCGACCGATTCGTAAACCTGAACTCAATCGGAAAGCCCCGGCACATGACCGGCCGAATGTACCGGCACGCTCTGGTGAAATCCGGCCGGGCCGCCCTGCACGGCCTGGAAGGGCTTGAGCGGCAGATGGCAGAGGCCAGCCTGGTAGACCGCATCGCCTACGAGAAGGGGATGCAGATCGGCGGCGAGCACTTCGAGACGGCGCTGATGCGAGGGGTGCGGTCGAACACGGGGACGCAAGAACTGGACGCGGCTGCTCCACATAGCTTCACCCCTCTGACCAGCGCGGCTACCGAAGCCGCACCCGCCAACCGAACCGAAGACGCAGGCGAGCCGCACGCCGACAAGCCGCAGCCACGTTCGAACCCCGCAGCAACCGACGCTGAGCGAAAGGCCCGCGCCTTCCGCGTCTACGCCGACCTCGGCCAGCCCTCTCAGCGCTCCTTCATCAAGAAATGGCGCGAGCTGGGATACGGCGAATCCGACCAGACCCTCCGAGACCTCTACAACGAAATGCACGCCGCCTTTGAGAAGGCCCGAAAGGGGAGCGAAGACTAATGAACGAGCAGGACGGGACCTGCCTCGTCGGAATTGTTCCTGGCCCGGCAATCCCGCTGGGAAACGACCCCCTCAAGGCGGCCGAGGTCAGTACTCCGGAACTCGACATGGAGCAGGTCCGCGAGGAGCTGTTCGCGGCCCTGCAGAGCATCGAGGACCTCCGACACCAGCACCCGTACGAGGCCACCGGATACGTCGGAGAGCCCATCCAGACCATCCGGCCGGAGCGTGTTGAAGGGAAGTGTGGGAGGTGAGCGCCGACACGATTTCTTCGTTTGATCTTGGCTCAACGACACCCGCATCGGCTACCGTGAGTGACGGAACTGGTGGCGGGGCGGGGCGGGGCGGAAGCGACAACGGGGCGCAAGGCCCCCTGGTGGTCGTTCAGCAGCCCCGGAGTACCGCCCCGCCCCGCCCCGCCCCGCGCCCTTCTCGGGGCAATGCGGGCAACTCTCTGCGAAACGGATACGCCGCGATTTCACACAGCGTAAGCGGGGAGACAGCGGCAATCGGGGCCGGATTCCTCGTCGGAGGCCCCGTCGGAGCCGTCATCGCAGGCTCGGTGATGCCGGTCGCGGCAGCCGCCATCATGTGGCGCGCACGGCGCCGCGAGCACGACGAGAACGCCAACCAGAACAGGTCCAGCGCCTCGAATTCGAGCCGCGATCCCTCCGGGAACAGGCGCGGAAATGGCGGTCGGAACAACGGCGCCGGGGGCACGAACAACAACCTCGGCGGCGGCCGACACCGCTCCCCGAACGGGCCCGGCGACGGGCGTGGCGGGACCGACGGGACCGGGAACAATAGGCGGCCGAAAACGAAGGACCCGGTCGCCGACACTCTCGGCAAGCTCGGGAAAGGCCTCGCCGACAAGCTGAAGCCGAACAAGGGCGACAAGCGCAAGGGGCCGAAGAACAGCAAGCACAACGGTGCAGACCTGGGCGGGGACAGTGCCGGGAAGCGCAAGCGCGACAAGTCCAAGAAGGACCGCTCCGATACCCCGTGGACAAGTTCACCCGACGGGCTCGACCCGAAGAAGCCGAAGGACAAGCAGGACCAGAAGCGCAAGGACCGCAAGCGCGGGAAGGGCGACGACGCTTCGAGCTCGACCGCTCGGGACGGCCTCGACCCGAAAGATCCGAAGGGGCCGAACGGTGGCGATAACGACCTGCCGCCGAAGCCGGATTACGACCCGGACGAGTACGTCGACGCCGAGCTCGTCGACGACGACCTCCCCCCGAAGCCGGCCACCGACCCCGACGACATCATCGACGCCGACGTGATCGACGAGGACCGCATCGCCCTCGTCCGTGCGAAGCGCGAGACGAAGCGACGCCGCAGGGCAATTGCCGCCGGGAAGAAAGCCGCCGAGAAGGCAGCACGGGACGGCGACATGGGCGACCCGCACAAGGTGAAGCTCGAAGCGATCCGGGAAGCGAATCGCCAGATCGACCTCGAACTGCACCACGAGGACCAGCTGCTCGCCCTGACCGCGGCAGCAGAGAAACCAAGGAGCACACCCGTGAACTACCCCGCGATTCAGGTCGCACCGACCAGCACCCGCACGGCCGGTGTCGCCCTCGCGAGACAGATCGACTTCCGAGGCTCCACGGCCTACGCGATCCTGCGCGCCATGGCCGACCAGCTCGCCCACGGCCTGCACAGCGACGATGACGCCGACATGGCCGACCACATCGTCGAGCTGACCGGCATCCCGAACATGTGCAAGAACCTGTCGACCGCCGTGCAGGAAGCCGGACGCGCTCTCTCACGCACCGCACCCCTCCACCCGTCAGTGATCAAGCACCTGAACAACGCGGCCGTGGCAGCCCGGACAGCCGGCGTCATGGCCGAGAACATCATGGTCGTCTTCGTGCAGGCGCACCGCGAGGACATCATCCGCGTCCTTGACCCGCGCATCGGCGAGGAACGGTGGAACATCCGCAACGCGCCCGGGACACTCGACGCCGCGAAACTGCGCGCCGCGATCGCTTCGGCAAACTCGGCACGCCTCGCCCTGCCCGCCGGTAGCTCGTCGGGAGGTGGCGGGAAGCAGGGAGGCAGCAAGCTCGTACCGGCCTCGGACGGCAGCACAAAGAAGCTGATCAACCTCATGAAGGGCTTCACGAAGGGCCACATGGTCGTCGTCCTGTCCGAGGTCGCTGGCAGCGCGGCTGGCGTTGATGTCGTCGCCGACTCGATCAACAAGCTCTACCGGCGCATGCAAAAGACGTGGCCGACCGAAGGCGTCGTCGACGAGACCGTCGCCCGGACCGCCGGGCAGGTACGCCGCGTTTCGGACGAATTGAAGAAGGCCATCAAGGCGGCACAGAAGGCGCACCAGCGCGAGCTCCGCCTGAACGCGAAGGGCCGCGCTGGCAAGGGAGCGCGCGCCGAACGGAAGTGGGACGTCGTCGGCCGACGCGGGTCGTCCGAGTAACCAGGAAGGGAGACAGGCCATGTCCAGTGCAGAACTGCCGGTGACGCTCACTGACAAACCGAAGAAGTGGGACTTCTCGCGAGACGCCGTCACCCCTGGCCGGCTCGTCGCATGGGGCAGCGAGCTCGCGGTCGCGTCCGCGCTCGTCGCCCCGCTTGCCGACATTCCGTGGGAAGCCGGTGCCGGTGCCGGTGTCATCTGCACCGGCGCAGCCGTCGCGTACGAGAAGGCGCGCGGATCATGGCGGCGCGTCACGGTCGCCCGAGCCGCCTCGTGGCTGTCCATGACCGGATGGCTGTCGTACACCCTCGCCGAAGGCCCCACCCTGTTGAAGATGGCGTTCGGTGGTGCGATCTGGGCGACCGGCGCGGCCGTCAACATCGGCATGGACAAGTGGGGCGAGGAAACCCGAGCGGCCGAGAAGGAGCTCGACCGGCAGCTTGAACAGGGCGAAAAAATCAAGAGCGCGCAGGACTCATGGGCACGCCTGCTCGAGGACGTGTGCGGCATCGAGGGTGCCGTCGCCGACCCGGTCGTCGACAGGTGGCCGAGCGGCGCAGGCGAAACCGTGAAGATCACACTGCCGTCGCACCTGAACATTGACGCCCTCCGCGGATACGAAGCCGCCCTCGCCGGCGCCCTCCACCTCCCGAAGGGCGGCGGCGTCTCCTTCAACGCCGGTGGCCCCGACGTCCCCCGGAACGTGGTCTTCATCGCGCTCACCCGGAAGAACATGATGTCGGGGGCGATCCCGTACCCGCGCCTGACCCCGACCACGATCAACAAGCCGGTCGGCTTCGGCGTCGTCGGCAACGGGGCCGAAGCAGGCCTGAACCTGAAGGACGAAGGGTTCATCGCGATCGGAGCGCAGGGCTCGGGCAAGACGGCCCTGATGAAGACGCTCGGCCTCGGCCTCGTCCGTTGCGTCGACGCGATCGTCATCGACCTCGACACCTCGGCGAAGATGTCCGCGGTCTTCGTGAACCCGTACCTGCGGCACGGCATCGGCCGCCCCCTGATCGATTGGCCGGCTACGACTGAGGACGAGTGCCGCCTCGTGATCCAGGCAGCGCAGGCGGCGATCGCTGCCCGCAAGACCGAGTACGCCGACCTGCTCGAGGACGAAGACGTCGACAACCTTCCGGCTCGTCCGGACATCCCGGCCATTCACATCCGGGTCGACGAGACCAAGAGCATGCCAGACGACGTCCTCGCCGGCCTCGACTTCATCATCGAGGAAGGGCGCAGCGTCAACGTCCGCGTGAGTAACACCGGGCTTCGCGCGACCCGCGAGTACATCACGGGAACGATGGACGAGCTCACCCCGGGCCGCATCGGCCTGCGGACGAACAACTCGTCCGAGTTGCAGATGCTGTTCCCCGACAACGGCGCCCCGGACATGGCAATCTTCACCGACCCGGGCACGGTGGCGTACATGTCGACGACGAAGGGGCCGTTCCAGCCGACCCCAGCGAAGGCGTACGCCACCATGGCCGAGGCGTTCCAGGAAGGCTCGGACGAGTACGCGCGGATGCAGTCCCTGTTCATGGACGCGGCCCGCGAGCTCTCGCCGATCCGGCCGGAGATGGACCCGATCACGGCGAAGGCCATGGGCCTCGCGTGGTCGCAGCGCTGGGCTCGGATCATCCCGAACCTGCGCGGTGATGCCTACGGCAACGTCACCCCCGACCGAATGCACGAATCGGTGTGGGAGCTGTACAGCTCATGGGACACCCCCGTCCCCTGCAGCCTGCTGCTCGGCCGCATGACCGACGATGACGGAGACCCGATCGCCCCGCCCCTGACCGGGAAGAGCGCCGAAATCCCGCGCCTGACCGAGGCCCTGATCGACGACGACGCCCTCGAGCGGGCCGCGCAGCAAGAGGCCGCGATCGAACTCGCGAAGTCGTCACCGCGCCCAAAGTCGAACGACGAACTTGCGGTCGAGCTCTTCGCGGCCCAGGGCCGACCGGTCAAACCGTCCGAGGTGTACCCGCTGATGGCCAGGGCCGGCTACGACAGGTCGGCCCGAACCTTCCGTGACTTGTGCGTCAAACTCGGCCTGCAGAACAAGCTCGTCAAGGGCGATGATGGAACCTACGCGGCAGTGGCAATCGAATGCGATGAGGTTCCTGATGCAGCCGGACGAGTTCCCGGACCTGAAGATGACGCCGATGGACGAGGCGATGCTCCACATGGCTGAGCTGATCGCTGGCCTGAAGAAGGCCGGGCTCCACGAGGACTCGGCAGTGCGGTTCGCCGCCATTTACTTCAACGAGCAGTCACGCAACGAGCCGGACGACGACTGACCAGCCACACGACCAGGAAAGCCCCCGGGTCGTACCCGGGGGCTTTCTGTATCTGCTCCCACCGCCCGCCGCCACGCAAAGGAACCGCCTCCGATGAACATCAGCCTGCCCGACCCGAAGCAGCCCGCCCTGGACGACCAGGCGGACCGGCTCATCGCCGCCGTGAACGAAGCACTGACCACCCCCACCGCCTACCGAGACGACACCCCGCTCCCCACCGTCGGCACAACCCCGCCCATTCCCCAGCCCGGACGGCCACCCATGAGCCAGCGCGCCACCGACGCCAGCACCCTCATGCTCACCGGGGGAGCCGCCAGCCTCATGGTCGGCGGAAGCGCCTCCCTCGTCATGCTCGCCTCCGGATACGCCGACCCCGCAGTCTGCGCCATCGCCTTCGGGGCACCTACCGTGCTCGTCCTCGCCATCGCCCGCCTCGTCGGCAAGGCCAAAGCCGTCGTCGAAGCGGCACCCGCGCCTGTCCACAACCACTACAACGGCAACACCACCGTCGACCAGCGCAGCATCAACACCCACACCCGCGGCGTCATCGCCCACACCCGCAACCAACTGCCCAAGTGACCGAGCCATGCACCCACGTAGTGACCGCCTCCCCGGTGGGCGGCACCTCGTCGCCCACCACCAGCAAGTACCTGGGGATAGCAGCCCGGACAAACGGCCTCCCGTACGTCACGCTGGTACTGCACGGCCCGGACTGCCGAGTCTCACGGTGTCCCCGCGCCCGGACAACGCACACGGGCCGTGCCACAGACCACCGCATCCGAGCCGACCCGCGGCCCCCCCCAGCCGCACACGGCTCAACCCGGCCCCACCAGTGCCCGCGCTGGTGGGGCCGACGCATGCCACGACACAGCCTCTCTCGGACGGCGACACGCCGAACGGCCAAGTTTCTGCCGAGAGTTTTGCGGCGTAGTCCTTCGTGCCGGTCCGTGCGAGATGATGCTGATCAGTGCGGCCAAGTTTCCCGCCCGGCACCCCAAGCATCATGTTCTCGCGGCCGAGAGGTAGTTGAACGTCCAGGATGACGGTCTCGGTACGTAGACTTCTCACCAACGCAAAAGGAGCCCCGCTGCCTCGACGCGGTTCCTAGGCCATGAGTCGAGGGGGCTCCTTGCGCGGCGTCCGTACATCAGCAAGACGGAAGGACTCCACATGGAGAGTAACGCGAAACCGCCCTCCGGGCCCAGCTTCAACGTAGACAGAGGGCATGGGGCAGTAGCCCGTCACCTGCGGAAATTGCTGGTCAGCCGTGGACAGAGCGTCCACACAAATTTCATGTGCGGCGTGGCGTACAGGCTCGGTGACTTCGCCACAGGCATGGTCATCGCCTGGCTGATCGCCCGGTACTGACCCGAACGGGGTGAGGCCAACGCTTCGACGTCGGCCTCACCCCATCCATCTGCCCCGACACTGCGAGCCGGGGCCTTCGTCAAGAAGCCTCTGGGTGCTCCCGGAACCACGCCACCATCTTCTGCAACGGCTGCGACACCGCGAACGAGTTCCCCTTCGCCCCCAGGTTGTCCATGCCGTAGTGCTCGGCCCGCTTCTCCGCCAGGTCCACGAAACCGATCGGCTCCGCGAACTTCACCGGATCCTCCGCCTTCATCGCGGCCCGCACATCCATAGCGGCAACCAGCTTCGCCGCAGTCAGGTCCTGGCACTCGTCCGCTGTCTCACACCCAGGAGCCGCTGCGGCCGTATACGCGGCCAGGGCCTCGCTCACCCCCATCGCCGACGGCGACACGCTCGCTTCCCCGCTGGCCTCCCCGCTTCCGCCACTGCTGAACCCGCACCCCGCGGCCCCGAACATCAGCACCACAGCAACCAGCAACCCCGCCCCGCCTATACGTCTCATGCGGCGCAGGATGCCACCCCATCCGGGCAGGGGGAAGGAAAACCACCACATCAGGGATCATCGGAACCAGGCGCGGGGCCTGACAACCACACACGCGGGAGCCCCGACCGCCATGCCCCACCCCAAAGCAAAGATGGCCGAAGTCGCCGAACGACGCGCCAAGCTCATCAAGCTCCGGCGCGCCGGCGTGCCCTTCGAAGACCCTCAGATCCTCGACCTCGGCTACTCCTCGCGGGGCGCCGCGACCAAGGACTTCTACCGGGCCATCTGCGAACGACGCGACGAACAGGCCGCCGAAGCCTCCGCGTACCGGCAAGAGGAGAACGAACGCCTCGATGCCCTCCTCGCTGCCGCCTGGCCCATGGCCACCGAGCTCCGCCCCGTCTTCAACAAGGAAGGCGCCGAGATCGGAGAGTCCATCGACCTGAAGGCCGTCGACACCGTCCTCAAGATCATGGAGCGCCGCGCCAAGCTCAACGGACTCGACATGCCCGTGCGCACCGAACTGTCCGGCCCTGACGGGGGTGCCGTGCCGTTCGGGAACGGAAGCCTTGCCGAACTCATTGCCCTCATGGGCTTCGCCGGCCAGGTAGGCGTCGAGGACCACAACCCGGAGGACGCTGGTGGCAACGAGGGGTGACGTCCTCGAGGACGCTCTCCTCGACCACTACCGCACCCTGCCCGTTCAGGAGCGGCGCCGTATCGCCACCCAGGCCAGCCCCAACGTTCGGCTGCGCCTGGCCTGGGTGGAACGACAGATGGCCATGGACCGCTCCCCGGGCGCCCTCGCCGCAGTCCTCACCGAGGGCAGAGAGAAGCAGGCCCCGCACCTGGACATGATTGACGCGGTGTTCCAGCGGATTGCCGCCGGTGAACGCATGCAGGTGATGATTACCTGTCCTCCTCGTCACGGGAAGAGTCAGCGCGCCTCTCGGTGGGGACCGTTGTGGTACCTGCGCCGCAACCCCACCGCCCGCGTCATGCTCGCCTCCTACGGTGCGGAACTCGCCGATGACCACGGACGGTGGGTTCGTGACCAGCTCCGTGAACACGGCGACACCCTCGGGGTCCGCCTCGACCCGGCATCCCACGCCGCGAACCGGTTCGACCTCGAGACCCCTCGGGGCTCCAGCGTCCGAGGCGGCATGGTTACCGCAGGTGTCGGAGGCTCGCTGACTGGCAAAGGATTCTCGCTCGGCATTATCGACGACCCGTTCAAAGGCTCCGACGACGCGAACAGCCCAGCCCAACGACAACGCGTCTGGGACTGGTACCGGTCCGTGTTCTACACACGGCGCGCCCCCGGCGCGTCCATCGTCTTGATCAACACCAGGTGGCACGAACTCGACCTCTCCGGACAAATCCTCGATACAGAACCCGAGAACTGGACCCTGATCGACCTCCCCGCCCTCGCCCTGTCCGACGACGACCCTCTCGGACGGCAACCAGGCGAAGCCCTCTGGCCCGCCCAATACGACGCCGAAGAACTCGCCCGCACCAAGAAGGCCGTCGGAGAACGCGTCTGGTGGGCCCTCTACCAGCAGCAACCCCGACCCCTCGAAGGCGGCGTCTGGCGATGGGACTGGATCACCAGTAACCGCATCAGCCCCATCGCGTTCCGCGGCGTCGACCTAACCCGCGTTGTCGTCGCCCTCGACCCCGCGGGTGGCGACACCCCCGGCCACGACGAATCCGGCATCGTTGCCGCCGGGCGCTCCACCGACGGCCACTACTACGTCCTCGCAGACCGCACCGGAAAGCACTCCGCCGAAGCCCGCGGCCGGGAAACATGCCTCCTCGCCATCGAACTGGCCGCCGACGCCATCGTCGTTGAGACGAACTACGGCGGCGACATGGCCCGCCAGAACGTCATACAGGCATGGAAGGAGCTGGAACGACAGGGCAACACCCAGGGCCGGTCGATGCCGCGGATCGTGGACGTCAACGCGAAGAAAGGCAAACGCCTCCGCGCGGAACCGATCGCCCAGCTGTACGAGACCGGGCAGGTGCACCACACGGCTGAGTTCCCTGCCCTGGAGACCCAGATGGTCACCTGGATCCCCGGCATGGACTCACCGGACCGGATGGACGCCGCGGTGCACGCTTTGACCGAGCTCGCTGATCCGACTGCGGCATCCGTCGGGAGCTCCCCGTACCGGGACCAACGGCTCACCGGGCGCCGCTAGCCCGGGGCAATCTCAGATCCCCGCGCCCGTACCCTGATCACATGGCGCGGGGCCTGGTACGGAGGGAACCTCTGTGGGCCTCAAGAGCCTGGTCATCGACGCCTGGTCATGGCTGAACTACAAGCCCGTCTACAGCGACCAGCGCGGCATGCCTAACCGTCGGGCTTTCCCCGAGGCCTACGCGTCCTGGGTGCCGGCCAATGACGAACGGCGTCTCGCCGCGTACAAGCTCCTCGCCGCATACGACAACAACCAGGCCGGTGAACTCGCCGAACTCCGTGACGGCCCGTCGGCCCGCGAGCGCCGCGAGTACGGCGACCCATCCATGTTCATCGAGACCCTGGTCGCGCACGTCATGGGCCGCGAGCAGCACATCACCGTTCCCGGTGCCGAGCAGACCGACGCCGGGGACCAGACGGCAGCCGCGGCAGCCGAACGTGTTCAGGACCTTCTCCGTACGTGGGCGGACGACGAGCTGCTGCCCATGCGGATGCTCCAGGCCGAGCGGAAGGCGGTCGGCCTGGGCGACGGGGTGTACCTCCTGTACTGGGACCCCGACAAGCAGCGCCCCCGCCTCAAGACGTACGACCCGGGCTTCTACTTCCCCGTCTTGCCCGCGGACGGGGACGGGGCCGACTACCCGGAGCGCGTTCACATTGCCTGGGATCTGCCTGAGGACCAGAAGCGTGGCCTGAAGCCGCGGCTGCGCCGGATCACGTACGAGCTGGACTGGATCCGGCCCGCGACCGCGCCCGGAGTCGACCGGGCCGGGCGTCCTGTCCGGGCCCCTGTCATGTCCGACCCCGGCGACGACACCCCGGCCGCACCGGTGCTCAGCCGCGGCGACCAGGTCGACGACAGCGGCGGCATCTCGCGTCAGTACCCGTGGAACGACCGCCCGTCGTACCGCACGTGCTACCTCACCGACGCGACCTGGGACCTCGGCGATCTCAAGGGCGGTGTCGACGTCGACTCCCTGCCCATGGACAAGGCCAGGTTCGCGACCCGCTCCGACGGGGAAGTTCTTGACCGCCTCGACCTGTACCTGGACTTCATCCCGGTCATCCACGTCCCGAACACAGTCCCGCCCGCCGAGGAACACTGGGGGCAGAGCAGCCTCGCGAAGGCGCTCCAAGCGTTCGACGAGCTGGCATCGACCGACACGGATTCTGCCCGCGCGTCCGCCACGACAGGCCTTCCGATGATCGGCATCTCCGGCATCACCGACCCTCGCCAGGAACAGTCCGTCGGGCCCGGCGTCCTCTTCAAGCTGGGAGAGAACGGCAAGCTCACCGCGATCGACACCTCGCCCGCTCTCCGTGAACTGCGGGCCCACGGCCACGACCTCGCCGACCGGGCCGCGAACGTCGTCCGCCTCCCCGCCGTATCCCTCGGCACCATGGACCCCTCCAAGGTCCCCTCCGGATACGCGCTGCAGCTCTCCCTCGGCCCGCTGGACTCCCTCATCGCCGGGATGCGCCTCGCTCGCGACCACAAGGACCGCCTCCTCCTCCGCTTTGTGCAGCGCCTTTACCTCGCTGGCCAGCACCCCGACTGGGTGGGCATCACCCCGCTCCCCGCTCGCATAGTCCGCGGCCCGTACACCCCCACAGACAAGGCCGCCGTCCTCGAGCAGGTTTCCACCGCGTACGAGGCAAGGGTCATCAGCCTTGAGACCGCGATCCGCATGCTCACCGAGGCCGGGTGGCCGATCGACAACGCGGAGAAGGAGATCCAGCAGATCCAAGCCCGGTCCTTCGAGCAGGCCAGGATGCTGGCCGACGCGCTCGGCAACCCTGAAGAAGTCGCCGCGTTCCTCGGCCGACGCCCGCCGGACGAGGCAGCAGCCCCACTCGTCCGCCTGCCCGACCTGCCCGAAGCGAAGGCCGCCGCCGACCCCGCTACGGAGGGCCGGCGGGGGAGCAGGGGCAACGAATGAGCTGGACCGTGCTTTCCTTGATCTCAGGCGCGGGGCCTGGACTGTCCTTGGGAGGACCTGCCCTCATGCGTCGCCCCACGCAGCACCACATCCCGGCCAGCACGGCATGGGCGCACCCGTACACCGGCATCAGCGGTCTCGCCGTGTTCTACAACGACGGCGGCGACCCGCCCACAGGTGGTGCCCCCAACCCGGCCGACCCTCCGAAGCCCGCCCCGCCCGCCCAGCGGACGTTCACCCAGGCCGAAGTCGAGGCGCTCGCCGCGAAGGAGAAGGCCCAGGGCCAGCGAGCCGGGGCCCGTGCCGCCCTCGAGGAGTTCGCCACCGAGCACGGCTTTGCCAACGTGGACGACGCCAAGGCGTTCATCGCCGCCGCCCGACAGGCCCAGCAGGACGCCCTCACCGAGGACGAGAAGCGCCGCCAGGAACTGGAGCGCCGCGAGCAGGAGCTCGCCGCCAAGGAAACCGCAGCCACCACCCGGGAACGGGCCACGATCCGCAAGGCCGCCGTCATGGGACTCGGGGCCAGTGGAGCCGACCTCGACGACGCACTCGCCATCCTCGACCGCGACCTGGCCGGGCAGCCCGACGCGGACGAATCCGCAGTGACCGCGGCCGCCGAAGCACTCAAGGAGAGGCGTCCAGCCCTGTTCGGGCAGACGGCCCCCGCCGCCCAGACGGTTCTGCCGCCTGCCCCGGGCGGCGCCCCAGCTGGAGGGGCCCCGCGCACTCCAGCTGCGAAGGACGACGTCCAGGCCCGTGCCCGCAAGCGCGCCGAGCAGATGGGCTTCCGGCGCCCGGACGCCGACTGATATTTCGAAGCCGAGGGACCACGCCCTCCCCGTACCACCCCGTGGACGACACCCAGACAGGTGTCCGCACCCCAGTGCCACCCCCATTCCACGGGAGGAGATCGGCGTGGACCTCCAGCCGATGACCACCACCGAGACCGTGACCGCCGACCGCCGGTGGCTGCGCAACCTGCACGGCTCGGGCATGAACGCGACCATCACCGTCGACATCACCAAGTTCGCCGCGGGCACCCACTACCTGCCTGGCACACCGCAGCAGCCGTACGCCGTACTCAAGTCCGGACTGCCGCTCGGGAAGATCACCGCATCCGGGCTGTACGCCCCCTACGACTCGGCCGCGTCCGACGGCACCGAGGTCCTCGCCGGGCTCCTCGCCACGGACACGCACTTCAACCCGGCCTCCACGAAGGTCGGCGGGGCGCTCCTGGTCCACGGCGACGTCGACATCGCCAAGCTGCCCGTCGCACTGACCGTGCCCGACGCGGCCAGCCGCACCGACCTCATCCACTTCTCCTGAGAAAGGGGCTGATCACTGATGCTTGAGACCCTGCTCAGGGACATCGACGCCACCGAGATCAACGCGTTCGCGCGGGCCGTGCAGACCCCTGCGGACTACGCGCTGACCCTGTCGGTGATGCCGGAACGCACCATCAATTCGGTGAAGTTCCGCATCAAGTCCACCTCCCGCCGGGTGAACGCCGCGAAGTACCGGGCGTGGGACGCGCAGACCGCCGTCGCCACCCGCGAGGCGAAGCGCATCGTCACCGAGGGCATGCTCCCGCCCCTCGGCCAGAAGTACCTCGTCGGCGAGCTGGAGCAGATCCTCCTCGACACCTCCCGCGGAGCCGACGCGTCCGAGCTCGTGGAGCTCCTCTACCAGGACGTTGCCGCGCACGTGCAGTCCATCAAGTCCCGCCTCGAACTCGCCGTCGGCGATCTCCTCACGGACGGCAAGTTCACCCTGTCCGGAGAGAACGGGCTCACCGTCGAGTACGACGCCCAGGTTCCTGCCGCGAACATGCCCACCGTGGCAGTCCCGTGGACCGACCCGACCGCAGACGCCCTCAAGGACGAGATGGCGTGGATCGAGACGCTCCGCGCTTCCGGCGCCCCGCTCCCGGCCCGCGTCATCACCTCCTACAAGGCACGCAGCCTCCTCGCCGCGAACAACGCCTACCGGGCCGCGTACTACGGCTCCGTCAACTCCGCATCCACGATCCCCACCGCCGTCCTCGCCCCCAACGAGGTCGACGTTGTGCGCGCCCGCTACAGCCTCCCTCCGATCGAGGTCTACGACGTTCCGATCCCCCTGGACGACGGCACCATGCAGCGCCCGATCCCCGAAGACCGGTGGATCATGCTCCCGCCGAACCCCCGGACGTGGGGCGAGACCCAGTACGGCGTCACGGCCGAGTCTCTCGTCCTCTCCTCCGGCGGCAACCCCGCCATCGAACGGGAGGAAGCCCCCGGCATCGTCGTCACCCACGGCTGGACGGACGACCCGGTCCAGGTGTGGACCAAGGGCGCCGCCGTCGCCATGCCGGTCCTGTACGTGCCGGACATCCACATCACCGCGAAGGTGTTCTGACCATGGCCGGGAAGCTGGCGGCGTCGGTGTACGTCACCGACCCCGAAACCCGCCAGACCGTGATCCTCGACATGGGCAGTACCCCGGAGCCGCGCCTGGCGGCCCTGGTCACCAACCCCGCAGCGTGGGAAGACGGTGTCCCACCCGACGCGGTGACCGTAGCCGAGGAGTCGACCTCCGACTCCGACGCAGCGGAGTCCAAGCAGGCCGCCAAGCGCGCGGCCCGAAAGCCGGCCCGGGGCCGGACGGCCGCCGCTGAGGGCGACGGCGGCCAGTAAGCGGCGGCGGGCCCGACCCGGTGGGGCGCTGGAACGGGCCCGCCTCTGCCCCCTTCCCTCCCGGAGGCACTGATGGACGAAGCCGTACGTGCATGGCTCCTCGCCGAGCTTGGCGAGGACACCGACGTTACGGACTTGGAGCAGCGGTACGCCCGCCTCGGGTCCGCACGGGCGGTTGCGATGGAGGTTGTGCGGGGCCGTCTCGCCGCCTTGCGCGGCCAGCCGGACAAGATCTCCGTGTCCGGGGTGGTGTCAGTGTCTTTCATCGAGACGATCAAGGCGTACGAGCGGCAGCTCGCTTTGCTCATGGAGGGGGAGCCACCGGCCCCTGACGACCCGGACGACGGATCTGGCACCGGGTTCGGGATCATCCGCCTCATCGAGCGGCCCCGACGATGACCACCCCAACGCGGGCGCAAGCCGACCACCGCCAGGAGCTCGTTGCCCAGGTCGCGATCTTCGCAGCCCGCCTTGCCTACACCTGGCGCTCCCTGGGCATAGCGCAGGACACTCTTCTCCGCGCCTTGGAGCGCGTCCGGCCCGGCCGGGGCTCCATCGCCCGCATCCGGGCAGCGGTCCGCGAGTACAACCAGCAGATCGCCCGTTTCGACCGTGACGCCACTGCCTTCGCCGAACGGTGGGCAGCCATCGACCTGCCGACCGCGTACCGCGACGGCGCCCTACAAGCCCTGCACCGCGCCCAGCGCGACGTGGCCTTGTTCCGGTGGACAACCGACCACCAGGCAGCGCTTACCCCGCTCACCACGACGTTCTACGTCGACCTGGTCCGCCGGATACAGGAGGCTGTTCGCCGCGCCCAGGCGTTCGCGCGCGCCGCACAGGACGCTGCCCGCGAGGTTGCGGCGGGACGGCAGCACAAGGGAATTGACAGCACCCGCCTCGCCGCCGAACACCCGCTGACCACGGTCATCTACGCCGACCAATCCCGGCACCCCGTCGAAGCATGGGCCCGGTCCGCACTGCTGTGGCAGGGGGTCGTGGCGGCAAACACAGGCGCCGTGAACACCGCCCGGTGGGAGCTGGACGCCGAGTGGATGCAGTGCGTCGATGGTCCGAGCTGTGGATTCGTCAGCCACCCCGACACCGACCACGCCAACGGCACGATCCGCAGCATCGACGACGCCTCCATGTACCCCGCCGCCCACCATGGTTGCATCCGCCAGTGGATCCCGCGCCCGGACCTGAACAACCGCTCCGGCCTCATCTCAGGAGACCCCGCATGACCGCCATCGATTATGATCTTGAATTTTTGGAGGACGGGCGCACCATCGAGCTGATCTCCATCGGCATGGTGTGCGACGACGGCCGCGAGTACTACGCCGTCAACCGGGACATGCCCGTCCGCCGCATCCGCAAGCACAAATGGCTGATGGAGAATGTCGTCCCACACCTGCCCAAGGGGCAGGGTGACCAGCGAATCACCATGCCCAAGCGGTGGCTGTTCCACTACGCCGACCGGCGCGTGAAGTCCCGCAAGCAGATCGCCAACGAGGTACGCGACTTCATTCAGGGGGCCGGGCCCGACGTGGAGCTGTGGGCGAACTACGGCGCCTACGACCACGTCTGCCTCGCCCAGCTCTGGGGCCGCATGATCGACCTCCCTGAAGGCGTCCCCATGTCCACCCACGACATCCAGCAGGAACGCGCCCGGCTCGGCCTCGCGTGGGATGACCTGCCGCAGCAAGAGAATGGTGAGCACAACGCTCTCGCTGATGCCCGCCACAACCAGACGGTGCGTCGCTGGCTGGCGGAACAGGCAGGTGCGCGATGAACGCCCCCACGATGGCCGATGAGCCCCGCCGCGTACAGATCACAGCGGATGGCTGGGCTGCAACCATCACCGTCGACGGCAGCGACATCAGCAAGTCGATCCAGGGCTACACCCTGGAACACCGGACAGGCCAGCCACCCCTCCTCGCCCTGTACGCCTCCCCGGCAGCCGGGACCGTGTTCGACGGGTTCGCCCACGTGGCCGTCGCCGACGCAGGCCAGGACGACGGGCAGATCGTCGCCGCATTCCTCGCGAACATCGACCCCGCCCGCCTGGAGGCGGCCGCACTGGACCGGGACGACCTCGACGGCACCCGCCACGAACTCACCACCGCCATGCTCCGGCAACTCGCCGACTGGGCGCAGGGGAGGACCTGATGACCGGACTCGACGCCGCGCTCGCCGGAGTCACCGCATGGATCGGCGACAACCTCCTCATCGACACCGTCCGCGTAACCCTTCCCGCTGGTGACCCCGTCCTGAACGAGACCACGGGCCAGCTCGAGTACCCCGACGGCGAGGTCCTCTACGAAGGGCCCGGAGCCGTGCAGGGCTCGTCCGCCCAGGCCGAGATCACGGCCGTCCCGGACCACAACCTGCCGTGGGTGCAGGAGACCACCTCCCGGTACCGGCTCTTCACCCCTCTGCCTGCGCCGATCCCCTCGAAGGACGCCGTCGTCACCGTGGTTGCCGTCCACGACCCGGCACGTACCGGGCTCCTCGGCCGGTCCTGGATCTGTGTCGACCCCGGGCGTGCCGGGACCGTCGAGGTCGTCCGCATTACCCCGCTTGACCAGCTCCGGGCGGAGGCAGCATGACCCCCGACGAACTCGCCGACCGTCTCGAACGAGCGGCCACCCGTGTCGGCCCCGCCATCCACCGGGCTGTGCAGCACACCGGAGAGCTCGGCCGCGCCCGGATCCGGGGCAACGCTTCTGGCCGACCGGGCCCGAACGTCATCACGGGCACTTACCGCAACTCGTGGCAGACACAGACCCGCCGCCTGCCGTACGGGGCCATGTGCACCATCGGCACAAACGCGCCACAGGGGCGCCGTCTGGAGTTCGGGTTCATGGGCATGACGGACAGCCTCGGCCGTACCTACCACCAGCCCCCGTTCCCGCACGTCGGACCGGCTATCCCGTACATCGGGTCGACGCTGATGATGGAGATGCGGTTCGCGGTCGCGGAGGTGCTTCGGTGACCACCTTCCACGTGGAACCTATCGATGACCTGACCGAGCACGACACCAGTGGGCAAGCGGACTGCGTGTGCGGTCCGAGAACGCGGCCCGAGAAAAGTGATGACGGCTCAGTCAACTGGATCGTTGTGCACAACTCACTCGACGGCCGTGAGCTGCATGAGGAGGACCGGTGATTGAGCGCCGTCCGTTCACTGCCGCCCTGGCCGCGCTCTTGTCCTCCGCCACCGGGATGCCGGTAGGCCGGGGCCGCATGCCGCAGTCCAGCCCTCCGTACTACCTGCTGTACTCCCTCGACGGCACCACCAGCGGGGCGCCGCTCGCCGACGAGAACGAGGACGCCTCGTTCGTCTACCAACTCACCTGCGCGTCCGGGCCGGACCCGACGAAGCCCGGCTCGACCGGCACCGTCGACCAGGCGGAGTGGCTCGTCGACAAGGCGAAGCGCGCCATCCTCGGCCGTGACACCGGCACCGGCCAGTGGTCCAGCCCGCTCACGATTCCCGGCGTGAAGGTCATGTGCCGGGAGGTCGACGTCGAACCGGGGGGAACGAACGACCCGACCGATGCCATCATCAGTTACGTGATCAGGTTCAGATTCGATCTGACCCCCGCCTGACTTCTGATCAGGCTGCTTCACCGCACCGCGGCGGCCCCAGCGCGGACGCGCCACCACTCGGTGGCCGACTCCCACACACGCGTGAGATGCAAAGGGGCCACCACCATGCCCAGGTTCAGCCGCAAGGGCAACACAAAGATCCTCTTCGCGGAGACGATCGCCGACCCCGGCTACATGCCAACGAGCGCCGAGGTGACCGGCGCCACTGACTACAGCCGACAGATCAATGCGGTCGACGGCTTCAGTCTCGAAAACCAGATGATCGAAACGCCGGACCTCGCGACCACGTTCGTCTCGAAGATCTCCGGTGACGACTCCGCAGCCGACTCCAGCATCACGTTCTACGAGGACGACACCCTCGACGACATCGAGACGGACCTCGCCAAGGGGACGACCGGGTTCATCATCATCTGCCGGAAGGGCAGGACGCCCGGCGCCGCAGGCATGGACGTGTTCCCGGTGACAGTCGCCTCCAACAGCGCGGCGATCACGCTCGACAACGAGGCAGCGAAGATCACGGTCGCGTTCGCGATCACCGACCGGCCGCTCCTTAACGCGACCGTCCCCACCGGCCCCTGACCCGCCTCCCGCTTACTCCCGGCCGGGCCCGACGACGTTCGGGAAGGGGCGCCGCGCGGCGCCCGGCCGGGTCCCCTTCCCCGTTAATGGAGGACCACGATGCCCGCCAAGACAACCGTCATCGCCCCGCCGGCTGCTGCCGTCGCGAAGGACGCCCACTGGACTGCCACCCGGGAAAAGCTCCGCAACCGCAACCGCCCGACGATCGCACTGACGATCTGTGACGACCTCGACATCCGAGTTGTCCTGGAGTCCGCGAAGCACGCCCTGCGCCGTATCAAGGCCGCCGCCGAGGACCGACCGGACGACACCACCGGCCCGGCCGCCGTTGCCGCAGCCGAACGGGACCTGGCGGACGCCCAGGAAACCTACGACGCCGCGGCGATCGTCCTGCGGTTCCAAGCGCTGCCCCGCCTGGAATTCGAAGCACTGAAGAAGAGACATCCGGCAACGGAGGAGCAGGCCGAGGACGGGCACGACCTCAACGTTGAGACGCTCGGCCCAGACCTGATCGCAGCCGCCTCCATGGACGGCATGACGGTGGACGACGCCCGCGAGTACCTCGACACCTGGTCGGAGGCCGAAGCCGCGGCCCTGTTCAACGCCGCGTGGAACGTTCAGGAAACCGCACGCATGGACCTGGGAAAAGGCTGACCCGGGATGAGCGTCTGCGTCGCGAACTCGAACTCTGCGATCGGTGGGGCATCCCGCACTCCCTGTTCCGCGGCATTGGTGACGGCACCTGGACGGCACGTGACCGGGCCAAAGCGATGGCGTACCTGGAGTACCAGCGGACCGTGTGCTCGCAGTGCGGGACCCGGTACGACGACTGGGACCACGGCGGGCCCGGCGAGGAGGACGCGTACGCGGTCACGGCGCAGCGGTGTGTGGGCTGCCAAGTCATCGCCGACAAGCAAGCCGAACTCGCTGACCACGGGTCTGACACCCACGGCGTCAAGATCGCGCTGATTCCGACAGCCCAGGCCGCCGCGCTCCGGGCGCACCGAGAACTCACCACGAAGCACACGCACGACTGAGCGACCAGAGAAGGAAGGGGGCCGGGCCGGTGGCGAACTGGAACCTCTCGGTGGACCTGCGCGGTCACGGCAACGACCTCGCCCAGTCCCTCAAGAGCGCAGCCAAGCACGCCCGCACCCTGGGCACCGCAGCGAAGACCGCGAAGACCCAGGTTCGGGAACTCGGGCAGGCATCCCAGGCCGCCACTCGGCACATCCGCACCCTCGGCACAGCCGCACGCACCACCGGCCGCCACCTCAACACCCTGGGGAACAACGCCCGCACCGCCGGACGACAGCTCGGCCGATACGGAGACGCCGCCCGCACCGCGAACCGGCACGTCAACAGCCTCGGCGACAACTCCCGCACCACCGGACGGCAACTCGCCTCCGTGTCACGACAGATCGACACAGCCGTCCGGGACCTGCTCCGCCTGGCCCAGGCCGCCCAGCGCGCCTCCACTCACATGCGGACCGTTGGAGACGGCGGCACTCGCAGCCTGCGGCGCATGACTACCGAGTCCGGGCGCCTCCGACAGCAGATGACCGGCGTGGCCGCCCTCATGTCGGGCGGAGCCCTCGTCATGGGCTTCGGGGGGATGCTCAAGCACGGCAACGAATACCAGCAGAGCATGAACACCTTCGGGGCGGTCACCGGAGCCACCGCGCTGCAGATGCGGCGCGCGGCCGCGACCGCGAACGAACTCGGTGGTGACCTGAAACTCCCCGCCGCAACCGCAGCAGGCGCAGCCGAGAGCATGGTCGAACTGGCAAAGGCGGGCTTCAGAACCGACCAGGCCATCACCGCGACCCGGGCCTCTCTGACCCTCGCCTCTGCCGCTAATGTCAGCGCCGCCGACAGCGCCAGATATCTGGGCGACATGATGGACCAATTCGGGATGGGAGCCGACCAGGCCGGGAAGGCCGCGGACACCCTCGCCGCCACGGCGAACAGCGCCAGCGGTGACATCATCGACATCTACTACGCCATGAAGTACGCCGGGCCCGTCGCCCACGGTCTCGGCGTCAATATGCAGGAAGCCGCAAGCGCGGTCGGCATGCTCGGCAAGGCGGGCATCCTCGGCCAGACCGCCGGTACGACCCTGCGCGGCATGATGGCGAACCTCGCCGCGCCCACGAAGCAGATGACTCAGGGCCTTGAGGACATGGGCATCCAGGCATGGGATGCCCAGGGCCGATTCAAGGGGCTCCGGTACGTCATTGACGGCCTTTCGAAGGCCCAGCACCGCATGTCCCAGCAGGACTTCGCCGCCGCGGTGAAGAAGTCGATGGGCAAGCCCGCCATGTCCGGCGCCATCGCCCTCGCCCATCAGGGAACCGACTCCTTCGACGCGTTGATGCAGGCGGTGTCCCAGACCGGTGCCGCTTCCGACATCGCCGCCGCGAAGGGCAAGGGACTCGCCGGCGCCATGGTTCAGCTCAAGGCCAAGAGCGAGCAGGCTGGCCTCGCCCTGTACACGGGAATGGCACCCGGTCTGGAGTTCCTGATCCGCGGGGTCACCTCGGGAATCTCCAGCGCCATCCCGAAGATCGAGGCATTCTTCCAGTACGTCAACGACGCCGCCGCCCTGTTCGGTCCCGACATTGCCGCCGCTGCCCGCCGCGAGTTCGGGGCGATCGGCGACGCTGCGGCAGGCATGCTCGCACCGTTCAAGGAACTCGGCGGCGACGCGGTCGCGTCCGTGCTGCACGTGCTGCTCACTGCCGGACAGATGGTGGTCGATGTCCTGAAGAACCTAGCCGCCGGGGTGGAGCCGGTCGTATCCGCGCTTGGCGACCTCGTGGGGGAGGGGAGCGGCGCCGCGACCACACTCGACATCGTCGTAGCCGCGCTGGATGCCGCTGCGACGGCCGTGTCCGCCCTGTCCGGAGTCCTCGTCCCGATCGGGCACGTCGTCGGCGGCCTGGTGTCGCTGTTCGCCAGCCTTCCCGGCCCGGTTCAAACGGCGGTTTTCGCGATGCTGCTGTTCCGCCGGGTGCAGCCGATGATGGCTCAGCTTGCTACCACGGTCGGCGGGCGTACGGTCGGCGCGTTCCGCAGCCTCGGCCAGCAGATGGCCGTACAGCGGTCGCTCGCCGCGTCGGCCGGGCAGTCCCTGACCCGGTACGGGGCCGCAATGGCCGTCCTCCAGACACGGGTCCCAGCCATCGGCGCGATGGGGGCCGCATTCCGGAACGCCTCTGCGCAAGGCACCGGATTTGCTGGCACCCTGCGCGGGGTGACCGCGGCGGCTGGCAGCGGCCTGCAGCGCGCGATGAGCGGCCTGACCGGGGCGCTCGGCGGGCCGTGGGGTCTGGCCGTCATGGGCGCGACCGTGCTCCTCGGCACATACATGGACGTGCAGCAGGATGCCGCCGCAGCAGCGTCCCAGCACAAAGCGTCCGTCGACGGACTGACGACGGCGCTGAGGGAGTCCAACGGGGCAATCACCTCCAGCGTCCGTGCCCAGGCCGCGCAAACCCTGGCGGACACGAAACTGAAGCAGCAGAACCTCGGCGTCAACACGAACCTGATGAAGGTCCTGGAGCGTCAGGGCCATACCTTGTCCGAGGTCACCGACGCCTACCTCGGCCAGGGCTCCTCGGTGAAGAAGCTCGCCACGGAGATGGATTCCCTCGCCAAGAAGGAGCTGCAGAAGGGCGACAGCGAGGCCCTGAAGCGGGCCGCCGAGTACGGGCTCGCGGCGAAACAGCTCCGGGCCATGTCCGGCGACGCCTCCGAGGCCGCGAAACAGGCAAAGTCGCTCGACGCCGCGACGAAGTCCGGGGACGGTGTCAGCGCGTACACCCGGCTCAAGGACGCGGTGGCCGCGCTCGCGGACAAGACCGCCGACGCCGACTCCCGCACCCGCGCTCTCCGAGATGCCCTGGACCTACTGTCTGGCGGGTCAGTATCCCTTCAGGCCGCCCAGGCTCGCGTCAACGAGGCGCTCACCCAGGCCAACGACGCCATGGCGTCCGGAATCAACCGGGCCGACGGATGGGGCAAGGCGCTCGTCGGCGTGAACGGCGCCCTGGACACGACCACGAAGAACGGTCAACAGCTCTTCTCGACGCTCAACACGATCGCGGACAGCTCCTCGTCCGCCGCGATCGCCGCCTACGACTTCGCACAGTCGCAGCACAAGTCGGTACCGGAGTCGATTCAGGCTGCGACACGGGAAATGCAGCGCGCCCGCGACGAAGCGATCAAGCTCAGCAAGGCATACGGGCTGGACTCGAAGCAGGCCGCCGGTGTCGCGGACGCCATGGGGCTCATTCCCGGCCAGGTGTCGATCCTCCTCCAGACCGAAGGCGTCGACACCACCCTCGCGGAGCTCCTCGGGGTCCAGGCCGAGTTCGAGCGGTTCCCCGACAAGAAAACCGTCAAGGTCGAAGCTCTCGGTGCAGACGCCAAGAAGGAGCTCGAGGAGATCGGCTATCAGATCGAGCTGATTCCCGGCACCCGCGAGTACAAGATCACTGCCCCGACTGCGGCGGCCCGCGCCGAGCTGGACCTGCTGATCGCGAAGCTGGGCAAGACGAACGGCAAGACCCTCTCCATCACTGCGCCCACCGGCAAGGTGCGGTCTGAGCTCCAGTCGATCCAGGACAAGGTCCGGGCCACCAAGGGTAAGACCCTCTCTATCAAGGCCCCCACTGACGAAGCCCGGCAGAACCTAGAAGACCTCGGCTTCAAGATCAAGAACACCAAGGGCAAGACCGTCACCATCGCCGTGCCGACCGGCGACGCCGTATACAACGCCCGCATCATCCAGAACGCCATCGACAACATCCACGGCAAGCAGGTCGGCATCGGCGTCTACCTGTCCGCGACCGCCTCCGACAAGGACGCCAACGGCGTCCCCGACATGATCCAAGCCCAGCAGGCTCGCGGCTCCGTCCTCGACTTCTACGCCGACGGCGGCACCAACCGCCGCGGCATCCGAGAGAACCACACCGCCCAGATCGCCCCAGCTGGCGCCTGGCGCGTCTGGGCGGAGGAAGAGACCGGGGGAGAGGCGTACATCCCCCTCGCCGCATCCAAACGGCGCCGCTCCCGCGCCATCGCCGAGGAAACCATCCGCCGCCTCGGGGGAGACCCCCGCAGCGTCCAGTGGAACGCGGACGGCAACGTCACCGACTGGACCTACGACCCGGCGACCGGGTCCCTGTACTCCCCCTCCGACGCCGGACAGGCCGCCCACAAGACGAAGAAGGTCAAATACAAGGCCAAGGGCAAGACGAAGACGAAAGAGGTCGAGTACTTCGACCTGGCAGCCCTCGAGAAGAAGCTGAAGGCGAATTCCAAGACCACCGCTACCTGGGCGAAGAACTTGACCACGGTCGCGGACCGGGCCGGCGCCGATGTCGCGGATGCCCTCGCCGCGATGGGTGAGGACGGCATCAAGCTCACCGCGAAGATGGCCAAGGGCTCCACCAAATACGTCAACGAGATGTCGAAGGCGCTGCGTGGCCTTGCCGCCACCGCGAAGGCGTCCCTGACCGACTACACCCGGCAGCTGTCGAAGGCGAACACCGCCGACGCCGCCTTCGCGAAGAACCTGATCACCCTGTCTGCGAAGGGGTACGGAGACCTCGCCAAGCAGCTCGCCGCCCAAGGCGACCAGGCCGCCGCCGACCTCGCCGCCGCGGCGGTGAAGGACAACAAGAAGGCGTCCAGCGCGAACAAGGCCGCGAAGACCGCGAGCAACGCGCTCACCGCGGACCAGGTGCAGCAGCTCGTCGCCATCATCGCCGCAGTCAAGACCAGCAAGACCGGGCTGCACACCGTCGCGGACACGACTGGGTACGGCGAGGACGAGATCATCACCATCGCCAACAAGGCAACCACCCAGATCAAGAACGCGCTCGGCTCCCGAGCCGCTCAGTTCCTCGCCGACCTGGCCCGCGCAAACAGGGGATTGAGCTACGCGGACGGCGGCATCCGGTCCGGGATCTACGCCACCCGCGCCGGCGCCGTCACTTTCGCAGAACCGGAGACCGGCGGGGAGGCGTACATCCCGCTCGGCCCCTCGAAGCGGTCCGCGGCAACCCGCGTCCTCCACGACGTCGCAGGCCGGTTCGGGCTCGGCCTCACCGACATGTCCGCAACCCGGCCGGTCGTCGTGGTCCGCGAGAGCGGCGACACCAACGTCAACGTCACCGCCGTACGCACAGGAGCATCCGCCACCGACATCGCATCGCAGGTCGGACGCTCTGTACGTCGGGCCCGCAGGGGAGGGGTGAACGCCCGTGCCGCCGCTTGACCTCACGGACTGGCAGTACGAGCTGGGCGGTGTCCTCATGGGTGCCGGTACCAGCGTCCAGGTGATGGAGACTACGGGTCTGGGACGGCCGCCAGTACGGGACAACGACGCCGACCAGCCCGGCATGGACGGCGTCTTCGCCGGGCCCGACTACTACGCCGCCCGGCAGGTGCAGTTCGACGCCGCGGTCCGGGTTCCCGGGGATCCGGCAGCCTGCCACGACATCGTCGCCGCCCTTCAGGCCGCCGCCGACGACCCGGCCGTGCGCCTGACCGGTGGTGCGACGATGCCGCTGCGGATCCTGCGTCCCGGCCGGCCTGTAAAGGTCCTCAACGGGCGGCTGAGAAAGCTCGACCCGGAGTTCAAGCAGGCCATCCACGGATACGTGCCGATCGACATCGAGTTCATCGCCACCGACCCCACGTTCTACGCCGACACTGAGACCACCACCGAGATCCCCTTGGGGTGGCTGACCGGTGGCGGTTTCAAGGCCCCCGTCGTCGCTCCGATCTACGTGCAGTCTGGGACAACGGCCGCGGACCGGCCTGGTTGGGTCATGAACGGTGGCACGGGGAACGCGTGGCCGGTCATTCGGATCACCGGCCCGGTCGCCACGGTCACCATCACGCATGTCGCGTCGGGTCGGCAGCTGTCGTTCCCGATGCTGAGCCTCACGTCCGCCGACCAATGGGTGGAGATCGACACCCGGCCCGGGTACCGCACCGTCATCCGGGAGAACGGCGGTAACGCCGCCGCCCTCCTGGCCCCGGCCTCCCGCATCGACCTGTTCAGCCTGCCGCCCGGACAGTCCGAGATGCGCTGGACCGGCTACGACAACACGAACACCGCCCGCATGCGCCTGACCTGGCGCGACGCCTACACCGCCCTCTGAGGAGGCACACACCATGGCCCTTTTCCCCGTGCCGATCCTCACGAACGGCGCCAAACACCCCGCGCAGCAGTTCCGCATGATGGTCCGCGACCTCGTATCCGGCGCCGAGGGCATCACCCAAGGCGCCGACCTCAAGGTCACCCAACTCCCCACCCCCGGCGCGAGCGTCCAGGTCGGCGACGGATCCGGTGTCGTCCGCGGCCGCGTCAACGCGTTCCAGGGCACGTACTCGGTCTGCAACATCGGTGCCGCCACCGTTCCGATCGCTGCTACGGGCGGCACTGCCCGGTCGGACATGGTGATCCTGCGGGTCGAGGACCCCGAGTACGAGGGAACCCTCAACCCCGCCGTTGACCAGGTCAACTACTTCGAGGTCATCCCGAACGTCTCCTCGACCGCGACAACGATCCCCGACGGCCGCACCGGCATTGCGCTGGCCCGCATCGACATTCCGGCCTCCACGTCCACGATCACCACTGCCATGATCAAGGACATTCGGCAAATGGCCGCACCACGTCGAGAGAGCCGCCTCTTCACCCAATCCCCGGCAACCGCCTCCGCCGACATCACAGGCAGCTCCCTCGCCTATGCCTACTTCACCACCGCCGCAGGCTGGAACATCCCCGTCCCCACCTGGGCCAGCACCGCCCGAATCCGCCTGGACGTCGCGGGCCTCCGCCTCACCGTCAACCCCTTCTACGGCGTGCTCCGAGCCACCTTCGGCGCGTCCCTCATCGTGCAGGCCACCACGCTCGACGACAACCAGTCCGGTACCCGCCGCATCAACACCCTCGCCGCCGACACCCTCACCATCCCCGACGCCTACCGCGGCACCACGCAACTCCTCCGCGCGCAGGGCGCCGGAGCCACCGGGAACACGGGGCGAATGAACGTGGATGCGGCCGCAACGCTCGTCGCCCAAGTCGAGTTCGAAGAGGGGCCCCGGTGACCTCCCCCGTCCCGGACCGCGTCCTAACCCAGCACGCCCTGACAGGGGCGTGGCTGAGCCTGGCCCTACCCGTGCAGGAACTGGAGTACGGTGACGAACTCAACGGGCCCGGGGCCCTCACCGGAACACTGTCACCCCGCCTCCTCTCCCAGGCCCCGGCCCTCATCGACCCCGGCAACACGCTCATCTACGTCGAGGCCGCCGGACAGCTCCGGTGGGGTGGCATCATCTGGGACATCCGGCCCCAGGGTGAAACCCTTCAGATCGAGGCCGCCGGCTGGTCCTCGTACCTGATGCACCGGTACGACGTGGACGGGCAACTCGGCGGCCGCGGACCCTACGTCAACGCCGACCGGTGCAAGGTCATCCGCGACGTATGGGCGTACGCCCAGTCCATCACCGACGGCAGCCTGGGCGTCGTCGTCGACCCCACCACCTCCACCTCCACGGTCGGTACCCCCGCCGAACGCTACGACTCGACCTGGTGGGACGGGCGCGCCCTCGGCGACATCGTTGACGACATGGTGTCCGCCGAGGCCAGCCCCGACTACACCTGCACCACCGCCTGGGACCCCGCCAAGACCGCTCCGGTGCGACGGATCCGGCTCGGCTGGCCACGCCTTGGGGCCCGCCGCACCGACATCACCTTCACCACCGGCACGAACATCATCGAAGATCCCGAGGTCCCGTTCAGCGGAGATGAATACGCGCAGGTCGTCATCGGTATGGGCGCCGGTGACGGGAGTGCGAAACGCCGCCAGATCTCGGCCGTCCGCAACGGCCGACTTCGCCTCGAGCACGTCGCCGACTACCCGGAGACCAAGGGGAATGACGTCCTCGCGTCCCTCACCGCCGCCGAGCGCGGGCGCCGCGAGGTACTCGGATCCGTCGACCAGATCACCATCCGCGACACCCCGGCCGCCCCCTTCGGGTCCTGGCAGGTCGGCGACGACGTGTACGTCCGCGTCCACAACGCCTGGGTCGACTACGTCGGCTGGCGCCGCGTCACCGGCTGGACCCTCAAACCGGACGCCCCGGGCGGACCCCAAGCCGTCATCGACCTCAAGCCCGCAGACGCCTACAAGTACGGAGGGGTCTCATGACCGACATCGGCGCCACCCTCGCCCGGATCGAGCGCAGACTCGCCGCGGTCGAACGCTCCGCACGCCTGTCCTCCGCGTCTCTGGACGACACCGCCCTCGAGGTACGCGACAGCGACGGCAGTCTCCGGGCGATCGTCGGGCAGCAGGGTGACGGTACGACCGCCGTCAACATCGTCAACGGACCGGTGCCACCCGTCCCGTCCCCGCCTGCGGTCGCCTCGGCGCTCGCGGCGCTGACCGTCACATGGAACGGAACCTTCGACGGTGCGGCGGCGGCCCCGCTGGACTGGATGCGGTGCGAGGTCCACGTCGGGGCCACGCCCGACTTCGTCCCTGCCCAGGGGACGCTGCGGGACACGATCGAAACTCCGCAGGGCGGCACGGCCTCGATCCCTCTCCCGTACACCGAATGGCACGTCAAGCTCCGCTCGCGGAGCAGCAGTGGCGCCGTGTCCGAGGCAACCCCGGCCGTGGCCGGGACGCCGCGGAAGGCAGCGACCGTTGACCTCGTCGCCGGGAGCATCACCGCCGACCTGATCGCAGTCGACGCCCTCAACGGGAAGACCATCACTGGCGGCACCATCACCGGCGGAACCGTGACCGGGTCCGTCATCCAGACCGGAACCACCGGAACCCGCCTCACCATGGGGCCCAACGCCGGGGGCACAGGAATCCCAGGGGTTGCCCTGTATTCCGGCGCCGCCGCCGAGACCGCACCCGGACTCCTCTGGTCTGCGGTTACGACCGTAGGCACAGCCACCCAGCCCATGACGGTCGTCCAAGCCCCGTACGTCGACTCCGGCAGCGCGCGCCTGGACCTTGCGTCACCCGCCGTCGGCCAGGGCGGGCAGTTCAAGGTGACGACCTCCACCTCACGCGACTACGCCTACATCTTTGGAGCAGACGGGGCCGCAGCCGGCACGTCGCTCCTGGAGCTGTACGCGCAGAATGGCACATCGGGCGGCAGCTCGGTCCTTCAGGTCAAGGGCGACGAGATCTACATGCGGTCACCCGTAACCACGGTCAACGGGATCATGGCTGCGAAGAACTTCGCCAGCGGGTCGGTCGCCATCACCCCATCAGCGGCGAATACCCCCACGTCCGTGAGCGTCACCGGGCTCGCCGTAGCCGGGAACACCCTGCGCGCCTTCGTGTCCATCGCCAACCCGGCCCCGGGCTACACCGCCGCCAACAACGGCGTCACCGGCGTCGGATTCACCAACCTCACCTCCGCCGGCCTCACCATCTGGGCCACCCGCCAGAACACCACCGCCGTATCCGTCCACTGGTTCGTCTACGGCTACAACACCTGAGGAGCCTCGATGACCGACGACCCGGGCGACGACTTCCCGCCCTCCGTACAGCTCATCGCTGTCTGCCACACATCGGGATGCCCCGTCGAGGGGCAGGAGTTCATCGGCACGTACTACCCGTACGGCACATACGATCCGCCCCGGTACATGGGGCAGTGCGGCCGGTGCGGAAAGCCCATCACCGACCTCCGTCCCGTTCCCGAACCCGTGCCGGACCCAGCCCCGGACACGCCCGCCCCCACCCCCGTGGAGCCCTCCCCTGCCGACACCGCACCCTGATCACACCATCACCAGGGGCAACACCGCACTCGCACACCCGTACGCTGAACCGCAAGGCGACCCTCCGCCCCCGCACAATCCTCGAGGGACTGCGACCGGCCACACCGGAGCAGCACACCAGCCAACAGCTCTGGGCGCGGGGAGTGCAGGAGCACGGGCACAGTGCCCACCGATCTCACGATCCGCACGCACAACGCGCCGCACACGCCTGCCTCTTTGCGACGGAGCGACCGGCATCAGCCCCGCATCGACTCCGGGAGCCACCGATGAACCGCGGCGCCAAGCCAGACGCATCCAGCACACCCGAACCGGCCGCCCCAACGGCCGCCGAACCAGCGGCCAGCCCCGACTCGGGGGGCTCGTCCACAGACGACAGCGCCCTGTACGAGCCGTACCCGGGCACCGGCTTTTTCCACGGGGGCCGGAACAGCCCTGTCATTCAGGCCATGGCCCGCCGCCTGAAGCAGACGGGCCACTGGGACACCGGCCAGAGCGCCGGCCCGGACTGGACGAACGGGCACAAGCGGGCGTTCGCCGCCTTCCAGCGCACGCTCCGCTTGGAGGGCAGCGGAGACACCAGCGGTATTCCGGACAAGGCGGCGTGGGACCGACTCCGGGTGCCCAGAACAACCCCCGTACCGAAGAAGGAGGGCTGACATGGCTACACCACTGTCCGCTGCCGCTGTCATATCCGCGCTGCGCGCCGAGGGCGTCCGTGTCGTCGAGGTCGGAAACTGGCGGACGCACAACCGAAATTCAAAGGGCGCGTGGGGCCCCGTCAACGGATCGATCGTGCACCACACGGTTACCAAGGGCACCACCTCGACGGTGTTCCTCTGCCGTGACGGGTACGACGATCTCCCCGGCCCGCTGTGCCACGGGATGATCGCGAAGGACGGCCGGGTTCACATGGTCGGCTGGGGCCGGACGAACCACGCCGGGGGCGGCGACCCTCGGGTCCTGGACCAGGTGATCGCCGAGTCGTACGGCAGCCGTCCGACCCCTCCCACGAAGGGCAACGCCAACGGGGTCGACGGCAACGCCCGGTTCTACGGCTGGGAGTGCGAGAACCTCGGCGACGGCAAGGACCCCTGGCCCAAGGCGCAGTACGACGCGATCGTCCGCG
>NZ_JBEZVN010000022.1:0-94553 GCF_040636995.1 Streptomyces sp. NPDC032161 | reverse complement strand
ACCCCCCAGGTCATCCACTTCGACAGGGGGCACACAGCCATACCGGACCCGGGGGCCAGGCACCCCATTGCGGGGCCACGAAAAAGGTAACGGGGCGTCGTCACCCGCGTGGGCAACGAGGCCGTGGTGGGCTCCGCGAACTGGGGGAGTTCGGCCCCGACGGCGGTTTCTACGTGGGCTCCAGTGCCACGGACGTGGCCTACCGGGTGAATCCCGCCACTGGCAAGGTGACCTCGACGATCAAGTTGCCCATGGTGCCGCCCACCCCCGACCTCACGTACGCGGACGGCTATTTCTGGGGCGTCGAACCGACTGGCAAGGTGGTCCGTGTCGATCTCCTGGGCGCGACCAAGACGGTCACGACCTTCGGCACGTTGGTTCCGGCGAGCGCCCTCGGCTTCGGTGCGGACTGGACGTTCGGCAACGGCAACATCGGCGTTTCCGACAACGCCTCGGGCTCCGTCTACCAGATCAAGATCACCAACCCGGCGTCGGCGAATCCGACGTTCACCCTCGTCTCCTCCGCGCCCGGCCCCGCGAGCGGCAACAACGACGGCGCGGCCTCTCCCGGTCTGCCCACCGACTTCTCGGTTGTGAAGAACGGCCCCGAGACGTTCAAGCCGGGGAGCCCCGTCACCTACACCCTCACGGTGAAGAACAACGGGCCCGGCAATTCAAGCGGCTACACCGTCACGGACGTGGTTCCGGCACCGCTCACCAACGTCAAGACGTCGACGCCTGGTTGTACGGTGGCCGACAACAAGGTGACCTGCGTCGGTGGCCGTACTCTCGCCGGCGCCGAGAACAAGATCACCATCACCGCGGACAGCCCGGCCTCGATGACCGAACCGGTCACCAACACCGCCACGGTCATCGCCAATGAGGAAGACCCGACCCCGGGCAACAACGAGTCCTCCACCGAGGGCACCCCCCAGGTCCCGGGGCTGTCGGTGAAGAAGACGGCCGACCCCGACACCGTGAAGGCCGCGGGCGAGAAGATCACGTACTCGTTCGTGCTGACCAATACCGGGAACGTGGAACTGAAGGACCTGGCCGTCAAGGAGACCTCGTTCTCCGGCACCGGCACCGCGCCGGAGGCCCAGTGCCCGGACGGCCCGCTGGCCCCGGGTAAGAGCGTGACCTGCACCGCCACGTACACGGTCACGCAGAAGGACATCGACGCGGGTTCGTTGGAGAACACCGCCACCGGCACCGGCACCCCGCCGATCGGGGGCGAGCCCGTGGTGTCGCCCCCGTCCGAGGCGAAGGTCTCGGCACCGCCCGAGCCCGGCCTGACGGTCGTGAAGTCGGGACAGAGCGAGAAGCCCGACGAGCTGGTGGTGGGCGAGACGGTCGACTACGCGTTCGTGGTGACGAACACCGGCAACGTCGCGCTGAAGGACGTCAAGGTGGAGGAGGGCGAGTTCACCGGTAGCGGGAAGCTCTCCGACATCGTCTGCCCGGCCGGGATCGCGTCGCTGGCACCCGGTGAGAACGTGACGTGTACGGCGTCGTACGAGGTGACGCAGAAGGACGTGGACGCGGGTTCGATCAAGAACTCGGCCACGGCCACGGGCACTCCGCCCGGCGATGGTGAGCCTCCGGTGTCGCCCCCGTCGGAGGTCGAGGTTCCGGCACCTTCGGAGCCCGCGCTGACCGTCGTCAAGACGGGTTTCGCGGAGAAGCCCGGTGAGCTGGTGGCCGGTGAGAAGGTCGACTACGCGTTCCTCGTCACGAACACCGGCAACGTCACGATCAAGGACGTGAAGGTGAACGAGGGCGAGTTCACCGGCACCGGAAAGCTGTCCGAGGTGGTCTGCCCCGACGAGGCCGCGAACCTCGCGCCTGGCGCGAGTGTGACGTGCAAGGCGTCGTACGAGGTCACGCAGGCGGATGTCGACGCCGGTTCGATCGAGAACTCCGCGACGGCCACGGGCACCCCGCCCGGCGGTACCGAGCCCCCGGTGTCACCGCCGTCGAAGGTGACGGTTCCGCCCAATGGTGAGGGACGGCTCGACCTGGTCAAGACCGCGAAGCCGGTCGACGTCAACAAGAACGGCAGGACCGACGCCGGTGACCGCATCGAGTGGACGCTGAAGGTGTCCAACAAGGGCACCCGTACCGTCACCGACATCATGGTGTCGGACCCCACCGCGGGCCAGGTGACCTGCCCGGCCACCAGCCTGGCACCGGGAGCCTCGATGGACTGCACCGCCCCGGCGCACACCATCACCGACAAGGACATGGCGAATGGAAAGGTCGTCAACAAGGCCAGCGCCTCCGGAACGTCCGGGGACAAGGGCGTCTTCTCTCCCGAGGCCGGTGCCACGGTGAAGACCACGCCGGGCGACAAGCCCGCCGGACCGGGCACCCCGAACGGGCCCGGCACCCCGTACCTCCCGGGAACCGGACCGAACCCGCCGGCCGACAAGTCCTCCGGCTGGCTGGCCTCCACGGGTGCCAAGGCACTCACCCTCCTCGGAGCCGGAGCCGGAGCCGGAGCCGGAGCCGGAGCCGCACAGCTGATCGCCGGAGGACTCGTCCTCGGTGTCAGCAAGCGCCGACGCCGCACCAACTGACCGCACCCCTGAAGGGTTGAGACGGGACTGATCCAGGACCGGCCCCGTAACCGCATGTACCGGCGCCCGCCGAGCTCACGGAACCGACCGTGGGCCCGGCGGGCGCCTCCACGTTTCCCGGAGGGCTCCGCCCGAGGTGGGAGAGCCCTTAAGGGCCGCCCCCCACTTTTGCGGAGGGACGTTTCGTCCCGGCGGACGACGTGGCGGTCACGGGTCGTTCCGTAGCGTGTTTCCGCAGCGTGCCGCCACCGCGGACGCGACCGGCCACGAGGGCGGGGTGGGGAAAACCCCACCCGAAGACGGGGCCGTGCACCAGCGCGCCGGACCCGCGAGAACAGCAGGCTGTACACGTACGCCGCGACCATCGCGACATCCCGAGCACCGCGATACCTCGTACGCCGCGACATCCCGAACACCAACCGAAATAGGAGACAAACCGTGACAACGGCTGTGACCATTCCCAGGCATGGGGGCACTGGAGGGCGTACGGCCGTCGCCGCACGAGCACGACAGGTCGTCAAGGCGTACGGGGCGGGGGAGACCCGGGTCGTCGCGCTCGACCACGTCGATGTCGACATCGACCGCGGGCAGTTCACCGCCATCATGGGTCCGTCCGGGTCCGGCAAGTCGACGCTGATGCACTGCCTCGCCGGGCTGGACACCGTGACCTCCGGCCAGATCTTCCTCGATCAGACGGAGATCACCGGGCTCAAGGACAAGAAGCTCACCCAGCTCCGCCGCGACCGGATCGGCTTCATCTTCCAGGCGTTCAACCTGCTGCCGACGCTCGACGCGATGGAGAACATCACCCTGCCCATGGACATAGCCGGGCGCAGGCCCGACGCGGCCTGGCTCCAGCAGGTCGTGGAGACGGTCGGTCTCGCCGGGCGGCTGAAGCACCGGCCGACCGAACTGTCCGGCGGCCAGCAGCAGCGGGTCGCGGTGGCCAGGGCGCTCGCCGCCCGGCCCGAGATCATCTTCGGTGACGAGCCCACCGGGAACCTGGACTCGCGGGCCGGTGCCGAGGTGCTGAGCTTCCTGCGCAGGTCCGTCGACGAGCTGGGCCAGACCATCGTCATGGTCACGCACGACCCGGTGGCCGCGTCCTACTCGGACCGGGTGCTGTACCTCGCCGACGGGCGGATCGTCGACGAGATGCGCGACCCGACCGCCGACCAGGTCCTGGACCGGATGAAGGACTTCGACTCGCGCGGGCGGACGTCATGACGGTCTGGAAGACATCGAGACGCAACTTCCTCGCGCACAAGGGACGCATGGCGCTCTCCGCCGTCGCGGTCCTGCTGTCGGTGGCGTTCGTGTGCGGCACGCTCGTCTTCACCGACACCATGAACACCACGTTCGACAAGCTCTTCGCCGCGACCGCGGCCGATGTCACCGTCAGGCCCGAGAAGCCCGAGGACGACGCCCCGCCCCAGGGGAACGGCAGGCCCGCCACCGTGCCCGCCGCCGCCGTCGAGCAGGCGGCCCGGGCCACCGGTGTGCGGCACGCCGAGGGTGCCGTCGTCAGCACCTCCGTCACCGTCGTCGACAGCCACGACAAGAACATCGGCTCGACCACGGGCGCCCCGACCATCGCACGCAACTGGACGAAGAACGACCTGCGTTCGATGGAGATCACCTCCGGCCACGTGCCGCGCGGCCCGTCCGAGGCGATGGTCGACGCCGACACCGCCGACAAGCACCATCTGAAGCTCGGCGACACGCTGCGCACCATCACCGCCGACGGCGACCTCGTGACGAGGATCAGCGGCATCGTCACGTTCAAGGTCACCAACCCCGGTGCGGCGGCCGTCTACTTCGACACCGCCACCGCGCAGAAGAAGCTGCTCGGCGCGCCCGGAGTCTTCAGCGTCGTCTTCGTGACCGCCGAACCCGGCGTCGCCGACACCGAGGTGAAGAAGAACGTGGCCGCCGCGCTCGGAGGCGCCTCCGGGTACGAGCTCCAGACCCAGAAGGAGGCCATGGACGCCAGCAAGGACTCGATGGCCTCCTCCCTGGACATCATGAAGTACGCAATGCTCGGCTTCGCCGGGATCGCCTTCCTCGTCGGCATCTTCCTGATCGTCAACACCTTCTCGATGCTGGTCGCCCAGCGCACCCGCGAGATCGGGCTGATGCGGGCCATCGGATCGAGCCGCGAGCAGGTCAACCGTTCCGTGCTGATCGAGGCGCTGCTCCTCGGTCTGGTCGGCTCCGTCCTCGGGGTCGGCGCCGGGATCGGCCTCGCCGTCGGGCTGATGAAGGTCATGGGCGCCGTGGGCATGGAGCTGTCCACCCAGGACCTCACCGTCGTGTGGACGACCCCGGTGGCCGGGCTGGTGCTCGGTGTCGTCGTCACCGTCGTCGCCGCGTACGTCCCGGCCCGCCGCGCCGGGAAGATCTCCCCTATGGCCGCGCTGCGCGACGCCGGGAACTCCGCCGACGGGCGCGCCGGACGGGTCAGGGCCGTGATCGGTCTGGTCCTCACCCTCGGCGGCGGCGCCGCGCTGTACGCCGCGACGCGGGCCGACGAGTCGGGCACCGGCGCGCTGTGGCTCGGCGTCGGTGTGGTCCTCAGCCTGGTCGGCTTCATCGTGATCGGGCCGCTGCTGGCCGGGTTCGTGGTCCGGGCGCTGAGTGCGGTCCTGCTGCGGGTCTTCGGCTCCGTCGGCCGGCTCGCGGAACGCAACGCCCTGCGCAACCCGCGCCGCACCGGGGCGACCGGTGCCGCGCTGATGATCGGCCTGGCCCTGGTGGCGTGCCTCTCGGTCGTCGGTTCCTCACTGGTCGCCTCGGCCACCGACGAACTCGACAAGTCGGTCGGTGCCGACTTCATCGTCCAGCCGAAGGGGGGCTCGGGCGCGCTCCTGGTGGACCAGGCCGTGAAGGCCCTGGAGTCCGCGCCGGGCATCGAGCACTTCACCTCGTACAAGCTCGTCGGCGCCCGGCTCACCACCCCGGACGGCGCGGTCGAGAAGGGGTCGGGGCTGTCCGCCACCGACCCCACGTACCCGGAGGTCGTCCGGCGCGAGACGGTCGCCGGGAAGATCGCCGACGCGTACGGCCCGGACGCCATGTCGGTCGGGGAGAAGTTCGCCGCCGAGCACCACATCGAGGTCGGCGACCGCATCACCGTCGCGTTCACGGGCGGCGAGACGGCGAAGCTGAAGGTCGCCGCGATCACCTCGGACGAGGCGATCGTCGACAGGAACTCGATGTACGTCGACATCACGACCGCCGCCCGGTACCTGCCCGCCGATGCCCTGCCGGACAACATGCTCATGTTCGCCAAGGCCGTCGACGGCAAGGAGAAGGAGGCGTACGACGGGCTGAAGAAGGCCCTCGCCCCGTACCCGCAGTACGAGGTGCGCAACCAGGCGGACTTCAAGGAGATGATGGAGGACCAGATCGGTCAGATGCTGAACATCGTCTACGGTCTGCTCGCGCTCGCGATCATCGTCGCGGTGCTCGGGGTGGTGAACACCCTGGCCCTGTCCGTGGTCGAGCGGACCCGTGAGATCGGCCTGCTGCGCGCCATCGGTCTCTCCCGGCGCCAGCTGCGGCGGATGATCCGGCTGGAGTCCGTGGTCATCGCGGTCTTCGGCGCCCTGCTCGGCCTCGGTCTGGGCATGGGCTGGGGCACGGCGGCCCAGAAGCTGCTGGCCCTGGAGGGGCTCGGTGTCCTGGAGATCCCGTGGCCGACGATCCTCACGGTCTTCGTCGGATCCGCCTTCGTCGGCCTGTTCGCGGCCCTGGTCCCGGCGTTCCGGGCGGGCAGGATGAACGTCCTGAACGCGATCGCCACCGACTGACGGGACCGTCATGGACTGACGGAACCGCCACCGACTGGCGGAACCGGCACGGATCGACCGGGGCGGCATGGACCGGTCGCACCGTCACCGAGTGGTGCGATCGCCGTGTACGCGGTCGACGTAGGATGACTGACCGGCCCCGGGGTGTTCCTCCAAACACCCCGGGGCCGCTGTCGTGTCATGCCGTGTCATGAAGTATCGCGCCGTGTCGTGCGGTATCGCGCCGTGCCCGTGCCGCCCGGATGTTCCCCATGCGCGGGGCGGCGGTTGCACGAAGCTGCCGCGGGAGGTGCAGCAAGCTGACACGACCGGGCCCGTTCGCGCCCCTTCCCCGCTGGCATCGTCGTCCTGCCGGGGACCCCCGGCAGGACGTACCAGCCGAAGGGGAAAACGTGTTCAGTTCTTCGCTTTCACGGAAGCCGGCCGCCCTCGCACGTACCGCCGCCGTCTCGGGAATCGCCCTCGCCGCCTTCGGGTTCACCGCGGGTACGGCCAGTGCCGGTACCGTCCCCGCCGAGCGGTCCGCCGCCCCGCGGACCGCCACCGCACAGGCCGCCTTCCCCCAGGCCGGGGGCGTCGAGAGCCTTCCCGCGCACCTCGTCCAGCGGGTCTGTACGGAGCTGGAGGCGATCGTGGCCCAGCTGCCCGTGTCCTCCGCACCCGCGCAGGTGTGCAAGCTGGTCAACGGCTGGGACTAGACCGCGGTGATGCGGTTTCAGCTGCTGGGTCCGCTGACCCTCACGGACGGCCCCGAGGCCGTCGTGCTCCAGCCGTCGAAGCCGACGATCCTGCTGGCGGCGCTCCTTCTGCATGCCAACACCGTCGTGTCCGCCGACTACCTCCAGCAGGCCGTGTGGGGGGAGGAGCAGCCGGCCACCGCCAAGGCCGCGCTCCAGACCTGCGTACTGCGGCTGCGTCGGCTGTTCAGCAAGCACGGGGTGACCGAGACGTCGATCGAGGCGGTGCCGGGCGGCTACCGGATCACCGCCGGACCGCACACCCTCGATCTGCTCGGCTTCCGGGAGCAGGTGCGGCGGGCCGAGGTCCTGTCGCGCGATCCGGAGGCGGAGCTGTGCGAGCTGAAGGACGCGTTGTCGCTGTGGCAGGGCTCCCTGCTGGCCAACGTGCGCTCCGACGTGCTGCACCGGGACGAGGTGCCGCGCCTGGCCGAGGAGCGGCTGCGGAGCGTGGAACGGGTCTGCGACCTGCTGCTGGTGCTGGGACGGTACGGCGAGGCCCTCGTCGAACTATGGACTGCTACGCGCGTATACCCGGGCCACGAGCGGCTCCACGAGCAGTTGATCGAGGCGCTGTACCGTACGGGCCGACAGACCCAGGCCCTCGCGGAGTACCGCCGGGTGAAGGGGTTCCTGCTCGACGAACTGGGCGTCGATCCCTCGCCCGCTCTCCAGCAGCTGGAACTCGCGATCCTGCGCGGTGAGGATCTCGGTGCCGCCGCTGCCGCCATGGGCACGGGTGCGGGCCCGCGGATCCTCGAAGGGCCCGTGGTCACCGCGGCGGGCCCCGCAGCGCTGCCGCCGGCCGGCGCCGCGGCCGGGTTCGGAGCGGCCGGAGCCGCCGTGCTCAAGGCCGGTACGACCCCGCACGGAGCGGTGGCCGTCGGTACGGCCCCGTCGGGAGCGGCCACCGGCGCGAACCCGTCCGGAACGGTCACCGGCGCGGACCTGCCCGGAGCGGCTGTCGGCGCGGCCGGGCCGCCCACGGTCTCGCCGGTGCCGAACTTCACCGGACGGGAGGCCGGGACCGCCGCGACGGCCGCCCGGCTCACCGCCCCGCTCGGGGACGCCGCCGAGCACCCGCCCACCGTGCTGGTGTCCGGCGCTCCGGGCATCGGCAAGTCGGCGCTGGCCCACCACGTCGCTCACCTGACACGGGATCACTTCCCGGGGGGCCGGGTGCTGGTGCGGATGACCCGGCCGGACGGCGAGCCCCGGGACCCCGCCGCGGTCCGTGCGGAGGTGGCCGCGGCCCTGCGTACCGCACCGGACGGCGGGCGCGTCCTGTTCGTCCTCGACGACGTCGTGGACGCCGACCAGGTGCGCCCGCTGCTGCCCGCCGTCGCGCGGGCCCAGGGGGCGGTGATCGTCACCAGCAGGATGGGGCTCGCCGGACTCGTCGCCACGCACGGCGGCTGGGTGCAGCGGCTGTCCGCTTTCACCGGGGCCGAGTCGTACGCGCTGCTGCGGTCCGTGCTGGGGTCCGAGCGCGTCGAGGCGGAACCGGACGCCGCTCGTCGACTGGCCGGGCTGTGCGGCCATTTCCCGCTCGCGCTAAGGATTCTGACGGCCCGTCTGCTGACCCGGCCGGCGCTGCGGCTCGGTGACGCCGTCGACTGGCTCGGCGACGACCCGCTGGCCCGGCTCACGCTCACCGACACTCCGGGCCTGTCCGTGACCGCCGTCCTCGACGGCGCGCTGAACCGGCTCGACCCCAGGCTGTCCGAGGCGTTCCTCCGGGTGGCCGCGACCCCCGGGGACGGCTTCAGGCCCGAGGACGTCCCCGCCGTCACCGAAGCGGTCCTGGAACGGCTCGCCGACGCCGGGCTGTTGGAGGACGGCCCGCCGGGCCCGTACCGGATCCACTCACTGCTCCGTGCCCACGCACGAAGAACCGACCAGGAACGCATCCGCCGCACAGAGAAGGTGTGACCCCATGGCCGAGACCCCCGAGACCCCCGAGAGCACCCAGAAGACCGCCGGGAGCACCCCCGGGACCACCGGCGGCGCCGGCGGGACCGCTGCGAACGCCCCCGCGTCGCCCGCTCCCGTGTCCACCGCCACGTTCGACGCGCTGGCCGCCACCCGGCCGCGCGTCCGCCGGGACGTGCTGTTCACCGAGACCCCCGGCGGGGTGCTCTTCCACAACGCCGACGGCGGGTTCCACCTGGCCGGTCGCACCGCCTACCGCTTCGCCTCCCTCGTCGTCCCCCATCTGACCGGCCACCACCGGCTCGCCGATCTCTGCGCGGGCTTCGGACCGGCCCAGCGGGCGATGGCCGCGGAGCTCGTCAAGACGCTGTACGAGCGGGAGTTCGCCCGCGACGTGCCCGAGCCCGGCACCGGGGCCGAGGCGGTGCCGGACGAGGTCGCGGAGCGGTTCGCCGCGCAGATCGCCTACGTCGACCACTACGCCGACGGCGCCGCCGAACGCTTCGCCCGCTTCCGGGCCACCCGGGTCGCGGTCCTCGGCGACGACGAGATCGCCCGCTGGTGCGCGCTGAGCCTGCTGCGCAACGGGTGCGTACGGATCGGCACGACCACGGAGTTCGCCGACGTGACCGCCGAGGCGGGACGGGCCGCCGCCCGCGCGGACCGGATCCCCGCCGGGGCGGGGGCCGGCTGGGCGGAGCTCGACGGGTACGACGTCGTGGTGGTGACCGGCGCCGGGGCCGGGCCGCGCACCCACCGGCTGCTGACCGCAGGGGTGCCCGAGGGCCGGACCCTGGTTCCGGCCTGGCTGTTCGGCGAGCGCCTGGTGGTGGGGCCGCTCGCCACCTCGGCCTCCACCGGCTGCTGGTCCTGCGCCGTGCTGCGACTGGGTGGCAACGTGGCGGCGGGGGAGGCCGCCGAGCTGTGGAGCCAGGCGGCGGGCGCCGCCCCGGAGTCCCGGGACACCCTGTCCGGGCCGGTCGCCGCGATGGTGGGCAACCTCCTCGGCTACGAGGTCTTCCGCCTCACCACCGGAGCCCTGCCCGCCGAGACGGACCGCCAGGTCCTGATCCAGGACCTGGCGTCGCTGGACGTGATGGCCGAGCCGGTCCGCCCGCACCCGCGCTGCGGGCGCTGTGCCGCCCTGGACGACCGCGAGCCCGCCGCCGCCCTGCCCGAGGGGCTGGCGCTGCCGGTCACTCCGACCGTGGAGACCGCCCGTGACGCGGAGGCCATGGTCGACGAGCTGAACCGGTACAGCGCGGCGCTGGTGCGTCCGCACACCGGGATCCTGCGGCGCTGGGACGACGAGGCGCTGACCCAGACCCCGCTGAAGATCAGCCGGGTCGAGGTGGCGCTCGGGGCCGGGGAGCGGCGGCGGATCGCCGCCTTCGACGTGCACCACCTGGCGGGGGCGCGGATGCGTGCCCTGTACGCGGCGGCGACCGCGTACGTGGAACACGTGGTGCCGCTCGGCGCGGCCGGGGACGTGGTGGCGGACCGGGTGCTCGGCCCGGACGCGCTGACCACCGGCGGCGGCACCGGGGCGCTCCCGGACGCCTGGACCGTGGCCACCTCGCTGATCGGCAAGGAGCCGGTCCGGGTGCCCGCCGCGGCCGTACGGACCTTCGGGGCGCACAACCGGGAGCGCGTCCATCTCGCGACGACCGCCGGTGCGGGCGCGGGCGCGGACGAGCGGGAGGCGGCCGGCACCGGTCTGATGTCCGCGCTGGCGCACGACGCGCTGCTGCGGGCGCTCCGGGGTGCGACGGAGGTCTGCCCGGTCGCCGCCGACGGGGACGACCCGGAGCTGGTGTTCCTGCTGAAGTCCGCGGCCAACCTGGACCTCTCGGTGGAACTGCTGGACCTGGGCGAGGGCGGGCGCACCTCCGCGCAGGTGGTGCTGGCCCGGGAGGCCGACGGCGGGGACGGCCGGGGGCGCTGGGCGGCCGGAGCGGGGCTGTCGCGGCGTGCGGCGGCCTGCGCGGCGCTGCGGGACCTGCTCGGGCAGGCCCAACTGGCCGCCGAGGACCCGGAGTCCCCGGTCGACACGGGCGACCCGCTGGTCCGTGACCTGGCGGCCGGATCCATCGCGGTGACCGGCGGCCCGGTCGCGGTCGACGGGCCGGGGACCACGTTCGACGCGATCCTCGACCGGCTCGCGGACGCGGGGCGCGACGCCCTGTACGTGCCGACCACCCCGGCCGATCTCGCCGGGGGCGGCATCAGCACCGCCCGGGTGCTGCTCACGGTCGACGGCGGCGCGGCGGCCCCGGGGGCCCCGGGCGCGACGAGCACGGCCGGTGACGGTGCGGCGGACGGCGAGGGCGGGCCCGATGTCCGTTGAGACCCCGGTCCGGCAGGACCCCCCGCCGGTCCGTTCCGCGCGCGCCCTCGCGGCGGCGCTGCGGGACGCGCTGGCCCGGCACGGGACGCCGCCCCCGCTGGACGTGGCGCCGCTCGGCGTGCGCGACGCCTTCGCGGACGGGGCGCCGGACCGAGCGTCGGACGAGCCGCCCGGCCCGGTCGCCGAGGTCGGCGCGGGCACTCCGGCCGCTCCGGCCGTTCAGGGCGCCCTCGATCCCGCCGTGCCCGTCCGGTTCTACGGCCGGCACGCGGTCGTCGGTCCCTTCGCGCCCCGGGGGAGCGGCGGGCAGGGTGGCGGCCGGACGTGCGTCCACTGCCTGGAGCGGCGTTGGCAGGCGGTCCGTTCCGTCGCGCTGCGCGAGGCGCTGGAGCTGGGCTCCGGCACCAGGGCCGCCGGGGAGTCCCCGTACGTCACCCCGTTCGCCGCGCACGCCCTCGCGGGGCTGATCGCCGCCCGGCTGGCCGGCGACGGGCCGGAAACCGGCGTCCGCCCGGTCGTGCACCTGGTGGACCTGGAGACCCTGACGGCCCGTCACTACCCGTTGGTGCCCGACCCGGAGTGCCCGCGCTGCGCGGTGCCGGAGACCGACACGGCCGAGGCGGCGGCGCTCACCCTGCGCCCCGCGCCCAAGCGCCGCCCCGGCGGATTCCGGGTGCGGGACATCGGGACGTACGACCTGCCGATGGAGCCGTACGCCAACCCGGTGTGCGGGTCGCTGGGCCCGTCCGTGGTCCAGGACGTCTCCTCCACCTCCACGTCCGCCACCATCGGCTGCTTCTCCATGCGCTCGGGGGAGTACCTGCGCGAGACGTTCTGGGGCGGCCACGCGGACACGTTCGCCGAGAGCATGCGGATCGGCGTGCTGGAGGGCCTCGAACGGTACGCGGGCATGCGGTCCCGGGCCAAACGGGCCGGTACGACGGACTCCCTGGACGCCCTGAGGGCCCGTGGCGAGCAGGCGCTCGACCCCAGGGTGTGCGGGCTGTACTCGGACGGCTTCCACCGCGCCAACCCCCGGGTGGTCCCGTTCGCCCCGGACCGCCCCATCCCCTGGGTGCAGGGCTGGTCCCTGCGCGACCGGCGCACGGTCCTGGTGCCCGAGGTCCTCACGTACTACCACGCGCCCGGTCTGGAGAACCGGTTCGTCCAGGAGAGCTCCAACGGCTGCGCCTCCGGCGGCTGCCTCGAAGAGGCCGTCTACTTCGGGCTGATGGAGGTCGTCGAGCGCGACGCGTTCCTGCTCGCCTGGTACGGCCGGGCCGCGCTGCCGGAGATCGACGCGGCCACCAGCCGCCGCCGGGCCACCCGGCAGATGATCGACCGGCTGGAGATGTACGGCTACGAGGCCCGCTTCTTCGACACCCGGATCTCCTTCCCGATCCCCGTCGTCACAGGCGTGGCCGTGCGCCGGGACGGCGGACCGGGCCTCATGTGCTTCGGCGCCGGGGCCGGGCTCGACCCGGAGGCGGCGCTGGCGGGCGCGCTGTGCGAGATCGCCACGGACGCGGTGAACCTGCGCCGCCGTACCGAAGGCGACCTGGAACGGCTGCGCGCCATGGCCGCCGACTTCGACCGGGTGGAGGCGCTGCACGACCACCCGCTGGTCTACGGGTTGCCCGAGATGGGCCACCACGCGCGCTTCCTGCTCGGCGGACCGGGCGAGCCCCGCCCCCCGAAACGGTCCTTCGACGCGTTGTACGGGAACGGTTCGGTGCTGCCGGTCTCCGACGACCTGCGCGAGGACCTGACCCGGTGCGTGGACGCCGTCGCCGCCGCCGGGTTCGACGTGATCGTCGTCGACCAGACCATGCCGGAGCAGCGCGAACTGGGACTGACCACGGTCAGCGTCCTGGTGCCGGGGCTGCTGCCGATCGACTTCGGCTGGAGCCGTCAGCGGGCACTCGGCATGGACCGGCTGCGCACCGCCCTGCGCGTGGCCGGGCTGCGCGAGCACGACCTGACCGACGCCGACCTCAACCCGGCCCCGCACCCCTTCCCATGACCGCCGGCCCCGCACCCCTTCCGACGACCGCCGGTCCCGCACCCGCCCCGGCCGGGGCCGCACCCGGCCCTGTTCCGCACCCCTTCCCGTGACCGAGGAGCCCGCCATGGGGTACGCCCATGAATACGCCGCCGCGATCCTTCAGCGCGGCCGGGTCCCGATGGACCCCGCCGACTACGTGCCCAACTGGGCGGACGGCCCGCGCAAGACCAAGTTCTACCCCGGCACCGACAGCCTGCCGCTGCCCGACTGCGACTACCCGGCCCACGCGGACCTGGACCGGGGGCTGGCCCAGGACGCCGGCACGGACGGCGCGTTCGACCTCGCGCTGCTCTCCGGGATGCTCCGCGACTCCTACGGGCTGACCGGTCGCCGCCTCGGCGTCCAGGCCAACACCGACCTGAGCGCCCTGCCCCACTACCCGCTCGCCAACTGGTCCCGGGGCACCGCGTCCGGCGGCGGCCTCTACCCGGTCGCCGTGCACTGGGTCTCCGGGCCGAGCGGTCCCGTACCGCCCGGGGTGCACTACTACTCCACCCGGCACCACGCGATGCGGCGGCTGCTGACCGGCGACGTGACCGGTGAGGTGCGGGCGGCGCTGGGCGAGGGGGCGCCGGGTCCGGACACCGACCAGTACCTGGTCCTGACCATCAAGTACTGGCAGAACGCCTTCAAGTACAACAACTTCTCCTTCCACGCCGTGTCCATGGATCTCGGTGCGTGCGTCCAGACCTGGCGGCTGTGGGCCGGGGCGCGCGGGCTGTCCGTCGAGCCCGCGCTGTGGTTCGACGAGGAACGGCTCGGGCGGCTGCTCGGCGTGGACCCGGAGGCGGAGGGCGTCTTCGCCGTCGTCCCGCTGAGGTGGGCGGGCGCCACCGCCCCCGCGCCGTCCCCCTCCCCGGTGTCCGTGCACCACCGCGACCAGGAACGCTCGCGCACCGTCCTCGCCTTCGACGCGCTGAGGCGCATGCAGAACGTCACCGCCGCCGATGCCGCCGAACGCCCCGCCCCCGAGGCGCTCGACCCCGCCGTCGCGCACCCCGCCGACCGGGACCGGCCCGGGACGCCGCTGCCCGCCTGTCCGCCGCTCGACACGGACGTCCGTACCGCGCTGCGCTCCCGCCGCAGCAGCTTCGGCCGCTTCGAGGCCCAACAGCCCATCACCGCCGAGCAGTTGGCGTCCTGCCTGGCGGCCTCGGTGGCCGGTTCACGGATCGGCGGGGACACCGGCGCACAACGGCTGGCGAAGCTCTACGCGTTCGTCTGCCACGTCGAGGGCGTCGAGCCCGGCGCGTACGAGTACGACCCGGACGCGCACGGCCTGCGTCTGGTGAAGGCGGGCAACCCGGGCGCCTTCCTCCAGAAGAACTACTTCCTCTCCAACTACAACCTGGAGCAGGCGGCCGCGGTCCTGGTGCCCACCGTCCGCACCGACGCCGTCCTGGACGCCGTCGGGGACCGGGGATACCGCCTGGTCAACGCCGCCGTCGGGGCGATCGCCCAGACCGCCTACACCACCGCGTCCGCCGTCGGCATCGGCTGCGGGGTCGCGCTCGGCTTCGACAACATCTCGTACATCGAGGAACTCGGTCTCGAAGGGACCGGCGAGGCGCCGCTGCTGATCATGATGATCGGCAACGAGCGGCCCGCCCCGGCCGACTTCCGGTACGAGATCGCCTGAGCGCCCGTCGAGCGGCCTCCGATCGGGCGATCGAGGGTCACCCGACAGGCTCCGAGCGCAGCCACCCCGTGACGACGACCAGACGACGACCGGAACGAGAAGGGGAGAACCCGACATGACGCCGGACCACCCGGCCCCCGCCCCCACCCCCGCGACCGCCCCCGCGGCGGTCACCCGCCCCCGCTTCATGCTGCGGGTCGCCGGGCTGCCGGTCGACAGCGTGCGGGGGCTGCGCTGCCCGGACAGCCGCCGCTGGGCCGACGAGGTCCTGCGCGCCACCGAGCTGCTGCGCGCGGACGGCGAACGGCTCGGGGACCTGCTCCACGACCTCGTCGGCGGCAGCGACGACGAGGCCCTGCGCCGGACCCTGCTCACCCTGCGCCGCGACATCTTCAACAACCGGCTGCCGCGCCCCGACGCCGCCGACCGGGCCCTGGCCCTGGTGCGCGGACTCGACGAGGCCGTCGGCACCGCGCTCGCGGACTGGCTGACCGGGCGGCGCAGCCTGGAGGAGCACCGGGCGGCGGGCGCCGGCCTGCTCGCCGCCGAGACCGTCCGCGCCCGCGAGGCGCTGCGCCGGCTGGCGGGCGAGGAGCGGCTGCGCAAGGGCCTGCTGCTCGCCTCCCCGGCCCTGGACGCCCAGCTCGACGCGTACATACGGGCCGACTCCGCCGCGCCCCCGGACAAGAAGCAGCGCAAGATCGAGCGCTCGCTGCTCTCCTACCTCTACCGCACGGCGTGCAAGACCAGCCCGTTCTCCACGTTCACCGGGGTCGCCGCGGGCACCTTCGTCGACGGCGACCACGACAGTCACCACGACGACCACGGCGAGGGCGGGCCGGGCCACGGCCTGCGGGCCCGGGTCGACGACGTGTGGCAGGGGCGGCTGCGGCTGAACGTCGCCGCCGTCGGCAGGCTCGCCGAGACCCTGATCGCCGATCCGGTCCGCCGGGCCGACCTGCCGGTCGCCCCCGCCTCCGGCTGGGGGCGCGACGACGACCGGGTCCGCTACGTGCGCCGCTGGGTCACGCAGGGGGACGAGGACACCGCCGTCACCTTCGACGCGGTGAAGGACCGGCTGTTCTTCCTGCGCCGCAGCGGCACCCTGGAACGCCTCCTCGGCCTGTTCGAGAGCAGCGACACCCTCCGCTACGGGGAACTGGCCGACTGGCTCGCCGAGGACCGGGGCGCGGACCCGGAGGAATGCGCCCAGTACCTCCAGGCGCTCCTCGACGTCGGCATGGTGCAGGTGCCGTGCCTGCGCACCGAGGTCCACGACACCGACCCGCTGCGCGCCTTCCAGGACTCGCTGCGCGACCTCGGCCGCCCCTGGGCCGACCGGCTCGCCGACCGCCTCGAAGCGCCCGCCTCGCACATCGAGGGGTTCGCCGCCGCCGACCCGGCCGAACGCCGCTCCCTCATCGGCGAGTTGCGCGCCTCGCTGCGCGCCCTCCAGGAGGAGGAGCTCGGCGCGGAGCGGGCGCGCGTCCCGCAGACCCTGCTCTACGAGGACGTGGCGGCCGGGCACCGCACCGAACTCTCCGCCCCCGCCTGGGAGCGGCTGGCCGCGGAACCGCTCGGCGCGGTCGAACGCGTCCTGCCCGCCTTCGACCTGACGCTGCCCCAACGCGTCACGTTCAAGGGGTTCTTCCTCGCCCGCCACGGGCAGGGCGGGCGCTGCGACGACCTGCTGAAGCTGGTCCACGACTTCCACGAGGACTTCTTCGACCAGTACATGTCGTTCACCGCGAAGCGCACCACGTTCGACGAGGACGGCAACTACGTGCCCGAGGAGAACTGGCTCTCCCTGCCGCAGCTCAAGGCCCTCGACACGGCCCGGCAGACCTTCGTGGAGCGGATGCGCGCGCTGTGGGCGGCCTGGGCCGACCCCGCCGCCCCGGAGATCCGGGTGGACGGCGAGCTCCTCGACGAGGTCGCCGCCGAACTGGACACGCTGCGCGGCGTATTCGCCCCGCTCGCGCACCATGTGCAGATCGCGGACCGGCCCGGCGACCCGCTGGTCGTGCTCAACCGCTCCTACGGCGGAGTGTCCTTCCCGTTCAGCAGGTTCACCCACCTCTTCGACGGCCTCGACGAACAGCTCCTCGCCGCCACCGAGGACCTGCTGCCCGACGACGCCGTCCTCGCCGAAGTCACCGGCGGACCCGTCACCAGCAACCTCAACCTGCACAGCCGGCTCACCGCGTACGAGATCGTCTGCCCCGGCGAGCGCGGCACCCTGCCCGCCACCCACCGGATCCACCTGGACGACCTCCACCTCGTCCACGACCGCGAGGCGGACCGGCTCGTCCTGCGCTCCACCCGGCTCGGCAAGGAGGTGGTACCGGTCTACCTCGGCTACCTCGTCCCCCTCGCCCTGCCCGAACTGCCCCGCACCCTGCTGCTGCTGTCCCCGACCTCGATGTCCCCGCTGAACGTGTGGGGCGGGGTCCCCGAGGGAGCCCCGGTCGACGGGGTCACCACCCGGCCGCGCGTCCGGCACGGCAGCGTGGTGCTCAGCCGGCGCAGCTGGAGCGCGCCCGCCGCCGTGCTGCCGCTGCGCACGACCGGGAGCGGGACAGGAGGGGGCGGAGACGATGCCTGGTTCCTGGGCTGGCACGCGTTCCGCCGCGCCCACGGGATGCCCGACCGGGTCTTCGCGACCGTCGCCGACAGCGGGGCGCGCGGTGCGACCGGCGGCAAGCCCGCCTACGTCGACTTCGACAGCCCGCTCTCGCTGGCCGCGTTCGAGGCCCTGATCAAGACGTCCGGGGCGCGGGTCGTGTTCCGGGAGATGCTGCCCGACGAGGACGGACTGCACACCGTCTCCGGCCGGGGCCGCCACGTCGCCGAACTCGCGGTGGAGACCGCCGCCCCCGCCCGAAGGAGCAACGAGTCATGAGTGCAGCCCCACCCACGACGACGGCAGCCGCGCGCACCCGCGAGGCCGGAGCCTGGCAGGCCACGCACATCTTCTACGCCGCCAACCCCCGGCCCATGCTCACCCAGTGCGTCCGCCCGCTGATCGAGGAACTGGAGGCGGACGGCCTGATCGACGGCTACTTCTTCATCAACTACTGGCTGGAGGGACCGCACGTCCGGCTGCGGATCAAGCCCGCCGCCCCGGACGCCGAGGCCGAGGTCCGGCGCCGCACGGAGGCCGCCGTCGACGCGTTCCTCACCGAACGGCCCGCCCTGTACGAGGTGGACTCCGGGTTCCTCAACGACTTCTACAACACCCTCTTCGACATCGAGTTCCCCGGCGCCGAACGCGGCCACTACACCGATGAACAGGGCCGGATGCGGCTGCGCCCCAACAACTCGCGCAGCGCCGAACCGTACGAACCGGAGTACGGCAAGTACGGCGGCCCCGCCGGGATCGAGCTGGCCGAATGGCACTTCCGGAAATCCAGCGACCTGGTCATCGACGCGTTCCGGACGAAGAACCTGCATCTGCGGACCGTGCTGCTCGGCACCTCGGCCCAGCTGATGATGGTGATGTCCGCCGCGTTCCTGCCCGACCGTCAAGAACTGGCCGATTACCTGGACAGTTACTACGAATTCTGGCACCGGGCGTTCCCCGGCACCGGCTTCATCGGCAGCGACGAGTACGACCGCAACTACGCCGCCATGGCCCCCGGTCTGGCCGCCCGTTTCGCCCGGGTCCGCACCGCCGTGGCCGCCGTGGCGGACCGGGCCGGCGAGGGCTTCGGGACCGGCGGCCCGCTCGGGGACGGGAGCGCGGACCGGAACGGCGGGGACGATGCTGCCCGGCTGCCCGGATTCCTCGCCGGATGGGCCGAGCACTGCGCCGAACTGCGGGAGCGGGCTGTCGAACTGACGATGAACGGCGACCTCGTGTTCCGCTCCTGGGACGGTGAGCGCGACGAACTCGTCACCGATCCGGCCGCCTCGCTGCCGCTGCTGCTCTCCCCGTACATGCATATGACCAACAACCGGCTGCACGTGACGATCCGGGACGAGGCGTACCTCTCGCACGTCCTGGGCCGGGCGCTGCGGGAGACGGGATGAGCGCCGCCCCACCGGGCGCCGTCGAGGGCCTCGCCGAGTACCGGCCCGAGCTGCGGCCCGGGGTGCTGCTGAGCGACGCCATGCTGCACGGCGCGGCGACGGTGCACCTGATCAAGGACACCACGAGCGGCGGCTCCTTCCGGGTGGGCCCCAAGGAGCACTTCCTCATCGCCCGGATGGACGGGCGCCGCAGCCTGACGGAGATCGGCGAGGAGTACGCGCGGGAGTACGGGCGCAGGCTGGACGCCGCGCGCTGGCAGCAGATCCTGCGGATGCTCGGTACGCGCGGGCTGCTGACCGGGGCCCCCGCCCGGCCCGCCACCGCCACCGGGCCCGGCGCCCGGACCGGGGCCGGGGTGGGGGCGGGGGCCTTCGGCGGGGACGGCCGGCCGGCGCGCGGGGTGCTGCGCGGCAGCGTGCGGCTGGTCGCCGACGCGGACGCCACCACGGACCGGCTGCACCGGGCGGTCGGCTTCCTGCTGGCCCCCGGCCTGCTGGTCCCGCTGCTGGCGCTCGTGCTCGCGATGGAGGTCGTCGTCGCCCTCCGGGCAGGTGAACTACTCGTCCATACAAGGGAGTTGTTCACCAATCCGGTGCTGCTGACCGGAGCTGCGACACTGCTCTGGTTCAGCACCGCGCTGCATGAACTGGCCCACGGGGTCGTCGCCCGGCATTACGGCGGCACGGTGGCCGAAATCGGACTGCGCTGGCGGCTGCCTGTGGTCATCATGTACTGCACGGTCGACAACTACCTCTATCTGGGCTCCCGTTGGCAACGCATTCAGACGGCACTGGCCGGCGCGGTGATGAACCTGCTGTTCCTGCTGCCGTTCTGCGCGCTCTGGCTGTTCGCCCCGCTGGACGCCGCCACGCACCACGCGCTCGGCGCACTGCTGCTCCTGGGCAGCGTGCAGGCGCTGGCCATGCTGGTCCCGCTGCCGCCGCTCGACGGGTACCGGATCGCGAGCCAGCTGTGCGGGGCCACCGAACTGGCCGCATCGACCGGCGCCTACCTGAGACTCGCCGCCCGCCGCGATCCCGCCGCGGGTGACTATCCGCGCCACGCCCGGACCGCGTACCGCGCGTACGCGCTGAGCGCGGTGCTCGCCCTCGCGGGCATCCTCGCCGCCGCCGTGGCGGCCGCCCACCACCTGCTCACCGCCTGACCGCCGTCCGCTCACCGCCTGCCCCCGCTCGGTGTCCCCTGCCGACCGTCCCGACCAGTCCGACCCGCCGATCAGCGGCGGACAAGGAGAGAAGTCCCATGAGCCCCACCACCCCCACCCCCTCCCCGGGGAACCGGCCCGGTCCGGACGACGCCCGGGCCGCCACGGCCGTCGTCCTCGACGCCGTGCACAAGAGGTACGGCGAGCGGCACGCCGTCGACGGGGTGTCCCTCACCGTGCCGCGCGGCGAGTTCTTCGGTCTGCTCGGCCCCAACGGGGCGGGCAAGACGACCCTCGTCGAGATCATGGAGGGCCAGCGCGAGGCGGACTCCGGCACGGTCACCGTGCTGGGCGCCAGTCCCTGGCCGCGCAACCCCTCGCTGCTGCCCCGGCTCGGCGTGCAGACCCAGACCTCGGCGTTCTTCGTCCGCCTCACCGCCCGCGAGCACCTGCGCACCATGGCCGCCCTCTACCGCACCGACCACGCGGCGGCGGAGCGGGCGCTGGAATCCGTCGGCCTCACCGAGCAGGGCGACACCCGGGTGGACGACCTGTCCGGCGGTCAGCGCCAGCGCCTCGCCATCGCCTCCGCGCTGGTCCACGAACCCGAGCTGATCTTCCTGGACGAGCCGACCGCCGCCCTCGACCCGCAGGCCCGGCGCGCCCTGTGGCAGGTGCTGCGCGATCTCAAGGGCGAGGGCCGCACCATCATCTACACCACCCACCACCTCGACGAGGCCGAGGCGCTGTGCGACCGGGTCGCCATCATGGTCGAGGGTTCCGTCGTGGCCCTGGACAGCCCGGCCCACCTCATCGCGGCCGCCGCCCCCACCACCCGGCTGGTCGTCCCCGACGACCGGCTCACCCCCGCCCAGGCACGTGCCATCGAAGGCGTCGACAACGTCACCGAGGAACCCGGCGCCCTCGTGCTGGAGACCCTCGAATCCGGCAAGGTCCTGGCCGCGATCGACGCCCTGGCCGGACTCCGGGGCGTCCAGACGCGCACCGCCGACCTGGAGGACGTCTACCTCGCCCTCACCGGCGCCGCCGAGGCCGCCGGAGCCGACGGCGCCGCGCGCCCGTAGGGCGTGTTTCGAAAGTCCCGTCCGGCCCGCGACGCCTGGCACGGCGCCTCGCCACGTTGCCGGGATCATCCACGTACGCCCAGTACGAGGACGACCCTCCGCCTTGCGATGCACCGCACCGGACGCCGCAGGCCCCGCCCTTCGGGCGGGCGACGCTACTTCCGAAACACGCCCCAGCCCGTTCCGCCCGCGATCCGACCGGACCGCCCCCGCCCCCGGCGCGCCCCGCGACGCGCCCGCGCACCCCGCAGCGCGACCCCGCGCCCCCAGCAGTGATACGGAGACACCCCGATGAGCGCATACACGGCGCTGAGCCAGGCCGGATACCGGGCCTACACACGCGACAAGACCACGCTCTTCTTCACCTTCGCCTTCCCACTCATCTTCCTCGTCGTCTTCGGGCTGATCTTCCACGGCCAGACGGTCGAGCAGAGCGGCAAGCCCTACATCAACTACATCGCCCCCGGCGTCCTCTCCTGGGGCGTCGGCAACGCCGCCGTGTTCGGCGTCGGCTTCGTCCTCATGCAGTGGCGGCGCGACGACATCCTGCGCCTCATCCGGATGACCCCGACGCCGGTCTCCGCCGTCCTCGCCTCCCGCTACGTCCTGGCGCTCGGCATCGGCGCCGTGCAGTCCGTGCTGTTCGTGTCCGTGGCGCTGCTGCCCTCGTTCGGGCTCCAGCTCGACGGCCGCTGGCCGCTCGCCCTGCCCGTCCTGGTCATCGGCATCACCGCCTTCCTCGCCCTGGGCGTCATCGTCGGCAGCTACGCGAAGACCCCCGAGGCCGTCGCCGCCGTGGCCAACTGCCTGATGATCCCGATGGCGTTCCTGTCCGGCTCGTTCTTCCCGCTGGACGCCATGCCGGACTGGATGCAGAACCTCTCCCGCGTGCTGCCGCTGCGCTACCTCAACGACGGGATCTCCGGCGCCCTCACCGGCGGCGGCACCACGGGCGACATCTGGCTGGCCTGCGCGGTGCTCGCCGGATTCGCCGTCGTCCTGTGCGCGATCGCGCTCAAGACCTTCCGCTGGAGTGACAAGTCATGACGACGGCCATCGCCCCCGCCCCCGCCGTGCCGCCCGTGCCCGGCGAGACCCCGCTGGAGGCCGCCCGGGCCGGGCTCCACGCCGAACTCGGCCGCCGGTACCGGGAGACGACGGCCGCCGAGGGCCTGCCCGCGCCGCTCGTCGTGCCGCTCGGCGCCGCCGACACGCTCGGCCACGGCAGCCCCGACCCGTACGCCGACGTCCGCCCGGCCGCCAACGTCCAACTGACCTCCCGGGCCGTGCTGATCGGCCCCTGGGGCGGCGGACCGGACGCCACCGCATGCGGGCAGTGCCTCGCCATGCGCTGGCAGCGGCTGCGCAGCCGTTCGGAGCGCGAGGCCCTGGAACTCGGCCACCGCCCGAACGGAGCCGTCCACTGGCCGGTCCTCACCCCGTACGCGGCCGACGCCGTCTGGGCCGTCTACCGCGCGGTCCTCGTGCCCCTCCCGGCACTGGGGCGTGTTTCGAAAGTCCCGTCCGGCCCGCGGCGTCCGGCACGGCCCCTCGCCACGTTGTCGGGATCGTCCACGTACGCCCAGTACGAGGACGACCCTCCGCGTTGCGATGCACCGCACCGGACGCCGCGGACCCCGCCCTTCGGGCGGACGACGCCGCTTTCGAAACACGCCCTGGGCGGCACGCACGACCTGACCGACGCCACCGCCGCCGACCGCGCGCTGCCCCGCGTCACCCGGATCGATCTGGTGACCCTCGCCACCGCGACGTTCCCGATCCTGCCCGAACCCCTCTGCCCCTCCTGCGTCCAGGAGGTCCCCGACACCGCCGACGCGGCCCGGATGGACCTCGGCCCGGCCCCGAAGCCGGACCCCGACGGCTACCGGCTGCGGCCCCTGTCCTCGTACCCGCTGCCGACCGCCGCGCTCGTCAACCCGGTGTGCGGCACCCTCGGCTCCGACCTCTGGATCAACCCGACGTCCACCACCACGGCACCGGCCGCCGGAACCCATTTCGTCCGCGGCTACGCCGGTCTCAACGACGTCACCTGGAGCGGCCAGGCCAACGGCTACGACACCAGCCGCCTCCTCGCCCAGCTGGAGGGCCTGGAACGGTACGCGGGCACCAAACGCCGACGCGGCACCTCGCCCGTGATCGGCAGCTACCACGAACTGGCCGACCGCGCCCTGGACCCGGCCGCCTGCGGCCTCTACGCCCCCGAGACCTACGCGACCGACCCCATGGTCTCCCCGTTCGACCCCGACCGGCCCATCCCCTGGGTGTGGGGCCATTCCCTGCGCGACGACCGCCCCGTCCTGGTGCCCGCCCGGCTCGCCCACTACAGCGCGGGGGTCGAGGCCGACAACTTCGTCTTCGAATGCTCCAACGGCTGCGCCACCGGCGGCAGCCTGGAGGAGGCGATCCTCTACGGGCTGCTGGAGATCGTCGAACGCGACGCCTTCCTGCTGGCCTGGCACGGCCGCACCCCGCTCACCGCGATCGACCTCGGCACCTGCCGCTCCCCGGCCGTCCGCAGCATGATCGACCGGGCCGCGCTGCACGGCTACGACGTCCACGCCTTCGACACCCGGATGGACCTGGCCGTCCCCGTCGTCACCGCCCTCGCGGTACGCCGGGACGGCGGACACGGGACGCTGTCGTTCGCCGCCGCCGCCGGGTTCGACCCCGAGGCCACCGTCGAGTCGGCGCTGTCCGAAGTCCTCACGTACATCCCGCACCTGCCCTACCAGGTCGCCGAGCGGCACACCGAACTCACCGCCATGGCGGCCGACTTCACGCTCGTTCGGCAGCTCAAGGACCACGCCCAGCTCTACGGGCTGCCGGAGATGGCCGTGCACGCCGAGGAGTACCTGGAACCGGTCGCCGTGCTCCCGTCGGCGGACGCCTTCGCCGACTGGGAGCCCCGGCGCCCCCGCACCGGAGACCTCCTCGACGACCTGAACCTGCTGCGTGACCAGCTCGTCGCCGCCGGGCACGACGTCATCGCCGTCGACCAGACCACCCCCGAACAACGGCGGATGGGCCTGCACACCATCGCCGCCGTCGTCCCCGGCCTGCTGCCGCTCGACTTCGGCTGGACCCGGCAGCGGGCCCTGTTGATGCCCCGGCTGCGGACCGCGCTCCGGGTGGCCGGGCGACGGGCCGACGACCTGCCGGAGTCCGAGATCAAGCGCGTCCCGCACCCCTTCCCGTGATGCCCCTTCACAACGCCCCGCACGAGGCACCTCGTGGCCGCGGCGCCGGCCGGAGGCCGGCCGAGGAACGGCCACCGCAGCACGCAAGCCCCCTTCGCGCCCCGGGCGCGAAGAGGGCTTGCGGACGTGCGGAGCGTGCGCGATCGGTGAGTCGATCAGGCGCAGCAGGAGGTGGTGCTGGTGGTGCTGGAGCAGGTCGACGTCGAGGAGCAGGACGTCGAACCGGCCAGCACGACCTCCGCGGCGTCCGAGTAGTCCGAGATCTCGAAGGTCTCCGACTCCAGCTCCAGGATCTCGTCGGCGAGGGTGGCGAGCTCGGTCTTGGGGGCCATGGTCTTCTCCCTTGGTCCACGGGGACGGGCCGGCGGCTCCGGCACCGTTCCCCCGCTCTGACGCCATTGCAGCGGGAACCGCTGTCAGATCGGCCGCGGTTTCGCTGTCAGATCGCTGGCACCCCATGACAGCGGAACGCGGGAATCCTGAAGACGGGGCGGCGCAGGCTGTCGACGCCGGCCCCACACGTGCCCGGCGGGCCCGGATCACGACCGGCCCGCCCAGCGGAACGAGGTGAGTTGACATGCGGGAGCACCTCCCGTCCCCTCCTGGCGCCCCACCCACACCTGGTTCTCCCGACGCCCCGTGCCCACCCGGCACCCGGCCCGCCGCCCCGGCGGACGGGCGGCAGGCACCGTCCCGCCCACCGGCCCCGGCGGTACCGCGCGAGGTCCTGCGCCCGGCGCTGGAGCTGTACCTCGACGCGCACGCCCACCCCGAACCGTCCGGGGGCGAGCGGCGCACCGCGGACCTGTTCGCCGCCCGGCTGGCGGCGAGCGGCTGCGAGGTGACCCGGAAGGTCGGCGGCGGCCACGGCCTCGTGGGCGTGCTGCGCAACGGCAGCGGCCCGACCGTCATGCTCCGTACCGAGCTCGACGCCCTTCCGGTCACCGAACGCACCGGCCTCGCCTATGCGAGCACCGTGCCGGGCGTGATGCACGCCTGCGGCCACGACCTCCATCTCGCCGCGGTCGCCGGGGCGGTGGCCGAACTCGCCCGGACCCGCTCCGCGTGGCGCGGCACGGTCCTGGTCGCGGGCCAGCCGTCCGAGGAGAGCCTGACCGGTGCGCGGGAGATGCTGGCGGACGGCCTGTACGAGCGGTTCGGCACCCCGGACGCGGTCCTCGCCCAGCACACCTCGCCCGCGCCCGCGGGCACCCTCGCGCACGCCGCGGAGTTCCGTACGCCGCTGATGGCGGCAGGTGCGATGGCGGACATCACCCTGCACGGGCGCGGCGGCCACGCCGGCACCCCGCACCTCACCGTCGACCCGGTCCTCACGGCAGCGGCCACGGTGCTGCGGCTGCAGTCCGTCGTCTCGCGGGAGACCGCCCCGGCCGAGCAGGCGGTGCTGACCGTCGGCGCGCTGCGCGCCGGAGGGCCCGGCAACGTGATCCCGGAGACGGCACAACTCTCCCTGTGCGTAAGGGCGTCGAGCGAGCACGCGGTCGACCGGATGACGGCCGCCGCACGGCGGATCGTGCGGGCCGAATGCGCGGCGTCCGGCTGCCCGAGGGACCCGGACTTCACCATCACCGCCCGCTCGCCCGCCCTGCTGACCGATGCGACGGCCACGGCCGCCGTGCGCCGGGCGCACGAGGAGTCGTTCGGCCCGCACCGGGTCGGCGACTGCGGCACACTCACCGCCACCGAGGACTTCGCGTGGTTCGGCTCCGGGGGCGTGGCTACGGTGTACTGGCTGCTCGGCGTCACGGGGGCACGGCAGTGGCGCGCGGCCCGGGACGGCGGACCGCCGGTCCCGTCCAACCACGCGCCGGACTTCGCCCCGGACGTCCGTACCGCCCTGCCGGCCGGGATCGCGGCCATGGCGTCGGCCGCCCGGCGGTTACTGGAGCCGGAAGGGGGCACCCCGTGACCCGTCCCACCGGGGAGGCGGCATACGGGACGGGCCGCGACCGCGGCCACATCGACCTGGTGACCGTCCGCCGCGACAGCACCGCCCCGACCGGCGAGACCACCGTCGTACGGCTGCTGAGCCTGCTCCCCGCCCACTGGGCCTGCGCCCCCCGGTCCGTGGGGGCCGACCGGATCGCCCTGCGCATCGCCCTGAGCCGTACCGTCGACGACGGCACGGTCCGGCGGGCCGTCGCCCGTGCCCTCGCCGACCGGGCACTGGACGGCTGGGCGCAGGAACCGTGAGGCGGGGCCGTGCGTCAGATCCAGCCGCGCTCCCGGGCCAGCAGGGCGGCGTGGGCGCGGCTGGCGGCGCCCAGGGTCTGGAGGAGATCGGCGACGTGCCGCCGGTACGTCCGCACCGAGACCCCCAGCTCGCGGGCGCCCGCCTCGTCCTTGCCCACGGTGCACATGGACACCAGGACCCGCCGCTCGATCTCCGACAGGCCGTCGTCCGGAGTCCCGCCGTCCGCACCGCTCGCCCGCGAGAGGTCCTCGGCCTGGTCCCAGATCTTCTCGAACAGGGCGATGATGTTGCGCACCAGGCCGCCGCGGTGGGCGAGCAGCGCCCCGCGCGAGGTGTCGTGCGGGTCCAGCGGGACGAGGGCGGCCTTGCGGTCGTAGACCAGCAGCCGCTCGGCGCTGTGCTCCGTCACCCGGATCATGGCCCCGTTCTCGGCCAGCTCCCGCAGATACGCGGCGGTCGCCGGATCGTGCAGCGCCGCCCGGATCACGACGTTCCGGATCTTCACACCGCGCCGCAGGCACCGCAGGTCCAGCGGGCGCGAGCGGGCGATGTTCTCGGCCGACAGCTTCGTGTACGGCTCCACGGAGAGGATCTCGTCCCTGGCGAAGAACGCCAGGTCGTCGATCCGGTCGCGGATCTGGTCGAGGCCCTCCAGCTGCTCGATGCCCGGCGGAGGGGGTCTGCGCGCCCCCTGCTCCGCGCGTAGACCGTCGATCACATGGCGTGACCGGGTGACGCGCTGCAGTTCCTGGTGGAGGGCGTGCAGGCGTAAATCGATGAGCCTGGCCACCGCGACCTCCGGGTCGATCGGGAAGACGCGCAGGTCGGGGCCCTCGGGGTGGAGGAGCCCGAGTTCCTGGAGCCGGTCGACGCATGTGCGCGCCGCCCGCGGGTCCGTGCGCAGCAGGAGGTGCAGATCGTCGGTGGCGGTGCCGGGGTTGCGGAGGAAGTGCCGGTAGACCTCTTCCTCGGCCTCCGAGACCCCGAATATGGACATCTCGTTCTCGCCCATGCGCGCCCCCGCTGCCTGGTCCCTGTCGGCCGTGCGCTCCCGGCGGTCGCCCGTGAGCGCTGTTCCACGGCTGCCGTACTGACTGCCTGTGCAACTTTTGCGGAATCTTTCGGCCAAAGAGTAGACGCTGAGATCATTTCTGTGAGGGGGCCGGACACAACTGTGTGCGATGCGGAGATGAACGGTGTGCGTCCCGCGACGAGCGGCCCGGCATACGCGACGGATGGTCCGGACCGGGGATACGAGGCCCTGCCGCGCCCGGCCGGACCGGGACATGGGCCCCGCCGCCCGGCCGGATCGGGATGCGGTGCCCCGCCGTCCGGCCGCCGGAATCGCGCCACCCGCTTCCGTCGCGTCCGTCGTGACGGGCCCGCCCCGCCGCCGACGCGATCAGGCCGCGCCCCGGCCACCGGCGGGCCGCGCGCCCCGACTCCGGGCGACGGCGCCTCCGGGCGGTCGCGGACCCGGGTGGAGAGACCGCGACCACGGCCGATCGCGATCCCGGTCGACCACGATCACGGGCGATACCGGGCGCGGTCCCGGGCGATTGCGGGCGCGGCTGTCACGGGGGAGTCGTAGGCTGGGATCCCCGGCCCGCCGGGGGTGGCTCCCGGATCACGCCGGGCCGGAGGCCGCCCCCCGTACGTGTCGGGTCCTTCGCGTTGCCCCTGACCCGACAGCAGCCGGTTGCCGGGTCCCCGGGCTCGTTAGACCTCGTTACCTCGTTACCCGGACGGAAGCCTTCATGAGTCTGCACGGTCTGCTGGATGTCGTCGTACGTGACCCGGCACTCTCCGAAGCGGTGAAGGCCGCCGACGACGGTCACCGGATGCACGTCGACCTGGTCGGGCCGCCCGCCGCCCGCCCCTTCGCCGTGGCCGCCCTGGCCCGTGAGTCGGGCCGGACCGTGCTCGCCGTCACCGCGACCGGCCGCGAGGCGGAGGACCTGGCGGCGGCGCTGCGCGGCCTGCTGCCGCCGGACACCGTCGCCGAGTACCCGTCCTGGGAGACCCTGCCGCACGAGCGGCTCTCGCCCCGCTCCGACACCGTGGGCCGCCGCCTGGCGGTGCTGCGGCGCCTCGCGCACCCCAGTGCCGACGACCCGGAGACCGGCCCGGTCAAGGTCGTCGTCGCGCCCATCCGCTCGGTGCTCCAGCCGCAGGTCAAGGGCCTGGGGGACCTGGAACCGGTCTCGTTGCGCACCGGGGGGAGCGCCGATCTCGGCAGTACCGTCGACGCGCTCGCGGCAGCCGCGTACTCCCGGGTCGAACTGGTCGAGAAGCGCGGTGAGTTCGCCGTGCGCGGCGGCATCCTGGACGTCTTCCCGCCGACCGAGGAGCACCCCTTGCGGGTGGAGTTCTGGGGCGACGACGTCGAGGAGATCCGCTACTTCAAGGTCGCCGACCAGCGTTCGCTGGAGGTCGCCGAGCACGGCCTGTGGGCCCCGCCCTGCCGGGAGCTGCTGCTGACCGGCGAGGTGCGCGAACGGGCCGCCGCCCTCGCCGAGCGCCACCCGGAGCTGGGCGAACTGCTCGGCAAGATCGCGGAGGGCATCGCGGTGGAGGGCATGGAGTCCCTCGCTCCGGTCCTCGTCGACGACATGGAACTGCTGCTCGACGTGCTGCCCGCCGGGGCGATGGCACTGGTCTGCGACCCGGAGCGGGTGCGGACCCGGGCCGCCGACCTCGTCGCCACCAGTCAGGAGTTCCTCCAGGCGTCGTGGGCGGCGACCGCGGGCGGGGGAGAGGCCCCGATCGACGTCGGCGCGGCCTCCCTGTGGGGCATCGCGGACGTCCGGGACCGGGCCCGCGAGCTGGGCATGATGTGGTGGTCGGTCTCCCCGTTCGCCGCCGACGAAGCCGATGAGGACACCGACACGCTCAAGCTCGGCATGCACGGCCCCGAGGCGTACCGGGGCGACACCGCCCGCGCGCTCGCCGACACCAAGGGCTGGCTCGCCGACGGCTGGCGCACGGTCTACGTCACCGAGGGGCAGGGGCTCGCCTCCCGCACCGTCGAGGTGCTGGGCGGGGAGGGCGTTCCGGCCCGGCTGGACCCGGACCTGACCGAGGTCTCGCCGTCCGTCGTGCACGTCTCCTGCGGCGCCCTCGACCACGGCTTCGTCGACCCGGAGCTGCGGCTCGCCGTCCTGACCGAGACCGACCTCACCGGCCAGCGCACCGCCACCAAGGACCTGGGCCGGATGCCGGTCCGCCGCCGCAAGACGATCGACCCGCTGACGCTGGAGACCGGCGACTACATCGTCCACGAACAGCACGGCGTGGGCCGGTACATCGAGATGGTGCAGCGCACGGTGCAGGGCGCCACCCGCGAGTACCTCCTCGTCGAGTACGCCCCCGCCAAGCGCGGCCAGCCCGGCGACCGCCTCTACATCCCCACCGACCAGCTGGAGCAGGTCACCAAGTACGTCGGCGGCGAGGCCCCCACCCTGCACCGGCTCGGCGGCGCCGACTGGACGAAGACCAAGGCGCGCGCCAAGAAGGCCGTCAAGGAGATCGCCGCCGACCTGATCAAGCTGTACTCGGCCCGGATGGCGGCCCCCGGCCACATCTTCGGCCCGGACACCCCCTGGCAGCGCGAACTGGAGGACGCCTTCCCGTACGCGGAGACGCCCGACCAGCTCTCCACCATCGCCGAGGTCAAGGCGGACATGGAGAAGTCCGTTCCGATGGACCGGCTGATCTGCGGCGACGTCGGCTACGGCAAGACGGAGATCGCGGTCCGGGCGGCGTTCAAGGCGGTCCAGGACGGCAAGCAGGTCGCCGTCCTCGTCCCCACGACCCTCCTGGTCCAGCAGCACCACGGCACGTTCACCGAGCGCTACTCCCAGTTCCCGGTCAACGTACGGGCGCTCAGCCGCTTCCAGTCGGAGACCGAGTCCAAGGCCACCCTCGAAGGGCTGCGCGACGGCTCCGTCGACCTGGTCATCGGCACCCACCGACTGTTCTCCTCCGAGACGAAGTTCAAGGACCTGGGCCTGGTCATCGTCGACGAGGAGCAGCGCTTCGGCGTCGAGCACAAGGAGCAGCTCAAGAAGCTCCGGGCGAACGTGGACGTCCTCACCATGTCCGCGACGCCCATCCCCCGTACGCTCGAAATGGCCGTGACGGGCATCCGCGAGATGTCGACGATCACCACGCCCCCGGAGGAGCGCCACCCGGTCCTCACCTTCGTCGGCCCGTACGAGGAGAAGCAGATCGGCGCCGCCATCCGCCGTGAACTGCTCCGCGAGGGCCAGGCGTTCTACATCCACAACCGCGTCGAGTCGATCGACCGCGCCGCCGCCCGGCTGCGCGAGATCGTCCCCGAGGCGCGGATCGCCACGGCACACGGCCAGATGTCCGAACAGGCCCTGGAGCAGGTGGTGGTGGACTTCTGGGAGAAGAAGTTCGACGTGCTGGTCTCCACGACGATCGTCGAGTCCGGCATCGACATCTCCAACGCCAACACCCTGATCGTGGAGCGCGGCGACAACTTCGGCCTCTCCCAGCTCCACCAGCTGCGCGGCCGGGTCGGCCGGGGCCGCGAGCGCGGTTACGCGTACTTCCTCTACCCGCCGGAGAAGCCGCTCACCGAGACCGCCCACGAACGCCTCGCCACCATCGCCCAGCACACCGAGATGGGCGCGGGCATGTACGTCGCCATGAAGGACCTGGAGATCCGCGGCGCCGGAAACCTCCTGGGCGGGGAACAGTCCGGTCACATCGCGGGTGTCGGCTTCGACCTGTACGTCCGCATGGTCGGCGAGGCGGTCGCCGACTACCGGGCCTCCCTCGAAGGCGGCGTCGAGGAGGAGGCGCCGCCGGAGGTCAAGATCGAGCTCCCGGTCGACGCCCACGTCCCGCACGACTACGCGCCCGGCGAGCGGCTGCGCCTCCAGGCGTACCGGGCCATCGCCTCCGCCTCCACGGAGGACGACATCAGGGCGGTCCGCGAGGAGCTCACCGACCGCTACGGCAAGCTCCCCGAACCCGTCGAGAACCTCCTCCTGGTCGCCGGCCTGCGCATGCTGGCCCGCGCCTGCGGCGTCGGCGAGATCGTGCTCCAGGGCCCGAACATCCGCTTCGCCCCGGTCGAACTGCGCGAGTCCCAGGAGCTGCGCCTGAAGCGCCTCTACCCCAAGACGGTCCTCAAGCCGGCCGTCCACCAGATCCTGGTCCCCCGCCCCACCACCGGAAGGATCGGCGGCAAGCCGGTCGTGGGCCGCGAACTGCTGGCGTGGACGGGGGAGTTCCTGACGACGATCCTGGGGTCGTAGCCGAGGACGCCCCTGCCGCCTGGCCTCGCCGCACGCGTTCGGCGAGGCCAGGCGCCGTCATGGCGTGAGGGACGCGGCGGGACTTCTGAACGCGGCCCACATGGTCTTGCCGACGACGTGATGGTCGACTCCGAAGTCGTCGGCGACTCCACTCACCAGATGTAACCCGCGCTCGGAGCAGGCTGACCGCACTGCTATGCGCGAAAAGCGGCAAGGCCTGATCTGTGGGACCCGGCTCGCCCACGGTGTGATGCGACAGACCGGTATGGGGGCGACGAAGGGAGAGTCGGTATGGGCGGTGTTGAGTGGGTCAGCACCTCGGTGCCGTACCTCGCGGGGTCTGCCGGTACAGGCGGCGACGCGTGGGCGGCGGAGGCTGCGGCGGAAGGGCGCCGGGGGAGCCAGCGGATCGTCCGGGCGGGCGAGACGGCACGTCGGCACTCCTGGCCGAGCTGGGCTATCCACCACGGCTCAGCGTGGGCCGGATCTCCGCCCGGATCCCCACGCAGGAGCAGTACCAGGCCCTGCGGCTGCCCGGTGATCTTCCGGTGCTCCGCACGCTGTGCGTGGTCTTCAGCGACGAGCGGCGCCCCGTCGAAGCGACCGTCATGGTCAAGGCGGGGCATCTGTACGAGCTGCAGTACGAGTTCACGGCGGAGTGACCGTCCGCGTCGGCGGACGTGAAGGAGATGCGCTGCCTGCCTTCTGGGTGCACTCGACTGCGGCGGTCCGGCGTTTCCGTCCCTGTGGGGTGCTCCAGGCAGCGTGTTCGGAAGCTGCGGGCATGCCGCTGATCAGGGAAGTTTACGGGCCGGGCGACGGCGGTGCCTTGGAAACGCTCACCAGTGCAACACTCACGGGCGCAGCACACATCGACGTGACATACATCGATGCGTGTTACGGACAGTAGTCGAATGCCTCCGAGTGGAAGTCGTCTCATGGTGGGCAGTCGCTTCTCCGGGCGCAGTGCCTTACGGGCGACCGGAGGTCGTAGAAGCCCGGCTCCGTGTGCGGCGCCATGCCTGACCCGGCCCCGACGGCGGGCGGTGCTCCCTCGGTGTGCCGCGCCGCGAACTGTGTGATTCAGGCCGCATCCTGGCCGACGCGCGTGTGAATACCCGTCAAAACGGGAGTCATTTGTACGATTTACTGGTTTGACTTTCTCCCTGTCAGGACGGTTTCGCGTGAGATCTCCCCGTACGTACCGAGTGATGCTGCCCGCGCTCAGCGTGGCGGCCGTATTGGCCCTGGCGGGCTGCGACTTCGAGGTGGGGTCGCCGTCCTCCGACACCGGACGGAAGGACGGCGGGGCGGACGGTGGCGGCCGGGCGGTCGGCGGATTCGGCGCGAGCCCGCTGGAGAACCCCGACGGCACGAAGCCCGGCCTCGCTCCGCTCACGTCCGAGGCGGACCGGGCGGCGGGCCGGAAGCTCATCGAGAAGGTGGCGACGAAGGGCCGGGGGCCGAAGACCGGCTACGCGCGCGACAAGTTCGGCTACGCCTGGAAGGACTCGGTCGACGGGATACCGCTGGCCCGTAACGGCTGCGACACCCGCAACGACCTCCTCGCCCGGGACGGCAAGGAGCTGAAGTTCCGCTCCGGCTCGGACTGCGTGGTCGTGTCGATGACCCTCAAGGACCCGTACACCGGCTCCACCCTGGACTGGCGCAAGGAGAAGGCCGCCAAGGTCCAGATCGACCACGTCATGCCGCTCTCGTACGACTGGCAGATGGGCGCCTCCCGCTGGAACGACGCCAAGCGGCAGCAGATCGCCAACGACCCGCTCAACCTCCTGCCCGTGGACGGCCCGGCCAACAACGCGAAGCGGGACTCGGGCCCCGCGTCCTGGCTGCCGCCGTACAAGCCGGTCCGCTGCTCGTACGCGGTGCGGTTCGCGCAGGTGTCGCTGAAGTACGAACTGCCCGTCACCGCCGCCGACAAGAAGGCCATGCTGGAGCAGTGCGGAGGCTGACGCGCCGACGTGCCGCGCGTCGGCCTCCGCACCTCGTGCGTGCCCCGTACCCCGTGCGTGCCCGCCGGTGAGTCCCCCGTGGCCCACCGGCGGGCACGCACGGTCGGCCGGGTCAGCCGGTCGGGTTGTCCGGGCCGACGATGTCCTTGGGGGCGGGCGCCTTCGCCTCGACGGGCTCGTCGAAGTCGGAAAGCGTCATCTTCGTCGGCTCCTCGCTGCTCCTGACGTCGACCTGGAGGATGTACGGTTCGCCCTCGGCGGCCACCAGCATCGTGTAGGTGTCCTCGCCGTCCTTCTCGACGAGGCGCAGCGCGCGTCTGCCGTCGACGGTGGTCTCGCCGGCCTTCTCGGCCACGTCGTCGTTGGCCTCGAAGTCCTTGAACATCGTGGCCAGCTCGCAGAGTTCGAGCATGTCCTTGCTGTCTGGATCCGAGGCCTTCGACTTCATCCAGCGGCCCGCGAGCGTGTCCACCGCCGCGTCGACGTCGGCGGCGGGCCCGCCCTTGGACTGTTCGCGCAGCATCGCCTCGTCGAACTTCGTGTAGACGGTGCCGCCGATCTTGCGGATCTCGATGGTCCCGGCCGGACCGATGGACATGGTTCCCGCGCAGTCGCCGGGCAGGGCGGCGGCGAGGCGCGCGGAGACCGGGCCATCGTCCGACTTCGTCTCGATGGCGAGGTTCATGGACTTCGCCTTCTCCGTGGTCTCGATGGCCTTGTTGACGACCTCGGGACCTGACATGTCCGCGAAGGGGGCGGGGGTCTTGGACGGGGAGGGGAGGTCAGAGCTTCAGGTCCCACTGGGTGGCGTCGTAGGTGAACCCGGGGTTGACCTCGACGGTCAGCTTCTTGGCGTCCGCGGGGGCGTCGAAGGCGAACTCGACCGTGGCCTTCTTGCCCGGCAGGACCGTGCCGCTGAAGCCCTTGCCGACCTTGTCGTCGAAGATCTGCTCGGCCTCCACGCCGTCCTCACCGGCCCGGGCCGCGACATCGACGAGGGCGGCGTCGAACTTCTCCTTGCCCGCGTTCTCGATGACGACGGTGACGCGGTACGCCTTGTTGCCCTTGGTGTGTCCGATGGCGTACTCGTTCGGGGCGTACGTGGTGGCGTCGTCGACCGTGACCGTCAGGTCGTCGTCGTACACGGCCGAGTCACCGGCCTCCAGCGCCTTGCCGGTGTCCTTCTTGCCGTCCTTGCCGGCGCCGCCGTTCTCCGTGTCGCTGCCGGGCTTCGGCTTCGCGGAGGCCGTGGTGTCCGACACCGTCTTGTTGATCTCGTCCACCGCGTCGCCCACGGCCTTGAACGTGATCACCGCGCCGACCACGGCCAGGATCAGCGAGACCAGGCCGAGCACGGCGCCGAAGGTGGCCACGCCCTTGTTGGTGGCCTCGCCGCGCTTGGCCCGGCCCCGGCCCGACAGGCCCAGGATCAGGCCGATGACGCCCAGGATGCCCGCCAGCCAGAACAGGAGCGGGATCAGGCCCGACACGGCACCGATGACGCCCAGGACGAGTGCGGCGATGCCCAGCCCGTTGCGCGCCGGGCGCACGCCCGGCTGCTGGGCGGGGCTGTACGGCTGCTGAGGCTGCGGGGACTGCGGCGACTGCGTGAATTCGGACATGGGTGTGCCCTCCGGCGAAAGACGGGACGAAAAGCGGGGTGTGAGCGGATCGATGCGTCGCCGTTGTTCGGCGGCGGGTCAATAAGAGCAGAGGTTGTGAACCGAGTCAACGCGGTTCACAATGAACAGGTCGATGCACGCTGTGAATCGGTTTCGTGTGAACGGCATCGGTATGCTCGCCGTCACCGCACCACGCCGAGGGCCAGGACCAGGGCCAGGACCAGGAGACAGTCAGTGCCGGAGAACTCGACAGAGGTGACCGCTGCCGGGATCGCCCGACTCGCGGGTGTGGGGCGCGCCGCCGTCAGCAACTGGCGGCGCCGTCACGCCGACTTCCCCAAGCCCGTCGGCGGCACCGAGACGAGTCCGGCCTTCTCGCTGTCCGAGGTCGAGCAGTGGCTGCGCGACCAGGGGAAGCTCGCCGAAGTCCCGCTCCGTGAACGGGTCTGGCAGCAGCTCGCCGGGCATCCGCTCGGCCCGGTCCCCGCCCTGGTCCACACCGGCTGCGCCCTGTTGGTGCTGCGGAACGACCCCGCCGCCTGGCGGGAGATCGCCGCCGTGCCCGACGAGGCGATGGCCGGTGTGCTGTCCCTCGTCCTCGACGACGTGCTCACCGAACGGTTCGGGCCCGCCGAGGAACGCGGACGGGCGGTTCACACCCCTGGTCGTGCGGAACTGCTCCCGTCCGTCGCGCTGCTGCGGGGTGTCGCGGAACTCGCCGCCGAGAACGGCGCCCGGGACACGTTCGAGTTCCTGCTGGGACGTCAACTGGACGCGAACCCACGTCAGTACACCCTCACGCCCCCCGGACTCGCCGCGCTCATGGCCGCGTTGGCGGACGCCGGGGAACGGCCCGCCCGCACCGTCCTCGACCCCGCGGCGGGCACCGGCGCCCTGCTGTGCGCCGCCGAGCGCCGCGACGCCCTGTACGCGCAGGAGTCCGACCCCGACCTCGCCTCCCTCACGGCGCTCCGCCTCGCCCTCCACGACGACGCCGGTACGGGCCGTACCATCCGCGTCCGTACGGGCGACACCCTCCTCGCCGACGCCTTCCCGCGGCTCTCCGCCGACGCGGTGCTCTGCCACCCACCGTTCAACGAACGCAACTGGGGCCACGACGAACTCGCCTACGACCCGCGCTGGGAGTACGGCTTCCCGGCCCGTGCCGAGTCCGAACTCGCCTGGGTCCAGCACGCCCTGGCCCGTCTGCGGGAGGGCGGCACCGCCGTGCTCCTGATGCCGCCCGCCGCCGCGTCGCGCCGCTCCGGGCGCCGTATCCGCGCCGATCTGCTGCGGCGCGGCGCCCTGCGCGCCGTCATCGCGCTCCCGGCCGGTGCCGCGCCCCCGTACGGCATCCCGCTCCACCTCTGGGTGCTGCGCAAGCCCGGCAGCGGAGTGCGCCCCTCGCCGCACGTGCTGCTCGTCGACACCGCCGAACCGGCCGAACCGGCCGCTCCGGGCCAGTCGGCCACCGCCCCGGCCGGCGGGCGCGACCGGCTCGACTGGCAGGCGGTGCACGCCGTCGTGCTCGATGCCTGGCAGTCGTTCGTGGGCGAGGGGATGGGAGCCGAAAGCGGCGCGGCCGAGGGGCGGGCGGACGACACCCGGGGCCGTGCCCGCGGCCGGGAAGAGGGCTGGAGGGAGGGCCGCCGGGTCGTTCCCGTCATCGAACTCCTCGACGACGACGTCGACCTGGCCCCCGCCCGCCATCTCCCGCCACCGGCGGCCACGAGCGGCCCCGCCGAACTGATCCGCGTACGGGAACGGCTGGCCGAGACGCTCGGCCTCACCGGCACGCTCACCCCGCCGCCCGTGGTCCCCTCCGAGCCGGCGCACTGGCCGCTCACCACCGTCGGTGAACTCGCCCGCGCCGGCGCGCTCCGGCTGTACACCGGCGGCTCCGGCGCGGGTCCCGGCTCCGCCCCCGTCCTCACGGAGCACGACGTGCTCGGCTCCACCGCCCCCTCGGGCAGCCTCCCCGCCGACGGCCCCTCCGAGGAACCGGTCCTCGTCGAAGCGGGCGACGTCGTGGTGCCCGTGCTCGGGGGCGGTTCCGTCGTCCGTGTCATCGACGACGCCACCGCCGGGGCGGCCCTGGGCCGCAATCTCCAACTGCTGCGCCCGGACCCGGCCGCCCTCGACCCCTGGTTCCTCGCCGGGTTCCTGCGCGGCACCGCCAACACCCGCCAGGCCAGCAGCTACGCCTCCACCGCCACCCGGCTCGACGCCCGCCGCCTCCAGCTGCCCCGCCTGCCGCTCGCGGAACAGCGCGGGTACGGGGAGCGGTTCCGCGCGCTGGCCGACTTCGAGGAGGCGCTCAGACTGATCGGCCGCCTCGGCGGCCGACTGGTCCAGGGGATGTACGACGGGCTGGCGGACGGCACGGTCGCGCCGAAGTGAGCGGCCGTGCGGAAGTGATCGGAACCACAACGGTTCCGTACAACCCGGGGCCGATTGTCGGTGTCGCCCTTTACCGGGACTCTTGCAGAAAGCCCCGGCGTTCACGCCAGGGATGAATGCGTCTCAGGGCTGCTCTGACCTGCAAGAACCGGGCCAAGGCCCGTATCAAGGTCGCACGCCAGCACGCACGTGTGGCCAACCGGCGCGGGGACTGGCACCACAAGGCATCCACACAGATCATCCGCGACAACCAAGCGGTGTATGTGGAAGACCTCGCGGTGTCCGGCCTCGGCCGCACCCGGCTCGCCAAGTCCGTGCACGACGCGGGGTGGTCCGCGTTCGTCTGCATGCTGGAGTACAAGGCGGTCAAGCACGGCCGCACCTTCGCCAAGGTGGACCGCGCTTTCCCGTCCTCTCAGGTCTGTTCGGTCTGCGGATTTCGGGACGGTCCCAAGCCCCTGCACGTCCGACAGTGGCTGTGCGGCGAGTGCGGCACCGCGCACGACCGCGACCACAATGCTGCCCGCAACGTCCTCTTCGAAGGACGCCGTATCGTCGCCGCCGGACGGGCGGAGACGCTAAACGCCTTGTGGAGCGCCGGTAAGACCAGGACGAAAGTCCCGGCACAGCGCGTCGAAGCAGGAAGCACCCGGAAGGGTCGGACGACCCGGGCCGGAATCCCTGGACTTTAGGCCAGGGAGCACGTCAAGCTCGGATCCGCGTACATGGAGGAGTGTGCGCGGACGTCCCACGACCAGGTCTCCAGGAGCAGCCATGTACGCCCCGGGTCATCCCCCGACGCCGCCGCGTCGGGTCCCCAGCAGGGCCTGGATCGTCTCGATGCGTGTGCTGTTCATCGCGCTCGCGGTGTGTTCGCTCGGCCTGCTGCTGTGGACCCCGCTGCTCCGGCTCGCGATCGTGCGCCGCCGGAAGGCCGACTGGTGGCTGGCCGGGGCGGGCTTCCTGTTCGTCTGCGTGCTCCTGCCGATCCTCGGCAGGGACGGGAGCGACGATCCCACCGGCATCGACTACGTCCTCATACCGCTGCTGCTGGTGGTGCTGGCGGCAGCGGTCGGGTACTACCTGGTCGAGGACATCCGCCACTACGAGCGGCTCAGACGGCCGGCACCCGTGATCGGGTACGGGGACCCGACGGTGCCGGGGTACGGATACCCGCTCATGACGCCGATGGCCGTACCGCCCGCCGCTCCCGCACTGCCCGCCGCTCCTGTTTCCGGCGCCGCCGCGACACCCGCGCCCGCGCCCGCTCCCTTCCCGGCCCCCGCGCGGCACCAGCAGCCCGTCCCCACCCCCGTGCACCCGCCGCACTACCAGCCGCAGCCGCCCGTCGCGCCGCATCCGCATGTCGCCTCCGGCCCCGCCCCTGTTCCCGGCCCCGCCCCGCGCCCGTCACATCCGTCGCAGGCATCGGATCCGTCAACCCCGCAGCAGCAGCCGCGACGCATCGATCAGGTCCGTGCCGAGCTGGACGAGCTGAGTGCCTACCTCCGCAAGGAGGACGGCCGGTGAGCGGACGTGTCGTCGCCGGGCGGTACCAACTCGCGACCGTCATCGGCCAGGGCGGCATGGGCCAGGTCTGGACGGCCTACGACCAGCGCCTGGACCGCCGGGTCGCGGTGAAGCTGCTCCGCCCCGACCGGGTCACCGGCCCCGTCGACAGCCAGGCGGCGGACGAACTGCGCCGCCGCTTCGTCCGCGAGTGCCGGATCACCGCGCAGGTCGACCACCCCGGACTGGTCACGGTCCACGACGCGGGCAGCGACGGCGAGGACCTGTACCTGGTCATGCAGTACGTCGAGGGCGCCGACCTCGCCGACCATCTCGCCGAGCACGACCCGTACCCCTGGCAGTGGGCCGTGTCCGTCGCCGCCCAGTTGTGCGCCGTCCTGTGCGCCGTGCACGCGGTCCCGATCGTCCACCGCGACCTGAAACCCCGCAACGTGATCGTGCGACCGGACGGCGCCGTCACCGTCCTGGACCTCGGCGTCGCCTCGGTGCTGGACACCGACACCACCCGTCTCACCCACACCGGCTCGCCGATCGGCTCCCCGGCCTACATGGCGCCCGAGCAGGCGATGGGCGGTGCCGTCGGCCCGTACACCGATCTGTACGCGCTCGGCGCGCTCCTCCACGAACTCCTCAGCGGGGACGTGCCGTTCGCCGGGTCCACCGCGCTGGGCGTGCTCCACCGCCACCTCCACGAACCGCCGCCCCCGGTCCGCCGGGTGCGGCCGGACATCCCCGGGCAGCTCGAAGCGCTGGTGCTGCGCCTGCTCGCCAAGGACCCGCAGCACCGCCCGGCCGACGCCCAGGAGGTGTACGAACACCTCGCCCCGCTGCTTCCCGCCCGGGGCGCCGGGCTGCCCACCGGCCCGCTCGACCCGACCCGCCCCTTCCTGCGCCCGCACGCCCCGTGGCCCGACCGGGGCGCCGTCCCGTCCCCGGCGCCGGTGTCCGCGCCCCTGTTCCCGCCTCCGTCGGCCGCCCCGGCGGGTACGGCGACGGGCGCGGCGGCCCGGCCCGATGTCGCCGCCGCCGTCGACGAGGTCAAGCGACTGCTCGGCGAGGGCCGTATCACCCAGGCCGTGGACATCCTCGGGTCCCTCCTCCCCGTCGCGGCCGAACAGCACGGCGAGAACTCCGCCGTGGTCCGCATCCTGCGCAAGCAGTACGCGGCGACGCTGATGGACGACGGCCAGTACCGCCGCGCCCTGCCCGAGCTGCGTCGCCTCGCCGACGAGCGCGCGGCGCAGGCCGGACCGGCCGACGCCCAACTGCTCCAGTTCCGCCAGGACGCGGCCCAGTGCCTGGAGCAGCTCGGCGAACCGGCCGCCGCGCTCGTCGAGTACCGTGCGGTGCTCCCGTACTGCGAGAACCACCGGGCCACTGGCGGCGATCCCGCCCGCGCCTTCGAGATCCGCAACCGCATCGGGCATCTGCTGCTCGCGCTCGGCGACCACGCGGGCGCACGCGTACAACTCCAGGCGCTGCTGTACGACGCGGAACGGGCCTACGGTCCGCACCACCCGCTGCCGGTGGAACTGCGCCGACGGCTCGACCGTCAGGCGGAGGTCCAGGGCGGCTGAGGACCTGCCCCCTTCGCCAGGAGCTCCATCAGATCCATCAGATCCATCGGAGTCTTCAGCAGGGTCTTCACGAGGCCCTGTGGGTAATGGCCATGCCAAACTTCCGCAAACGGAATGTCACGGACCGCCCCTGTGGCCCACGTGGCGTGAGATCGTGTGCTGCCGCCGGGGCGGCTGACGACCCCGCCTGCCCCGTCGGCCTCATCCTTCTTCTCCCTCGCGTTACCACCTCCTGGGTGAAGTCCGTCAGCGCCATCAGCCGGAAGCCGGTCCCGCTGTACGCGCGATCGACCGGAACGCCTGGGGTGCCCCGGCCGCGATGGCGGCCGGTTGGGCCCGGATGTCCACGGTGGGGCGACCAACGCGCCCGCTACCGCAGCCGCGCGCGGCGCCGCGCACCTGAAACCCTATGCAAAACGGGGCAATTCATTTGAAGGAAACCCACAGGTCATCGAACAGGGCCGTTCCGCCGGGGACATGGAGCCCGACAAGCCGCGCGATCCGTGGAGTCGAGGAACCCGTGGGGGAGCCGCACGCGGTCCCCACATCTCCAACTCCGCCCGAATCGTTGGTCGAACCAGTGGCCCCAATCACATCCACTGCCTACCATCGATCAGCGCAAGGTCTTGTGCACTGATGCACAAAGTCTCCCCGGGAGGTTCCTTTGCACCGCCGTCGTCGCACCGCGCTCACCGTCTCCGCCTCCGCCGCCCTGCTGGTAGGCGCCCCGTTCCTGACCGCATGCGGCAGCCAGGCCCACCCGGGCGCCGCGGCCCTCGTCGGCGGCGACCGGATCGAGGTGTCCACCGTGCAGGGCCAGGTGGCGGCGGTGCGCGAGGCCCAGCGCCAGTCCCGGGACGTCGACCAGCTCATCGACAAGTCCGGCCAGCTCGGCCGGGCCAAGCTGCACGGTCTGATCTTCGACCGGGTCCTCGACCGGGCCGCGCGGGACGCGGGCGTGACCGTCGACCGCAGCGAGGTCCAGGAGATGAGGAAGGCGGCGGTCGCCCAGTCCGGGGGAGAGGAGCGGCTGCGGGCGGCGATGCTCCAGCAGAGCTGGGTCGCGCCGGACCAGATCGACGCCGTCCTGCGGGAGCAGGTCCAGCTGTCGAAGCTGGCCGAGGCGCTCGGCGCCGACCTGCGACAGCCCGAGGGTCAGAAGATCGTCGGTGACGCCCTCAGCAAGGCGTCGAAGGCGCTGAAGGTAGACGTGAACCCGCGCTACGGCACCTGGAACGACCAGCAGACCCAGCTCGCCGACTACAAGGCTCCCTGGATCAGCCAGGTCACCAAGCCCGCCGGAGCGCTCCCGGAGTCCGGCGCGTAGGAGCGCGGCCGGTCGACCGGCGCGGGCGGCGCGGAAGCGACGTGCACAGCGGCGCTCGTTACGTGAACGGTGTGCACGACGGCGCCCGGGGCCGACCGGGGAGGGGCCGGTCAAAGAGGGACCCGGCCGGAGACGGGGATCGGCCGGGGAGGGAATCGGCCCGGTGGCGGACCCGACCGGCGGCGGATTCGACCGGAGGTAGATTCGAACGGTGAACGCTGAAGCCCCCGGCCGCGCCGAAGCCCCCGGCCGTATCGTCCTGCTCACCGCCAGCCACCGCGTGGCGCCCGGACTCCTGTCCTGGCCCGCCTGGCAGGCGTTGCGCGCCGCCGACCGGGTGCTCTGCGCCGAGCCGGACAACCCGCAGCTGCCGTACCTGCGCGAGGCGGACGTCACCGTCGAGCACACCGTGCCCAGCGCGCAGGAGCTCGTCGACGCCTGCGCGGGCGGCCGGACCGTCGTCGTCCTCACCGGCGGCGAGGGGAACCAGCCGCTGACCGACGGGCTCGCACGGCTCGCCGGTTCGGGGCGGGTGAGCATGCCGGACCTGGAGCTGCTGCCCGGCTCCTACGATCTGCCCGGCGCGCGGCTCCTCGACCTGGTCCAGATCATGGACCGGATCCGCAACGAATGCCCGTGGACGTCGCAGAAGACCCACAAGGGGCTCGCCAAGTACGCGATCGAGGAGGCGTACGAACTCGTCGAGGCGATCGAGGACGGCGACCGCGACGAACTGCGCGAGGAACTGGGGGACGTACTCCTCCAGGTCGTCTTCCACGCCCGGATCGCCGAGGAGGGCGGCCCCGGGGAGGGGGAGGCGCCCTTCTCCGTCGACGACGTGGCCGCGACCATCGTCGAGAAGCTCATCCACCGCCACCCGCACGTCTTCGGTGACGAGACCGCCGAGACCCCCGAGGACGTGCACGCGCACTGGCTGCGGACCAAGGCCGTCGAGAAGCGGCGCGAGTCCGTCACCGACGGGGTGCCGCTCGGCCAGCCCGGGCTGGCGCTGGTGGCGAAGCTGGCCTCCCGGGTCCGTACCGCCGGCCTCGACGTGCCGCTGCCCACGGGCCGGGGCATCGGCTACGAACTCCTCGACCTCGCCGTGCACGCCGAAAAGGACGGCGTGGACCCCGAGGCGGCGCTGAGGGCCGCGGGCCGCGCCTACCGGGACGCCATCCGGGCTGCCGAGGGCACCGCCTGACCCGGCCGGACGTCGGCGGGCGCCTCCGGGGTGCCGGGGTCGCCCCCGAAAGACGGGGATAACGTCAAAGGGTGAACCACAGCCCCGCCGACCGACCCGCCGATCAGACCGTGGGCCGCCCCGCCGGCCACGTCGCGGAGGACCCCGCCGACCGCCCTGCGGAGAACCCCGCCGACCAGGTCGCGGCGACCCCCGCCACCTGCCCCGCGGGCGCTCCCGAACTCTTCACGTGGGAGTTCGCCACCGACCCGTACCCCGCCTACGCCTGGCTGCGCGAGCACAGCCCCGTGCACCGCACCTCGCTGCCCAGCGGCGTCGAGGCGTGGCTGGTGACCCGGTACGCGGACGCCCGGCAGGCGCTCGCCGACGCGCGGCTCTCCAAGAACCCGGCGCACCACGCCGAGCCCGCGCACGCCAAGGGGAAGACCGGCATCCCCGGCGAGCGCAAGGCGGAGCTGATGACGCATCTGCTGAACATCGACCCGCCCGACCACACCCGGCTGCGCCGACTGGTCTCCAAGGCGTTCACCCCACGCCGGGTCGCCGCGTTCGCGCCGCGCGTGCAGGAGCTGACGGACGGGCTCATCGACCGCTTCGCCGCCGAGGGCCGGGCGGACCTCATCCACGACTTCGCCTTCCCGCTCCCCATCTACGCGATCTGCGACCTGCTCGGCGTCCCGCGCGAGGACCAGGACGACTTCCGGGACTGGGCGGGCATGATGATCCGGCACGGCGGCGGCCCGCGCGGCGGCGTCGCCCGGTCGGTGAAGAAGATGCGCGGCTATCTCGCCGAACTCATCCACCGCAAGCGGGAGAACCCCGGGGACGACCTGATCTCCGGGCTGATCCGGGCCAGCGACCACGGCGAGCACCTCACCGAGAACGAGGCCGCGGCCATGGCCTTCATCCTGCTCTTCGCCGGTTTCGAGACGACCGTCAACCTGATCGGGAACGGGATGTACGCGCTGCTGCGCAATCCCGCCCAGCGCGAACGGCTGCGACGCTCCCTCGACGCGGGGGAGAACGGGCTGCTGGAGACCGGGATCGAGGAACTGCTGCGGTACGACGGCCCGGTGGAACTGGCGACCTGGCGGTTCGCCACCGAGCCGCTGACGCTCGGCGGCCGGGACATCGCGGTCGGCGACCCCGTCCTGGTCGTGCTCGCCGCCGCCGACCGCGACCCGGCGCGCTTCGAGGACCCCGACACGCTCGACCTCGCCCGACGTGACAATCAGCACCTCGGATACGGGCACGGCATCCACTACTGCCTCGGCGCGCCGCTCGCCCGGCTGGAGGGACAGACCGCGCTCGCCACGCTGCTCAGGCGCCTTCCCGACCTGCGGCTCGCGGTGGAGCCCGCCGATCTGCGGTGGCGCGGCGGGCTCATCATGCGCGGACTGCGCACGCTTCCCGTGGAGTTCGGACCCCGGCCCGCCCGACCCGTTTCTGACGCTACGTCACATCTGTGATGTGCGCGTGATCGGCGCTGCATCGACTTGTGACACGCGTTCGAGTCCGGTTAGGTTCACCGTTCGACCCCACCGGGTCGCTCGACCGAACTCGTCCGTCACACGGAAGGCAACCTCATGGGCTCCGCGAACGGCAGACACCGTCGCCCTCGTCAGGCACCCGCCATCGTCGTCGCGGCGGGCGTGACCGGATCCGCCATCGCCATCCCGCTGCTCGGCGCGGGCGCCGCGCAGGCGGCCGACTCGGCGACCTGGGACCGGGTCGCCGAGTGCGAGAGCGGCGGCTCCTGGAGCGCCGATTTCGGCAACGGCTCCTACGGCGGCCTTCAGCTCACCCCGGAGGTCTGGAAGGCGTACGGCGGTGAGGCGTACGCCCCGCGCGCCGACCTCGCCAGCCGCGCCCAGCAGATCGCGGTGGCCGAGAAGATCCTGGGCGACCGGGGTCCGCAGGCGTGGCCGAGCTGTGCGCCCCTCTCTGGCCTCGCGACGGGTGGGGAGCTGCCAGGGGTCGACCCGGGGGAGACCTCCTCGGAGAAGCCCGCGGGCGGCTCCGGGGCGGAGGAGGATGCGAAGAAGACGGGCGGCACCGGGGCGGAGAAGGGCGCGAAGCCGGCTGACAAGTCGTCGGAGTCCCCGTCCGACGAGGACGTCACGCCTTCGGGCCGTGCCGGGAAGCCGGACGCCGGAACCGGGTCCGATGTCACGCCCTCGCCCACCGGTTCCGCCACTTCATCCGACAATGCGCACCGTTTGCCTGAATCGGTTGATATGGGCGATTCGGGCGCTTCTGTCGCTCCGTCAGGGCCGCCCGGGGACTCGGAAGGATCTGGAGCGTCGGACGGTTCGGGCGGCAAGCATCGTGGCTCACCGGCCGCCGAGGAGGGGTGGGGTGCCGACGGGGACGTCGGCCGCGAGTCGGGTCGTCACGCCTCGCGCGACGGCGGGGGGCGCGACGCGGCCTCCCCGGTCGCCGACGACACGTACACCGTCCGTCCCGGTGACAATCTCTGGACGATTGCCGACGAGCGGAACGTCCCCGGTGGCTGGTCCGCGCTCTATGAGGCCAACAAGGAGGTCGTGGGCTCCGATCCGGACCTCATCCTTCCTGGCCAGAGCCTCGATGTCGACGCGGAGGCCCGTTGAGGCCGGACCCGGTGGCCGGCTGACGGGGCCTCAGGAGCCGGGATGCTATCGGAGGCTCTTGTCGGCTTGCATGCGAGTGAGACATGGATCTCTTTGCGTCAATTGGCGTGTTGGGCCCGGAGGTCCCGTCCGTATCGCGTCCCACCTGCGAAAACTACGGTTCCTCAGATGCAAGTAAGAGACGATTGCCCGATGTGTCCTTCTTTGAATATGGGGCTTATATGTGTTTACGGTCGGAACCGCTCGCACCGCGGGCCCCGCCGACCGTCACGCCGAATCCTGCCGTCGGTCGGAGGGAACAGACGCGTTCAAGCGCCGTAGGCAGGAGCGGGGGACCCAGGTAGGCGTCGGCCCCGATCGTCGCGAGACGCATCAGGACCGACTTGGGGTGAAGTCGCGTGCTAGGACGTGCGACCGGGCAACTCACTCGGCCCGAACCCGACAGCTCACCTCGTAGGCGTCGGTGAGGAGACTTCCATGCTGTTTTCCGGCAAGGGCAAGCACCGCCGCCCGTCCAAGGCCGTCCGTGTCGCCACGCTCGCCGGAGTCGCCGGCTCCGCCGTCGCCGTCCCGCTGCTGGGCGCGACCGGCGCTTCCGCCGCCTCCGTCGCCACCTGGGACGCCGTCGCCCAGTGCGAGTCCGGGGGCAACTGGTCCATCAACACCGGCAACGGCTACTACGGCGGTCTGCAGTTCTCGCAGTCCAGCTGGGCCGCCGCCGGCGGTCTGAAGTACGCGCCGCGCGCCGACCTGGCCACCAAGGCCCAGCAGATCGCCACCGCCGAGCGGCTCCTCGACATGCAGGGTCCGGGTGCCTGGGGCTGCGCCTCCGCCGGCAACCTGCGCAACGACGGCGTCGACCCGGGCGTCGACACCTCCTCGAAGAGTTCCGGTGCCGCCAAGAAGCAGAGCACCCAGACGGCCCCCAAGCAGCAGGCCCAGCCGAAGCAGGTCGAGCGCGCCGAGGCCCCCGCCTCCCGCTCCGACCGTCCCGCCGCCCCGCGGACCGAGTCGAAGAAGACCGTCACCACCCCGACCGGCAAGAAGGTCAAGAAGGGCGACGGCGAGTACAAGGTCGTCTCCGGCGACTCCCTCAGCAAGATCGCCGCCGCCCACGGCGTCGAGGGCGGCTGGCAGCGGCTGTTCGAGCTGAACAAGGACATCGTCGAGAACGCCGACCTGATCTACCCGGGTCAGCAGCTGCACCTGACGAAGTAGTCCGGTCCCTCTCCTCTCCGGATGCCCGGCCCGGCGCGCTCCCCCCGCGCGCCGGGCCGGGGCGTCTGCTCGGAGCGCGTGCCGCGCGCCGACGCGGCACCGCGCGTCCCGCACCCGGGCGTGCGCCGCTCGTGTGCGGCGCAGTTCGTTCAACTGTTGTAGTTACTGATCCGTAATATTCTGGCCATTTGCCCGGGATCGTGCACTCCCGGGTCCTTTTTCGTCCCAGGGGGCGGGCGGTCGTCGGGCTGAGCGGGCGGGGCCGGTTAGGCTCTTGTCGCAAGGCCAAAGTGACCCTGCAGAACCAGTGTCATATCCCAGAAGGAGATGCCTCGTGCCGTCCATCGACGTCGTCGTAGCCCGGGAAATCCTCGACTCCCGGGGGAACCCCACGGTCGAGGTCGAGGTCGGCCTCGACGACGGCAGCACGGGTCGTGCTGCCGTGCCGTCCGGCGCCTCCACCGGTGCCTTCGAGGCCATTGAGCTTCGCGACGGCGACCCCAACCGCTACCAGGGCAAGGGTGTGGAGAAGGCCGTGCTCGCCGTCATCGAGCAGATCGGCCCGGAGCTCGTCGGCTACGACGCGACCGAGCAGCGGCTGATCGACCAGGCGATGTTCGACCTGGACGCCACCGAGAACAAGGGCTCGCTCGGCGCCAACGCCATCCTCGGTGTCTCGCTGGCCGTCGCGCACGCCGCCTCCGAGGCGTCGGACCTGCCGCTGTTCCGCTACCTCGGCGGTCCGAACGCGCACCTGCTGCCCGTCCCGATGATGAACATCCTCAACGGTGGGTCGCACGCCGACTCCAACGTGGACATCCAGGAGTTCATGATCGCCCCGATCGGCGCCGAGTCCTTCTCCGAGGCCCTGCGCTGGGGCGCCGAGGTCTATCACACGCTGAAGAAGGTCCTGAAGAGCAAGGGCCTGTCGACCGGCCTCGGCGACGAGGGCGGCTTCGCGCCGAACCTGGAGTCGAACCGTGCCGCCCTCGACCTCATCATCGAGGCCGTCAAGGAAGCCGGCTACGTCCCGGGCAAGGACATCGCGCTCGCGCTCGACGTCGCCGCGTCCGAGTTCTACAAGGACGGCACGTACGAGTTCGAGGGCAAGTCCCGCTCGGCCGCGGAGATGACCGAGTACTACGAGGAGCTCGTCTCCGCGTACCCGCTGGTCTCCATCGAGGACCCGCTGTACGAGGACGACTGGGCCGGCTGGAAGATCATCACCGACAAGCTCGGCAGCAAGGTGCAGATCGTCGGTGACGACCTGTTCGTCACCAACCCGGAGCGCCTGGCCCGCGGCATCGAGGAGGGCACCGCCAACGCGCTGCTCGTCAAGGTCAACCAGATCGGTTCGCTGACCGAGACCCTGGACGCCGTCGAGCTCGCCCAGCGCAACGGCTTCAAGTGCATGATGTCGCACCGTTCCGGCGAGACCGAGGACGTCACCATCGCCGACCTCGCCGTCGCGGTGAACTGCGGTCAGATCAAGACCGGCGCCCCGGCCCGATCCGACCGCGTCGCCAAGTACAACCAGCTGCTGCGCATCGAGGAGATCCTCGACGACGCCGCGGTGTACGCCGGCCGCTCGGCGTTCCCCCGTTTCAAGGGCTGAGCACCGAGGACGCCGTGGGGGCCGATCCCCCGCGGACCGGCCCTTCGGGCCCCACGGCCGGCCCCGGCCCGCAGGGGCCCGAAGGCTCCGGCCTCCGTCCGTCCCCGCACGCGGTCCCGTACCGTGTGCGGGGACGGACGTGTGTGAAGGGGAGGCGGAGACATGGCCGCGAAGGACCGGGACCGGTTCTCCACCGCGACCCGGCTGCGACTGCTGGGCGAGCAGACCGCGGCCCGTGTCTACCGGTCGCAGACCCGTCGCCAGGACCGCCGCTCCCGGCTCACCGGCCGGGCCGCCTTTCTGGCCCTCGTCGTCTGCTCCCTCGTGGTCGCGCTCGCGTACCCGATACGGCAGTACGTGTCGCAGCAGGACGAGATCGCCGACCAGGAGCGGCTGGCGCGGGAGGCCCGGGCCCGTACCGAGGAGCTGCGCGACGAGAAGGCGCGGCTCCAGGACGACGCGTACGTCAGGCAGCTGGCTCGCAAGCATCTGCACTATCTTCTTCCCGGGGAGACGGGCTACACGGTGATCGACCCGGACGCGGCCAAGGAACGCGACGGTGAGACGGACGGGTCCGGCCGGCCGTGGCACGCGAACCTCTGGGACGGGGTCGACAGCGCCGACCGCGGCTGACCGCGTCCGTCCGCCCGTGCCCGGGAAGGCCGGCCCCTCGGACTTCCAGCCCCGCAGACGCCCAGACCCCCGGACTTCCGGTCCCTCGGACCTTCGTCCTTAGGGCCCACGGATCCCCGCGGCCCCCTCCGAACCGTCAGAACCCCAGAACCTAGGCAGGCATGGAAACCCCCCCTCCGCAGACCGAGCCCACCGAGCCCACCGAGGCGGACATCGCCGCGTTCCAGCAGCAGCTGGGCCGCCCGCCGCGCGGGCTGCGCACGATCGCGCACCGCTGCCCGTGCGGCAACCCGGACGTGGTCGAGACGCAGCCCCGGCTGGAGGACGGCACGCCGTTCCCGACGACGTACTACCTGACGTGCCCGCGCGCCGCGTCCGCGATCGGCACGCTGGAGGCGAACGGGGTCATGAAGGAGATGACCGAGCGCCTCGGCACCGACCCCGAGCTGGCCGCCGCCTACCGGGCCGCGCACGAGGACTACATCGCCCGGCGCGACGCCATCGAGGTGCTGGAGGGCTTCCCCAGCGCGGGCGGCATGCCGGACCGGGTGAAGTGCCTGCACGTGCTGGTCGCGCACTCGCTGGCGGCGGGCCCCGGTGTGAACCCGCTGGGCGACGAGGCGATCGCGATGCTGCCGGAGTGGTGGCGCAAGGGGCCGTGCGTGACGCCCTGCGCCCCCGACGACGAGGGCTGACCGTTCCCACGGGGGCTCCGCCCCCGACCCGCGCCCCTCGGCCGCCGCCGGGGCCGTCACGAGGGCCGTGCCCCGGACCTCGTCCCCCGGCGGGGCCCGACTCTCCACAGGAGCACCCATGACCCGCGTGGCCGCGATCGACTGCGGTACCAACTCCATCCGTCTGCTCGTCGCCGACGCCGACCCGTCCACCGGCGAGTTCGTCGAGCTCGACCGCCGGATGGAGATCGTCCGCCTCGGCCAGGGCGTCGACCGCACCGGCCGGCTCGCCCCGGAGGCGCTGGAGCGGACGTTCGACGCCTGCCGCCGGTACGCGGAGGTGATCGAGAAGCACGGGGCGCGGCGGATCCGTTTCGTCGCCACCTCCGCCTCCCGGGACGCGGAGAACCGCGACGAGTTCGTCCGCGGTGTGCTGGACATCCTGGGTGTCGAGCCCGAGGTGATCAGTGGTGACCAGGAGGCGGAGTTCTCCTTCACCGGCGCCACCAAGGAGCTCGTGGGCCGCGACCACCTCGCCAAGCCGTACCTCGTCGTGGACATCGGCGGCGGCTCCACCGAGTTCGTCGTCGGAGACGACCACGTGCGGGCGGCGCGCTCCGTCGACATGGGCTGTGTCCGCATGACCGAGCGCCACCTCGTGCACGACGGCGTCGTGACCGATCCGCCGACCCCCGGTCAGATCGCCGCGATCAGCGCCGATGTCGAAGCGGCCCTGGACCTCGCCGAGGAGACCGTCCCGCTCACCGGGGCCGCCACCCTCGTCGGCCTGGCCGGGACGGTCACCACGGTCGCCGCGATCGCCCTCGGACTCGACACGTACGACTCCGAGGCGATCCACCACTCCCGGATCTCCCTGGAACAGGTCGAGGCGATCACCGCGCGCCTCGCCGCCTCCACGCACGCCGAGCGCGCGGCGATCGGCGCCATGCACCCGGGGCGGGTCGACGTGATCACCTCCGGGGCGCTGATCCTGCTCGCCGTGATGCGGCGGGCCGGGGTGCGCGAGGTCGTCGTCAGCGAGCACGACATCCTCGACGGGATCGCGTGGTACGCGGCAGGAAACGACTGATCGTCGCCGACGAGCGGCGACGACGCTGCCGGGGCCGGGGTGTCACAGGTCGCGGTGGACGCCCCCGCCGGTCGCGTTCCCGCCCGCACTTCTGAGCTGCGTTTCCGAGCCGCCGTGAGCTGTTCGGGGAGGGTTCGGAGGGGCATCCCCCGACAAAGTTCGTGAACTTCTTCACAAGTAATTGGGCCTCGTGAAGGGCGGTTCTCGTCCGTAGGGGCGCCCGGAGCCGTTCAGGGCGTCGTTCCGCGCCGGTTCGGGACTGTTCCGGTTGTGTTTCCGTGGAGTGGACCAAGGCGGTGGTCCACCGCCTTTTCGGGCACAAGAGCCAGCTCACAGGCGGTGTACAACGTCCGTCCGCGCCCTCTGGTTCCCTGTCGGGATCATGACCTCGGTCACGCGGGCGGGGCAGTGTAGCAGAGGGTGGAGACAACCTTGTGAAGGGGCTCACGAGGGGGCCCGCGGAGAGGGGTGGATACTCGATGGCATGAGCACCACGGAGCGTCCCAGGATCCTCGTAGTAGGCGGTGGGTACGTAGGCCTGTACGCAGCTCGACGCATCCTGAAGAAGATGCGCTACGGAGAGGCGACCGTCACGGTCGTCGACCCGCGCTCGTACATGACGTACCAGCCCTTCCTTCCCGAAACCGCCGCCGGCAGCATCTCGCCCCGGCACGTCGTCGTCCCGCTGCGGCGCGTCCTGCCGAAGGCCGAGGTCCTCACCGGCCGGGTCACCACCATCGACCAGGACCGCAAGGTCGCCACGATCGCGCCGCTCGTCGGCGAGGCGTACGAGCTGCCCTTCGACTACCTGGTCATCGCGCTGGGCGCGGTCTCCCGCACCTTCCCGATCCCCGGCCTCGCCGAGCAGGGCATCGGCATGAAGGGCGTCGAGGAGGCCATCGGCCTGCGCAACCACGTCCTGGAGCAGCTGGACAAGGCCGACTCGACGACCGATGAGGACGTCCGCCGCAAGGCGCTCACGTTCGTCTTCGTGGGTGGCGGTTTCGCCGGTGCGGAGACCATCGGCGAGGTCGAGGACATGGCCCGCGACGCGGCGAAGTACTACACGAACGTGAAGCGCGAGGACATGCGCTTCATCCTCGTCGACGCCGCCGACAAGATCCTGCCCGAGGTCGGCCCGAAGCTGGGTGTCTGGGGCCGCGAGCACCTGGAGTCCCGCGGCATCGAGGTCTTCCTCGGAACCTCCATGGACTCCTGCGTCGACGGTCACGTGGTGCTGAAGAACGGCCTGGAGGTCGACTCCGGCACCATCGTGTGGACCGCCGGTGTGAAGCCGAACCCGGCGCTCGCCCGGTTCGGTCTGCCGCTCGGCCCGCGCGGTCACGTGGACACCTCCGAGAAGCTCCAGGTGCAGGGCACCGACTACATCTGGGCCGCGGGCGACAACGCCCAGGTGCCGGACATGGTCGGCCGCCGGGCCGGCAACCCGAACGCCTGGTGCCCGCCGAACGCCCAGCACGCGCTGCGTCAGGCCAAGGTCCTCGGCGACAACGTCATCGCCGGGATGCGCGGCTTCCCGCAGAAGGAGTACAGCCACGCCAACAAGGGTGCCGTCGCCGGTCTGGGGCTGCACAAGGGCGTCGCGATGATCTACCTGGGCAAGATCAAGATCAAGCTCAAGGGACGGCTCGCCTGGTACATGCACCGTGGCTACCACGGCATGTCGGTGCCGACCTGGAACCGCAAGATCCGCGTCTTCGCCGACTGGACCCTCGGCATGTTCCTCAAGCGCGAGGTCGTCTCGCTCGGCGCCATCGAGTCGCCGCGCGAGGAGTTCTACGAGGCCGCCAAGCCGGCCCCGGCCCCGGCCGCCGCCAAGCCCGAGGGCGAGAAGGCCAAGGCCTCCTGACGTCCCGTCGCGGGTCCACTCGCCCGCACGGCACGCCGTAGTACGCGCACGACGCCCGAAGGGGCCGCCCGCCATCCGTGGTGCGGGCGGCCCCTTCGGCGTGCCCGGGGGCGGGAGGCTCCCCACGCGCTCCGCGGCGGGCGGCGCGGGCTCGTGCCGGCCGTCGGGCGGGGCGGCACGCCACCGAATGTGTGCGACGTACAGGTATTTTGCCGTTCCGTTGCGCTGTAGCGGGATGGGGTGCGTTCGGCGGACTGTTGAAGGTGATGCACCTCGCCGCGGCGCCGTGTGCGCCCGGCGTGGTTCCAGGCGTGTCCGACCCCTGTCGGGCATGTTTGGGCATGTTTGGGCGTATTGGGAACACCATCAACGGAGGTGTGCACCATGGCTGACGCCGCGTTGCGGCTGACCGCTCTCGTCGAGGAGTTTCTGGGGGAGAGGCTGCCGGTCCGGATCCGGGCCTGGGACGGCAGCGAGTCGGGACCGCCCGGCGCCCCCGTCCTCGCCGTCCGCAACCGGCGCGCACTGCGCAGGCTGCTCTGGAAGCCGGGCGAACTGGGCCTGGCCCGCGCCTGGGTGGCGGGCGACATCGACATCGAGGGCGATCTGTACGAGGCCCTGGACCGGCTGGCCTCGCTGATCTGGGAGCGGGACGTGGCGGCCGAGGACGCCGTCCACCCGGTCCGCGACCCGAGGACGAGGGCCTTCGCGAAGGGGCTGCTGCGCCTCGCCGGCCCCGGACTCCCGCCGACGCCGCCGCCCGAGGAGGTGCGCAGCCGCTTCGGCACCCTGCACACCAGGCGCCGCGACAAGGCGGCCATCAGCCACCACTACGACGTCGGCAACGACTTCTACGAACTGTTCCTCGGCCCGTCCATGGTCTACTCCTGCGGCTACTGGGAGGACGGCGGGACCCTGGAGGAGGCCCAGCGCGACAAGCTCGACCTGGTGTGCCGCAAGCTCGCGCTGAAGGAGGGCGACCGCCTCCTCGACATCGGCTGCGGCTGGGGCTCGATGGCCATCCACGCGGCCCGTGAGTACGGCGCCCGGGTCACCGGCGTGACGCTCTCCGCCGAACAGGCCGCGTACGCCAGGAAGCGCGTCGCGGAGGAGGGCCTGACCGACCGGGTCGAGATCCGGGTCCAGGACTACCGGGACGTCCGGGACGGCCCGTACGACGCCGTCTCGTCCATCGGCATGGCGGAACACGTCGGCGCGGTCCGCTTCCGCGACTACGCCGACGACGTCCACGCACTCCTCAAGCCCGGCGGCCGGCTGCTCAACCACCAGATCGCCCGTCGCCCCGAGAAGGACGAGTCCGCGTACCACGTGGACGAGTTCATCGACGCGTACGTCTTCCCGGACGGCGAACTGGCCCCGGTGGGACGGACCATGGCCATCCTCGAAGAGGCCGGCTTCGAGGCCCGGGACGTCGAGTCGATCCGCGAGCACTACGCGCTGACGCTGCGCGGCTGGGTCGCCAACCTGGAGAAGCACTGGGACCGCGCGGTCCGGCTGACCTCGGCCGGGCGGGCCAGGGTCTGGCGCCTCTACATGGCCGCCTCCGCGCTCTCCTTCGAGCACAACAGGATCGGCGTCAACCAGATCCTCGCGGTGCGCCCGGCGGAGGGAGGGGCCTCCCGGATGCCGCTGCGGGCCCGTCGGTGGACGGAGACGGCCACCGCCTGACCGGGACCGCGGGAAGGGGCGGCCCGGGACGCACCGAGGTGCCGACCGGGACGCGCGAGGACCTGACCGGAACGCACCGAGGGCCGGTACCCGCAGCAGTGGGCTGCGGGTACCGGCCCTCGGCCGTCGAACCTCTCGGTGGGGAGCCGTCCGGTCATGAGCCGTCCGGCCGCGAACCGTTCGGCTCCGGACTACTCCGTCTTGATCGCCGTCAGCATGTTCAGCTTCGCGGCGCTGCGGGCCGGCCAGAGCGAGGCCAGGACCCCGACCAGCCCGGCGAGCAGCAGGAAGATGCCGATCCGGTCCCACGGGACGACCAGGGCGTAGCCCGGGATGGAGGATTTCAGGGTCTGCCCGATCGCCCAGCCGAGGAACGTACCGAGCACCACACCGATCACCGCTCCGAAGAGCGAGATGACCACGGCCTCCAGCCGGATCATGCGCTTCACCCGGCGCCGGTCCAGGCCGATCGCGCGCAGCATCCCGATCTCCTGCTGGCGTTCGAAGACCGACATGGCCAGCGTGTTGACGACGCCGAGCACCGCGATGATCAGGGCCATCGCCAGCAGGCCGTACATGATGTTCAGGGCGGTGTTCACGAAGCCGCCGAACATGTCCCGGATGCCCTGACGGTCGATGATGCTCATCGCCGGGTTGTCACCGAGCGCCTTGATCACGGCCTTCTCGTTGGCGGCGGTCTCGCCGCCGTCCATCTTCAGCCAGACCTCGCGGATGTACGGGTGGTCGGCGTGCCGGTTCAGGACGTCCTTCGACATCAGGACGGAGGAGAGGAACTCGTTGCCCTCGTAGACCGCCCCGATCTTCAGCTTCTCCTTCTTGTCGTCCTCGTACACGACCGGAAGCGTGTCCCCGGTCTTCCAGCCGTTCGACTTGGCGACCTTCTCGGTGACGGCGATCTCGCCGTCGCGCAGCGAGTCGATCGAGCCGGAGACCGTCTTGACGGCGAAGAGCTCGGACACGTCGTCGGCGGCGACCCCGGAGGCCGGCAGGTGCTCGCCGCCGAACTCCGGCCAGGCGTACTGGTGGGGCGTGATGGCCTCGACGCCGTCCGCCTTCTCCAGGGCGGCGAGCGCCGACGGGTCGAGCGTGTCCCCGTTCGCCATCGAGACCATGTAGTCGGCCTTGACGTTGTCCGTCGTCATCCGGTCGACCGCCTGGCCGAGGGTGACGCCGAGGACCGAGATGCCGGTGACCAGGGTGAGCCCGATCGCCAGGGCGGAGGCGGTGGCGCCGGTGCGGCGCGGGTTGCGGACCGCGTTCTGCGCGGCCAGCTTGCCGGAGACGCCGAACAGCTTCTTCAGCAGCGGGCGGACCAGCGCGACGACCGGCCGCGACAGCAGCGGGATCAGCACGATGACACCGATCAGCGCGAAGAACGCGCCGGCCCCGATGACCGTCCGGCCGTCCGAGCCCATGGACGCGCCCGCCGCGATGCCCGCGGCGCCGACAGCGGTGAGGAAGCCGCCGATCGAGTTGCGCAGCACCAGGGACTTGACCGTCGCGGTCGCGTGCACGCTGTTCATCGCCGCCACCGGCGGGATCTTCGCGGCCCGGCGGGCGGGCAGCCAGGCGGCCAGCACGGTGATCAGCACACCGACCGCCAGCGCCGCGACGACCGCGGTGGGCGAGACGACGAGCGGTCCGGCCGGGATCTTCCCGCCCGTCAGGCTCATCGCGGAGCGCAGGCCGACGGCGAGTCCGAGACCGAGCACGAAGCCGATGACCGACGCGAGCGCGCCGACCACGGCGGCCTCCAGCAGCACCGAGCGCTTGACCTGGCGGCGGGAGGCGCCGACGGCGCGCATCAGGGCCAGTTCCTTGGTGCGCTGGGCGACCAGCATGGTGAAGGTGTTGGCGATCAGGAAGATCCCGACGAAGAGCGCGATCGCGGCGAAGGCGAGCAGCATCGTGTTGAGGCTGCTCAGGCCGCTCTCGATGTTCTTGGCCTGCTCGTCGGCGAGGTCCTGGCCGGTCCGGGCGTCGGCGCCCTTCGGCAGCAGCGGCTTCACCTCGGCCAGCAGCTTGTCGGCGGAGGCGCCGGACGCGGCGGAGATGTCGACGTTCATGAACTCGCCGGGCCGCAGGTACAGCTTCTGGGCGACCGGGGTCTCGAAGAGGACCAGGCTGCCGCCCGCGTTGACGGCGCCGTCCTCGGTGGTGAAGACACCGGAGAGGGTGTACTCCTTCACCGGACCGTTGGTGGCGACCCGGACCCGGTCGCCGACCTTGTACTCGCCCTTCTTAGCGGTCTGCTCGTCGAGCGCGATCCGGTCGGCCGCGTCCGGGCCCTTGCCGTCGACGAAGGTGTACGCGGCGTCCTTGCCGTCCTTGCCGGGGAAGAAGTTGGCGCCGGTGTTGGACCAGCCGTTGCCGATCAGCTTGCCGTCGGGGTCGGCGACCCCGGCGAAGCCGTTGACGCGGCCGGTGGCGGTGTCGACGCCGTCCAGGCCCTGGATCTTCGCCAGGCCGGCGGTGGTGACGCCGGCGGGCGCCTTCGGGTCGCGCTGGTCGGCCCGGGTGGTGATGGCGACGGCGATGTCGTCGTAGCTCTTCGCCGACTGGTTGCGGAAGGCGTTGCCGAGGGTGTCGGTGAAGACCAGGGTGCCGGATACGAAGGCCACGCCGAGCATCACGGCGAGGACGGTCATCAGCAGCCTGGCCTTGTGCGCGAGCACATTGCGCAGGGCGGTACGGAACATGTCTGTCAGTCCTGGGAAAGGGAGGGGGTCCGGCAGAGAGCGCGTGCGCGGGCGGGCCCCGGGCGCGCGGAAGGAAGGGATCCGGCCGCGCGGCGGGGGCGGGCTCCGGGCTGGTGCGGGAGGAGCGGGACTCGGGCGTGCGGGAGGGCGGGGCTCAGCTGGTGCGGCCCTTGCCGTCGAACGCCTTCATCCGGTCGAGGACCCCGTCCGCGGTGGGGTGCATCATCTGGTCGACGATCCGGCCGTCCGCGAGGAAGATCACCCGGTCCGCGTAGGAGGCCGCCGCCGGGTCATGGGTCACCATCACCACGGTCTGCTCCATCTCGCGCACCGAGTTGCGCAGGAAGCCGAGGACCTCGGCGCCGGAACGGGAGTCCAGGTTCCCGGTCGGCTCGTCACCGAAGATGATCTCCGGCTTGGAGGCCAGGGCGCGGGCCACCGCCACGCGCTGCTGCTGACCGCCGGAGAGCTGGGTCGGCCGGTGGGACAGCCGCTCGGAGAGCCCGACCATGTCGATGACCCGGCGCAGCCACGCCTCGTCGGGCTTGCGGCCGGCGATGTCCATGGGGAGCGTGATGTTCTCCAGCGCCGTCAGGGTCGGCAGCAGGTTGAACGCCTGGAAGATGAAGCCGATCTTGTCCCGTCGGAGCTGGGTGAGCTGCTTGTCCTTGAGGGACCCCAGCTCCGTGTCCCCGATGCGCACCGAGCCGCTGCTGAAGCTGTCGAGACCGGCCACGCAGTGCATCAGCGTGGACTTGCCCGAACCGGACGGGCCCATGATCGCGGTGAACTCGCCGCGCGGGAAGTCGACGGAGACCCGGTCCAGGGCGGTGACCCTGGTCTCGCCCTCGCCGTAGACCTTCGACAGATCCGTGGCGCGGGCAGCCACCGTGGTGACGCGGTGTGCGGTGGAAGTGGTGGTCACGGGAATCTCCTGATCCGGGGCTCCGGACGAGGGTCTCGTCCGGGGTCGTGTGCCTGAGGTGCGTTCGAGGTGTCCGATCGTTTTCGGACCTCTTCATCCTCACCGCTGCCTTGCCGCGTTTCGTCAGTCCCCGTGCCCGTTCCCGGGGTCGTCTTGAGTCGCATCGGCGGAGCGCGATGTCCTCCTCCGGTATGACATCGACCCCGAGACGGTCCGCCGGGCCGGGTGGCACCCGGGGGTCAACCCGCCGCCCCGGGAGCACCGTGTTCCGTGTCGTGGACGCGGGGGCCGGGCGCCGGTACGGGCCCGGCGGCGGTCCTCTTACGGGGGACGCCGAGGGGCCGGAGGCTGACGCCCTCCACCGGGCCGGGACTCGCCCGCCGCGGCCCCGTGCGCCGCCGTGCGACGCACGGCACGGGACCCCGCCCACCCGGCCGTCCAGACCCGCGCGGAGGGCCCGTCCGGCCGGTGCGGTGGCGCGGCCGTGGCGGCCACTGGCGCGCACCTGGCGAAAGCGCCCGTCCGGGTGCGGCGACTTTACGTCAATCCGGATTGCCATCCGCCGTACCCACTACCCCGCCCAGGCATGTGACGATGCATGCCCCGAAGTGCTGACGCACCCTCAAACGGTCAATAAAATAAGACAACATCGCGCCACTCATCCGCTGATCGGAGGAAGCCCCCGGATAGGGTCATGTGCCAACGCGGAGCCGCGCGCCAGGCCCGGATGGTGGAATGCAGACACGGCGAGCTTAAACCTCGCTGCCCCTCGGGGGCGTACCGGTTCGAGTCCGGTTCCGGGCACCACTTCGCGCTTGGCGGCCGAGAGGCGGCTCGCCCGGTGACATGTCTCCCACGGCCTCGGCCTCCGTCCCCTGCCGCACCGCCGCCACCACCGCCTCGGGTCGCTGCTTCCGGTCTCTCCTCGTCCGGCCTGCGCCGCCCCTTCTCTCCGAGTCCCGCGGCGCCCTCTGCCCCCGAATCGCCGTCTTCTTCCACCGTCGCCGCTCGCCCTCTCCGGGGTCCGCTCGCCGTGCCTTTGCCACCGCTCGACGCGCCGCATGGAGTTCCGCGACATGCGGCTCCTGGACGAGCGGGGCGACGCGTACGCCCTGGGCATCGTCTGCGAAGAGGCGACGGTGCGCGCGCTGGAGCGCGAACTGGCGGAGTTGGTGGCGGGCGAGGTAGCGACATCGCGGAGGTCGAAGTCCTCGAATCGGTCCTCGCGGCGGCCGACACCAGTACCCCGGTCGGCAAGGGGCCACGGACCTTCCGGGTCCTGGCCGCGGAGGCGGCCCGCGGGATCGGCGGCGACTGGTTCGACGCCATCCCCCTCCCGCGCGGCCGGACCGCCCTCGTCGTCGGCGACGTGATGGGTCACGGGATCAACGCCGCCGCCACGATGGGGCAGCTGCGCACCGCCACCCGCGCACTCGCCGGGCTCGAACTCCCTCCCGATCAGGTGCTCCGGCACCTGGACCGGGTCACCGCCGATCTGCACGAGACGACCGCCACCTGCGTCTACGCCGTGGTCGACCCCGTCGGCGCACCTGCCGCGTCGCCCTGGCCGGTCATCCGCCGCCCGCCCTCTGTCCACCCCGGCCGCGCGCCCCGCCTCCTGGACCTGCCCACCGGCGCGCCGCTGGGCGTCGGCGGCGTCCCCTTCCGCACCGCGCTCCTGGAGCTGCACACGTTCGCCTTCGGCGTGCACGACCGCCACCCGTACCGGCCCGCGCTGCACGGACCGGCCGTCGGAACGGTCGGCGGTCTGGCCATGGTCAGCGAGCTCACCCGGGGCCTGTCGGGCACCGCGGTCGTTCGCGAGGACCCGGACGGCCAGGGCAAATGTGTCTGGGTCACCGTGCCCCCGCGGGGTGTGGGAGCCCCATGACGCCGCTCCCCGCGGCGGCCCGTCAGAATGTTCCGGGTCTCCGGGCTTCCGGCCGCCGGTTCGGGGCTCCGGTTCCGTTTTCGGGCCTCCGGTTCCGGGTTTCGATAATTCACGAGGTCAGCACGTCCGGGTGGACGCGCGAGGATGACTCCATGGCGAAGAGTTGTGAGTGGACGCGATGCAGGGCACACACATGGCCGCGGTGGGTCGGCCGGACGGCCGGGGCCGAGGGCACGAGGCCGGTTCGATGAGCGCGCCGTTGTACCAGCTGAAGGCCGAGTTCTTCAAGACGCTCGGGCACCCCGTGCGCATCCGGGTGCTCGAACTGCTCAGTGAACGGGAGCACGCCGTGTCCGAGATGCTGGCCGGGATCGGTGTCGAGCCCGCCCATCTCTCGCAGCAGCTGGCCGTGTTGCGGCGGGCCAATCTCGTCGTCGCGCGCCGGGAGGGTTCGGGCGTCTACTACTCCCTGGCCAACCCTCAGGTGGCGGAGCTCCTGCGGGTCGCGCGCACCATCCTGTCCGGGGTCCTGGCCGGCCAGGCCGAACTGCTGGCCGACCTGCGCGCCACCGGGCCGGACAGGCCACAGGACTGAACGGGTTCCGGCGGCCTCGGACACGGGGGCGGGAAAAGAGCTGCGCGTCGTCCTTCGGTTCGGTAAAGATCCTCCTCAGGCACTAGTCTGAATCCTTTGCCTACCCATTACTCTTGTGGGAAGGCCACGCAGGGTGGCCATGGAGGAGTGAGATGAGGAGCAGCAACCCGGTCTTCTCGCGACGGGGCTTCAGCCGCGACAACGGATACGCGGGCTTCAACGCGGCGCCGCAGGCCGGGGCCCCCGTCACGGGTGCCAACCCGTACGCCCAGGGCACCGCCGCCAACCCGTACGCCACCAACCCCTACGCCCAGCCGGACACCCAGTACGGCGCTCCGCAGGCGCCCGCGCGCTCCGGCGCGATGACGATCGACGACGTCGTCACGCGCACGGCGATCACGCTGGGCACCGTGGTGCTCGGTGCCGTTCTCGCCTGGGCCCTGCTGCCGGTCGATCCGGCCAACCTCGGCAAGTCGTACGGAATCGCGATCGGCGCCGCCCTGGTGGCGTTCGTCCTCTCGCTCATCCAGTCCTTCAAGAGCAAGCCGGTCCCGGCGCTGATCGTGGCGTACGCGGGCTTCGAGGGCGTCTTCCTCGGAGTGATCTCCAGCGCGGTCAGCACGTACATCGGCCCCGGCGTCGTGATGCAGGCGGTGCTGGGCACCATGTGCGTCTTCGCCGGTGTGCTCCTGGCGTACAAGATGCGCTGGATCCGTGTCACCCGCCGCTTCTACGGCTTCGTCATGGCCGCGGCCATGGGCTTCATGCTGCTGATGGTGGTCAACCTGCTGTTCGCCGTCTTCGGCGGCGGTGACGGTCTGGGCTTCCGCTCCGGTGGCCTCGGCATCCTGTTCGGCATCATCGGGGTCGTCCTCGGTGCGTGCTTCCTGGCCCTGGACTTCAAGCAGGTCGAGGACGGCATCGCCTACGGCGCGCCCCGCGAGGAGTCCTGGCTGGCGGCCTTCGGTCTCACCATGACCCTGGTGTGGATCTACCTGGAGCTGCTGCGTCTGCTCTCGATCCTCAGCGGCGACGACTGACGCACGGGACGACCGACGCACGGAGACCCACCGACCCCGTGACGGGTACGGGAACGGCCCGCAGGCACCGCGCCTGCGGGCCGTTCCCGTATGCGCGTCTTGGTTTCCCCGTATCCATGTTGGCAGCCGGGACGGGAGGGCGCGTAGGGTCGCGGGGTGCTCGATACGACTGCGCTGATCACCGCCGTGGACCGATTCGCCGACCGGCTCCGTGCCGCCCCGCAGAGCCGTCTGCAGCGCGGCGCTGCCGCCGAGGGGCTCGCCACGGCCAGGGAACTCGCGTCGAGGGCCCAGCGCGTCGAGGCACCGGACAGGGAGCCGCGGCTCATGCCTGACGCCGGGATCTTCGCCGTCGGTGACCAACTCGCCGTGGCGGGGCACGACCTGGCGGCGGCATTGGAAACGGCCTCGTCGACCGAACTGGGCGAGGCCGTGCGATTCGTTGAGGAGGCGGCCGAGCGGGCGTTCGCGTAGCGCGACGGGTCCGCGTGGCGCGACGGGCCGCAGAGGCGACGGCCTGGGCCGGAAGGCCGGGGCGGAAGGCCGGGGGCGGAGGGCTGCGGCCGGAGGTCGTTGGTCCGGTGGTTCGGTGGTTCGGCGCTCGGTGGTTCGGCGGGGCAGTGGTCCGGTTAGAACGAGGCGATGACGCGATCGGCCAGTATGTAGACGTTCTCCTCGCCGCACGAGAAGGTCAGGGCGTACGCGCCGGAGACACCGGAACCACCCAGCAGCACCGGGCGTTCACCGGCGAGCAGCGACGCGGCCAGGCGCTCGGCCGTCTCCCGGTGACCGGGCGTCATGCAGAGCGTGGTGCCGTCGGCGAAGACGTACACGTCGAGGGTGCCGAGCGGGCCGGGACGCACATCGGCGAGTTCCGTACGGCTGTCGGCGAGCTGTTCGAGGCGGTTCACGGTGCGCTCGTGGTCGGCGACCACCGGGGTCCGCACCGGTACGAAGTCGGGGTGCGAGGGGTGACGGCGGCGGGCCGCGGCCAGCTCGGGGGAGTCCTCGGCGAACTCCGTGGTCTCCGTCACCTCGGCCACCTCCGCGAGTTCGGCCACCTCGGCCAGTTCCGACAGCTCCTCGAACGCCTCGGCGGAGTCGAAGTCCATCGCCTCCAGGCCCGCGAAGTCCGCCTGGCGCGGCATGTACAGCGACGTCTCCTCGCCGACTCCGGACAGCCCACCCAGCAGTGACGGGGCGTCGGCGGCGTCCCGCGCTTCCTGGGAGGCCCAGAAGGCGCGTGCCTCGGCCAGCTCACGCTCCCGTTCCTCGGCGAGCGCCTCGGCGACCGCCGCGCGTATCTGAGGGGGTACCGCGGCGCCGTCGGCGCGGGTCGTGGCCAGCTCGGTACGGAGGGCGGTGATCTGCTTGCGCAGCCCGTGAGCGGCGTACAGAGCAGCGGCGCCCACGGCCGTGGCGGCGGCGGTCGTCAGCAACAGGGCAAGAGACATGGCGCTCACTGACATACTCCCGGTTCCGATGGATTCCCCGACTTCCTACCTCAGCTTGTCCTGTGCCCGCGCCTGGTGTCAGTGCATTACGTCACGAATTGGACAGGTCTTTCGGCCCGGCGTTTAAGGTCACACCGGTGCGACCTGCGAGAATGGCTCTCCCCCGGGACGTAGGTCACATCCTGGGGGAGATTCGGTCACGGCTGGGGCTCGGAAACCGGCCATTCTCGGAGGCCCTGCCGAGACGGGCCCATTCGCACCCGTGTCCGCGCTCCGTTTTCGCCCTTGGTCCGAGTCCCGCTCCAGCTCAGCTCATCCGCTCGTGTCGGTGGTCGCGTTTCGCTTCGCTTGCGCTGCGGGCAGGTGCCGCCTTCGTTCCTCGGGCGGCCCCTACCCTCCGCTCCAGCTCAGCTCATCCGCTCGTGTTGCTGGTCGCGTTTCGCTTCGCTTGTGCTGCGGGCAGGTGCCGCCTTCGTTCCTCGGGCGGCCCCTACCCTCCGCTCCAGCTCAGCTCATCCGCTCGTGTCGGTGGTCGCGTTTCGCTTCGCTTGCGCTGCGGGCAGGTGCCGCCCTCGTTCCTCGGGCGGCCCCTACCCTCCGCTCCAGCTCAGCTCATCCGCTCGATGACCATGGCCATGCCCTGGCCGCCGCCCACGCACATGGTCTCCAGGCCGAACTGCTTGTCGTGGAACCGGAGGCTGTTGATCAGCGTGGTGGTGATCCGGGCGCCGGTCATGCCGAAGGGGTGGCCGACGGCGATGGCGCCGCCGTTGACGTTGACCTTCTCCAGCGGCAGGCCGAGGTCGCGGTAGGACGGGATCACCTGGGCGGCGAACGCCTCGTTGATCTCGGCCAGGTCGATGTCGTCGATCGTCAGCCCGGCCCGCTTCAGCGCCTGCTTGCTCGCCTCCACCGGTCCGTACCCCATGATCTCGGGGGAGAGGGCGGAGACGCCGGTCGAGACGATCCGGGCCAGCGGGGTCAGACCCAGCTCGCGCGCCTTGGTGTCGGACATGATCACGAGCGCGGCGGCGCCGTCGTTGAGCGGGCAGCAGTTCCCCGCCGTGACCAGCCCGTCCGGGCGGAACACCGGCTTCAGGCCCTGCACGCCTTCCATGGTGACGCCCGGCCGCGGACCGTCGTCCTTCGAGACGACCGTGCCGTCGGGGGTGGTGACCGGAGTGATCTCGCGCTCCCAGAAGCCCTTCTCGATGGCTTCCTCGGCGAGGTTCTGCGAGCGGACGCCGAACTCGTCCATGTCCTGGCGGGTGATGCCCTTGAGCCGGGCCAGGTTCTCCGCGGTCTGCCCCATCGCGATGTACGCGTCCGGCACCAGGCCGTCCTCGCGCGGGTCGTGCCAGCCCTCGCCGCCCTGCTCCGCGCGGGCGGCGGTACGGGCCTCGGCGTCGGTGAACAGCGGGTTGTGCGTGTCCGGCAGGCTGTCGGAGTTGCCCTTCGTGAAGCGGGAGACCATCTCGACACCCGCCGAGATGAAGACATCGCCCTCGCCCGCCTTGATGGCGTGCAGCGCCATCCGGCTGGTCTGCAGGGAGGACGAGCAGTAGCGGGTGATCGTGCAGCCGGGGAGGTGGTCCATGCCCAACTGCACGGCGACGATCCGGCCCAGGTTGTTGCCCTGCTCGCCGCCGGGGAGGCCGCAGCCGAGCATCAGGTCGTCGATGTCCTTCGGATCCAGCTCGGGAACCCGGTCCAGCGCGGTCCGGATGATCGTGGCGGTCAGGTCGTCCGCGCGCAGGTCCTTCAGCGAACCCTTGAAGGCCCGGCCGATGGGGGAACGGACGGCAGAGACGATCACGGCTTCGGGCATCACGCGGCTCCATGAGGGCTGGAAGGCGGGTTCGGGCAGGTGCTGACTTGGAAGTTACCTGTACGTAGATGCTGGGTCATCGGGCAGCGCATGTGACGCCGACCTCTTTTCTAAGCGCTCGCTCAGTCCGGGGCCCGGTCGTTCCCGCCGGCCGTCCGGCAGGCTGCCGGGCCGTCCTGTCCGGCAGCCGCCGAGCCCGTCGTACGGCCCCGGCCGGTCGCCGCCCCGAGTCGTACGGTCGCTCGCCGACCCGGGCCGTCCGTCCGGCCGTCGCGCCGTCGCGCCCGGTCGGTCGCCGACTCGCTGGGGCCGGACCGCCCTGCGGCGGGCCGCCGTCAATTGGTACGGAGGTCCCGCGACGACCTTCTCCGTTCCTTCTCCTTTCGCGGCTCCCCGTACGACTCGGCCGCCGCCTCCGCGGGGGCCGCCTTCCGCGGTGCCGTGTCCCCGCCCGTCCTCGGGTGCGGGTGGGGCTCCGTCGCGGCGGGCAGGCGCCGCCGCCTGCGGTGCTTGAGCAGGGCCCATGGCGCCCGGGCCCCGGTGACCTCGGTACCGGCCTCCTTGGCCGCCTGGGAGGCCGCCTTCGCCACCGGCAGCATGTCCTCGCGCCGGTCCGCGTCCAGCCGGTCGGAGTCCGGCCACAGACCCAGCGCCGCGCAGAGCGTCGGCAGCACCGCCATCGCCGCCGTGGCGTACCCCTCCGCCGACGGGTGGTAGTTGTCCGGGCCGAACAGCTCCCGGGGGTTCGCCTCGAATTCCGGCCCCAGCAGGTCGCCCAGCGACACCGTGCGCCCGCCCTGCTCCACCGCGCCGATCGTCTGGGCCGCCGCCAGCTGTCGGCTCGCCCGGCGGGCCAGCCAGCGCAGCGGTTGGTAGACCGGCTCGATCGTGCCGAGATCCGGGCACGTGCCGACCACCACCTCGGCGCCCGCCGTACGCAGTCTGCGCACCGCCGTGGTCAGACAGCGCACCGACTGCGTGGCGGGAATGCGATGCGTCACGTCGTTCGCGCCGATCATGATCACGCAGACGTCGGGCACGGCGCACGGATCGGCCAGCAGCGACGAGACCTGCCGCTCCAGATCGTCCGAGCGGGCGCCCGGCTGCGCCACGTTGCGCAGGTCCACGGGCCGCTCGGACACCGCCGCGAGCCCCGAGGCGAGCAGCGCCCCCGGTGTCTGGCCGGCCCGGCGCACCCCCTGCCCGGCGGCCGTGGAGTCGCCCAGCAACCCCAGCCGCAGCGGTTCGGCGGGACCGGCGAACGCCACCCCGTACCGCCCGTCCGCGCTCGGCGGAACCGGTGCGGTGCCGCCGCCCACGTGCCGTTTCGCCAGCTGGACCTCCGCCAGCAGGACGCCTACCGCCGCCGCGCCCAGCAGCCCGACGCTGCCGCCGCCGTAGGCCGCGCCCGCCGCGATCCGCCGTGCCACTCGTGCTCTCGACACAGTCCGGTCCACCTCTCGTCGCCGTACCGCCGTACGTACATCTCATTGCCCCGCGGCGGCCGTCGCTCAATCACTCCGTCCGTTCTCCCGCCCGTTCTCCCACCTGTGCGCATACGCTTGCCGCACCCCATACGGAGACCCCGGAGCAGACGGTGCAATTCCACGATTCGATGATCAGTCTTGTAGGCAATACCCCGCTGGTGAGGCTGCGCAGCGTCACAGCCGGCATCCAGGCGACGGTTCTGGCCAAGGTCGAGTACTTCAACCCCGGCGGTTCGGTCAAGGACCGCATCGCCCTGCGCATGATCGAGGCGGCCGAGGAGAGCGGCGAGCTGCGGCCCGGCGGCACGATCGTCGAGCCGACGAGCGGCAACACGGGTGTCGGCCTGGCGATCGTCGCCCAGCAGAAGGGGTACAAGTGCATCTTCGTCTGCCCGGACAAGGTGTCCACGGACAAGATCAATGTACTGCGCGCCTACGGTGCCGAGGTGGTCGTCTGCCCCACGGCCGTCGACCCCGAACACCCTGACTCGTACTACAACGTCTCCGACCGGCTGGTCCGCGAGACGCCGGGGGCCTGGAAGCCCGACCAGTACTCCAACCCGAACAATCCGCGCTCGCACTACGAGACGACCGGTCCGGAGCTGTGGCAGCAGACGGACGGGAAGATCACCCACTTCGTCGCGGGTGTCGGCACCGGCGGCACGATCAGCGGCACCGGCCGCTACCTGAAGGAGGTCAGCGACGGCGCGGTCAAGGTCATCGGCGCGGACCCCGAGGGCTCGGTCTACTCCGGCGGCTCCGGGCGCCCGTACCTCGTCGAGGGCGTCGGCGAGGACTTCTGGCCGACCGCCTACGACCGGACGGTCACGGACGAGATCGTCGCCGTGTCCGACAAGGACTCCTTCCAGATGACCCGCCGTCTCGCCAAGGAGGAGGGCCTGCTGGTCGGCGGCTCCTGCGGCATGGCGGTCGTCGCGGCCCTGGAGGTCGCCGGGCGGCTGGGCCCGGACGACGTGGTCGTCGTCCTGCTGCCGGACAGCGGACGCGGGTACCTCAGCAAGATCTTCAACGACGAGTGGATGGCCGACTACGGCTTCCTGGAGGACGCGGGCCCGTCGGCCCGGGTCGGGGACGTGCTCGACCACAAGGACGGCCCGGTTCCGGCGCTCGTCCACATGCACCCCGAGGAGACCGTCGGCGAGGCGATCGAGGTGCTGCGCGAGTACGGCGTCTCGCAGATGCCGATCGTGAAGCCGGGCGCGGGCCACCCGGACGTGATGGCCGCCGAGGTCGTCGGTTCGGTGGTGGAACGGGAGTTGCTGAACGCGCTGTTCGCGCAGCGAGCCTCGCTCTCCGACCCGCTGGAGAAGCACATGTCGCCGCCGCTGCCGCAGGTCGGCTCCGGCGAACCGGTCGAGGACCTGATGGCGGTGCTCGGCGGCACGAACGCGGCGGACGCGGCGATCGTGCTGGTCGAGGGCAAGCCCAAGGGAGTGGTCAGCCGGCAGGACCTGCTGGCGTTCCTGGCCAAGGACGCGGCGGGCGGCAAGGCGTAGCACTCCGGGCCCGCCGGGCACGGCTTCGCGAACGCGCCCGTGCGGGCTTCGCGAAAACGGTACGAGCGCGACACGTGCGCGCAGCACCGGCTTAACACGGGTCCGACACAGTGAGGGGTGTCGGCGGGGAAACCGGCCGACACCCGATACGGCGACACGGACTACGGAGCGGCTCCCGGACCTCCGCCGTCGCCCGGACGCGGTGACCGGCCCCGACCCGGACCGTGTTCCTCGCGGGGACCGTCGCCGTCCCGCCCCCCGGGCTCCGGGGGTGCGGCGGTCCCCGCGACACTGCCGGTGCCTCGTGCCTCGTGCCTCGTGCCTGGTGCTTCCTTCTTCCGTTGCCCCCTCCGGGCCCGTCCGGTCCCGTGCTTCCGTAGCCCCTCCGGGCCCGTCCGGTCCCGCGGTGGGCTCATTCGTCCCAGTCGGACTTCGAGTGGCCGGAACGACGCCGGAACCAGGGCCAGTCGCGGGCCGCGTGCACGGCGTTGACGCCGATGATGCCGAGCCAGGCGATGATCAGGCCCTCGGTGTGCGAGGCCGCGGCGGCGATCGCCGACAGAGGAATGGCCAGGATCAGCGAGATGATCCCGAAGCCGTAGCGCTCCCCGAAACCGCCCAGGGGCTGCGGCTGGCGCGCCCCTCTGGCGACGCTCACCTGCTGCTCGGCGAGATGACGCCGTACGCGCCGGTCCAGGGTGGTGTCGAGCCGCTGCTCCACCTTCTCCAGGAAGGACTCGACGAGCGCGGACTCGTAATCCGAACCCAGCTCGTTACGGGCGTGCAGGGCGGCATCGAGTTCGGTCTTGAGCTCCGGGTCTCGGGTTTCCATGACTCTCACGGTACGAACCGGCGGCTTTGCGGGCAGTGGGGCTATCCCCCCTGTTTTCCTCCGGCCGTTCCACCGCTGTTTTCCTCCGGCCGTTCCACCGCGCGTACTGGCCCCGGGCGACGCCCGGCATCCACTTGGAGCACCGGCCGGAACGGGACCGGTCGTAGAAGCCGGACGCGACGGCTACGAGGCGCGGCGCCATCCTGTCCCACCGCAGCTGTCGGCGTCCCGTCCGGGCCCTGCTGCATATGGACATGCAGGCGCCTTGCTGGCTGAATGGTTTTGTCGGCGCCGGACCGTGGTGCGACGGAACTACCGAGAGGACAGCATGAGCGGGAGCAACCCGGCCGCGCGGTTGCAGCAGCTCTTCGAAGGGCGTCGGCTCACCCCCACCCAGCGGCGGATCGCGCACTGGATGGTGCGCAGAGCCGGGGACGTCCCGTTCCTGTCGAGCGTGGAGCTGGCCGAGCTCGCCGGGGTCAGTCAGCCGTCCGTCACCCGGTTCGCGGTGGCGCTCGGTTTCGACGGCTATCCGGCGCTCCGCAAGCACCTGCGGGAGGTCGCCCCCGCCGGACCCGGTCCGGGCGGCGGTGACGACACGTACAACGAGTACCAGCAGGCCGTCCTGGGCGAGATCGAGAACCTCCGGCACCTGGCCGATCTGCTCGCCGACCCCGCGCCCGTCGAACGCGCGGGCAGGATGCTGGCGGCCTCCCGGCCGCTGCCGGTGCTCGGACTGCGGGCCGCCTCCTCGCAGGCGCGGGGGTTCGGTTACTTCGCGGCCAAGGTCCACCCCGACGTCCGGGTGCTCGACGAGGGCGGCAGCATGCTGCACGACCGGATCGACGCGGCACGCCGGGCGGGCGCCACGGCCCTGATCTGTTTCGCGCTGCCCCGGCACCCGAAGGAGGTCGTCGACGCGCTCGGCTACGCGCGGGAACAGGGACTGGCCGTCGTCTCGGTCGCGGACTCCGCCTTCGCGCCCGTCGCGAAGTTCAGCGATCTGCTGATCCCGGCGGCCGTCGGCACCGGGCTCGCCTTCGACACCGCGTGCGCGCCCATGCTGCTGGGCCGGGTGCTGCTGGAGGCCATGTGCGACGACCTGCCCGATGCGCAGGCACGGCTGGAGGAGTTCGACGCGCGGGCGGTGGCGCGGGGGCTCTTCGTCGAGTGACGTTCCGGCCGTCCCGACGCGGTGCGCACCGGGCGCCGGACGATCGCGTGATGTTCGTACTGCTGACGCCCCCGTCGGCCGTGCCGGTTTCTCAGACCCCCTTCATCCGCGGCCACTAGCCTGCGGGCCCGGAGGCCAGAAGGAGCCGCGAGCGAGAGGGGTACGACGTGGGGCGCGGAGCGCGGTCGTTGGCGAGAGTGGCCGTGGTCGTACGGGCCGGGGCGGCGCCGCTGTGGTGGCCGGGGCTGGTCGCCGCGGCCGTCGGCGCCCTGGTGCCCGGGGTCACCGGGCGGCGGATCGGGCTGCTGGCCGGAGCGGCGCTGTTCCTGATCACGGCGGCCGCAGTGGCGCTCGTACGCGGTCGGCGCTACGCGGAACTGGCCGGGCGTGCCACCCGGGCCGGGCGGTCCGACTTCCTCCAGGACCGGGCCGTGACCGTGCGCGACTGGCGGCGTCGGCACCGGTGGTGGCTGCTCGGGGCGTTCCTGGCGGCGGTGGCGAGCGCGTTCCTGCTGCCCGGGGCAGGTGGGCTGGTGCTCGCCGGGGCGGGTGCCGGGCTCTGGATCAAGGCCCTCCGGATCGGCCGGCGCGAGCACCGCGACGACGTCCTGTACTGGGTCAGGACCGACCGGGTGGCGCGCGGGCGGCCCGCGGGCAGGCAGGTGGAGGAGTACCGGACGACCGGGCCGATGGCGGGCGACGCCGGGCCCGGCGGGGCGCGGCGGCGCCGCTGAGGCAGCGCGCCGCACGGGGCGGGAGCGCCGGGCTGTCTCGCCGGGCCGCGCCGACCGGGCCCACGCGGGACTGTTGACTACGAGTATTCAGAACATCAGGATGTGAATAGGAGGCTTACAAGTCACGAGGAGGCGTCGCCATGTCAGGACCCCGACCGGTACGGGCACCGCGCGGTACGGAACTGAGTGCCCTGGGATGGCAGCAGGAGGCCGCCCTCCGGATGCTCCAGAACAACCTGGACCCCGAGGTCGCCGAGCACCCCGACAAGCTCGTCGTCTACGGCGGCACCGGCAAGGCGGCCCGCGACTGGCGCTCGTTCGACGCGATGGTGCGCACGCTGCGGACGCTCAAGCAGGACGAGACGATGCTCGTCCAGTCCGGACGCCCGGTCGGCGTCATGCAGACGCACGAGTGGGCGCCGCGCGTGCTGATCGCCAACTCCAACCTGGTGGGTGACTGGGCGAACTGGGAGGAGTTCCGCCGGCTGGAGGCCCTCGGGCTCACCATGTACGGCCAGATGACCGCCGGATCGTGGATCTACATCGGCACCCAGGGCATTCTCCAGGGCACCTACGAGACGTTCGCCGCCGTCGCCGCGAAGAAGTTCGGCGGAACGCTCGCGGGCACCATCACGCTCACCGCGGGGCTCGGCGGCATGGGCGGCGCCCAGCCGCTCGCCGTGACCATGAACGACGGCGTCGCGCTCTGCGTCGACTGCGATCCGCGCGCCATCGAGCGCCGGATCGAGCACCGCTACCTGGACGTGCGCGCCGACTCCCTCGAACACGCGCTCCAGCTGGCCGTCGAGGCACGCGACGCCCGCAGGCCGCTGTCCATCGGGCTGCTGGGCAACGCGGCGGAGCTGCTGCCGCGCATGCTGGCCGAGGGCGCGCCGATCGACATCGTCACCGACCAGACCAGCGCGCACGACCCGCTCTCGTACCTGCCGACCGGGGTCGACTTCGACGACATGGCCTCGTACGCGGCCAAGGACCCGGCGGGTTTCACCACCCGCGCCCGGGAGTCGATGGCCCGGCACGTCGAGGCGATGGTCGGGTTCATGGACGCCGGGGCCGAGGTCTTCGACTACGGCAACTCGATCCGCGGCGAGGCGCGACTCGCGGGCTACGAGCGGGCGTTCGCGTTCCCCGGCTTCGTACCGGCCTACATCCGGCCGCTGTTCTGCGAGGGCAAGGGCCCGTTCCGCTGGGCCGCGCTGTCCGGCGAGGCGTCCGACATCCAGAAGACCGACAGGGCGATCCTCGACCTCTTCCCGGAGAACGAGTCGCTGCGCCGCTGGATCACGATGGCCGGTGAACGCGTCCACTTCCAGGGACTGCCCGCCCGGATCTGCTGGCTCGGCTACGGCGAGCGCGACCGGGCCGGCGAGCGGTTCAACGACATGGTCGCCTCCGGTGAACTGGCCGCCCCGCTGGCGATCGGCCGCGACCACCTCGACTGCGGCTCGGTGGCCTCCCCGTACCGCGAGACCGAGGCCATGCTCGACGGCTCCGACGCGATCGCCGACTGGCCGCTGCTGAACGCCATGGTCAACGTGGCGTCCGGCGCGTCCTGGGTCTCCCTCCACCACGGCGGCGGTGTCGGCATGGGCCGCTCCATCCACGCCGGGCAGGTGACCGTCGCCGACGGCACCCCGCTGGCGGGCGAGAAGATCCGCCGGGTCCTCACCAACGACCCGGGCATGGGCGTCATCCGGCACGTCGACGCCGGGTACGACATCGCGGAGTCCGTCGCCGCCGAGAAGGGCGTGCGCGTGCCGATGACGGAGGGCGACCAGTGAACCGGCCCCCAGGCGCCGAAGCCGGTACGGGAACGGGAGACGCGGGCACGGGCGCAGGTACGGGTTCCGGTGCGGGGCCGGTTTCCGGTACGGGCGCGGGTCCGGTTTCCGCTACGAGGTCGGGCGCGGGTACGGGTACGGGTTCGGTTTCCGGTACGGGTTCGGTTTCCGGTCCGGCCGTGACGGGGGCGCCGGGTGCGGCTCCCGGCGGCGCCTCGTCGTTCCATGCCATGTGGCGCGAGCTCCTGCCGGTCGGCCGGCACCCGGACAGCGGCGGCTACCGCCGCTACGCCTGGACCGGCGCCGACGCCGAGTGCCGTGCCTGGTTCCGGGCCCAGGCCGAGGCACGCGGGCTGACCTACGAGGTCGACCGGAACGGCAACCAGTGGGCCTGGCTCGGCGACCCCCTGGCCGGGGACGCCGTCGTCACCGGGTCGCACCTCGACTCCGTGCCGGACGGCGGTGCCTTCGACGGGCCGCTCGGCGTCATCTCCTCCTTCGCCGCGCTCGACGAACTGCGCCGCAGGGGAGTGGAGTTCACCCGGCCGCTGGCCGTCACCAACTTCGGTGACGAGGAAGGGGCCCGCTTCGGGCTCGCCTGCGTGGGCTCCCGGCTCGCCGCCGGGCAGCTGACCGTCGAGGCGGCGCACCGGCTCCGTGACGGCGACGGCATCACCCTGCCGCAGGCCATGGAGGCGGCCGGACACGACCCCGGCACCATCGGCCCCGATCCCGAACGGCTCGCCCGTATCGGCGCGTTCGTCGAGCTCCACGTCGAGCAGGGACGCGCCCTCGACCTCACCGGCGACCCGGTCGGCATCGCCTCCGCGATCTGGCCGCACGGGCGCTGGAGGTTCGACTTCCGGGGCGAGGCCAACCACGCGGGCACCACCCGGCTGGTCGACCGGCGCGACCCGATGCTCACGTACGCCGAGACCGTGCTGGTTGCCCGCCGTGAGGCGGAACTCGCCGGAGCCGTCGCCACCTTCGGCAAGGTCGCCGTCGAGCCGAACGGGGTCAACGCCATCCCCTCCCTCGTCCGGGGCTGGCTCGACTCCCGCGCCGCCGACCAGGACCGCCTGGACGCCGTGGTCGAGGGCATCGAGCGCGCCGCCCGGGAACACGCCGAGCGGGCCGGTGTCGACCTCGACGTCGTGCGTGAGTCCTTCACGCCCGTCGTGGAGTTCGAGCACGCCCTGCGCGACGAGCTCGGCAAGATCCTCGTGGAGCGCGGCGGCCAGGGGCGTGCTGCCGGGCGCGCCGTGCCCGTCCTCGGGACCGGCGCCGGACACGACGCGGGTATTTTGTCCGCTTCGGTCCCGACCGCCATGCTGTTCGTACGGAACCCTACCGGGATCTCGCACTCGCCGGCCGAGCACGCCGCCGAGGACGACTGCGTGGCCGGGGTGATCGCACTCGCCGACGTACTGGAGGGTCTCGCGTGCCGCTGACGACACGGCCGACGCAGCCGACGGGCGGATCCGTCACCGAGACGTACTGGCTGTCCCACGCCTGGCTCGGCACCCACGTCGAGCCGGACGTCGCGCTGGACGTGTCCGGCGGGGTCGTCGTGGGCGTCCGCACCGGCATCACCACCCCGCCGCCGGGCGCCACCGTCCTGTGCGGGCTCACCCTTCCCGGGCTCGCCAACACCCACTCGCACGCCTTCCACCGCGCCCTTCGCTCCACGGTCCAGGTCGGCTCCGGCACGTTCTGGACCTGGCGCGAGATCATGTACCAGGTCGCCTCCCGGCTCACCCCCGACTCGTATTTCGACCTGGCCCGCGCGGTGTACGCCGAGATGGCCCTGGCCGGGATCACCGCGGTCGGCGAATTCCACTATCTGCACCACGCGCCGGGCGGCACCCGCTACGACAACCCCAACGCGATGGGGGAGGCACTGATCGCGGCGGCGGGCGAGGCAGGCATCCGGATCACCCTGCTGGACACCGCGTACCTCGCCGCCGGGTTCGGCGACGGGCCCGAGCGGTACCGGCAGCCCGACCCGCACCAGCTGCGGTTCTCCGACACCACCGCGGACGCCTGGGCCGAACGCGCCTCCCTCCTCAAGGACGGCGACCACGCCCTGATCGGCGCGGCCGTCCACTCCGTGCGCGCCGTCCCCGCCGCGCAGCTCGCCACCGTGGCCGCCTGGGCCGAGGAACGACGGGCACCGCTCCATGTCCACCTCTCCGAACAGCCCGCGGAGAACGAGGCGTGTCTCGCGGCCCACGGCCGCACCCCCGCCCGGCTCCTCGCCGACCACGGAGTGCTCGGCCCCCGGACCACTGGCATCCACAACACCCACCTCACCGCCGAGGACATCACCCTCCTCGGCTCCTCGGCGACCGGCACCTGCATGTGCCCCACCACGGAACGCGACCTCGCCGACGGAATCGGCCCGGCCGTCGCCCTTCAGCGGGCCGGTTCGCCGCTCTCCCTCGGCAGCGACAGCCACGCCGTGATCGACCTCTTCGAGGAGGCCCGGGCGATGGAACTCGACGAGCGCCTGCGCACCCGGACCCGCGGCCACTGGACCGCCGCGGCCCTGTTGCGCGCGGCGACCGCCGACGGACACGCCGCACTCGGCCGGCCCGAGGCGGGCGTCCTCGAACCCGGCGCCCCCGCCGATCTGACGACGGTCGCCCTGGACTCCGTCAGAACGGCGGGACCGGCACCGCGGCTGGCCGCCGAAGCGGTCGTATTCGCCGCCTCCGCAGCCGATGTGCGACACACGGTCGTGGCGGGCCGGCACATCGTCCGCGACGGGCATCACACGCTGGTCGAGGACGTCCCCGGGGCACTCGCCTCGGCGATCTCCGCACTGCACCGCTGAGCCCGGCGACCCCGGGGAAGGCGGCTCCCGGAGCGCTCGCCACGGGCCCCGGGCCGTTGCCCCCGGAACCGTCGGCGGCCCCGCGAGCGGCCGGTTTCCCCGGACCGCCGCCGGCGGGGACGGCGGCGGCTCCCCCCGGACCGCCGCCGCTCCCGGGACCGCGGCGCGGGCCGCCCCGTACGCCCGTCGACCGGGTGTCCCGCTCGGTCCCCCGCCCGCCCGGCACACCCCCCGACGAGCCGACCCGCACACCCATACAGAAGGAGAACAGTCGCCCGATGACGACGACCGCCATCACCAACATCGCCGGCCTGGTCACCAACGACCCCTCCCTCGGTACGGATTCCCCCCTGGGCCTGATCCAGGACGCGGCCGTCGTCATCGACGGCGACCGGGTCGTCTGGACCGGTGGATCAAGCGAAGCACCCGCCACTGACAACGCGGTCGACGCGGGCGGCCGGGCCATGATCCCCGGCTTCGTCGACTCCCACTCCCACCTCGTGTTCGCGGGCGACCGCACCGAGGAATTCAACGCCCGGATGTCCGGCCGCCCCTACAGCGCGGGCGGCATCAGGACCACGGTCGCCGCCACCCGCGCCGCCACCGACGACGAGCTCTCCGCCAACGTCGCCCGCTACCTCGCCGAGGCGCTGCGCCAGGGCACCACCACCTTCGAGACCAAGTCCGGCTACGGCCTCACCGTCGAGGACGAGGCCCGCGCCCTGCGCATCGCCGCCCGGCACACCGAGGAGGTCACCTTCCTCGGCGCCCACGTCGTCCCGGCGGACTACGCCGACGACCCCGCCGGTTACGTCGACCTGGTCACCGGGGCGATGCTCGACGCGTGCGCCCCGTACGCCCGCTGGGTCGACGTCTTCTGCGAGCGGGGCGCCTTCGACGGCGACCAGGCCCGCGCGATCCTCACCGCGGGCCGGGCCAGGGGGCTGCACCCCCGCGTCCACGCCAACCAGCTCGGGCACGGCCCCGGCGTCCAGCTCGCCGTCGAACTCGACGCCGCGTCCGCCGACCACTGCACCCACCTCACCGACGCGGACGTCGACGCCCTCGCCCACGGGAACACCGTCGCCACCCTGCTCCCCGGCGCCGAGTTCTCCACCCGCGCCGCCTGGCCGGACGCCCGCAGGCTCCTCGACGCGGGGGCCACCGTCGCGCTCTCCACCGACTGCAACCCCGGCTCGTCGTTCACCTCGTCGCTGCCGTTCTGCATCGCCCTCGCCGTGCGCGACATGGGCATGACCCCGGACGAGGCGGTCTGGTCCGCCACTGCGGGCGGCGCCGCCGCGCTGCGCCGTACGGACATCGGCCGCATCGCCCTAGGTGCCCGCGCCGACCTGGTCCTCCTCGACGCCCCCAGCCATGTCCACCTCGCCTACCGGCCGGGCGTCCCGCTGACCCACGCGGTCTGGCGCCGCGGCGAACGCGTCGTCTGAGCGGGTCCCTCCGCGTGACCGGGGCCGGACATGCGGAAGGACCCGCCCGTGGCCGGGCAGGTCCTTCCGCAAGAGGGCCGCGGTGCGCCGTGCGGGCGCGCGCGGAACGGGCCCGCTCACTCCTCCAGTGTCAGGCCCTTCCGGAGCCTGGACAGCGTGCGGGAGAGCAGGCGCGAGACATGCATCTGGGAGATGCCCAGCTCCTCACCGATCTCCGACTGCGTCATGTTGGCGACGAACCGGAGCGAGAGGATCCTGCGGTCGCGGCGGGGCAGCGAGGCGATCATCGGTTTCAGGGACTCGACGTACTCGATGCCTTCGAGCCCGTGGTCCTCGTAGCCGATGCGGTCCGCCAGCGCGCCCTCGTGCTCGTCCTCCTCGGGCTTGGCGTCCAGTGAGCTCGCGGTGTACGCGTTGCTCGCGGCCATGCCCTCGACGACCTCGTCGTGGCTGATGCCGAGGCGGTCGGCGAGTTCGCCCACAGTCGGTGAGCGGTCCAGCTGCTGGGCGAGCTCGTCGCCCGCCTTGGCCAGGTCGAGCCGCAGCTCCTGAAGGCGGCGCGGGACGCGCACGGACCAACTGGTGTCGCGGAAGAAGCGCTTGATCTCGCCGACGATGGTCGGCATCGCGAACGTCGGGAACTCCACGCCCCGGCTGAGCTCGAAGCGGTCGATCGCCTTGATCAGGCCGATGGTGCCGACCTGGATGATGTCCTCCATCGGTTCGCTGCGGGAGCGGAACCGGGAGGCGGCGAACTTGACCAGGGCCAGGTTCAGTTCGACGAGGGTGTTGCGGACGTACGAGTACTCGTGGGTGCCCTCTTCGAGGGATTCGAGCCGCTCGAAGAGCGTCTTCGACAGGGCCCTGGCGTCCAGCGGCTCCACCTCGTCGAACGGCGGGATCTCGGGAAGTCCTTCGAGGCCGTCGGTGACGCGGTGGGGAGCGGCGGACCGGTGGTCGACGCGGTCGGTCCCGCTGCCGTCGACGGCGTCCGCGGTGCTGCCGGTGCTGCCGTCGCGCGTGCCGTTCGTGGCGATCGCGGCAGGGGAGTCTGAGTGGGTCGGTCCCACAGAAGGTGCTGACGTCGCGTCGGGGGTACGCGGTTCGTCGAGCCGGGGTGACATGTGTCTCCTCCATCGTTCTCGGCATATGGCTGCCGATGCCCATACGTGTTCCTGCGGTGAAGCGGCGCCTCCGAAGCCGTTCGTGTTTGCGGGTGTCCCTCTACCCTTACCCGGTTCGGATGGAGAGTTACAAGCGCCAAATGATGCTATATGTCCGAATTGTTGAGGTCTTCGGCTACCACGTGGCGTACGGAACGCGTACTGTTTCAAGGACGTCGACGACGACTACGACGAATCTGCGCACGCGGAGATGCGAGCAGTGACCGCAGGCAGCGACGAACGGCGAAGAGGGACGGGCATGGACCGCGGGACGGTCGGCAGTGCGAACCGGGGTCGGCTTCAGGTCGAGACCCGCACCGAGGGAGACAGCGAAATCGTGACGCCGGTGGGTGAGCTGGATCACCACACGGCCGATCTGCTGCGGGAACCCCTGGAGAGCGCGGTCGAGCAGGGGCGTGCGCGCCTGGTGATCGACTGCTCGCGACTCGAATTCTGTGATTCCACCGGGCTCAACGTGCTGCTCGGTGCCCGGCTCAAGGCGGAGGCGGCCGGGGGAGGGGTCCATCTGGCCGGCATGCGGCCCGTGGTGGCGCGGGTCTTCGAGATCACCGGGGCCGAGGCGGTCTTCACCGTCCACGACTCCCTGGATGCGGCCCTGGGCAAGTGACCGCGGGGCGGGGCCGTCGGCGGAGTGTGTTCCCTGGCACGTCCTTCCGCCGGGTGTCGTTCCGTGATGTGTCGCTCCGCGGCGTCCTGTTCCGCGGTGCCGTGTTCCACGGCGTGCCGTTCCGCGGTGTACCTGTCCACGGAGCGCGTGGTGTGATACGTGCCGCGGGGGCCTCGGGGGGATTCATGTGTTGCCAGTGTCACGCGGTCCGCGTGGACGAAATGGGTGTTGTCGCGATTCGGCCGGGCAGAAGACCCCTGGCGAAGCGGTACATGGCCTCGCGCACGGCATACGTGTAGGTGCTGCGGCCGTAGGTGCTGTATTTCTACGTGCTGTATCTCTCTGTATCCGTACGTGCTGCGACCGCTCGTGCTCGGTACTTGTAACTGTTCGATGGCGACATGGTGAATCGGTGAGGTGAAGCGCTGATGAGCACCACCCGGCAGCATCCGCCGGGCGACCTCGGCCGCGAGCCGGAGGGCGCCGGCGTGGACGCGGACGCGGGCGCCGGAGTGGCTTCCTCCGATCCGGCCGGACGGCAGTGGCGCACGTTGTCGCTGCGGGGGGTGGCCGGCGTCGTGCCGACGGCTCGCGACTTCGCCCGCCAGGCCCTCCACGAATGGGGCTGGCTGCCCGCGTCGAGCGCGGACGGACGGGCCGCCGCCGAGGACGTCCTGCTGGTCGTCTCCGAACTCGTCACCAATGCCTGCCTGCACGCGGAGGGCCCGGAGGAGATCCGTATCGCCTGCGCGGCGAAGGTGCTGCGGGTGGAGGTCGTCGACGCGGGCGCCGGACAGCCCGCGCCGCGCACTCCGCACCGGGCCGGACGGCCGGGCGGGCACGGCATGTTCATCGTTCAGCGGCTCTGTCTGGACTGGGGCGTGCTGCGGGTGCCGGGGCGGCCCGGCAAGACCGTCTGGGCGGAACTGGCCGCCCCCGCCTGAAGCCGTGACGGGCCGGAAGCCGCCGGGGCGTCAGGTCTCGGCGAGGGTACGGGCCCCGCATCCGCACTACGAGAGCGCGCCGGATCGGCGCGCTCTTTGTCTTCCCTCCGCAAGGCCCCCGGCGTACCTTGAGCGCCAATCTGATGTGTCGTCAGTAACTTGCGTCGAGTCGGAGACGACGCGCGGCGACTTCCGGCAGGAGGGGAAGACAAGGTGTCCTACCAGAAGCGAACAGCTCTCGCGCTGGCGTCCGCGCTGGCGGGCACGGTGGTGCTGATGGCCGCACCCGCCGCCCACGCCACGGTCGTCGACGTCGACTACCGGTGCAAGACCCCGATCGGTGACAAGGGGGCCGTGTCTCCCATCGACATCAAGGGCGTCAGGAGCGGCGGCGGTTACCGGCTCACGATGTCCTTCCAGAAGGGCGTTTCGTCCAGTCCCGTCGAACTCGGCAAGGGCGCGATGAACCCCGGCGCGGTGGTCAAGGTGAGCGGTGCCGACCAGGGAGAGGTCCAGATGTCCGGACCGCCGAACGCCGCGGCCATCCCCGCCAACTCCCCCATCAAGATCGGCGACTTGTCGGGCACCTACACCCCGAAGAAGACCGGCAAGGTCGACTTCACCGCCGGTGTGCTCACCATCAAGGCGCTCGGTACGACCACGACCTGCACACCTTCCAACAGCCCGGGGCCCTCGCTCCGGCTCGATGTGACGGCTGCGGGAAACGCGGGGAACACCCCTGACACCGGTGGCCAGTTGCCGAAGACCGGGCCGCTCGACTCGGCGACGGCGCTCGGCATGCTCGGCGGCACCGTGCTGCTGACCGGTGCGGCCGGGGTGCTCTGGCTGACCCGGCGCGGGCAGGGAGCCGTCGGCCGCTAGTGCCGCTCCCGGAAACGTTTGCCCCGTCGAACTGCCGCCTGCCGGGCGGCGTCCGGCAGGCACGCTCGCGGTGCCGTCGGAGTCGTCCCCCGTACGTCCGGTACGAGGACGATCCTCCGCCTTGCGACGCACCACGTCCGACGCCGCACGCTGATCCGCCACGGATGACGGGACAGCCCTTCGCGCACCAGGGAGCCGCCATGCCGTCGTCGACCGGCCACGCCGCCCGACTCGCCCTCGCCGTAGTGCTGTTCACCCTCGCCACGGTCCCGGCGGCCGGTGCGGAACCGCGCACACCGGCCGCGCCGCCGACCACGCCGGCGGGCGCCGCCTGGACGGCGCGGCCCGTGGCGGGCGGGTACGGGGCGGGCGGCACCGGGAAGAGCGCGGGCAGGTCGTACTTCTACCTGGAGGGGCCGCCCGGAGCCGTCCTCCAGGACCGGCTCTCCGTCACCAACCCCGGTACGGCCCCGGTCACCGTACGGCTGCGCGGCGTCGACACCTACCGCGCCGAGGGCGGCGGCCGTGCGGTACGCGACGGGGGCGAGCCCACCGCCGGAAGCGGGCCCGGGACGGGCGCGCACGTCGGCGTGGGCGCCTGGCTGCGGACCGCCGCCGCGAAGGTGGTCGTGCCCGCCCGCACCCGCGCCGAGGTGCCGTTCTCCGTCACGGTGCCGACGGGCTCGGCGCCCGGTGAACGCTCCGGTGCGATCGTCGTGGAGAACGGGGGCCGTTCGGTGGGCGTACCGGTGCGACTGCGCGTCGGCGGGCCGACGCTGGCGGCGCTCACCGTCGAGGACGTCACCGTGTCCGGGAAAGCCGTCCACTACACGCTGGTCAACCGCGGCAACGCCCTTCTGGTCCCGCGGATCACCGTGAGCGCCGACGGGGTGTTCGGGCCGCTGCTGCGGCGCGGCACCCGCACGCTGCCGGTGGAGCTGCCGCCCGGACGGAGCGTCACGCTCACCGAACCGTGGCGGGACGCCCCGGCCCTCGACTCGGTGACGGTACGGCTGCGCGTCACGGCGGCCGGCGGCGCGCACGACGAGGCCTCGGCGCGTGCCCGCTTCGTGTCCTGGGCACCGCTGACGGGCGGGGCGCTGCCGCTCCTGGCCGCCGCGGCCGCGGCGGCGTACGCGTACCGGCGGCGACGCGGGCACCGGCGTCCGTGGGGCGGGCGGCAGCGCGGAGGCGCACCGGCCCCGGCTCCGTACGAGGACGGTTCGCCCGGACGGCCTCCGGGCGGCCGACGGGCTTGTGACACACGCCGATTGACGAAGACGGGAACGGGAGGGGAATCGTGACCGGACGGGCCGGACCGGCGACACCTGGGGATCACCGGAGGGGCGGGCACCGGTGGGGTGCCGTGGCGCTCCTCGCGCTGCTTCCCGTCCTGCTGGTGCTCCCCACGGCTTCCGCGGCGACCGGGGCGGGCGGCAGCGCGGAGGCGAAACCCGCGGTCACCCTCTCCGAGCGGCAGGCGGGCAAGGGCGGGGACATCACCGTCAAGGGCAGCGGATGGCGTCCCGGCGCACTGCTGATGATGCTGATCTGCGGCCGGTCCGCACCGGAACGCGGCGTGATCGGCGGCACCAACTCCTGTGCCAACGCCGAGGGCCGTGCCGTCACCACCGGGAGCGACGGCGGCTTCACCAAGAAGTTGCCGGTGGCCGAACCGCCCGTGCCCTGTCCGTGCGTGGTGCACGTCGCCACCGTGACCGGTGAACAGGCCGCCGCCGACGCCGCGTTCGTCGTGGCCGGGCACCCGGTCGCCGCGCTGCCGAAGGAGACCGGCGGCAGGCTCGCGGTGCTGGCCGCCACCCGGCTGGAGGGCGACAGCGGAATCCTCACGTGGTTCGGCGCACCGCCCGCCCGGCGCCTGGTCTTCACCGTGGGCAACCTCGGCACCGCCCCGGTCGAGGACCCGGTCTTCCGGATCGGTACCGCGCACGGCGTGTTCGCCCCCCAGTGGGAGGAACGGGAGTGGCGCGGCACCGTCGGGCCCGGCCGCAAGGCGCGGATCGAGCTGCCGGTCGAACTGGCGGCGGGTGCCCACGGCGACTACCAGATCTCGCTGGAGTACGGCGGCAAGGTGCTGGCGGAGCAGCCGTGGGGGGTCGGCCGCCCCTGGGGTGTCGCCCTCTTCTGGGTCCTGCTCTGCGTCGTGGTGCCGGCCGCCGTGTTCCGGATCGGCATGGCGGTCGTCGACAAGGTACGGCCCCGCCCCTCGCGCGCCCCGGCCCGCTCCCGGCACCGCCCGGCGCGTACGACCGGCCCGGCCAAGCGCGCACGGGCGCCGCGCCGCGCGCCGGGTCCCGGGCCGAACTCCGCGGACGCGCCCGCATCCGGGCCCGGGCCCGCGTCGGAGCACGCATCCGCCTCCGGGCCCTCGCCCACCACCACGGCGGCGCTGCCGTGGTTCGCACCGGATTCCGCACCGTCAGAGAACACATCGACGACGAAGGGACATTCGTGAGGACGCAACGGAGAACGGTCGCGGCGGGAGTCGCGATGATGCTCGGCGGCGCGGGCATGCTGATGGCCGCGAGTCCGGCCCGGGCCGCCGACATCTCGTACCGGACGGAGTGCATACCCCCGCCCATCTCCGGCCTGCCGCCCGTGCAGGGCACCACCGTGGTGCGACTGACGGCGCCCGCGGAGGCCAAGGTCGGGGACACCGTCGAGGTGGTGTGGAAGACGGTCCAGGCCGCCTCCAAGAACCCCGACATACTCGACCTGGACAAGGACACGGTCAAACCGACCGGCACCGTCAAGGTGGGCGGCGCGGCCACCGGCACCCTGAACATGGAGGGGCCGCGTCAGAACCCGCCGATCCCGAAGAACAGCGCCATGATCCTGCCCGACATGAAGGGCACGCTGAAGCTGGAGAAGGCCGGTGAGATCACGCTCACCCCGGACGCGTACGACATCAACGTCTCCAAGCCGCTCTCCACGGACACCAAGTGCACCCCCGAGGAGACGGTGCGGCAGGGCGCGACCATCAAGGTCACGGACGGCGGCTCGGGCACCACGGCGGGCGGCACGACGAGCGGTTCCACGAGCGGGACCACCAGTGGCACGACGAGCGGTACGACGAGTGGTTCCACCTCCGGCTCCACCACGGCGGGCGGCACGACCTCGTCCGGGACGTCCTCCGGCACCTCCGCCGGGACGTCCACCGCGGGCGGCTCCACCTCGGGCTCCGGGGGCGGCGGCGGACAGACGGACTTCCCCGGCAAGGAGGTCGCCGTCCAGTTCGCCTGTACGTCCCCCGGTCCCGCCGCCATCTCCTCCAAGGTGACGATCGACGCCCGGAAGAACGGCGGCGGCTACGCGCTGACGGTCAGGACCGCCAAGGGCGTGATGGACAGTCCGGCCGCGCTGCCCGCCGGTGCGCTCAAGCCCTCGATGGACGTCGTCGTCGCGGGCGCGGACAAGGGTTCGGTGAAGGTCACGGGACCCGCCAACGCCGAACCGCTGGAGCAGGGGAAGCCGGTCGACCTGCCGAACATGACCGGTACGTACAAGCCGGGCGCCACCGGGAAGTCCACGCTCGCCCCCGGCACCCTGACCATCGACGTCACCCTGGGAGCCTCGAAGATCAGCATCCCGTGCGAGGTCAAGGGGACGGCGACCCCGTCGCTGGAACTCGACACCGCGGCTCAGGAGGGCGGGGTCTCCGGCTCGGCCACCTCGGGCTCCTCGGGGTCCGGGAGCTCCGCCGGCACCACGTCCGGCGCCGCGGGTTCCGGCGGCGGGCTGGCGGCCACCGGGGCCGAGGACCAGGGCACGCTGCGGGCGCTCGGTCTGGTCGCGGGGACGGCGATCCTGCTGGGCGGCGCCGTGTTCACCTTCACCCCGTGGCGCAGGCTGCGCGGCACCAGGTGAGCCGCCCCGCACGGTACGGGGTGTGACCGCGCGCCGGACATGACCCGGCCCGTCGGCCGCGACCTTCCGGCGGGCGGACACGACCGTGTCGTACGTCGTGCGCGCACCGCGGCGGCGTACGACACGAGGGCCGTCGCACCGGCATCAGCGGTGCGACGGCCCTCGTCGTGGAGCCGTGCGGTCGTCGGACGGTGCTCACACCCTCCGACGACCCGCGGTCGCGGTGTCAGCGCACGTCGCCCATGAGCTGCGAGACCTTCTTGCGGTACATCCAGATGGAGATTCCCGCGACGAGCGCGAGGGTCGCCTCCAGACCCACCATGCCGGTCTTGTTCAGGTTGACGCCCGCCAGGGACAGCAGGCTGGTGGTGCAGTCGCCCGCGGTGACGGCGAGGAACCAGACACCCATCATCTGGCTGCCGTACTTCGCCGGGGCCATCTTCGTGGTGACCGACAGGCCGACCGGGGAGAGGCAGAGCTCGCCGACGGTCTGCAGGAAGTAGATCGACACCAGCCACATCGGGCTGACCTTGTCGCCGTCCGACGTCATGGTCAGCGGCAGCATGAAGACGAGGAAGGAGACACCGACCAGGAAGAGACCCGAGCCGAACTTGACGACCGTGCTCGGCTCCTTGCCCCGCCGGTTCAGCGCCAGCCATATCCAGGCGACGACCGGGGCCAGCGCCATGATGATGACGGGGTTGATCGTCTGGTACCAGGACGTCGGGAAGTGCAGCCCCAGCACGCTGTTGGTCGTGGACGACTCACCGAAGAGCGAGAGGGTGGAACCGCCCTGGTCGTAGATCATCCAGAACACGGCCGCGGCGACGAAGAACCAGATGTACCCGGACATCTTCGACTGCTCGGCCTTCGTCAGCTCCCGGTCGCGCTTGATCCGCACCAGCACGGCGACCGGGATGATCAGACCGGCGACGGTGATCGGGACGAGCGCCCAGTTCAGCGTGTACACATCGGTGGCGACCAGCACGCCGTAGAAGACGACGGCGGCGACCAGCCACAGCAGGCCCTTGCGCAGCGTCGAGGCCCGCTCCGCGGCCGACAGCGGCTCCGGCACGACGCTGCTGCGGGGGCTCAGGTGGCGCGTACCGATGAGGAACTGGATCAGGCCCAGCCCCATGCCGGCCGCGGCGAGGGCGAACCCGAGGTGCCAGTTCACCTTCTCGCCGATCGTGCCGATGACCAGCGGCGCGGCGAAGGCACCGAGGTTGATGCCCATGTAGAAGACGGTGAAGCCGCCGTCGCGGCGCGGGTCGTCGGGGCCGTCGTAGAGGTGGCCGACCATCGTCGAGATGTTGGCCTTCAGCAGACCGGAGCCGAGCGCCACCAGCGCCAGACCGGCGAAGAACGAACCGGAACCCGGCAGGGCCAGGGTGAGATGTCCCACCATGATGATCGAGGCCGCGACGGTCACCGTCCTGCGCGGGCCCCAGACCCGGTCGCCGAACCAGCCGCCGGGCATGGCCAGCAGATACACCATCGCCATGTAGATGGAGTAGATCGCAGTGGCCGTGGTCACGCTCATGTCCAGGCCGGAGCCGGAGACCAGATACAGCGGAAGCAGGGCCCGCATGCCGTAGAAGCTGAAGCGCTCCCACATCTCGGTCATGAAGAGAGTGGCCAGGCCGCGGGGGTGGCCGAAGAAGGTCTTCTCGGATCCAGAAGTACTGGCCGGGTCCTTCGTCAGGCTGGACGCCATGGTCGATCCTTGCGTGCTCGGGACGCGACGCCTCGTGAGCGTGACGCGCCCGGTGGGGGGAGGCCGGCACCGACCCGGCCGAGAGTCCCACCCCACGCCTGACAGGGATTCGTCCGGGCGCCGGACTCACCGAGGAGCCGACTGACGGGGACGGGGACCGACCGCATCGGGATCCACGCCCGGTGCGCATGTGTCGCTCCGGGCCCGGCCACAGGTCATTCACTGAAGTCACGACTGGCGGGGTACCAGCCGGCAGAACAAAAGAGACCCTCGGCGCTAAAAGCTGCCCAAGGGTCCTTGAGTCGTGCAACAGGCGTCGAGCCACCATACGCCACGACAGAGTCCGAAATGAATGGACTTGAGAGATGGATCACAGGCCAGGACGGGATTACGCTCTCACATTCGAAGGTTCGCGCTCGCTTTCCGGACCGGCCCGCAGGGCTTCTCGATCACCTGACGACACCCGTCCCGCGCGGACTACCATCACTGCATGACCCGTGTACTGCTCGCCGAGGACGACGCATCCATCTCGGAGCCACTGGCCCGCGCTCTGCGTCGGGAGGGTTACGAGGTCGAGGTCCGTGAGGACGGTCCGACCGCATTCGATGCCGGTCTCCAGGGCGGGATCGACCTGGTCGTGCTCGACCTGGGCCTGCCCGGGATGGACGGCCTCGAAGTCGCCCGCAGACTCCGTGCCGAGGGCCACACCGTGCCGATCCTGGTGCTGACCGCCCGCGCCGACGAGGTGGACACCGTCGTCGGACTGGACGCCGGCGCCGACGACTACGTGACCAAGCCCTTCCGCCTGGCCGAACTGCTCGCCCGCGTCCGGGCCCTGCTGCGCCGCGGCGCGGCCGAGCCCGCGCCGCAGCCCGCCACCCACGGCGTCCGGATCGACGTCGAGTCGCACCGGGCGTGGATGGGCGACGAGGAACTCCAGCTCACGGCCAAGGAGTTCGACCTGTTGCGGGTCCTGGTCCGGGACGCCGGCCGGGTCGTCACCCGCGACCAGCTGATGCGCGAGGTCTGGGACACCACCTGGTGGTCGTCGACCAAGACCCTCGACATGCACATTTCCTGGCTCCGCAAGAAGCTCGGCGACGACGCGGCCAACCCCCGCTACATCGCGACCGTACGGGGCGTCGGCTTCCGCTTCGAGAAGAGCTGACGCGGGGCGGGGCTGACGCGGGACGAGCCGACCCGCGACCAGCCGACCCACGACGAGCCGAACCACAGAGGCCCCCATGCGCCGAAGACTGATCAACTCCACACTCGCCGTGGTGCTCGTGGTGATCGCCGTCTTCGGCGTCTCCCTCGTCATCGTCGAGAGCCGCACCATCAGCAACAGCGCCCAGGAGAGCGTCGACTCCGAGGCGCTGCGGCTGATCAGCGTCGTCGAGAGCCGGATACTGGGGGCCGAGCGGATCAACCCCGAGCTGCTGGGCCAGCAGCTCTCCGGCAACCGCTACGCACTGGTCGACATCCCCGGCCGTGCCCCGATCGAGGTGGGCACCCGCCCGGCGGGCAGCGTGATCAGCGGCAAGGCCGAGGGGGCGCACGGCGAGCGCGTCGTCGTCGAGGAGTCCAGCTCCGCCGTCACCCGTGAGGTCGGCCGCACCCTGGTGATCATCGGGGCGGTGGCGCTGCTGGCCATCGTGTCGGCCGTGCTCCTCGCCGTACGCCAGGCCAACAGGCTGGCCTCGCCGCTGACCGACCTCGCGGAGACCGCCGAGCGCCTGGGCTCCGGCGACCCGCGCCCGCGCCACAAGCGGTACGGGGTGCCGGAGCTGGACCGGGTCGCCGACGTCCTGGACGCCTCGGCCGAGCGGATCGCCCGGATGCTGACGGCGGAACGCCGGCTGGCGGCGGACGCCTCGCACCAGCTCCGCACGCCGCTGACCGCGCTCTCCATGCGGATCGAGGAGATCTCGGTCACCGACGACCCGGAGACGGTGAAGGAGGAGGCGAACATCGCCCTCGCCCAGGTCGAGCGGCTCACCGACGTGGTGGAACGGCTGCTGACCAACGCCCGCGACCCGCGTACCGGCTCCGCCGTCGTCTTCGACCTCGACGAGGTCGTCAAGCAGCAGATCGAGGAGTGGCGCCCGGCCTACCGGGGCGAGGGCCGGGCCATCGTCCGGTCCGGGAAGCAGGGGCTGCGGGCCGTCGGCACCCCCGGCGCGGTTGCCCAGGTGCTGGCCGCGCTGATCGAGAACTCGCTGATGCACGGCGGCGGCACGGTCGCGCTGCGCACCCGGGTCACCGGCAACCAGGTGGTCATCGAGGTCACGGACGAGGGTCCGGGCGTACCGCCGGACCTGGGTGCCCGGATCTTCGAGCGGACGATCAGCGGCCGCAACTCCACCGGGATCGGCCTCGCCGTGGCACGGGACCTCGCGGAGGCGGACGGCGGTCGGCTCGAACTGCTCCAGCAGCAGCCGCCGGTCTTCGCGCTGTTCCTCAGCCGGGTGGCCCTGAAGCGGCAGCAGCCGGAACGCCCGGTGCGCTGAACCGTACGGCGGGGCTGGACCGCACAAAGGGGGCCGAGTCGTACGCGGAGGTCGGTGGCGTATGAAGAGGCCGGTGGGTACCGGCTCCGAGACGTCAGCGACCTGCCGGCTCCGTGACGTCAGCGGCGTGCTGATTCCGCCTCGACGCGCGACGCCCGCTCGCTGCGTCGTTCCTGCTTCAGGAAGCCCTCCAGGGTCTCCGCCCCCGCTGGCGCGGGCTCGGTGGGCGCGGCAAGCTCGGTGGGCTCCGGCGCGGGAAGCGCCTTGAAGACCCACGTCCGGTAGGACCAGAAGCGGAACAGCGTCGCGATGCCGATGCCGAGGATCTTGAAGACATTGCTCTGGAGCGGGGTGTCCCAGCCGAAGCTGTACGTCGCCACGTACAGCACGCCGTTCTCGATGACCGCGCCCACGCCGCTGAACAGCAGGAACAGCGTCAGTTCCCGGGTCCGGCCGGTCTTGTCGCGGTCGCGGTACGTCCAGTACCGGAAGCCCACGTAGTTGAAGAGGATGGCGATGAACGTGGCCAGCAGTCCGGCCCGCACCACCTGGAGGTCCGTGGTGCGCCAGAGCAGGTTCGACACCACGATGTTGACCACCAGGCCGAGCGCGCCGACCGTGCCGAACTTGGCGACTTCCCGGGCCAGTTGATCCAGCCGGGTTCGCAGTGCGCCCCGTTCGCTCATGGTGATCGCTCAGCCTGTCTGTCGGTTACGTCAACCCGGTCATGCTAGCGACCCCTTTCGCGGGGCGCCCGGGGATGTCCGGACAGAAGTGGTCGGACGGGCACGGGACGGGTGGCGACGGGCAGGGAGAGGAACGATGACGGGCGGGCGGACGGACGGTGCCGAGCACGGGACGGGTGTGGGGACGAACACACCGGACGGGCGGAAACGAGTTCGACGGGGAGCGGCGCACCCCGGTCGGCAGGGCGCGCGGAGGCCGTCGTCGGGCGACCGCCGGGGCGCCGGATACCCTGGACGGGTGACGTTCCCGGTAGTCGGCATGGTCGGCGGCGGTCAGCTCGCCCGTATGACCCACGAGGCGGGCATCCCCCTCGGCATCAAGTTCAAGCTCCTCAGCGACACCCCCCAGGACTCGGCGGCCCAGGTGGTGAACGAAGTCGTCGTCGGCGACTATCGCGACCTGGATACGCTGCGTGCCTTCGCGCGCGGCTGTGACGTGATCACCTTCGATCACGAGCACGTACCGACCGAACACCTGCGGGCCCTGGAGGCGGACGGCATACCCGTGCGTCCGGGCCCCGACGCGCTGGTGCACGCCCAGGACAAGGGGGTGATGCGCGCGAAGCTCGACGCGATCGGCGCGCCCTGCCCCCGCCACCGCATCGTGACGGACCCGGCGGACGCCGCGGCGTTCGCGGCCGAGCTCGAAAGGGGCGGGCACGAAGCGCGCCCCGGCGAGGACGGCGATGGGCGACGGGCGGGCGGCTTCCCCATCGTCCTCAAGACCGTGCGCGGCGGCTACGACGGCAAGGGCGTCTGGGTGGTCCGCTCCGAGGCCGACGCGGCCGAGCCCTTCCGGGCCGGGGTCCCGGTCCTCGCCGAGGAGAAGGTCGACTTCGTACGGGAACTGGCGGCCAACATCGTCCGCTCGCCGCACGGCCAGGCCGTCGCCTACCCGGTCGTCGAGTCGATCCAGGTCGACGGCGTCTGCGACACGGTCATCGCCCCGGCGCCCGAGCTGGATGAGCGGCTGGCCGGCGAGGCCCAGCAGCTCGCGCTCCGGATCGCCGCCGAACTCGGCGTCGTCGGTCATCTGGCCGTCGAACTCTTCGAGACGCGTGACGGCCGCATCCTCGTCAACGAGCTCGCGATGCGCCCGCACAACTCCGGCCACTGGACCCAGGACGGCGCGATCACCTCGCAGTTCGCCAACCACGTGCGGGCCGTCCTCGACCTGCCGCTCGGCGACCCGCGCCCCCGCGCCCCCTGGACGGTCATGTGCAACGTCCTCGGCGGCGACTACCCGGACATGTACCAGGGCTACCTGCACTGCATGGCCCGTGACCCGCAGCTCAAGATCCACATGTACGGCAAGGACGTGAAGCCCGGCCGCAAGGTCGGACACGTCAACACCTACGGCGACGACCTGGCGGACGTGCGCGAGCGCGCCCGGCACGCGGCCGACTACCTGCGAGGAACGATCACCGAATGACCCCTCCCGCCACCGCCGCGCCGGTCGTCGGCATCGTCATGGGCTCGGACTCCGACTGGCCCGTCATGGAGGCCGCGGCCAAGGCCCTCGACGAGTTCGAGATCCCCTACGAGGTCGACGTCGTCTCCGCCCACCGCATGCCGCGCGAGATGGTCGCGTACGGCGAGGAGGCGGCCGACCGGGGCCTCAAGGCGATCATCGCGGGCGCGGGCGGCGCCGCCCACCTGCCCGGAATGCTCGCCTCCGTCACCCCGCTGCCGGTGATCGGCGTGCCGGTCCCGCTGAAGTACCTGGACGGCATGGACAGCCTGCTCTCCATCGTCCAGATGCCCGCCGGTGTGCCCGTCGCGACCGTCTCCGTCGGCGGCGCGCGCAACGCGGGCCTGCTCGCCGCGCGCATCCTCGCCGCCCACGACGCCGACCTGCTGGCCCGCATGCGCGAGTTCCAGCAGGAGCTGAACGACCAGGCGACGGAGAAGGGCAAGCGGCTGCGCGCCAAGGTCGAGGGCTCCGACTCCTTCGGCTTCGGGAAGTAGCCCGCCGCGGAGCGGTGGCAGGGCGTGGAGAAGACGCGGAGCACAGAGGAACAGCAGAGCGCGGAGGAGCGGCGGCTCGTGGAGCGGCGGCTCGGGGAGGAGCTGATGGTGGAGGAGCTGATCGTGGCGGAGCGTCGGTCCGACGAACGGCAGCTGGAGCGGGCGAGGGAACTCCTCGCCGAGCACCCCGTCGTCGACGGACACAACGACCTGCCGTGGGCGCTGCGCGAGCAGGTCCGTTACGACCTGGATGCCCGGGACATCGCCACCGACCAGTCCGCCCACCTGCACACCGACATCCCCCGGCTGCGCGCCGGGGGCGTCGGCGCCCAGTTCTGGTCGGTCTACGTACGGTCCGACATGACGGGCGACGAGGCCGTCAGCGCCACCCTCGAACAGATCGACGTCGTCGCCGAGCTGCTGGCCCGCCACCCCGCCGACCTGCGGCGCGCCCTGACCGCCGACGACATGGAGGCGGCCCGGACCGAGGGCCGCATCGCCTCCCTGATGGGTGCGGAGGGCGGCCACTCCATCAACAACTCGCTCGGCACCCTGCGGGGGCTGCACGCGCTCGGCGTCCGGTACATGACGCTCACCCACAACGACAACATCGCGTGGGCGGACTCGGCGACCGACGAACCGGGCGTCGGCGGTCTCTCGCCGTTCGGCCACGAGGTCGTACGGGAGATGAACCGCACCGGCATGCTCGTCGATCTCTCGCACGTGGCGGCCACGACCATGCGCGACGCGCTCGACACCTCCGTGGCGCCGGTGATGTTCTCGCACTCCTCCTCGCGCGCGATCTGCGACCACCCGCGCAACATCCCCGACGACGTGCTCGAACGGCTCCCGGCCAACGGCGGCATCGCCATGGCCACCTTCGTGCCGAAGTTCGTCCTGCCGGAGGCCGTCGCCTGGACCGAGGCCGCGGACGCGAACCTGCGCGCCCACGGTCTGCACCACCTCGACACCAGTGCGCGGGCCATGGAGCTCCACGCCGCGTTCGAGGCGGCCAACCCGCGCCCGGTGGCCACCGCGGCGACCATCGCCGACCATCTCGACCACATGCGCGAGGTCGCCGGGATCGACCACATCGGCATCGGCGGCGACTACGACGGCACGGCCTTCCTCCCGGACGGCCTCCAGGACGTCTCCGGCTACCCGAACCTGATCGCGGAACTGCTCGGCCGCGGCTGGTCCACCGCCGACCTCGCCAAGCTCACCTGGCGGAACGCGGTGCGGGTCCTGCGCGACGCCGAGGCCGTGGCGCGTGACCTGAGCGCCCGCCGGGGCCCGTCGCACGCGACCATCGAGCAGCTGGACACACCGGCCCAGGCCGGCTGAGCGGCCGGAACCGGCGAGTGCGGGGCGTCCCTGGGGGCGCCCCGCACTTCGTCGTTCAGGCTCCGGGCCGTCGTTCGGGCCCAGGGCCTTCGCCCGTGCACCTCGCGCGGGCGGTGCGCCGTGCGGACGGTCAGCCCCTGCACAGACAGAACGGGTGCCCCACGGGATCCGCGTAAACGCGGAAGCTCCGATTCCGGTCCTCCGCGTCCAGTGCGGTCGCACCCAGGGCGAGCACCTCACGCTCCGCCGCGTCCAGATCCGGCACGGTCAGGTCCAGGTGGAACTGCTGCGCACCGTCCTCGCCCGGCCACTGCGGCGGCACGTGACCGGGTGCCGCCTGGAACGCGAGCAGCGTGCCCCCGGTCCCGGTCAGCTCCACCCAGCCGGCGCCGTCGTCCTCGACCGTTCCGCCGAGCAGCCCGGCGTAGAAGCCCGCGAGTGCGGCGGGGTCGGGGCAGTCCAGAACGACGGCACCCAGAGTGGCGACAGCCATGACACTTCCTCCTCGTAAGCGGTTCGGCACCGCTGAAAGCGGCTGGTCACCATCGGTCGTTACCGCTAAGGCGGCTCAACCGGTAACCGTTACTGCATGCTGCCTCAACGGAGGTAACGTCGCAACCATGAAAGCGAAGGATTCCGCACCATGAGCGCGAAGAACGCCGCGCCCGGCGGACTCGCGCTGATCGAGGCCCTGGTCAACACGCTGGACATCGAGACCGGTGCGGACACGCTCGACACGGCGGAAGGGCGCGCCGCCTTCGGCCTCGTGGAAGCGGACGTCCCGGACGCCCGCGCCCTGCGCGAGGCGCTTCGCGCCGCCTGTCTCGCCCATGCGGGCCATCGCCCGGCCGAGGACGCGGAAGTCCCCGAACTCGACCACCTCCTCGCCGCCGCGCCCCTGCGCGTGACGGTGGACGCGGCGGGCACGGCGGCGCTGCGGCCCGTAGAGGAACCGGCCGGGCTGACCGCCCGGGTCGCGCGGGCCATCGCGGAGGCGGCGGCCGACGGCGCCTGGGCCCGGCTCAAGGTGTGCGAGGCCGATGACTGCCGGTGGGCGTACTACGACCGCAGCCCGGCGGGGCGGCGGCGCTGGTGCTCCATGTCGGTGTGCGGCGCCCGCGCCAAGATGCGTGCCTACCGCGCCAGACAGGGCTGAGCCCGGCCCGCTCCGGCGGCCCGGACACCGCCGTCGGACGGCGGCCGGGCGTCATGCGGCACGGGGCCGGGCGGGGGGGGTGCCCCTATCTGTTTCGTCAACCCTGTCAGGTCGGTTCCCTGGGGTGGCGCTGGTTTTCGGGAACGTCCCGCGAAGCGGGACGTTCCCG
>NZ_JBEZVN010000021.1:0-97359 GCF_040636995.1 Streptomyces sp. NPDC032161 | reverse complement strand
GCCTGGCGGCGTTGTCGTCGGTCGACGACGCTCCGCGTCGCCTCCCTCCTCCGCCTTGCCGGGCTTGCCCCTCGCCCCGCTCCTTCCTCCGCCCCGCCTATGCGCGCGACCTCGTAGTCGTCGTCCTGTGTCGTCGTCCGTTGACGTCCCGGATGGCGCCATCCACATCCCGGACGGCCCATGGCGTCCCGGACGGCACCCGTGCGGTTGCCCGCTCCGAGTTGTTGTGCATCGAACAACCGCGTCACGTTAGCGCACGGTGGCGAGGCCTGTGGGGCGGGCGTAGCGTCGAGGCCGGGAGTGGTGCCGATCCGTGACACGGACCTGTGACGCCGGCACGCGACACCGGTTCGCAGGGCCGGCCCCGCACCGGCCCGCGGCACCGGTCCGTGCGTGCGCAGGCAGGAGGCCGATGATGATCCGCAATGTCCCCGGTTCGGTTCTCGCCCTCGTCGGTGCGGCCGTCACCGTGTTGAGCCCCTACCGTCACTGGTACGACGGACGCCTCGGGCGTCAGTACCGAATCCTGGACCCGTTCACCGGGATCACCTCCGCCCGACCGGGCCTGCTGAGCTCGATCTTTCTGTTCTTCCTCTTCACGGCCCTGCTGACGGTGATCGGCGTGGTGCTGCGTTCGCGGTCGCTGGTGGCGGTGGCGGGTGTGCTGGTGCTCGGGTTCACCGTGCTGTGGATGGTGCGCCAGGGGCAGGTGCTGGGCGGTCTGGGGATCGCGAGCAACGGTTCCGGGCTGCGGTGGGGCGTGGCCGGCGCGGCGGCGGGCGGGGTGCTGACCCTGCTGGGCGCGGCCCTGATGCCGGGCCGGCGGCGCGGTGGCGAGCGGCGCGAAGGCGGGTGGCGGCCCGGTCGGCGGCACCCCGTGCACGAGGGGGACGCCCGGCCGTACGCGGCGCCCGGTCCGGAGCACCCGGACACCTGGCCGCCGACGCAGGAGCCGGGGCCGTCCGTGCAGACGAGCACGCTTCCGGAGCCCGAGCCGCACCCGTACACCGGACCGGAGCCGGGACCGGGATCGCGGCCACGTCCTGGGCCGGACGAAGGACCTGGGCACACCGGGCCGGACGAGGGCCCCGGGCACAGGGGCCGGCCGGACGACGGTCCCGGGCGCCCCGGGTCGGGATCCTGGGAGCCGTGACCCCGTGACCCATCGCGCCGTGAACCCGTGGAAGCGAGACCGCTGTGCTACGTGCGGGCGCGGTTGCCCGTGCCCGTCCCCTTCAGCGCGTCCAGCGCGTAGACGCAGCGGTCCTTGCTGCACGCGTACACGACACCGCCGCGCGCCACCGGGGAACCGGTGATCTCGCCGCCCGTCGCCAGCTTCCAGCGGAGCTGTCCGCCCGCCGCGTCCAGGGTGTATAGGACGTGGTCGGCGGAGCCGAAGTGCACCCGGCCGTCGGCGACCACGGGCGCGCCGACCACCTCTCCGCCCGCCGCGAACCGCCACTTCGGGGTTCCGGTGACCGCGTCGAGCGTGTACAGCGCGCTGCCACTGCCGACATGGACGTTCCCCGCCGTCACCAGGACCGGCTCGGCCGACTGCCGGGACTCCGTGGCGATCCGCCAGCGGTCCTTGCCGGTCGAGGCGTCGAGCGCGTACACCGTGCCGAGGTAGTCCGCGAGGTACACGCCGCCTCCGGTGACGGCGGGTCCGGGCGCGAACGCGGGCGGGGAGAGGAACACCGCGGGCGACTCGAAGTGCCAGCGGACGTGGCCGGACACGAGATCGACGGCCAGCACCCGGGCACCGGCGGTGATGTACACGAAGCCGTCCGACGCCGGGGTCACCCGGACCGGCACACCTCCGCAGGAGGCCGCGTCGCCGATGGGGTACGCCCAGCGCTCCATGCCGGTGCGCGCGTCGACGGCGCGCAGCCGGGCGTCCTGCCAGAGGAAGACCGTGCCGTCGTGGAGCGCGGGCCCCGCGTCCTGCGACTCGAAGTCGGTCTGCAGGCCCATGGCCTCCCACAGCTTCTCGCCCGTGGACGCCTCCCACGCCTGGACGCCGCCGCCCCGGGTGCCGGTGACGACGGTGCCGCGCTCGGCCTTCAGGGAGTACACCCAGGCGTCGGTCTGCAGCCGCCATTGCTCGGCGCCGGTCGTGGCGTCCAGGGCGTACAGCGACGGCCCGTCGGAGGCGTGGATCCTGCCGCCCTCGACGGCCATCGCCCAGGCCACGTCCCGGGTCTTGAACTGGCGCCGCCCGTTGCCGATGTCCAGGGCGTGCACCTCGAACGAGGTGACGTAGAGGAGGTCCCCGACGACGACAGGGGTGCCCCAGACGTCGTTCGACATCCGGAAGCGCCAGGGCCGCCAGCGCTCGGGGCCCGGGGGCGGCGCGTCCGGGGCGTGCGTCGGCGCGGGCAGCGGGGCCGGCGGCGCGCCTCCGTTCACCCCGGCGGCGCCGGTGGCAGCCGCACCGTTCACCCCGGCGGGCGGGCGCACCCAACCGGTCGCGGGGCCGGCGTCCGGGGCGGCCGTGGCGGCGGCCCGCACGTCCTGGGCACGCGGACCGGGGCCGATCGGCACCTGCGTGCCGGGCAGCCGGACCGGGCCGCCGCCGTCGGGCAGCTGGGCCGGGGCGGCGGGGTGCGGATCCGCGTCGCCGCCGTGCCACGCGGGGTGCGGATCGGCGGCCGGCGGCTGCTGGGGTGGCGGAGGCACCGGGGCCGGAGCGGGCTCGGGAGCAGGTGCCGGTGGCGCGGTGCCGGGTCCGGGCGCGGATGCGGGCGCGTGGGAAGCGGGCTTGCGGCCGCCCCGGCGTTGCTCGATCAGCGCGGTGGCGGCGGACGGCAGCCACGCCGAGGCCGTACCGCTGTCGTCACCGCCGGAGGCGAAGAGGTGCGGGGCGAGCTGGGCCTGGAGGTCGGCGGGGCTGGGGCGCAGGGCGGCGTCCATCTGCATGCAGGACTCGATCAGCGGACGCAGCTCCTCCGGCAGCCCCTCCAGATCGGGGCCCTCGCGCAGCAGCATGAAGACCGTTTCCACGGGGTTGCCCCCGTGGAACGGCGCGTGGCCGGTGGCGGCGAAGACCAGGGTCGAGCCGAGCGAGAAGATGTCGCTGGCGCCGGTGACGCTGCGCGAGTCCCTGGCCTGCTCGGGCGACATGTACGCGGGGGTGCCGACGGCGACGTTCGTCATGGTCAGCCGGGTGTTGGAGACGCCCGACGCGATCCCGAAGTCGATCACCCGGGGGCCGTCCTCGACGACGAGCACGTTCGACGGCTTCATGTCGCGGTGGACGAGCCCGGCGCCGTGGATCGACTGGAGCGCCTCGGCGATCCCGGCGGCCAGCCAGCGCACCGCCTGCACCGGCATGGGACCGCACTCGTTCACGATCTCTTCGAGCGAGGGAGCGGGCACATAGGCGGTGGCGAGCCACGGCACGGCGGCCCGCGGGTCGGCGTCCACGACCGCGGCCGTGTAGAAGCCGCTGACGGCCCGGGCGGCCTCCACCTCACGCGTGAAGCGGACCCGGAACAGCTGGTCCTCGGCGAGCTCCGTACGCACCGTCTTGATCGCCACCCGCCGGCCCGAAGCCGAGCGTGCGAGATAGACCAGCCCCATGCCACCGGCCCCGAGCCGTCCCAGCACCTCGAACGGGCCGATCCGCCTCGGGTCGTGCTGCGTCAGCTGCTCCACCACTTGCCCTGCCACCTCCCCGTACGGACCTCCAGAAACGGAAGCCCGCGAAAACCCGCCTTGCGCGGCGTCTCACCACTGGGCACCACCCGGCGGTGCGCACCCCGATTGTTCCTGGCTGAGCCCCCGGTTGCGAACCCGGGGGCGGACCGGGGTGTCACAGGTCACTCCGTCCGCTTCCCGGACACAACGGGCTGAAGCACGGCGAACACGGCGCCCTGATCGTCCTGGAGCACCGCCATCCGTCCGTACGGGACGTCGAAGGGCGGCTCGGTGATGCGACCGCCGAGGCGTACGGCGTGACCTGCGGTGGAGTTGCAGTCCTCGACGGCGAAGCAGACGAGGAAGTAACTCGGCAGTTCGGCGGGGAAGGCGTCGGTGATGACGCTGCGGCCACCGATCGCGGTGTCGGGACCCGGTTCGGTGCCCGCCGGGGACCACATACGGAAGTCGGGGCCGGAGGCGTCGGAGGTACCGGGAACATCGGCGTCGGAGGCATCGGAGTCACCGGAGCCGGAGTCGCCGGAATCGGAAGTGCCGGAGCCGGTACCGGAATCGGAATCGGAGGCGTCGGCACCGGAGGCGCCGAGATCGGTGCCCTGGAAGCCGAAGACCTCCTCGTAGAAGGCGTCGACGCGGTCCCGCTGCCGGGTGTGGACCTCGGTCCAGCAGAACGAGACGGGTTCGTTCTGCTTCTCGAAGCCCTCGCGCTCACCGGCCTGCCACAGCCCGAACACCGCCCCACCGGGGTCGGCCGCCTGGGCGACCACCCCCGCACCGCCGGCCCATACGGGATCGGTGATCACCGTGCCGCCCGCCTCCCTGATCCGGGCGACGGACGCGGCGGCGTCGTCGGTCGCGAAGTAGATCCCCCAGGCGGTGGGCATGCAGCCGTCTTGCTTGGCGACGAGCGCGGCGACGAGCCTGCCGCCGCTGAACGCGTCCGCGTACGCGCCCTCGCCGGGCCGGAAGGTCCAGCCGAACAGCTCGCCGTAGAAGCGCTTGCCCGCTTCGAGGTCGGGAAGCTGCACATCCACCCAGCACGGCGCGGATCGCGCGAATGCGGCCATGGCCCGGTCCTTCCGTCTTCACGCCGTTGCCCCCGACCGCGCTCGACCACCCCGGCCGTTCGCGGTCGCGCTCGGCCGTCCGCGATGGCTCACGGTTCACATCGGTGACGCTCGTCACAGCAAACGTAACCGCGAGTGGCGCGCGCCGCGCTCCGGGTGACCACACCGAGATCATCCTTCGAAGAAAAGTTCGATATCGCGGCGTCACAGAAAGTTATCCACCGAAGTTATCCACAGGCTGTTGATAGGACTTGTCTGCCTGCGGGGTCCATGCGTCACTTTTCGGCCACTCCCCCCGGCGCACCTGCGGGGCTCCCCATTTGCAGTCGGCCGAATCGCGCTCGGATCACCCCTCGGTAAGCTGACGGCATGACAGGACAAGTACGCACCGTCGACGGCCGCGTGGCCGGTCGACGCGGACAGGCGACGCGGCAGAAGCTGCTCGACTGCCTCAGCGAGATGCTCAGTTCCTCGCCGTACCGGGACGTCAAGGTCATCGACGTGGCCCGTAGGGCGGGGACTTCACCCGCGACCTTCTACCAGTACTTCCCCGACGTCGAGGGCGCCGTCCTCGAAATCGCCGAGGAAATGGCCAAAGAGGGCGCCGGATTGACCGAATTGGTCGCCGGTCGCTCCTGGGTCGGCAAGGCCGGCTGGCAGACCGCCGAAGAGTTCGTCGAGGGGTTCCTCGACTTCTGGCGACATCATGACGCGATCCTGCGCGTGGTCGACCTCGGAGCGGCCGAGGGCGACAAACGCTTCTACAAGATCCGCATGAAGATCCTCAATTCGGTGACGAACTCCCTCACGGAGGCGGTGAAGGACCTCCAGGCCCGTGGCAAGGTCGACAAGGACGTCAGCGCCGCCGCGATGGCCGGCTCGATCGTCGCGATGCTGGCCGCGGTCGCCTCCCACCAGAAGGGCTTCACGACCTGGGGCGTGAAGCAGGCCGAACTCAAGCCGAACCTCGCGCTGTTGGTGCATCTGGGCATCACCGGCAAGAAACCGACGAGGTAGTCCCGCGCCGGGTTCCCCTCACTTCCCCCACTGGGTACCGTCCGGCCGATCCGGGCGCCCCAGGTCCTGTCTCGCCGACGGCGGACCACATGCGTGGTCCGCCGTCGGCGTATCCGGGGCTCCCCGGGGGCCCCGGTACGCATCACCGGTTCGTCGCGCGCCGCACGGCACCGCCGGACGGCCGGTCCTGCCGATCGGCGCCCCGGCGCCGGGTGGCCGGGCCCCCGGGACCGGCGGCCCCACCGGGTGGCCGACCCCGCCGGTACGCTCCGTCAGCCCGCCGGTTCGCTCCGTCAGCCCGCCGCGTCACCCGACTGTTCCAGTCTGAAGAGCCGGATCTCCCGCTCGATCCGCGCCTGGTAGGACGCGTACGGGGGCCAGAACCTCAGCGCCGCCCGCCACGCCGTCTCCCGCTCCGCACCCTTCAGCAGCCTGGCGCGTACGGGGATGTCGCGCCCGTTCCAGTTGACGACGGCCTTGTCGGGACCGGCCAGCAGGTTCGCGGTCCAGGCCGGATGCCCCGGGCGGCCGAAGTTGCTGCCGACCAGGATCCAGCTCCGGGGTGTCCCGTCCCCCGGCACGGCCGCCCCGCCCTCCGGCATGCAGGCCAGCGGAGTGGTCCTGGGCCGCCCGCTCCTCGCGCCCGGCACCGTGAGCACCAGTCCCGGCAGCATCCGGGCACTGAGCAGCACCCTGCCGCGCGTGAGCCGGTGCACCGCCCGGTCCATGGCCGGGACGACGTGCGGGGCGATCCTCGCGAAGGCGCGGGTGGCGGAGACCTTCTGGATCAGCCGGACACCGGACGCCATCAGACGGCCACCCGCCCGGCCACCCGTGCGCCGCCGGGATGTTCGCCGCCGCGGCGAGCGCCGCCCGGATGTACGGCGTCGGGGTGTGCGCCGTCGGGATGGACTTCGCCGGGGCGCGCGCCGCCCGTACGCATGTCGCCGGGGCGCGCGCCGCCAGGAGGCGCGAACAGCCCGGCCAGCTCCGCCACGTGGGCGCGAAGCCCGTGGACGGGCCCGAAGAGCAGTTCGTCCGCGGCGGCCCGCTTGAAGTACAGATGGGCGTCGTGTTCCCAGGTGAACCCGATCCCGCCGTGCAGTTGCACGGACTCGGCCGCGGTGATCCGCAGTGCCTCCAGTGCCTGGGCGAGGGCGAGGCCCCCGGCGGCCGGATCCCAGGCCGCGTAGTACGCCGCGGAACGAGCGGCCCGAACCCGTACGTACAGGTCCGCGAGACGGTGCTTCACGGCCTGGAAGGAGCCGATCGCCCGGCCGAACTGTTCGCGCGTCCTGACGTACTCGACGGTCCGCTCCAGCGCGCTCGTCGCCGCCCCCACCGCCTCCGCCGCGAGCAGGGCGGCGAACGGGGGGCCGGCCGAGGCGAGTGCGCCGGCCACGTCCGCGGTGTGGTCCGCGCCCAGGAGCTCGGCACCGGCGTCCCGCAGTTCGACGCGGGCCAGCGGGCGGGTCTCGTCCAGGGTGGTGCGACGGACCCGGACGACACCGGCCGCCCCGTCCGGGCGGACCAGGAAGAGGAGCGTACGGCTGCGCGGGAAGCCCCCGGCGTGGGCGGCGACCACGAGAAGTCCCGCGCTGTGCCCGTCCAGGACCTGCGTGGCCTCCCCGTACAGCCGCCAGCCCGCCCCGTCGGCGGCCGGTACGGCCTGGATGCCGCCCGCCCGGCCGCCACCCGCCCAGGCGCCACCGGTCGGGTCGTCGGTGAGGCCGAGCGCGGCGGGGAGCGAGACGCCGGGGACGGCGAGGCTCGCGGTCAGCCCGCCCGTGGCGAGGCGCGGCAGCAGAGCGGCGCGCTGGACCCCGGTGCCGAGTGCGGCGATCAGGGGCGCGGCCAGGGCGGCGGTGGCGATCAGCGGCGACGGCAGCAGGACCCGCCCGGTCTCCTCACAGGCGACGGCGAGTTCGATGAGGCCGCAGCCGACGCCCCCGTACTCCTCCGGGAGGGCCAGTCCGGGCAGCCCGAGGTCCCGGGCGAGGCGGTGCCACAGGGCCGTGTCGTATCCGTCGGCGGTGCGTACGGCGCTCCGGATTCCGTCCGATCCGGCGTGCTCGGCGAGCAGTTCCCGCAGGGTGCGGCGGATCGCGTCCTGCTCCGCGGTGAAGGCGGCGTCCATCATCGGGCTCCTTCCCCTCGGCGGCCCCGGCCGCCGATCTGACGGCCCGTCATGTTAGGGGCGATCCACCGAGATGCCCAGAGCCGCGCAACCGGGGCGGTCACGCGACCGGCGGGGCCGCCCGCATGACCGACGGGGCGCCCCGGACGGCCGGTCCACGCGGCGGCGCACCCGGTCGACCGCGGGGCGCCCCAGCCGGTCGGCCCGCGCGACGACGGCGTACGCGAGGGTCCGCCCGAAGCGTATCTGATGTACCGTCAGATTTATGTCTGCCTCCCACCGCAAGGTCGCCGTCGTCGGCATATCGCTCGCGGACTGCGGACGCGTCGACGACGCCACGCCGTACGCCCTGCACGCCCAGGCCGCACGTCGGGCACTGGCCGATTCGGGCCTGGACCGGTCCGTGGTCGACGGCTTCGCCTCCGCCGGGCTCGGCGCGCTCGCCCCGGTCGAGGTCGCCGAGTACCTGGGGCTGAAGCCCAGATGGGTGGATTCCACCGCGGTGGGCGGCTCGACCTGGGAGGTGATGGCGGCCCACGCGGCGGACGCCGTCGCCGCGGGTCACGCCGATGCCGTACTGCTGGTGTACGGGTCGACGGCCCGGGCGGACATCAAGGCGGGGCGCCGGACCTCCAACCTCTCCTTCGGGGCGCGCGGTCCGCTCCAGTTCGAGGTGCCGTACGGGCACTCGCTGATCGCGAAGTACGCGATGGCCGCCCGCCGCCACATGCACGAGTACGGGACGACCCTGGAACAGCTCGCCGAGGTGGCGGTCCAGGCCCGGGCGAACGCCGCGGCCAACCCGGACGCGATGTTCCGTGACCCGATCACCGTGGACGACGTGCTGTCGGGGCCGATGATCGCGGACCCGTTCACCAAGCTGCACTGCTGCATCCGCAGCGACGGCGGCTGCGCGGTGCTGCTGGCAGCCGAGGACCACGTGCCGGACACGGCGAAGGACCCCGTGTGGGTCCTCGGCACGGGCGAGCACGTCTCGCACTCCGCCATGTCCGAGTGGGACGACTTCACGGTCTCCCCGGCGGCGGTCTCGGGCCGGCTGGCGTTCGAGCGGGCCGGGGTGCGGCCGTCGGACATCGATCTCGCGGAGATCTACGACGCGTTCACCTACATGACGCTGGTGACGCTGGAGGACCTGGGATTCTGCGCGAAGGGCGAGGGCGGCGCATTCGTGGAGAAGGGCCGGACCGGCCTGACCGGCGAGCTGCCGGTCAACACGGACGGTGGCGGGCTGTCCGCCTGCCACCCCGGGATGCGCGGGCTGTTCCTGCTGGTGGAGGCGGTACGGCAGCTGCGCGGGGAGGCGGGCGCGCGCCAGGTGCGCAGGAGGGGCGGCGGACTGCCGGAACTGGCGGTGGCGTCGGGGACGGGCGGCTGGTTCTGCTCGTCGGGGACGGTGGTGCTGGGGCGGGGCTGAAGCGGCCGGCGCACGAGGCCCGGCCGAAGACACGGACGGGCCGGGCCGGAAGCCGGAAGCACGGACGGAGAGCCGGGGAGACGGGGAGACAGAGGGAACGGAACACAGGACGGGACCGGGCGGGAACGGGAACCCGGGACGGGACCGGACGGGGACACGGCAAGCGGCCATGCGCTGCAATGGGGGCCATGAGTGACGTACAGAAGTCCGACGCGCGACAGAGCTTCCTCGACCTGCTGCACGCCCAGCGCGTCTGGGACATCGACCTCCCGGCCTTCGCCCCGGACACCGCCCCCGCCGCCCCGCTTCCGCTCTTCCACGCGTGGTTCGCCGAGGCCGTGGCGGCCGGGCAGACCGAGCCGCACACGATGTCGCTGGCCACCGTCGACGCCGAGGGGCGGCCCGACGTGCGGACGGTGATGCTGCACGACGCGGACGAGCGCGGCTGGCACTTCGCCACCCACCGCACCAGCGCGAAGGGCCACCAGCTCACCGCCCACCCGCACGCCGCTCTCGGCTTCTACTGGCCCGCCCAGGGGCGGCAGGTACGGGTACGGGGGCCGGTCACCGCCTGCTCGCCCGCCGAGAGCCGGGCCGATCTGCACGCCCGCTCGACCGGGGCGCTGGCGTCGGCGCTGGTCGGGCGGCAGAGCGAGGTGCTGGGCTCGTACGACGATCTGAACCGCGCCTCCGACCTGGCCTGGGAGCGGGCCCGTGCGGAGCCGGACGCGGAGGTCGTGAGCTGGACGCGGTACGTGGTCGAGCCCCGGGCGGTCGAGTTCTTCCAGGGGGACGCCGAACGACGGCATGTACGGCTGCGCTACGTCAGGCGGGAGGCCGCCTGGGACCGGGAACTGCTCTGGCCCTGACCACGTACGGCCCACCCCCGCCGACCCACCACGTACGGCCCACCACGGACGGCCCACCACGACCGCGCGGAAGGTCCCTGACCGCACGGAAGGACCTGACCGCACGGAAGGGCCCGCGCGGGCACCGTGCGGGGACGCGAACCCATTCGGTGTCACGTCCCCGCACGCTCACGGACCCACGGGTCGCACCCGGCGACCGAGGTGGTGGTCAGGTGATGGTGATCGCCTGCACCGGGCAGGCGCGGGCGGCCTCCTTGACCGTGGGCCCTTCGAGGGCGTCCTCGTAGTCGGGCAGCAGTTCGCTGAACCCGTCGTCGTCCTGGGTGAACACCTTCGGTGCGTTGAGCGCGCACTGACCCGCGCCGATGCACCGCTCCTTGTCGATGTCGATCCGCATCTCGTCAAACCTTTCCGATCCGGCCGGTCGGGGCACTCCGGTCCCGGTCACCGGATCACCACGTCACGGGAGATTCGAGATCACCACGTCACAGGCAGTTCGAGCAGCCCCTGAATGGTGTCGCCCGGCTTGAACGGGACCTCGTCCGCGGGCACCGCCAGGCTCAGTCCCGGAAGGCGCCGCAACAGCTCGCGCAGCGCGATCTCCAGTTCGGCCCGCGCCAGGTTCTGCCCCAGGCACTGGTGGACCCCGAACCCGAACGCGACGTGGTTGCGCGCGTTCCGGCCGACGTCCAGTTCGTCCGGCGCGGGGTAGACGTTCTCGTCGCGGTTGATCACCGAGGTGGACAGGATGATGCCGTCGCCCGCCCTGATGGTCACGCCGCCCACCTCGACGTCCGCCACGGCCACCCGCGCCATCCCGTCGGCGATGGACAGGAAGCGCAGCAGTTCCTCGACCGCGGAGGTCATCAGGTCGTCCGACTCGCGCATCCGGGCCAGTTGGTCGGGATGCTGGAGAAGGGTGAACGTACCGAGCGAGATCATGTTGGCGGTCGTCTCGTGGCCGGCCACGAGCAGGATCTCGGACAGTCGGACCAGTTGTTCGTGGTCCACGGCCCCGGTCTCCAGCTGCTTCGCGATGAGCTCGTCCAGCAGCCCCTCGCCCGGGTCGGTGCGCTTCTGATCGATCAGCACCCGGAAGTAGTCGTCGAGCGCCTCCCTCGCGGCCTCCACGTCGGCCGCCGCGGGACCGCGCAGCAGCTTGCGCGACTGCGCCTCGAAGAACTCGTGGTCGGAGTAGGGCACGCCGAGGAGCGAGCAGATGACCATGGAGGGCACGGGCAGTGCGAAGTCGCTGATCAGGTCGGTCGGCGGCCCCTGCTCGATCATCTGGTCGAGGAGCCGGTCCACGATCTGCTGGATGTGCGGCCGCAGGGCCTCCGTCCGCTTGACCGTGAAGCTCGGGATCAGCATCCGGCGCTGGACGTTGTGTTCCGGGTCGTCGACGCCGATCAGTTCGACACGGCGCAGGGACGACTTGGCCACCCGTTCGGCGAAGATCGGGAACGAGGGGTTCTCCCGGTCGGACGACAGTCTCGGGTCCACCAGGAGTGAGCGCGCCTCGGCGTGTCCCGTCACCATCCACACCGTGCGTCCGTCGAACAGACGAACGGGGAAGACGGGCTGGTCGTCGCGCTGCGCGTCGCGGTATTCGGTCGGGGGGTGATAGGGGCAGGTGCGGTTCTGCGGGAACGGGATGGTCTCGGCAACGGCCATGGCAGACCTCGCAGGGGTGGAGGGAGTCCTACCGATCTCTGCCCACTAGATGCCCGAGGCATCTAACGGGTCCAGGTGATGTTCGGCCAAATATCCTCCGGTGGTCCCTCGGGCCCTCCCTGATCCATTTTCTCTCCGTCGGCCACTCTCCCGCCGCCGGACCGAGCGCGCACGTCGAGCCCCTCCCCGCCCCGTCTCCCGCACGTGCCCCCGCTCTCGCACCTCCTCCCCCTCCCGCCCGCCTCCGCTCTCACACCCATCCCCGCTTTTCGGGTGAAAGGGGCAAGATGGAAGGCGACAGGGCGACTGGAGGCGACTATGAGCCGGACCCGTTCCCGTTACGCCCCGGACAGTGGGCTGACCACCCGCATGGTCAGCACCATGTTCCTGATCGGACTGCTGTACGTGGTCCTGGTCGGCGTACTGCTCGCCGTGCTGCGCGGTGCCTGGCCGATCATCCTGATCCTGGTCGGCGGCATGTTCATCGCGCAGTTCTGGTTCAGTGACCGCATCGCGGCGTTCAGCATGGGGGCCCGCGAGGTGACGCCGGAGGAGGCGCCCGAGCTGCACGGCGCCATCGACCGGATCTGCGCCCTCGCCGACATGCCGAAACCGCGCGTGGCCATCGCGCAGAGCGACGTACCGAACGCCTTCGCCACGGGCCGCAGCGAGAAGACGGCCCTGGTCTGCGCCACCACCGGACTCCTGCGCAGGCTGGAGCCACCGGAGCTGGAGGGTGTGCTCGCACACGAGATGTCGCACGTGGCCCACCGCGACGTGGCCGTGATGACGATCGCCTCGTTCCTCGGTGTGCTGGCCGGGATCATCACCCGCGTCGCCCTGTGGGGCGGCCTCTCCCGCAGCAGCCGGAGCAACGATCCCATCGGCATCGTGGTCCTGCTGATCCCGCTGATCAGCGCGGTCGTGTACGTGCTGAGCTTCCTGCTCACCCGGCTGCTCTCGCGCTACCGCGAGCTGTCCGCCGACCGGGCCGCCGCCCTGCTGACCGGCCGCCCCTCGGCCCTCGCCTCCGCCCTCACGAAGGTGAGCGGCCAGATGGCCCGCATCCCGACCGAGGACCTGCGCAAGGCGGAGCCGTACAACGCCTTCTACTTCGTCCCCGCGTTCTCGTCCAAGGAGAGCCTGAGCCGGCTGCTCTCCTCCCACCCGACCCTGGAACAGCGCCTCGACCAGCTGGCCCGTATCTCCGCCGACCTCGCCCGCCCGTGAGCCGGCCCCGCTCACCCGCGAGCCGGCCCCGTCCCGTCCACGACTCGCCAAGGGCCAGAACCCCGTAAGGAACGTTCATGGGTCTTCTCGACGCCATCCTGGGCCGCAGCAAACCGGTCCGCCCCGACCTCGACCAGCTCTTCGCCGTGCCCTCCGCCGCCCTCACCCTCCAGGCGGGCGCCGGGTTCACGCCCACCGGCCTCGGCTCCGTCTGCTTCGCGGGCGTCGAGGGCGGCTCCTTCGCCCGCGTACGGCAGGACGTGCGCGAACTCCTCGACGCCGACACCGACCGCGGCGGCGTCCCGGTGGAGTTCAGCCAGGACGCGTACGGCTACACCTGGCTGCTCGCCCGCCAGTCCCCGGACGACGTGGCGTCCCTGGTCAACGATCTGCACGCGGTCAACACCCTGCTCCAGGACGGCGGCTTCGGGCCGCAGCTGCTCTGCTCGCTGATCGGCTTCCGCGACGACCACGATCGCCCGCTGGCCCTGGTCTACCTGTACAAGCGCGGCACGTTCTACCCGTTCGCGCCCGCGCCCGGCGGCGTCGAGAAGCGTGACAACCAGCTGGAGCTGCAGATCAGGGCGGTACTCGGGGACGACCTGCGGATGGAGAAGGACCTGGCGCGGTGGTTCCCGGTGTGGGGGGCGCCGGGGCTGTGAGGGAGCCGTGGGGAGCTGCGGGGTGCGTGGCGAGCCGTGTGGGCCGTGAGGGGCCGTGGGCTGCGCGGGGAGCCGTCAGGGACGGCCGGGTACGGGCGTGAACGCGCCGGGCACCTCATGACACGCTCGTCCGTATCATCGCTGCCATGACTGCCGAGCCCTCGCGTTCCGCCAAACCCCTGCGCGCCTCCGATGCCGACCGCGAGGCGGTGGTCGACCAGCTGCGGGAGGCGGCGGCCGAGGGACGCATCGACCTCGACGAGCTGGACACCCGTCTCGGGCTGGCCCTGTCCGCCAGGACCTGCGCGGAACTGGTACCGCTCACCGAGGACCTGGTGCCCGTCGCGGTGGCCGCGGGCGAGCCGCTGGTCCTCGACGGAGGCATGCACGGCGCGTCCCGCTCGGGCCGCTGGAAGGTGCCCCCGGCGATACGCGCCCGGGCCGGCGCCGGCGGCGTCAGGATCGACTTCACCCTCGCCGATTGCCGGTGGCGTGAGATCGAACTGGACGTGCACGGGGGCATGGGGGGCGTGAAGATCGTCGTCCCGCAGGGCTGGGCCGTGCAGGCCGACGAGCTGTCCCTCGGCCTCGGCGGGCTGAAGGACAAGACCACGGGCGAGCGGGTTCCCGGTGCGCCGCTGCTCCGACTGACGGGATCGTGCGGCATGGGGGGCGTGACCGTTCGCCACCCCAACTTCCGGGAACGCCGCAAGCTGCGCGACGCCGGGACCCATTGAGACACCGGCACGCCGGGCATCGCATCGCGGCTCAGGGCCGGAAGACCGCAACGGCCTCCCGGCCCGGCTCCCGCCGGAACGTCACCCGCAGCGGCATGCCGATCACCAGGTCCGGCTCCGCGCAGTCCACGATCTCCGTCATCATCCGCGGCCCCTCGGCCAGGTCGACCACGGCGGCGGTGTACGGGACCCGGGCGCCGAACGGCGGCAGGTCGTTGCGATGGACGACCGACCACGTGTACAGCGTGGCGTCCCCGCTCGCCCCCTCCCACACGACGTCCTCGCTCCAGCAGTACGGGCAGAACTCGCGCGGATAGTGGTGGGCACGCCCGCAGGCACCGCAGCGGCGCAGCAGCAGCCGCCCACAGGCGGCGGCGTCCCAGTAGGGGCGGGTGAAGGCGTCGGGTTCGGGAAGGTCGAAGCGCGGGGAGGGGCCGGTGGCGGTCACAGGAAGAGTCCGATCGCGTGGTCGAGGGACCAGGTCTGCCAGGACATCGCGAACAGCGCCACGAGCGAGATGAGCGCCATCATCGCGTTCTGTCCCTGCTCGGCCCAGTCGTGGATCATCAGCACCAGGTAGAGAAGGTTGAGGAGCAGCCCGCCGACGAGGGCGACGGGGGTGAGGAATCCGGCGACCAGACCCAGCCCGAGGGCGAGTTCGGCGTACACGACGACGTAGGCCATCGCCTTGGGGCGGGGGGCGACGATCCGCCGGAAGCCGGTGCGTACGACACCCCACCGGTGTTTCGCCGCCACGTCGGCGGCCCAGGCGATGCCCGTACCTCGTTCGAACCAGCCCTTCTTGTCCTTGTGCCGCCAGCTCTCCAGCCACCACAGCCCGAGGCCCACCCGGAGAACGGCCAGCCACTCGGCTCCGCCGAGCCAGATCGTCTGCATGAGCCCTCCCACCCAAGGAATCTGACGGCACGTCAGTTCACCTGACATCGGCGGCGGACACAAGACGCAGGCCCCCACGAGCGATTGATCCCCGTGATCGATTCGGCCTGTGACCGATTCGCAATCGATTCCGGGCTTGACCGAGACCCATCAACCAGCTTCGCGATTACGCTCCAGAACCATGTCGCACACCGCCCCCGCCGCGGCTGGTTCCGCCCCGGCCCTCAACGACCGCACCGAGGACCGGCCCGTGTACGTCATCGGCGGCGGTCCGGGCGGCCTGGCCGCCGCCGCGGCCCTGCGCGAACGCGGTGTGCGGGCGGTGGTGCTGGAGAAGTCCGGCGACGTCGGGGCGTCCTGGCGCGGCCACTACGACCGGCTGCACCTGCACACCACCCGCCGACGGTCCGCGCTGCCGGGCCTGGCGATGCCGCGCCGGTTCGGGCGCTGGGTGGCCCGGGACGACGTGGTGCGCTATCTGGAGAAGTACGCCGAGCACCACGAGTTGGAGGTCGTGACGGGCGTCGAGGTCTCCCGCGTCGACCGGGCCCCGGACGGCTCCGACTGGCAACTGGCCGCGAGCGGCGGCCGGATGCTGACCGGACGCGCGGTCGTGGTCGCCACCGGCTTCAACCACACCCCGCGCGTCCCCGACTGGCCGGGGCGCGACACCTTCACCGGCACGTTCGCGCACGCCTCCGAGTACCGCGACGCCGCGCCCTACGCGGGCCGGGACGTCCTCGTCGTCGGCATCGGCAACACGGGCGCCGAGATCGCCGTGGACCTGGTGGAGGGCGGGGCGTCGCGGGTGCGGATCGCGGTGCGCACGGCGCCGCACATCGTGCGCCGCTCGACGCTCGGCTGGTCCTCCCAGGCGACGGCCGTCCTGGTGCGCAGGCTGCCGGTGTGGCTGGTGGACCCGGCCGCGCGTCTGATGGGCCGACTGGCGGTGCCCGACCTCAGCGCGTACGGGCTGCCGCGTCCGGACACCGGGCTGTGCTCACGGGTCCGGGAGGGCGCCATTCCGGTACAGGACGTGGGACTGATCGACGCGGTGAGGCGCGGCCGGGTGGTACCGGTGGCGGCCGTCGAGTCGTTCGACGGGGACGCGGTGGTGCTGGCCGACGGGAGCCGGATCACCCCGGACGCGGTGATCGCGGCGACCGGCTACCGACGGTCCCTGGAGGGGCTGGTCGGCCACCTCGGCGTGCTGGACGCCCGGGGCCGCCCGGTGGTGCGCGGCGGCCGTACGCCCAAGCAGGCGCCCGGCCTGTACTTCACCGGGTTCACCAACCCGATCAGCGGCATGCTGCGCGAAATGGCCCTGGACGCCCGGAAGATAGCCAGGAAGGTCGCCGGAAGAGTCGCCAGAGGGACGGCACGCCGGGCCCGCTGACCGGCCTGCGCACCGGGTCCGCACATGCGCGCTGCGCTCGGCGCTCGGGACACGACGGGGCCCGTGCGTGTGGGCGGGGCGCGAGCGGGCTTTCGGACACGCGCGCGGCGCCGGGGATGCCTTCGGACACGCGCGGGGCGCGGCCGGACGGACCCGGACGCGCCCCGCATCCCGCCTGCTATCCCGCGGGGGTGGCGTCCGAGGTGGCGTTCACCACGAGCCGGGCGGTGTTGTTCCCGGCGTCCGGGTCGAACGGGAACGGCGTGCTGCCGAAGCTCGGCCGGAGAACGACCTGGCCGGTGGCGTCGGGCACGACCCGGTCGATGCGCAGCTTGAACGGGAAGGCGTGCGTCGTGTCCGGCAGCGTCCAGTACGGCAGGTCGCACACGTATCGCGGGGCGCCGGTCCGGCCCGGGTGGTAGCCGCCGCTCAGGGTGCGCGGCTCGCAGGCGTCGGGCACGGAGGTGACGGTGACGCCCTCGGGAACGGTGAAGTCGACCAGGGCGACGGGGTCACCGGAGCCGAGATTGCCGAGCCAGGCCGGGCCGTTGTTGCGGAACCCGAGTTCGGCGGTCACGGTCTCACCGGCGACGCCCGCGACGCGGGCACCCCGCGCCTCGAAGTCGGCGGTGTTCACCGCGCCGAGGGAGGCGATGGTGTAGTTGTCCTCCTCCGCCAGGTCGGTGGCCCCGTTGCCGGGCTCGACGCTGATGTCGAGGCGCTCGGCGTACGCGTGCGGGGCCAGGGCCACCCGCATCGGCTCGGGCAGCGCGAAGGACTCACCCGGTTCGAGGACCTCGTCGAACGTACAGGTGGCCTCGGTCATCGGGGCGTAGTCGTCACCGCCGATGGACCGGTACGCGCACTCCGGGTACCGGGTGACGAGATCGAGCCCGTACGAGGCGACCAGCCTGACGGTGAAGCCCTCGGAACGGTCGTCGCCCTTGTTGGTGAGCGTGAACGGCACGGTGTGCGTGCTGCCCGGCTGGGCGCCCTTCACCGGGGCGACGTTCCCGAGGGACAGGTCCGGCCCGCCGGCGACGGTGAGCGTGGTGTCGAACGAGTCGAGCGGGGCTTCCAGGCTGCCCGTGGGCCCGCCGGTGGCGACGGCCGCGTAGGTGATCCGGCCGTGCGCCCCGGCCGCGGCGCCTTCGGCGGCCCGCACGGTGAGGTGGACCTGCGGGCTGTAGGCGTCACCGATGACCGGAACCTCGGGGACACCGCACACGGCCGTCGTTCCGCTCGGGGTGCAGTTGTCGGGCCAGGTCACCTCGGCCACTCCGGCGATGCCGGAGATGTCGACCGTGAGCCGGCCGTCCGTGACGGCGAAGTTGTCGTTGTCGTGGGAGAGCCCGATGTCCAGCGAACGGCTCTGCGGCTCGCCGTCGGAACCACCACCGAGCGGCAGGGTCTGTTCGATGGGCGCGTTGATCCACAACTGGTCGGTCTGGCCGGTCGGCTCATCGGCGGACGCGGGTACCGCGGCTCCGACGGCGAGCAGTCCGGCGGTCAGCAGGCCGGTGGCCGCTGCGGCGGCGGTACGGGCCCCGAGGCGCGTGGTGCGCCGGGCGACGTCAGGTCTCATTCTCTCCCCCAAAGGTGGGCCGAGGACGACGAGTTCGGCCGATTAGCCGGCCTGCACATTGGACGTTCAAGATCACACAGAGGTTGTACGCATTGCCTGCACGCGCCGCCTGCACGTATTGCCTGCACGTATTGCCTGCACACCCATTCCTGACGAGCCGTCAGTTCAGTAACCTGACAGAGTGTCAGCTATTGGCTGGCCGGAAGCAGGCACCCGACGGACTTCGAGCAGGAGCGGGCGGAACGATGCTTGGATCGACTCACGGCACCCTCACCACCGACTTCCGCGCCCGGGTGGTGGCCTGCGGCGAGGAACCGCACGCCACCGTCCGCTGCATGGCGACCGCCGCCGCGGAGGGCGATCTCGATGTCAGCGGCCGACCGCTGCACGCGCCCGTGCCGGACCTGGACCGGTTCTTCCGGCCCGAGTCCGTGGCCGTCGTCGGCGCCTCCGACGCCGAGGGACGCCCCAACACGGGGATCACCCGACAGCTGATCGCCTGGGCCGAACGGGTCGGCGCCCGGCTGCATCCCGTCCACTCCACCCGCAGGACCGTGTTCGGACGGCCCTGCTTCCCGTCCGTCGCGGATCTGCCGGAGCAGGTCGACCTGGCCGTGCTTCTGGTCGGCGATCCGCTCCCCGTGATCGAGGAACTCGCCCGGGCCAAGGTGAGGTTCGCGGTCGCCTTCGCCTCCGGGTTCGCCGAGACCGGCGAGGAGGGCGCCGCCGCCCAGGCACGACTGGCCGAGGCGGTGGAGCGGTCCGGGCTGCGGCTGCTCGGGCCGAACACCAACCTCAACGCCTTCGAGAAGTTCCGGGACGACCTGGACGGACCGGCGATCGCCCTGATCACCCAGTCGGGTCACCAGGGACGCCCCGTGTACACCCTTCAGGAGCTGGGGGTGCGGCTCTCGCACTGGGCACCCACGGGCAACGAGGCGGATCTGGAGACCGCCGACTTCATCTCGTACTTCTCACAGCGCCCGGAGGTCGGGGCCATCGCCTGCTACGTGGAGGGGCTCAAGGACGGGCGCTCCTTTCTGCTGGCCGCGGACCGGGCCGCACGGGCCGGGGTGCCGGTGGTGGCGGTCAAGGTGGGGCGTACGGAGACGGGGGCCAGGACGGCCGCCTCGCACACCGGCAAACTGACCGGCGCGGACGAGGTGGTGGACGCGGCGATGCGGCAGTTCGGCGTGATCCGGGTGGACGGGCTCGACGAGCTCCAGGACACGGCCGCACTGCTGGCCCGGGCCCGCAAGCCGCTGGCCGACGGAGTCGTCGTGTATTCGATCTCCGGCGGCACGGGCGCGCACTTCTCGGACCTGGCGACCGGCGCGGGACTGAACCTCCCCACCCTGTCCGAGGAGAAGCAGCGCGAGCTGCACCAGTGGATACCCGGCTATCTGAACGTCGCGAACCCGGTCGACAACGGCGGGCACCCGGTCGGCGACTGGCGGGGCCGGAAGATCATCGAGGCGATCCTCGCCGACCCGGACACAGGGGTCCTGATCTGTCCGATCACCGGCCCCTTCCCGCCGATGAGCGACAAACTCGCGCAGGACCTGGTGGACGCGGCGGAGGCCACGGACAAGCTGGTCTGCGTGGTGTGGGGCTCGCCCGTCGGCACCGAGGACGCGTACCGCACGACGCTGCTCGGGTCCTCCCGCGTCGCCACGTTCCGTACGTTCCGCAACTGCGTCACCGCCGTGAAGGCGTATCTGGACCACCACCGGTTCACCACCCGCTACCGCTCCCCCTTCGACGAGGCGCCACGCACGCCGTCGCCGTCCTTCCGCAAGGCGCGGGGACTGCTGCGCGCGGGCAACCAGCTGAGCGAGCACGCGGCGAAGCAGTTGCTGCGGGCGTACGGGATCCGGGTGCCGCGCGAGCAGCTGGTGACCAGCGCGGCGGCGGCCGTCCGAGCAGCGGGGCTGGTCGGCTACCCGGTCGTCATGAAGGCGTCGGGGGCCCGGCTCGCCCACAAGACGGAACTGGGCCTCGTCAAGGTCGGGCTGACCTCCGCCAGTCAGGTGCGCGACGCGTACCGCGAGCTGACCGACATCGCGCGGTACGAGCACATCGACCTGGACGGCATCCTGGTCTGCCAGATGATCGAGCGGGGCGTCGAGATGATGGTCGGCGTCACGCAGGACCCGTTGTTCGGGCCGACGGTCACGGTCGGGCTGGGCGGCGTACTCGTCGAGGTGCTGCACGACGCGGCCGTACGGGTGCCGCCGTTCGGCGAGGACCAGGCCAGGTCGATGCTCGGCGAACTGCGCGGCCGGGCCCTGTTGGAAGGGGTGCGCGGCGGCCCGCCGGCGGACGTGGACGCGCTCGTGGAAGTCGTGCTGCGGGTGCAGCGGATGGCGCTGGAACTGGGTGACGACCTCGCCGAACTGGACATCAACCCGCTGATGGTGCTGGGGCGGGGTCAGGGCGCGGTGGCACTGGACGCGCTGGCCGTCTGCCGCTGACGGGTCGCGGGACCGAAACCCTCGTCGGGCCGCTCGAACCGGCTGAACGCGTCGGCCCCACAGGACACCTCGGTCCCGCCGAACCGCCTCCCCGCCGGGCCGGAGCGCTCCGCCGCCCGACCGGAGCGCTCCGGCCCGCCGCAACCACCCGGTCCACCGTTCCGACCCGGGCCGTCGCGCACGACCCCACCACCTGCCAAGGAGCTGCCTCATGCCGTCCTCCCCCGAAGACACCGCCGAGCCCACCGAACGCGATCAGCGCACCGAGCACGCCGAGCACGCCGAACGAACCGGTCCGACCTCGCCGGCCGACCCGCTCGATTCATTGGTACTCCACACCACTGACAACGGAGTCTCGTGGATCACGCTCAACCGCCCCGAGGCGATGAACGCCGTCACCTGGGACCAGCGGGAACGCGTCATCGCCCTGCTCGCCGACGCCTCCGCCGACCCGGCGGTCCGGGCGGTCGTCCTCACGGCCACCGGCCGCGGCTTCTGCGCGGGCGCCGACCTGCGCGGCTCCCCGGCGACGGGCTCCTCCGCCCCGGGCACCCGCGCGCCCGGCGACCGGATTCCGGGGGACGTGGCCCGGACGATCCGGCTCGGCGCACAACGCCTGATCGCCGCGGTCCTGGACTGCGAGAAGCCAGTGATCGCGGCGGTCAACGGCACGGCGGCGGGCATCGGCGCCCACCTCGCGTTCGCCTGCGATCTGGTGCTGGCCGCCGAGTCGGCGAAGTTCATCGAGGTGTTCGTCCGCCGCGGGCTCGTACCGGACGGCGGTGGCGCCTATCTGCTGCCGCGCCTGATCGGACCGCAGCGAGCAAAGGAGCTGATGTTCTTCGGAGACTCCCTCCGCGCGGCGGACGCCGAACGCCTGGGCCTGGTCAACCGGGTCGTACCGGACGGGGAGCTGGCGACGGCGGCCCGCGCCTGGGCCGAACGGCTGGCCGAGGGCCCGACCCGGTCCATCTCCCTCACGAAACAGCTCGTGAACGCCTCGCTGGAGTCCGACAGGGCGACGGCCTTCGCGGCGGAGGCCATGGCACAGGAGATCAACATGACCACGCACGACGCCACCGAGGGCGTGACCGGCTTCATGGAACGGCGGGCGCCGAAGTACCGGGGGCGGTGAGGCCCCGGGGTCCGGCGGCGATCGTGCCGGACCCCCCGCGGCCACGAGGGGCCCGATCGGCTTCCCCTGCCTCGGTCCCCTACTTCTCGGCGAAGACCTCCTCAACGGTGGAGGCGCTCGAAGCCCGCAACAGCCAACGACTCAGCTTGTCAACATCCGTGCAGTTCATGACCCGCTCACGTGCCTCAGCCGACACAGCCACGCCACTCTGCCCCAACAGAAGTAGAACGCTCCTCGCGATACCTTCCGCACGCCCTTCGGCGCGGCCCTTGGCACGCCCCTCCGCACGCCCCTCCGCGCGACCCTCCGCACGCCCCTGAACTCGGCCCTCGGCACGGCCCTCGTCCCGGATCTCCTCCGAAAGCGCTGACTTGTAGAACGAAAGATCCACGGCCACCAGGTTCCTCCACTGTTGTGCGGCCGGGCGCTTGCCCAGGCCCTGAGCGATGAGTTCGACGATCGGATCAGCAATGGGTTCCGGCACATCCCGCAGAGCGGTCGACAGCGTCTTCAGTATGACACCGATGTCCGAATCGCCTGCGTGTGTGATCGCGGCCAGGGTGGCCAGCGCCAGGTCCTTCCGGGCCTCGGCCACATCCTTGATCACCGGCATGTTGTGCGGGCCCGCGACGAGGGGGCGCAGGGTGAGTACGGGCGCCTCCGGATGTCCGACGGAGTACGGCCGCGCGGCCCATTCGGCGGTCGCCCGGTCCTGACAGACGACCAGCAGCATGGGCGGCAGCCTGTACTTGGCCTGCAAGTGGGACAGGTAGTACATCCAGCTCACCGGCTTCTCCGGATCCTTCTTTCCCTGAGCCTCGATCGCCAGGAGGTACGACTGGTCCTCGTCCTCCATGTCGATCCGCAGCAGGGTGTCCACCCGGCGTTCGAGTGGCCGGTTCTCGGTGAGGTCGGTGGGCATGACGGTGGCCGAGGCCGGGGAGCCGATGGAGATCCCCAGCACCTCGGAGACACGGGAGAAGAGCCCGGGATACTCCTGAAAGATGCGGTGCATCGCCTCGTGGGACGAGCTGACCATACGGATTCCTTGGGGTTGCTTGAAACGATCGGAGGGCGTGGCCCGGTGGAGACGCACGGGCCACCGACGGGCTTACGGGTCCATGTGCGGGGCGGAGGAACGGCGAGTGACGGCCCGTCCGGAGGTACGTCGCGGACGGTCCCGGGCCGCATATGCCTGGAAGGCCGTGTCGCGTTCTGCCGGCGACGTCGCGTCCCCGAAGCTGTTCGCCTGGCGAGCATATGCCCGACAACCAGGCCTATTTCCAGCTCAGTTGGCCTGGTTCAGCCGAGCGTGTGACGGGACGGCGAGAGCGTGATCGCACGGATATTCGCTCACGCACCGCTCGGCGGTCGGAGGGCCAGGCAGGCCGATCCCGGTCGCGGTGACCGGCCCCGGTCACGGCGCGGGGGCGAGGTCGAGATCGAGTTCGGCCCAGACGGTCTTGCAGGGCAAGGGCCCCGGGCTGACGCCCCAACGGTCCGCCAGCGCCTCGACGATCAGCAGCCCGCGCCCGGACTCGCGGTCGGCGTCCGGTACCAGCGTGTGCCCCGGCTCGGGCGGCAGGCGCTCGCCCCGTGCGTCGCTCACCTCGACGCGCAACACCGCGCCACCGCCGTACAGGGCGAGCCCGAGCCGGAAGTCCCTCCCCCGCGCCCGGCCGTGGGCCACGGCATTGGCCGCCAGTTCCGCCACGATCTGGGCTGCGGCCTCCGCCCGCGACGTGACGCCCCACTCGTCCAACTGCGTCGCGGCGAGCAGCCGGGCCAGCCTGGCACCTCGGCGGGTGGACGAGAGCAGCACGGCGAACGCGCGGACAGCACCGTCGTGTTGAGGGAGGGTGATTTCTTGTTTCACACCACTCAGCCTCGCCGCACCGATCTACGCTGAACAGTGATCAGGCGAATGCGTACGGTAACTGTCCGCCGCTTGTCCGGAGCTGTCGGGGCTGTCCGGAGCGTGCGTACGAACAGACATGGCCGTCGCGATGACGATGACACGAGGGCATGGCGGAGGTGGCGCGGATGCGGGTGGATGCTGACGGTACGGAACGGTCCGGGACCGATACGGACGAGCCCGGTTGGGAGGTCGATCCCGATGACGAGTCCGGCGCGGCGGTCGTCGCCACGGTGGGGCGGCAGCTGAAGCTGCGCCGAGAAGCCGCGGGGATGCGGGCGGCCGAATTCGGCCTCGCGATCGGGTACGGAGAGGACCAGGTCTACAAGGTCGAGGCGGGCAAACGGATTCCACGCCCGGAGTATCTGGACAAGGCCGACAGGACCTTGAGGGCAGACGGGCTGATCTCCGCCATGAAGGCGGACGTGGCGGAGGTCCGGTACCCGAAGAAGATCCGGGATCTGGCTCGGATGGAGGCGCGGGCGGTGGAGCTGCTGTCGTACGGCAGCCACAGCACCCACGGCCTGCTCCAGACCGAGGAGTGCGCCCGAGCCCTTCTGATGACGAGACGTCCCGCCTATTCTCAAGACGAATTGGAGCGCCTGCTGGCCGCCCGGATGGCCCGACGTTCCATCTTCGACCGCGCTCCCGCGCCCGAGCTGAGCTTTGTCCAGGAAGAGTCGACGCTCAGGCGCCCCACCGGGGGCAAGCTGGTTCAGCGCAGGCAGTTGGAGCACCTCTTGGAGTTGGGACAGTTGCGCAACGTGGAAATCCAGGTGATGCCGATCGCCCGCTGGAACCACCCTGGGACGGGTGGGCGGATCCAAGTGCTGAAGTTCGGGGATGGCACCGCGGTCGGACGTATCGATGACGAGTTCGGGGGGCGTCCCGTCTCCAGCCCGAAGCAGCTACGGATCCTCGAACTGCGCTATGGCATCATCCGATCGGAGGCTCTCAGCGCACGGGAGTCGCTGGCTTTCATCAAGCGAATGCTGGAGGAAACATGACGCGGAATGCCTCTACATGGGACGGCTCCGAGCTGACGTGGTTCAAGAGCAGCTACAGCGACACCAGCAACGGCCACGACTGCATCGAGGTCGCCACCAGCCCTCACACCGTCCATGTTCGTGACTCCAAGAACGTTCCGGGCCCGCTGTTCACCGTCGCCCCCGGCGCCTGGAGCGACTTCATGACGTACGCCGCCAAGCTTTGATCTGCGCAGCACCCGCGCCTCGCCCCCGTATCGGGGGCGAGGCGGATCACCCAACCGACATGTACCAACGAGTGCTGGAGGAATCGTGATCCGTAATGCCTCTGCCGAGAACAGCTCCGAGCCGACCTGGTTCAAGAGCAGCCACAGCGACAGCAGCAACGGCCACGACTGCATAGAAGTCGCCACCGCACCCCACACCGTCCACGTCCGCGACTCCAAGAACACCGACGCCCCTCACCTCTCCCTCTCCCCCACCGCCTGGGCGGACTTCCTGGCGTATGCCACCGGCGGCTGACCAGCCGGCCGACGAGTGATCAGCGGGCGATCAGTGCGTGGTCAGCGTGTACCAGTCCGGTGAATCCGGGTCTCCGTACTCATAGTTGATTTCGATCCGGTCCGGCGTACCGCCGATCCGCCACCCGCCGATTGCGTCGTAGTCGGGGCAGCCACCGACCCAGAGCCGTACGCGCTGCCCCCAGGTCGTGGAGTCACCCGCTTCGTAACTCCATGTGCCACGCCCCGAACAACGGTGCTTCGCGGGGACCAACTTCGCCGGTTCCGACCGCGCTTCCTCGGGGTCTGCCAGCGCGTCGGCGTGTGCCGTGCCGTCGGCGGCCAGGCGCAAAGTGCCGCCCCCGCCGTCGGTCCAGGTTCCGGCGAGCCGGGCGGTGTCGACCTTCGGCGGGCGGTACTCCGTGACCAGTCCGGTGCCGTACAGGCCCGCGCCGATCCCGTACACGGCCACGGCGGCCACCACGCACCAGCCAACCACTCCTCTCAACCGACGGCGCCGCAGCACGACCCCGCGGGCCACGAGCGCGGTGGCCGTCAGCAGCGCCGCGCCCACTGTCCAGCACAGGAACAGCGACCCCGGGGCCGGATGCCAGGCGATGCCTGCCACGGCGGCGCCCACCGTGGCCGGGACCAGCGCGGTCGCCGGGACCCACCACCACACCTCGCGGCCGGTGAACCGGGCACTCGCCCAGCACGCCGCCGCGACGGTCGGAAGCACCACCAGCAGGCTCGCCACCAGGAAGAACGGGGCGCCGAAGCAGAGCAGGAACGGCACCATCAGCAGTACGACTGCCGGGTCGTCCGGCGGAGCGGGAGCCGGGAAGGCGAGTTCCACGATCCCCGCGATCTCCACGGCCAGCAGGACCAGCATGAACTGGGTGATCGCGCTCGCCGCGATCGGCCGACCGCTCCAGATCGTCCATGCCGCAACGGCCGGTCTCGCACCTCCCCCGGTACGCGTCGACACGCGCCCTCCCCTCCCCCGTGCTGTCCGCGCCGCCGCACTCGCCCGCCGCCCAGGCCGGACCGAAGCGGCTCCGGGCGGCTTGGAGCTTCTCCGAAGCGTTTCCGGAGCGAGAGTAGTCCTGCTGTTCCGTCCGGATTCGCCGCCCCCACCCCTTCCGATCTGACGTACAGTCAGTTTCAATGGGTGTGTGATGGGACACGCAGGAATGGCCGCCACCGCCGTCCGGTACCTCAGATCCGTCGGCGCCGCCACCAGTACCGGTCCGGCGCCGGTCGATCCGCTGCCGCGCCCGGATCTGCGGGCGGTCGCGGAGGACGAACGAGCCCCCGTCGACCCGGCGGAATTCCGCCGCGTACTGGGTCACTTCGCCAGCGGGGTCACCATCGTCACCGCGCACGACCCGGGCGACGGCGGCGGCGCCCCGGAGGGGCCTGCGGGCTTCGCGTGCCAGTCGTTCGCCTCGCTCTCGCTCGATCCGCCCCTGGTCGCGTTCATGGTCGCCCGCACGTCCACGACCTGGCCGCGCATCGCCCGCGCCGGGGCCTTCTGCGTCAACGTGCTCGGGGCGGGCCAGGAGGCGTTGTGCCGGAGCTTCGCGGTGAGCGGGGCCGACAAGTTCGCGGGGGTGGCGTACGAGCCGGCCCCGGTGACCGGGTCACCGCTGCTGGGCGGCGTACCCGCCTGGATCGACTGCCGCATCCATGCCGTCCACACCGGGGGCGACCATCTGATCGTCGTCGGCCGGGTGGAGGCGCTGGGGGCCATGGCGACGACGGACTCGGCGGACGGGGGCAGCCCGTTGTTGTTCCACCGGGGGAAGTTCGGCCGGTTCAGCACGTGAGCGGGGCGTCGCCCGTCCACAACCTCGTGGACGCCCTCGTTCTACGAAGACGGCACAGCAAGACCTGCGGGGTCAGGCGAGAGCGGGATCGCCGAGGTCGAGGGTCAGGTGGTTCCCCCAGTCGTTGGTGAAAACGGCGGTCGCTCCCTCGTAGTGCACTTCCACGAACGGGTTGGAGTTCCACATGACGGCCACCCACCGCAAGGAGTGGTCGGTGCCGAGACGGGCGAGGTAACCGACGTTTCCCATCCCGCTGCCGCCGCCGCACATCCATCCCGTTCCGTCCAACATCGGGCTCTCGAAGTGGGGGTCCGCCTCTGTGGTACCGCTCTCCTTGATGAGCCGGGCCACGTCGACCGGCCCTCCGAGACGGAAGGGGATCGGCCGGCCGGCGTCCGGGTGGTAGGCCCCGGGACCCTCCACATGCAGCTCCAAGCCGGTGTCGTCCGGCCGGTACAGCGCATCGCCGTACGGCATCTCTCCGGCCGCCCACAGCCGCTCGACCATTCCCACAACCTCACCCCGCCGATGTCGTCGTCCCCTGCACACGGCACGAGTCCGTTGCGGCCCCCGACGGCGCGTCGGGTGCCCGGACCGTGATGCCCGCCCCGGCCACCCGCCGATTGTCCCTCGGGCGGTTCAGCCGGTGACCGGTTCCCCGGCCTCCCACCCGGCGGGGCGGCGTCGGATGACCAGGGCCATCAGGGCGGCCGTCGCGCACAGTGCGCCCGACGCGTACCAGACCACGTCGTAGGAGCCGAAGACGTCGCGCGCCACACCGCCCAGGAACGCCACCAGCGCCGCGCCCACCTGGTGGGAGGCGAGGACCCAGCCGAAGACGATGGCGCTGTCCTCCCCGTACTGCTCGCGGCACAGGGCGAGCGTGGGCGGGACGGTGGCGACCCAGTCCAGACCGTAGAAGACGATGAAGAGGATCATGGGCGGGTGCACCGTCGGCGCCATCAGCATCGGCAGGAAGAGCAGCGAGATGCCGCGCAGCGCGTAGTAGACGGCGAGGAGGCGGCGGGCGTCGAATCGGTCGGTGAGCCAGCCGGAGAAGACCGTGCCGATGATGTCGAAGACCCCGATGACGGCGAGCAGCGAGGCGGCGGCGGTGATGGGCATGCCGTGGTCGTGGGCCGAGGGCACGAAGTGCGTGCGGATCAGTCCGTTGGTCGAGGCCCCGCAGATCGCGAACGTACCGGCGAGCAGCCAGAACGGCCCGGTGCGCGCCGCGTCGAACAGCACGCGCACCGTCCGCCGCGCCGCCCCGCGCGCGGGCGGGGGCTTGGGCATGTACGTGCCGCCGTACGGGGCGAGGCCCGCGTCGGCCGGGTGGTCGTGCAGCAGGAACCAGACGAACGGGATGACGACCAGGGCGGCGAGCGCCACGGTCACCGAGGCGGGGCGCCAGCCGTGCTCGGCGACGATCCAGGCGCACAGCGGCAGGAAGACCAGCTGGCCGGAGGCGCCCGCCGCGGTGAGGACACCGGTGACCAGCCCACGCCGGGCGACGAACCACCGGTTGGTGACCGTCGCGGAGAAGGCCAGCGCCATCGAGCCGGTGCCGAAGCCGACGAGCAGCCCCCAATAGATCATCAGTTGCCAGGAGGCGGTCATCCACACGCTGGCCAGCGCCCCGGCCGCCACCGCGCCGAGCGCGACCACGACCACTCTGCGGATGCCGAAACGGTCCATCAGTGCGGCGGCGAACGGTGCCGTGAGCCCGTACAGCGCCATGTCGATGGAGACGGCGAGCCCGATCTCCCCGCGCGACCAGCCGAACTCCGTGTGGAGCGGGTCGATGAGGAGACCGGGGAGGGCGTTGAAGGCGGCTCCGCCGATGATCGTCACGAAGGTGACGGCGGCGACGATCCAGGCCCGGTGGACGGGGACGACGCGGCGGAGACCGCGGGCGTTCGGGCGGGGGGTGCGACGGCCACCGGCCGGGGACGGGTGCCCGGGGAGCGGGGGGCCGGTCTCCCGGCCGTCGTCGCCCCCGGTCTCGGCGGTGCTGTCGGTCGTCTGGGTCACGTCAGCCAGCATCAGGGCCGGCCCGAGGCCGGGCCACTGGCCGCAGGGACACGGTTCGCAAGGATCGGGCCATCACCCACGGCTTTGTTTCACCGGTCCGCGGCCGACCTCCGCCGGCCGGGCGGAAGGAGCGGAGCAGAACGAGCGGAGCGAATGGGGCGACGGGCCAGAGCCGTCACGGCCCAGGCGAACCCGGCGCCGACCGCATACCAGAACAGGTCCGGTGCGTTGAAGGTGGACCCGAGCACCAGCCGCGCCACCGCGCTGTGCCGGGAGAGGTCGGCCGGCAGGCCGGTCAGCTGCAGGAGTTCGACCCCCCAGCTCAGCGCCAGCCCGGTCCCGGCCACGACGAGCGGCCGGGTACGGGGCACAGCCACGAGGACCAGGGCGCAGATCAGCACGGTGTAGAGCGCGTCCCCGGCGTACTTGGCGATGTCACCGTCGGCGACCGCCCTGACCCCGAGCCCGGCGGCGACGGTCAGCCCCGCCGCGCCAACGGCCGTCATCCGCGAAACCATCGGCATCATCCGTACCGCCCTCGTCCGATCTGCTCCAGCCGCCGAATCGGCCGGGTTGGCGGCAGGACCGCCGCCACCGCCATGTTGACCAACGCCCGGCCGGCAGCACCTCCGGGGCACCCAGGTCGGCCGGTCCCCGCCGGTGCCCGCCCGGCCCCGCACCGCCCGGTCCCGGCCCCGCACCGCCCGGTCCCGGACCTGCCGAAAGGGACGAACCGGGTGGCGCGCCCACTCTCACCTCGGCGGGAATGCACGGGCGCCTCGCCGACTTTGCCTTCACGGGAGTGACATGCGTCAGCTTGTGGTCTATACCAGCTAGAGTCGAAGGGAGTCCGTCCATGCCGCACCGAGTCGTCGTCCTGGCCCTCGATGGGCTGCTTCCCTTCGAACTGGGCATCCCGCAAAGGATCTTCGGTCGCTCGATCGGTTCCGAGCCGCTCAACAAGGGCCGCAAGCTCTACGAAGTCGTGACCTGTTCCGTCCGCCCGCCGGGCCCGGTCCGTACGGACGCGGACTTCACGATCACCGTCGAACGCGGCCCCGAGACCCTGGCCACGGCCGACACCGTGGTGATCCCGGCCAGTTACGAGCTGGGCCCCGTGTACACGCAGGGCAGGCTCACCGACGAGCTGGCCGCCGCGTTCGCGCACATCAGGCCGGGCACCCGGATGGTCTCCATCTGCACCGGCAGCTACGTGCTGGCGGCGGCCGGGTATCTGGACGGGCGCCCGGCCACCACCCACTGGGCATCGGCCGACCACTTCCAGCGGCTGTTCCCGGACGTCCGGGTCGACCCGGACGTCCTGTTCATCGACGACGGGGACGTCCTGACCTCCGCCGGGGTCGCCGCCGGGATCGACCTGTGCCTGCACATCGTGCGCCGCGACCACGGCACCGCCGTCGCCAACGACGTCGCCCGCCGTACCGTCGTACCGCCGCACCGGGACGGCGGGCAGGCGCAGTACATCCAACGGCCCGTGCCGGAGGCGCGGCTGGCGACCACCACCACCGCCCGCGCCTGGGCACTCGGCCGGCTGGAGCACCCGATCCAGCTCCGCGACATGGCGCGGCAGGAGTCGATGAGCGTGCGGACGTTCACCCGTCGCTTCCGGGAGGAGGTCGGGATCAGTCCCGTGCAGTGGCTGACCCGCCAACGGGTCGAGCGCGCACGGCAGTTGCTGGAGTCGACGGATCTGTCGATCGACCAGGTGGCGCGCGACGCGGGCTTCGGCACGGCCACCTCGCTGCGACAGCACCTCCAGGCGGTACTGGGGGTCTCCCCCAGCGCGTACCGACGCACGTTCCGGGACCGGGCCGCGCGGAACTGACGGAACCGACAGGACCCGGATCGACCCGGGACCGACAAGACCGAACCAAGTACCGGCAGAAACGAACCCGGGACCGGGCCGCGCGGAACCGACAGGACCCGGACCCGGACCCGGGCCCGGCAGGACGAGACCGAGGTCCGCCTCGTTCGGACCACCGGGTTCAGAAGACCAGTACCCCCCGGGCCACCCGGCCGTGGTGCGCGTCGTCCGCCGCCTTGGCGAAGTCCTCCACCGGGTAGGTCTCGGTGACGAGTTCGTCCAGCAGCAGCCTGCCCTCCCGGTACAGCTCGGCGTACAGCGCGATGTCCCGCTGCGGGCGCGAGGATCCGTAGCGGCATCCCAGGATCGACTTGTCCAGGTACATCGACGAGACGAGGAACGACGCCTCCGCCGTCGCCGCCGGAACCCCCAGCAGGACCGCCTGCCCATGCCGGTCCAGCAGGTCGATCGCGGTGCGGACCAGTTCCGTACGGCCCACGCATTCGAAGGCGTGGTCGGCACCGTGCGGCAGGATCTCCCGTACGCCGTCGATCGACGCCGAGGTCAGGAAGTGCGTGGCGCCGAAGCGCCGGGCCACCGCCTCCTTCGCCGGGTTGGCGTCGATCGCGACGATCGTCAGGGCGCCCGCGATCCGGGCCCCCTGGATCACGTTGAGCCCGATGCCGCCGGTGCCGATCACCACCACCGTGTCGCCTCGGTCGACCTTCGCCCGGTTGAGCACGGCCCCGACCCCGGTCAGCACCCCGCAGCCGATCAGGGCCGCCGAGGTGAGCGGCAGATCGGCCGGGATCTTCACGGCCTGCACGGCCTTGACCAGGGTCCGTTCCGCGAAGGCCGAGTTGGAGGCGAACTGGTACAGCGGCTCGCCCCGCCGGGAGAACGGCCGCCCCGGCATTCCGATCGCCTTGCGGCACATCGTCGGCCGGCCCCGGTCGCACTGCGCGCACGCCCCGCAGTTGGCCAGCGTCGACAGGGCCACGTGATCGCCGGGCGCCACATGGCCGACGCCCGCGCCGACCGCCTCGACCACGCCCGCGCCCTCGTGCCCCAGCACCACCGGCGACGGAAACGGGATCGTCCCGTCGATCACCGACAGGTCGCTGTGGCACAGCCCGGCCGCGGCCACCGCCACCAGCACCTCGCCCGGCCCCGGCTCCCGTATCTCCAGATCGTCGACGACCTCGGTGCGACTGCCGTCGAAGACGACGCCTCTCATCCCGACTCCCTCGGTAGGCCGAGCACCCGCTCGGCGATGATGTTCCGCTGGATCTCGTCCGAGCCGCCGTAGATGGTGTCGGACCGGGTGAACAGGAACAGCCGCTGCGTCTCGTCGAGTTCGTACGGGACGTCCGGCGTCCAGTCGTGCGGGCCGACGGCCCCGGCCGCGCCCCTGATCCGTACGGCGAGTTCGCCCAGGCGCTGGTGCCAGCCGCCCCACAGCAGCTTCGCCACGCTGGGCGCGCCGGGGTCGCCGACGGCTCCCAGGGTGCACAGGGCGTTCCAGCGCATGACCTTGAGCTCCGCCCACTGCCGGACGAGGCCGTCGCGCAGCACCGGGTCGGTGACGGCTCCGGTGGTCACGGCGCCCCGCACCACCCGTTCGAGCTCGGCGGCGAATCCGATCTGCTGGACGAGCGTGGAGACGCCGCGCTCCAGGGCCAGCAGCCCCATGGCGACGGCCCAGCCGTTGCCCTCGCCGCCGACGCACTCCTCGGCGTGCGCCCCGTCGAAGAAGACCTCGTTGAACTCGCTGGTCCCCGACATCTGGCGGATCGGCCGCACCTCGATCCGGCCCGGCTGGTCCATCGGCACGAGCAGGAACGACAGGCCGTGGTGGCGCCGGGAGCCGGGCTCCGTGCGGGCCAGCACGAAGCACCAGTCGGCCTCCCGGGCGAGCGATGTCCAGATCTTCTGCCCGGTCACGCGGTGGCCGCCGTGTGAGGGGTCGGGGACGGCGCTGGTCCGTATCCCGGCGAGGTCGGATCCGGCGCCGGGCTCGCTGTAGCCCTGGCACCACAGCTCCTCGCCGCGCGCTACGGCGGGCAGGAAGCGCCGTCGCTGCTCGGGGGTGCCGTGGGCGATCAGCGTAGGGGCCAGGAGGTTCTCGCCGATGTGGCCGACCCGGGCGGGTGCGGCGGCGCGGGCGTACTCCTCCGCCCAGACGACCTGCTGGGTCAGGCTCGCCCGCCGGTTCCCGTACCCGTCGCCGTTTCTGTCGCCGTCCCCGTCTCCTGCGCCTTCGTCGTCGGGCCAGCCGAGGCCGATCCAGCCGCCGCGCCCGAGTTCGCGTTCCCAGGCGCGGCGGACGTCGACGCTCTCGTGCTCGCTGCCCGGCCCACCGGTGCCGGCCGCCGCCGCGTACGCGCCGACGAGGTGCTCGTCCAGCCAGGCGCGGGCCTCCGCACGGAAGGCGGTGTCGTCCGGGCCGAGGGTGAAGTCCACGTTGCCTCCTGCGTACGGGTACGGAGCGAGGGGGCCACCCGGCGCCCGCGCACCGGGGCCGGACAGCGCGTCGGTGGGGTCCGCGCCGGTGCGGTCCACGCCGGGGAACGCCCGCGAAAGTGGGGTCCCCGGAACGTCCTGGAAGGTCCCGTCAGGCGTTCGGCCGGGCTTTGGCGGCCGCCGCCGCTGCCATCTCCTCCAGCTGCGCGAGCATGGGCATGGGGTCGGTGCCCACCGTCCCCGGCAGGAAGTCGGCGATCCGTTCCGGGGTCCACGGGCCCTCCGCGTACCCGGCGCGCAGCTCCCTCGGCTGCGCCCAGACCGCGATCTTCGGCCCGGCGACCGTGTACACCTGGCCGGTGATCCGCTCCTTGCGGGCCCGGTCGCTGAGCAGGTAGACGACGAGCGCCGCCACGTCCTCCGGCTCGCCGATCTCCTTGAGCTCCATGGGCACGTTGGCGGACATCCGGGTGCGGGCGACCGGGGCGACGGCGTTCGCCGTGACGCCGTACTTGTGCAGACCGAGGGCCGCGCTCCGTACCAGCGAGATGATCCCGCCCTTCGCGGCGCTGTAGTTGGCCTGGGCGACGCTGCCCTGGTGGTTGCCGCTGGTGAATCCGATGAGCGTGCCGCCGTCGTCCTGCTTGCGCATGACCGCCGACGCGGCCCTGAAGACGGTGAAGGTGCCCTTGAGATGGGTGGCGACGACCGGGTCCCACTCCTCCTCGGACATGTTGAACAGCATCCGTTCGCGCAGGATGCCGGCGACGCACACGACCCCGTCGATCCGGCCGTACCGCGCGAGCGCCGTGTCCACGATCCGCTGCCCGCCCGCCATCGTGGAGATGTCGTCGGCGACGGCCACCGCCTGCCCGCCGAACGCCTCGATCTCCTTGACGACGGACTCGGCCACCTCACTGCCCGGCTCGCCGCCGTCGATGGAGACGCCGTAGTCGTTGACGACGACCCGGGCGCCCTCGGCCGCCGCCGCGATCGCGACCGCCCGTCCGATGCCGCGACCGGCACCCGTCACGGCCACCACTTTGCCTGCCAAGAAGTTCCCCATGCCCGGCCCCTTCCCGCAGTTTCTGACGGACCGTTAGATTCTATGGGACATCAGGTCCGCGAACACAAGCCCCGGGAGGCGCCGTGTCACTGCCGGAGGAGTTCCACGACATCGCCAAGCGCGTGAACAACTGGGGACGTTGGGGCGCCGACGACGAGATCGGGACGCTCAACCTGATCACCGACTCCGTCGTACGGGACGCCGCCGCCACGGTCCGCTCCGGGCGACGCGTCCCGCTCGCGCTCCCCCTCCAACAGGACGGCGTGCAGAGCGGTCTGGTCCCCGGGAGGATCAACCCGCTGCACACCATGGTCCAGATCAACCAGGAGCTCTTCGGCCCCGGCACCGTCGCCACCAGCGACGACTCGGCCGTGCTGAGCCTCCAGACGGCCACCCACTGGGACGCCCTCACCCACGCCTCGCACTCCGGGAGGATCTACAACGGCCGCCCGGCCGACACGATCACCCCGCACGAGGGCGCGCGGTTCAGCGGCATCGACAAGGTGCCGCACCTCGTCTCGCGCGGGATCCTCCTCGACGTGGCCCGCGCGCACGGCGTGGACCGGCTGCCCGGCGACCACGCCGTCACCCCCGAGGACCTGGACGCGGCGGAGGACCTGGCCGGGGTACGGGTCCGTTCCGGCGACATCGTCCTCGTACGGACGGGGCAGGTACGGGTCTATCTGACGGGCGACAGGCCCGCGTACGCCTACCCCTCGCCCGGCCTCTCGATACGCACACCCGAGTGGTTCCGCGCGCGCGACGTGGCGGCGGTCGCCAACGACACCCTGACCTTCGAGATCTTCCCGCCCGAGATCGAGGACCTGTGGCTGGGCGTGCACGCGCTGGACCTGGTCGAGATGGGCATGCTCCAGGGCCAGAACTGGAACCTGGAGACACTGTCCACGGCCTGTGCGGAGGAGAAGCGCTACGCCTTCCTGCTGTCGGCGATGCCCGAACCGTTCGTCGGCGCCACCGGCACCCCGGTCGCCCCGGTCGCCGTGCTGTGACCCGGGCCCCTCGGGACCCGGCCCCGGCGCGGCCCGAAGGGCTCCGTTCGGCCCCAACCGCCCCTCGGGACCACTGCTTTAACCTTTATGCACGTCGCGTGACAGCGCGCGGGGACTCATGCGCCTTGCGGTCCGTGCTCCCCGTGCCGCCGACGCCGCCCACGCACGAGGAACCGCCCGCGCAGGGCGTACCGCCCACGCACGACGTGCCGTGGACCGCGCGCGTGTGGGTGTCCTTCGCCCCCGAGGGAGTCCGGAGCGCCTGGCCGCCCGGGTGCAGGGGGACGACCTGGACCAGCGGGGGTTCCCGGTCGACCTCGCACCAGATGCGCTTGCCCGCGCCCTCCGGCTGCCAGCCCCAGCGGTCGGCGAGGCCGTCGACCAGTTCCAGTCCGCGGCCGCCGGTGTCCTCGCCCAGCGCGTGGCGCTGCTGCGGCGGGCGGCAACTGGCGTCGGCCACCTCGACCCGTACCGTCCCGGAGCCGGACCCGCCCGCGCAGCCGAACAGCACGCGCAGCACGGCCGGGCAGCCCGTGTGGACCACCGCGTTCGTGACGAGCTCCGAGATCAGCAGGATGAGGGTCTCGGCCAGCGGCTCGTCACTCCTCATCCCCGACCCGATCAGTCTCGACCGCGCCCATCTGCGTGCCCGCCCGACCTCTGCGGGATCCGGACCGACCTCCAGCTGAACCTGAAGCACCTGCACCGCTCACACCATCCGAACCGGCGGACACATCGCCTCGCGCCTCCTCGGGGTCACGGAACGTGATTCCCGTACGCGACAGCATGGTTGACGTACAGTCACCGCAACAAGCGCTTCGGGCATATTCCAGCGCGAAGGAGTACGCGTGGTACATACTGTGCGACGCACATTGCGGGGAGTCGAACAGAAGCGCGTGGAGGTCTCGGGAATCTGCCGGGCGGGACCGGTGTCACCACCCGGAACGCGGGCCGACTGCCCCCTCCGGTCCGGAGCCGCCACGCGGGCAACTCCCGGATCGTCCGGTACACCCGGTTCCAGAACCTCTCGCACCCCACGGAGAGTACCCGAGGTGACCGCCGACTCCGCCCCGTGACGAATGCTCCCGCGGGCACGGACCCCGCTCCCGAGACGGCCGAACGCACCGCGTGACTCCGTACCGTGAGGCCCGGCGCCCCTCCGTCACCTCTCCGCGAACCGCGTTCGCACGTATCTGCGGGACGGGGATTCTTCACGGAACCCGACCGACTCGAGCACGGATTCGAACCGTCCGACACGAATCCCGACCGGACCGGGCACGGATCCGAGACAGTTTCAGCACAAGTCCGAGTCCGGCGTCGGCGAGGAACCCCGCGCCGCCCCGGTGCGGAACCCCGGTGCCGGTCTCAGCGCGGCGTCCCGGCGCCTCTGCGCAGATCCGACGCGAGTCGTTCCTCGGCCGCCGCCGCCCCGATCCACCGGCCGGAACGCAGCCAGGCCCGCTTGAGATGCAGGTGGACGTCCGCCTCCCAGGTGAAGCCCATGCCGCCCTGCACCTGGAGGCAGTCGCGGGCGTTGCGGACCGCCGCCTCGTCGGCGAGCAGCTTGGCCCCGGCGATCTCCACGGGGTCCGCGGTCACGGCCGCCGCGTAGACGGCGCAGCGCGCCAACTCGGCCCGGACCAGCATGTCGGCACACAGGTGTTTGACCGCCTGGAACGATCCGACAGGGGCGCCGAACTGCTCGCGTTCACCGGCGTGTTGGACGGCCGTCTCGGTCGTGCGGGCGGCGCTGCCGAGCTGTTCGGCGGCGGCGAGCAGGGCGCCCTCGTCACGCCACCGGACCGTCCGGCGGGGCAACAGCTCGCCGGACGGCCGCTCGTGGGACGCTCCGGCGGGGGCGGTGATCCGCCACAGCGGGGTGAACGGGTCGAGCGACCGTACGGGCTCGGCGGCCCCGCCCACGAGGTCCCGCAGTTCCCCGCCCGTCACGGCGTACGCCCGTTCCGGGCCCGGCGCCGGCTCCGACGCCCCCTCCGGGCCGAGCACCAGCAGCGCGTCCGCGTCCCCCAGGTGTTCCACCGGCCGGCCCGGCTCCAGCGCGGCGACCACCGCCGTCCCCTCCGCCGCGCCCTTCACGGCCCCCGCCGCGAGGTGCGTGGCGATCAGCGGCCCCGGCAGCAGCGCCCGCCCGGCCTCCTCGAAGAGGAGGACCGCCTCGGGCAGCCCGAGCCCGGCGCCGCCCTCCGTCTCCGGCAGCCGCAGTGCGAAGAACCCGGCCTCGCCGAGCTCCCGCCACAGCCCGCGGTCCACCGCCGTGCCCGCGTCGAGGGCCGCCCGCATCCGGTCCCTGCCGAAGCGTCCGGCGAGGATGTCCCGTATCCCCGAGCGCAGGGCCCGCTGGTCGTCCGAGAGCTGGAAGTCCATGGCCGGTTCAGCGCCCCTTCGGCAGGCCGAGTATCCGCTCGGCGACGATGTTCCGCTGGATCTGCGAGGTGCCCGCGGCGATCGTGTACGAGAGCGAGGAGAGCCGGTCCAGGACCCATTCGCGGTCCAGATCGGCGGCGTCCGCGCCGAGCACCTCGGCGGCCGTCTCGTACAGCTCCTGGCGGGCGTGCGAGTAGCGCAGTTTGAAGACCGAGCCCCCGGTGCCGGGTACGCCGCCCGTGCCGGACGCGCCCTTGCCGCGCCCGTCGGGGCCCGGCCCCGACGCCTCGCTCACGTTCCACTGGGTGAGCCGCCACAGCGCCCGGAACTCGGCGTTCAGCCTGCCCAGTCGCCGGCGCAGCACCGGGTCGTCCCAGCATCCGTCGGCCTGTGCCCGGGCGGCCAGGGCGGCCAGGGTGCGGCGGCAGGCGACGACCTCGCCGACGAAGGCCGTGCCGCGTTCGAAGGAGAGCGTGACCATGGTGACCCGCCAGCCGTCGTTCTCCGCGCCGACCCGGTGGGAGACCGGCACCCGCACCTCGTCGAGGAACATCTCCGCGAACTCGGTGGACCCCGCGAGGGTGCGCAGCGGGCGGACGGTGACGCCCGGGGTGTCCATCCTCATGGCGAGCCAGGTGATGCCCCGGTGCCGGGGGGCCGCGGGGTCGGTGCGCACCAGCAGTTCGCACCAGTCGGCGACCTCCGCGTGCGAGGTCCAGATCTTGCTGCCGCTCACCACGTAGTGGTCGCCGTCGCGCACCGCCCGGGTCCGCAGCGCGGCGAGGTCCGATCCGGCGTCGGGCTCGCTGAACCCCTGACACCAGATCTCGTCGCCGCGCAGTACGGGGGGCAGCCAGCGCGTCCGCTGTTCGGCGGTTCCCTCGGCGGCGATGGTGGGCCCGGCGTGCAGCAGTCCGACGAAGTTGGCGCCGACGTACGGGGCGCCGGCCCTCTCCGTCTCCTCCAGGAAGATCAGGTGCTGGGTCGGGGTGGCACCCCGTCCGCCCGCGTCGACGGGCCAGTGCAGGCCCGCGTAGCCGGCGTCGTACAGCATCCGCTGCCAGGCGGTGTCGTACGCGCGCCGCCCCGGCCAGTCGTCGGGGGCGGGCTTCGCGGGCAGCGAGGGCAGTACGGTGGCCAGCCACGCGCGCAGCCGTGCCCGGAACTCCTCCTCCGCCTCCGTGTACGCGAGATCCATCGCGCGCCTACGCTCCCCGGCCGGTACGGCCGTTCGGGTCCGGGCGGCGGTCGCGGTCGAGGTCGAGGCCGAGCATCCGGATCGCGTTTCCGCGCATCAGTTTGTAGACCGTCTCGTCGTCCAGCCCCTTCACGTGGTCGAGCGCGACCTCCTTGGTGTGCGGGAACGTCGAGTCGACGTGCGGGTAGTCGGTCTCGAAGGTGGCGTTGTCCCGTCCGACGACGTCGAGCGAGGCGACCCCGTGCTTGTCCCGGAAGAAGCAGCAGAAGATCTGCCGGTAGTAGTACGTGGACGGCGGCTCGGGGATCAGGTCGCGCACCCCGCCCCAGGCCCGGTGCTCCTCCCAGACGTCGTCCGCGCGTTCCAGTGCGTACGGGATCCAGCCCATCTGGCCCTCGCTGTAGGCGAGTTTCAGCCGGGGGAAGCGCACCAGGACCCCGCTGAACAGGAAGTCCGTCATCGAGGCCATGGCGTTGTTGAAGGAGAGGCTGGCCTGGACGGCGGGCGGGGCGTCCGGGGAGGCGGCGGGCATCTGCGAGCTGGACCCGATGTGCATGTTGACGACCGTGCCGGTCTCCTGGCACGCGGCGAAGAACGGGTCCCAGTAGCCGGTGTGGATCGACGGCAGGCCGAGATGGGTGGGGATCTCGGAGAACGTCACCGCGCGCACCCCGCGCGCCGCGTTCCGGTGGATCTCCGCGACCGCCAGGCCGATGTCCCAGAGCGGGATGATGCAGAGCGGGACGAGCCGTCCGCCGCTGTCGCCGCACCACTCCTCGACCATCCAGTCGTTGTAGGCGCGGACGCAGGCGAGCGCTACTTCTTTGTCGTGCGCCTCGGCGAAGGTCTGGCCGCAGAAGCGCGGGAAGGTGGGGAAGCACAGGCTCGCCTCGACGTGGTTGAGGTCCATGTCCTTGAGGCGCTCGGCGGGGTCCCAGCAGCCGGGCCGCATCTCGGCACGGGTGATGCCCTCCAGCGTCATGTCGTCGCGGTCGAAGCCGACGGCGGCGATGTTCCGCTTGTACGGGAACTTCAGGTCCTCGTAGATCCACCAGTCCGTGGGCGGCCCGTCCGGGTCCATCGTGATGACGTACTTGCCGCCGACGTACGCCAGTTCCCCGATGCCCGCGGTGAGCGGCTGCGGGCCGCGCTCGCGGTACTTGGCGGGCAGCCAGGTGGAGAAGAGGTGCGGCGGCTCGATCACGTGGTCGTCGACGCTGACGATCCGAGGCAGTTCCGTCATGGTGTCCCCTTCTCCGTCACGGTGTCCCCTGTCCGTCCCCGGCGGGCTCTTCGCGTCCCCGACGGGTCTCCCTCCGTCCCCCGCGGGCCGGTTCCGCCCCCGGCGGACGCTTTCCCGATATTCATTTCTGATGGCCCGTCAGATCCGGCTCCGGACTCAGGCTAGCCCCGCACCCCTGGACCGACAAGGCGCGGCGCTCTACGCTCTCCGCACGATCTGACTATCCGTCAGCTTTTGAGGGGTTCGCCGTGGACGAGACCGCACACGCGCTGGGCACGTCGGGCACTTTCTGGGAGCTCGTCGAGCGACGGGCCGCCCTGACGCCGGACCGCCCGTTCCTGATCCAGGACGACCGCACCCTGACCTTCGGAGAGCTGCGGGACCGTGGCGAACGGGTCGCGGCCGGGCTCTGGGGGATGGGGGTGCGCCGCGGGAGCGTGGTCGTCTGGCAGCTGCCGACCCGGATCGAGACGGTGCTGCTGTCGTTCGCGCTGACCCGGATCGGGGCCGTGCAGTCGCCCGTCATCCCGTTCCACCGGGACCGCGAGACGGGGTTCGCGCTGCGCGAGTCGAAGGCCGGCTTCTTCGCCGTACCGGGCACCTGGCGCGGCTTCGACCACACGGCGATGGCGCACCGGCTGGCCGCGGCAAGGACCTCGACGCCGAAAGCGGTCACGGCGGAACCGGCCGGGGCGGCGGCACCGGCCGCGGCGGCCGGGCCCGTACCGCTGGTCTTCGAGGTGTACGCGTCGCTGCCGGACGGCGATCCGGCCGTGCTGCCCCCGCCGCCCGCCGACGGGACCGCGGTCCGCTGGATCTACTGGACCTCGGGCACCACCTCCGACCCGAAGGGGGTCCTGCACACCGACCGCAGCCTGATCGCGGGCGGCTCCTGCCTGGCCCACGCACTGCGCCTGTCGGCCGACGACATCGGCTCGATCGCGTTCCCGTTCGCTCATGTCGGCGGGCCCGACTACGCGGTGATGCTGCTGCTCTACGGGTTCCCGGCGGTGCTCTTCGAGCACTTCGCGATGCCGGACGCGCTGGCGGAGTACCGGCGCCACGGGGTGACGGTCGCGGGCGGTTCCACGGCGTTCTACTCGATGTTCCTGGCCGAGCAGCGCAGGACCCCGGGCCGCGGCCCGGTCCCCACCCTGCGGCTGCTGGCGGGCGGCGGGGCACCGAAGCCGCCGGAGCTGTACCACGCGGTGGTGCGGGAGATGGACGTCCAGCTGACCCACGGGTACGGCATGACCGAGGTCCCCATGATCACGATGGGCGCCCCCGACGACACGGCGGAACACCTCGCCGGGACGGAGGGGCGCCCGCCCGCGGGCATGGAGATCCGGATCACGGACGAGGCCGGCCTGCCGTTGCCGCACGGCACGGACGGCGAGGTCCGGTTGCGCGGAGAGGCCGTCTGCAAGGGCTATCTGGACCCTGCGGCGACGGCCGCCGCCTTCGACGCCGACGGGTTCCTGATCACCGGGGACGTCGGCCATGTCGAGCCGAGCGGGCACCTGGTGCTCACCGGGCGGCTGAAGGACATCATCATCCGCAAGGGCGAGAACGTCTCCGCCAAGGAGATAGAGGACCTGCTGCACGGACACCCGGAGGTCGGGGACGTGGCGGTGATCGGGCTCCCGGACCCGGAGCGCGGCGAGCGGGTCTGCGCGGTCGTGGAGCAGTCCGCGGGCGCCGCCCCGCTGACCCTGCCGGACATCACCGGCTACCTGCGGGATCGGGGACTCTCCGTGCACAAGCTGCCGGAACAGCTGGAGGTGGTCGCGGAGCTGCCGCGCAACGAGACCCTGCGGAAGGTGCTGAAGCACCGGCTGCGGGAGCGGTTCTCCTGACGGCGTGCGGTTCTCCCGGCGGCGGGGGCCGGTGCCCCGGTTCCCCCGGCCCTCAGACCGGGAGCGGCCGGGCCCCCTCGTCGACGGCTGCGCGCCGGTCGGGGTAGACGTCGAAGAGACGGCGTACGCCGAGGGCACAGATGACCCGGTTGACGTGCGAGCCCTCCTCCGCGCCCCGCGCCGGGAGGATCAGCCGCAGCCGGCCCCCGCACGAGCGCATCAGGCGGCGGGCCGCGATCAGTACGCCGACGCCGCTGGAATCGCAGAACTGGACCTCGGAGAGGTCGAGCACCACGTCGTGGCGGCCCTCGGCGACCGCCTCGTGGACGGACTGGCGCACCGCGGGCGACGACACCAGATCCAGCTCGCCGCGCATGCGCAGCACGGTCCAGTCGCCGTGCACGGTCTCGGCCACTTTCAGTGTCACGCGACGGGGCCTCTCGTTCCGTGTCTTCCGACGTTGCTCCGTGGCGTCGACTTCTTGACTGCTTCCGGCCATTTCCGACCGGTTCGTCCGACGTTCCGGAAGTTTCCGTTCCTTCTCGCGGGTGCCCCCGCCGCAGACCCATGAAACACCGACGCGCACGAGAGGACATAGTCGTGTTCGAACCGAAATGATTGGTTCGAGTACGCTTTCGCCGCTGCGGTGAGACGGCGTCTCCCTTACCACGTCCGGCCTCTCCGGGGGCGCACTTGCCACAAAGGGTCGTCCGTGGTCGGCACCGCCGACTACATTCGATGTGACGAGGGGAACAGGGCTGGGGGTCGCATGGCGAGAAACGCACCACCCCGCTGGGACCGCAAGATGCAGCAGCGGCTGGCGCGCGGTGAGGCGGCCGCCCTCGGCGAGCTCTACGACCGGTTCGCCTCGCTCGTGCACAGCCAGGCCCACCGGATGCTCGACGACGAGACGGCCGCGGACCAGGTGACCCGCGAGGTCTTCGGATACGTGTGGGAGAACCCGGACGCCTACGACCCGAAGCAGGGCTCGATGCGCTCCTGGGTGGCCCGGCTCGCGCACCGGCACTCCGTACGGCGGCTGCGCGAGGCGTACCGCCCCGCCGAGGACCCGGACGGGCGGACCGGCGCCGAGCTGGAGGAGCGGGTGCGCCGGGCCACGGCCTCGGCCCGCGCCGACTACATCGTGACGTCCATGCCCGCCCCCTTGCGCGCCGCGCTGGAGCTCGCCTACGTCCAGCGCAGGGACTACCGGCAGGCCGCCGCCGACCTCGGGGTCACCGAGGACGAGGCCCGTCGTCGGCTGCGGCTCGGACTGCAGCTGCTGTCCACCGCCCACACCCACCCGCTGGAGGGTGCGTCCCCGCCCGGATACGGACGGGCGCTGTGACCACCGACGGCAACGCGCACGGACGCGACGACGAGAGCGAGGGACGCGACGAGGAGGTGCGGGGCGCACCGCGCATACCGGGACCGCGGGCCGCCGCCGACGACTTCGACCTCGGCTCCCTGCCGCTGCCGCCGCTCGCCCCGGCGTCCCCGCCCGAGGAACGGCACCGGACGCCGGACGAGCGACCGTGGGCACCCGAGGAACGGGCGTGGACATCCGACGAACCGCGGCCGACGACACCGGAACGGGAATCCGCCGTGGCACCATCCGGCCCGCCGAAACCGCAGAACCCACGATCGAACCCGCAGAGCCCGCCGGGCTCACCGAATCCACAGGGCCCGCCGTTGTCGCAGAAGCCGACGGAGCCGCCGGCCCCGCTGCTGCCCCATCGCGTCCTCAAGGCGCTGCTCGGCGCCTGGGCGCTGGCCGCGTGCTCGACGGAGGAGACCGAGGCCGTCGAGGCGCATCTGACCGAGTGCGCCACCTGCGCGGACGAGGCGTTGCGGCTGCGCGACGCGGTCGGCCTGCTGCAGACCGACCGCAGTCTGGATCTCGATCCGGCGCTGCGTTCCCGGGTGATCGACTCCTGCCTGACCCGTCGCCCGGCCGCCATCCCGGTACCGGACTGGGCCGCTCCGTACGAGGCGGAGACCGCCCGGCTCGACGCGCTGCTGCACGACATCGGCGACTCCGAGTGGCACGCCCCGGTGCGGCTGAAGTGGTTCGAGGACGAGGAGCAGGCCCGTCGCAGGACGACGGTCGCGGGTGTCGTCGGCCACCTCATGACCGTCGACGGCCTGGTCGGCACGGCCCTCGGCCTGGACGTGCCGCTCGGCGACGGCACCATCGGCCGGGCCGAGGACTGGCCGCTGTCGCCCACCGCCCGCACGGAGCGGTACTGGTCCGCGACCCGGCTGCCGCCCACCCGCTCGGTCCACGACCCGTGGCGGGCGCAGAGCCACACCCTCATCCGCACGGTGTCGTTCGCGGGCCGCCGGGTCTCCGAGCTCTCCGTCCCGTACGGCGACTTCGCGCTGCCGATGCACGACGCGTTGCTGGAGCGCGCCTTCGAATGCTGGGTGCACGGCGGTGACATCGCGGACGCGGTGGACTACCCGTACGAGGCGCCGTCCGCCCCGCATCTGAACCGGATCGTCGACCTGGCGGCCCGGGTGCTGCCCGCGGCGCTGGCCGAACGCCGCAGGACGGGACTGGCCGGGCCCGTACGTCATCTGGTGACGGCGGGTTCGCCGGGCCGTTCGCTGCATCTGGAGATCGAGGGCTCGGGCGGCGGCAACTGGTACATCCCGCTGGACTCCCCCGCCGCCTCCGGTTCGCCCGAGCACGCGGTGGCGCAGATCGCGCTGGACAGCGTCGAGTTCTGCCAGCTGATCGCCGGGCGGGTGCCTCCGGTGGACGCGGCGGCCGGTCAGCAGGGCGACCACGAGGCGATCCGCGACGTCCTGTTCACCGCGGCCTCGCTGAGCCGCCTCTGAGAACTCCCGACGAAATGATCCCCGCGGTGGTCGGGGCGTCCGGGGACCGTTGATCCGGGGTGTCGGCCGAACCGGTCGGCCGGGCCGTCCCAGCCGGCGCGCAGCACCCCGCCCGTGCCCTGGACGAGCGAAAACGGGGGCGGGGCGGGGACGCACGGCGTGCGGCCCGCAGCGTGCGGCGCGCGCTACGCGAAGATCACCGTGCGGTGGCCGTTGAGCAGGATGCGCCGCTCCGCGTGCCACTTCACCGCCCGTGCGAGCGCCTGGCACTCCACGTCGCGGCCGAGGGCGACCAGCTGGTCCGGGGTGACGTCATGGCCCACCCGCTCGACCTCCTGCTCGATGATCGGCCCCTCGTCGAGATCGGCCGTCACATAGTGCGCCGTCGCACCGATCAGCTTCACTCCGCGCGCGTGCGCCTGGTGGTACGGCTTCGCGCCCTTGAAGCTCGGCAGGAAGGAGTGGTGGATGTTGATGATCCGGCCGCTCAGCCGCTTGCACAGGTCGTCCGAGAGGACCTGCATGTAGCGGGCGAGGACGACCAGCTCGACGTTCTCCGCCTCGACCAGCTCCAGCAGCTCGGCCTCCGCCTCCGCCTTCGTCTCCTTCGTCACCGGGATGTGCCGGAACGGGATGTCGTACGAGGCGACGAGCTCCGCGAAGTCCGTGTGGTTGGAGACGACGGCCGCGATCTCGACCGGCAGCGCCCCGATCCGGGAACGGAACAGCAGGTCGTTGAGGCAGTGACCGAACTTGCTGACCATCAGCACGATCCGCATCCGCTCCGCGGAACGGTGGATCTGCCAGTCCATCCGGAAGGAGTCGCCGACCGCGGCGAAACTGGCCCGCAGCTTCTCCACGGTCACCGGGCTGTCCGCCGAGAAGTGGACCCGCATGAAGAACAGACCCGTGTCGTGGTCGCCGAACTGCTGGCTGTCCTCGATGTTGCAGCCCGTCATGAAGAGATAGCTCGACACGGCGTGCACGATGCCCTGCTTGTCGGGGCAGGAAAGCGTGAGGACGTACTGCTCGGGGGTGGTCTCGGCCGGTTCGGCGGGACGTGGCACGGTCATTCCCGTAGGGTGCCACATCGGGCCCGGATCAGGCCGACCCGATCATGATGCGGACCCGATCATGGTGTACACGCACCTTCACGAGGACCGTCCGCCGCTCGGACCTGCCGTCACGCCGAGCGGCCGGCACCCCGGCCCGTCATGATGCGGACCCGGTCATGATGCGGAGCACGTCCAGGGAGCGCGGCGGGGTGTCCGGGTCCTCGCCGTCGTTGGTGGCGAGCAGCACATGGGCCTCCCTGGCGGCGACCACGGCCTCCGGCCAGCCCGGGTGCTCCAGGTACGCCGACACGGGGGCGTCCGCGCCGATCTGGTGCATGATGCGCAGCACCCGCAGCACGGCGGCGTCGACGAGGGCGGCCTCGTCCGCGTCGCGGAAGATCGTGCCGACGTACTTCTCGGCGGACCAGTTGTCCAGCCACGTGTCCTCGACCAAGCGGTACACGGCGTCGGTGACGTCGCCGTACCCTTCCCGTCCGGCCAGCCAGCACTCCTGGTGGAAGACGGGGTCGGAGAGCATGTGCAGCGCCGAGCGCACGTTGCTGCGCCAGCGCCACCACGGCATGTCGTTCAGCGGCATGCCGCCCATGGTGGAGGAGCGGCGGCCGCGGCGGGAAGTGTTCTGCGAACCTTGCTGCACGGTAGTCGATCGTACGTTCCCTTTTCAGCCAACCGCGCGGACCCCCGCAATTCACCTGGACGTCACCGTGCGTTGCGCGAAGCACACAGTGCCGTTACCCCGGGGGCGGAATTCTCCTTGTCCATGACCGGACGGCGACGCCCCACCTCCCCCCGCCCCCGCAGACTCCTCATGAGCGCGGTGGCGGCCGGGGCGTTGCTGGCCACCGGCTGCGGCGCGCTCCCTGGGGCCACGGGGGGTTCCAGGGAGCCCGTCACCGTGGTCACCTGGGCTCCCGCGGGAACCACGGGGCCCGACACCCTGGACATGTCCGGCATGACCGCCATGGCGGTCACGTACGGGCGCTGGGTCAACGAGAACGGCGGGCTCAACGGCCACGAGCTGCGGGTCGTCACCTGTGACGAGGCGGACACCCCGGTCGGCGCGGCCAACTGCGCCCGGCTGGCCGTCGAGAAGAAGGCGGTGGCGGTCGTCGGCTCCTACAGCCGGCACGGTTCGTCGTTCATGCCACCGCTGGAGACCGCCGGCATCCCCTTCCTCGGTGGCTACGGCGCCTCCGAGGAGGAGTTCAGCAGCTACAACTCCTTCCCGGTCAACGGCGGGCAGTCGGCGCTCCTCGCGGGCAACGCCCGGCAGCTGGCCCGCCGCTGCGACCGGGTGTCCGTGGTGCGGCCCGACACCCTGGGCGGCGACGGCCAGGCGTGGCTCCTGAAGACCGGCCTCACCGATGCTGGCCGTCCCGCCCCCGCCGACATCCGGGCGGCCGAGGCGGCCACGTCGTACGACGACGCCGCCGGCCGCGCGCTCCGGGCGGCGGGCCGGAGCGGCGGCTGTGTGACGGCTGTGCTCGGGAGCCGTACGGAGACCTTCTTCGACTCCTTCCGACGGCTCGAACCCTCGTACGGGGAGGTCCGCATCTCGTCCGTCCTCGGCAGTGTCGGGCAGCAGATGATCGACAGCACCGGTGGCCGGAAGAGTCCGTTCGAGGGCGCGTACGTCACCGGCTGGTACCCGGCGCCGAGCGACTCCCGCTGGAACGAGATGCGGGCGGTGGTCCGCAAGCACGCCTTCGGCGACAACCGGATCGACGCGGACGACCCGGGCGTCCAGACCACGTGGATCGCCTACACCGCACTGAACGAGATCGTGAAGACGATCGACTCCCCGCAGGTCACCGCCGGAAAGGTCGTCAGAGCGCTCGGCCATGGCCCGCGGATCGGGACCGGCGGGCTGACACCGCCCCTGCGCTGGCGGTTCTCGGACACGCTCGGCTCGTCCGCGTACCCCCGCATCGTCAACAGCAAGGTGACGTTCCAGGTGGTCCGCGACGGGCGGCTCGTCGAGGACAAGAAGGGCTTCGTGGACGTCGCCGAGACGCTGTCGGACGCCAGCGCCAGAGGGTGAACGGGTGAGGAGCGACCCCGCTCCTCACCCGCCGCGGGCGTACGCCCCCGCCGACGTACGGACTCCTGCCGTCGTCCGGGCTCCTGTCGGCGTACGGGCCGGGGCCGGTCCTTCCCGTCCCGGCCGCCCCGCCCCGGCACGCGCCCCGCCGTCGGAGGCCGGCCGCCTTCCTCAGAGCCTGTCGGGTGACCTCTGACCGGGCGGCCACGCCCTGGCACGCACGCTTCCGGCGTTGCCGGAATGCCCTCGTAGCTCCTTCCCCAAGCTCTCAAGGAGCAGGGGAGACCCCGTCCGAAGACATCCCGGCGCCTTGGAATCGCACGCACCATGCCGCGTCCGCTTTCCGATCGAAGGTCACCCGACAGGCTCTCAGAGGTCGACCGCCTCCCGCCGGGTCAGTCCGTACTTGGACGCGATCACGTTCCACAGCTCCGACGCCTGTTGCTTCGCCTTGCTCGCCTCGCCACTGCGCACGGTGGCCTGCTGCGTCTGGTCCGTCGTGCGGGCCTTGCCGTGCTTGCAGACCTTCTTGCCCTTCTTGGCCTGCTCGGCCCAGGCGGCGTAGTGGTCGTCGGCGGAGGCGGACGCCTGCCACGCCTTGGTGAGGGCGGCGCTCAGCCGCTCGTGGTCCGGCAGCTTGTCGACGCTCAGCTGTTCGAGCTGGGTCACCAGATCGCGGCGCTGCCTGGCCGCGTCCTTCAGGTCCGTCACGGCCTGGTCCAGGTCCTGGCAGTTCTTGGTCTTCTCGACGGCGCCGATGACCGCGGAACGGCTGTTGTTGCTGTGCGCCAGCAGCTTGTCCAGCGCCTCGGCCTGCGTCTTCACCGGATCCTCGGCCGGCTGCCGGGGGGCCTCGTTCGACGGTGAACCGGTGGCCGCCACGGGCTGCTTGTCGTCGTCGCCCTTGCCGTCGCCGCCGCTCATCAGCGCACCGGCGCCGAGCCCCACGACGGCACAGCCGACGACGACCGTCGCGATGAGCGTGACGTGCGCGCGCTTCTTGCGCGGTGCGGCCCGCCCCTGCGGCTCGTCCACCTGCTGATACCCCGGTCGCGGCGCCGGGGGCGCCTGATGGGCGCCGCCGCCCGGGTGCTGCTGCGCGGGGGCGCGCCGGGGCATCTGCTGGGTGGACCCGGCCGTCCCGCCCTCGCGGAACAGGTTGTCGAACTCGGCCGGCGGCTGACGGTCACCCGGGGCGCCGGGCCTGATCCCGTACGGGGCGCCGCCGGGAACCGGCGGGATGTACTGGGTCGCCTCCGAGTCGCCGCCGCGCGCGGGCTGCTGCTGTTGCTGGTACGGCTGCTGCTGCGGCTGCGTGCCGTGGGGAAGGAACTGGGTGGCCTCCGCGGGGTTCTCCGGCGGCAGCCCGCCCGGCGCCGGTCCGCCGGGCACCGGCGCGATGTACTGCGTGGCGTCCGCGTCCCCGCCCGCGTGGGGCACCGCCTCGGGCGGCAGGGGCTGGGCGTACGGCTGCGGCAGCTGCTGATGCTGAGGCTGCTGTGGAATCTGAGGCGGCTGGTGGTGCTGATGATGCTGCGGGGGCTGCTGCTGCGCCGGGGGCAGCGGTTGCCCGTACGACTGGCCCTGCGGCGCCTGCCCGTACTGCTCCTGCCCGTACTGATCCTGTCCCGGAGCGGCCTGCTGCGGCAGTGACGAGGCGTCCGGGTGCGCCGCCTGCGGCCCCCAGGGCTGCCCCCACGGCTGACCGCCCGCCGGGGCGCCCTGATCGCCGGGCCCTCCTGGTATCCAGGGCTCGCCGCCACCCGCGGGCAGCACGACACCTTCGTGCGCGGGCCGTACAGCAGGGAGCTGCCGCTCGTCACCCTGTCCGCTCTGCGTCACCGGGACTCCTACATGTGAACCTACGGAATCGTCGGCTCACGCTATCGGGTGGTCCCCGCCGTCCGCCAAGCGTGTCCGGTCACTCACCACCCCTTCACAGAGGCCGGGCACCCGGCGCCCTCACGACACGGTCGGAGGACCGTCGGACAACCTGGGACAACAGGGAACGGACACAGGACGACAGGCAGCCGGCGCAGGACGACGCAGGCAACCGACGCGGGACGTCGGGGAAGCGACGCGGGGCAGGCACGGAACCGGCGGGGCCGGTCAGGCCGCCTGGAGCTCCAGGCGCGCCCCGAACTCCCGTACCGCCGCCTCGTCCCCGTACGGGACCAGACGCTGCTGCAGGTCGTCCAGATACTCCGCGCCCCGGCTCGAACGCACCGATGCCAGCAGCTCCATGGCCCGGGTGCCGGTGTGGCAGGCCTGCTCCACCTCGCGCAACTGGACCTGGGCGGTGGCCAGAAGCACCAGCCCGATGCCGCGTCGGCGCGCCCGGGACTCCGGATGACCGTCCAGAGCCTCCTTCGCCCGGCGCGCGGCGGCCTCCGCCTGGCCGAGGTCGCGGTGGCAGTGCGCCAACTCGTCGGCCAGATAGGCGCGATCGAAGTGCGCGATCCAGTCCGGGTCGTCCCCGGTGTCCGGCTCGACGAGATCCATGGCCGCCGACGCCCGGCCCGCCGCGGCCTGGCAGGTGCGGGCGTCGCCGAGCAGGGCGTGGCCGCGCGCCTCCGCGGCGTGGAACATCGCCTGCGCGCGCGGGGTGACGTGCCCGCGCGCCCCCTCCTGCGCGGCCCGCGCCAGCTGCGCGATCTCCCGCGGATTGCCGAGCTGGGCGGCGAGATGACTCATCGACGCGGCCAGTACGTAACCGCCGTACGCCCGGTCGCCCGCCGCCTGGGCCAGCCGCAGCGCCTGGATGTAGTAGCGCTGGGCGAGCCCCGGCTGGCCCGTGTCGACCGCCATGTACCCGCCGAGTTCGGTGAGTCGGGCGACCGCGGTGAACAGCTGCCGTCCGACCGATTCGCGGTACGCGCCCGAAAGCAGCCCGGACACCACGCTGTTCAGGTAGTGCACGAGGACCGGCCGCACGTGCCCGCTGCCGAACCGGTGGTCGAGGTCGACCAGCGCGGACGTCATCGCCCTGACCGCGGCCACGTCCGACATCCCGACCCGGGCCCCGGCGGTCCGCGCCACCTGCGGGTCGGCGCCGGTGATCAGCCAGTCGCGGCTGGGTTCGACCAGGGCCGAGGAGGCGACCGTCGAACCCGAGAGGAAGTCGCGACGGCCGACGTCGCTCCGCCACAGCTCACAGACCTGCTCGATCGCGCCGATGACGGTCGGGGCGAACTGGAGACCGACGCCGGACGCCAGGTTCTTGCCGTTGGCCATGCCGATCTCGTCGATCGTGACCGTACGGCCCAGTTTGCGGCCGAGCGCCTCGGCGATGATGCCCGGTGCCCTGCCGCGCGGTTGCTGCCCACGCAGCCAACGGGCCACGGAGGTCTTGTCGTACCGCAGGTCGAGGCCGCGCTCCACGCCGACCATGTTGACGCGGCGGGCAAGGCCGGCGTTGGAACATCCGGCTTCCTGAATGAGCGCCTGGAGCCGTTCGTTCGGCTGGCGGGCGACGAGAGGCCTGGCTGCCATGTTTCCCCCAGAGGCCGCAGAGATCGATGAGCGGATCAATGCCCGGCGATTGCACGGAAAATGCGCACATTCATCGTGTTCGTCACGTCCGTCGTATTCCTTACTGTTCCTTGCTTTTCCTTGCCGTTCCTTGTCATTACCTGTCACTCCTGTCACCGCACGACGGAGGCCGGCCGTTCCGGCGATGCCGCGGGCGCCCCTCCGGCGTTGCCGCGGACGGTCGTCGCGGCCGCGCCCGTACATGGCTACCCGACCGCCCGGGCGCCGTCTCGCGCGCGCCCCCGCCCATGCATCCATGCGCCCCGTTCACCGGATCGGTACGCCGTTGCCGCGCCCGGTACGCCCGTAACCCCGGCCGGTGGCGGGAGTTGTGCCGATCATGGAAGAGCCCATCGGAGTGGAAGATCTCGTCGGAGTCCGGCAGCGGACCGGGACGGCGGAGCCCGACGACGGCCGCGTTCCCGTCGGTGTCCCCGCGTCCGGCCGTGGTCATGTGCCCGGCGGGGAACGGGAGAGCGCCGGTGCCGCGCAGGCCACGCACATCCCCCTGCAAAGGGGCGGGCAACTGCTCGACGCCGCCGTGCGATACGCGGAGGAACGGCACTGGGACGTCTGTCCCGGCACCTGGCTGGAGGCGGGGGACGGCACGGAGCGGTGCTCCTGCGGCGACACCGGCTGCGCCTCGCCCGGCGCCCATCCCGCCGGGGCCGACTGGGCGGAACGCGCCACCGGCAGCGGCTCCGCCGCCCGCCGGATGTGGTCCGAGCACCCGACGGCGTCGATCCTGCTGCCCACCGGCCGCTCCTTCGACGCGCTCGACGTGCCGGAGTCCGCGGGCTTCCTCGCCCTGGCCCGGATGGAGCGGATGGAACTGCCGCTCGGCCCCGTCACCCGCACCCCCGACCGGCGGATGTTCTTCTTCGTCCTTCCGGGCGCGGCGTCCAAGACGGACGGTCTGGTAAGGGAGTTGGGCTGGCGGGCCGCCACGATCGACCTCGTCGGCCACGGCGAGGGCCGTTGCGTGACCGCTCCGCCGACCCGGGTCGGCGGACGCGGCGCGGTCCAGTGGGCCCGCCGCCCCACGTCCGCCCAACGCTGGCTGCCGGACGTGGAGGAGGTCATCGGCCCGCTCGCCTACGCCTGCGCGCGAGAAGCGGCCGACGCCCGGTCGCGCCTCGCACAGGCGACGAAGGATCCGAGCGCGCTTCCCGTGGGGGACGACGGAGCCGAGCACACGTTTCGTAGCCAAGAGCGGGCCCGCGCACACCTTTCGTAAGCTGTCCGTACAAACGGGGCGACGAAAGGCAAGGAATGATGCAGGACCGGGCACAGACCGACAGAGAAGTCCGGCCGGGGGATACGGGAACGGCGAGCGGAGTGCCGGTGGCACCGCCCGCCGTTCGTGTGCAGGGGCTGTGGAAGCGGTTCGGGCAGCAGACCGCGGTCGCCGGGATCGATCTCGAACTGCCCGCGGGCAAGTTCATCGGTCTGGTGGGGCCGAACGGCGCGGGCAAGACCACCACACTGTCGATGATCACCGGGCTGCTCCGCCCCGACGAGGGGCGCATAGAGATCGGCGGCCACGACGTGTGGCGCGACCCGGTCGAGGTGAAGTCCAGGATCGGCGTGCTCCCGGAGGGGCTGCGCCTCTTCGAACGCCTCTCGGGGCGCGAACTCCTCGCGTACACCGGGCGACTGCGCGGGCTTCCGGGCGAAGAGGTCGACAAGCGGGCCACCCAGCTCCTCGACGTCCTCGGCCTGGCGGGCTCCCAGCACAAGCTGGTCGTCGACTACTCGACCGGCATGCGGAAGAAGATCGGGCTCGCCGCCGCGCTGCTGCACAACCCCGAAGTGCTGTTCCTGGACGAGCCGTTCGAGGGCGTCGACCCGGTGTCGGCGCAGACCATCCGCGAAGTGCTGGTCCGGTACACGCACTCGGGCGCGACCGTTGTCTTCTCCAGCCATGTGATGGAACTGGTGGAGTCCCTCTGCGACTGGGTGGCCGTCATGGCCGCGGGCCGGATCAGGGCCCAGGGCCCGCTGGCCGAGGTGCGCGGCGACGCGCCCTCCTTGCAGAACGCCTTCCTCGAACTGGTCGGCGCGGGTTCGCGGACCGCCGGTGAGTCCCTGGACTGGCTGGGCGGCGACCGATGAGCGTGCTCGACACCCCCGCGGGAGCCGCGGCCGTCCGGCCCGCCGCGACCGGGCGCACGGCGCTCGTCCCCGTCTTCGTGCGGCTCAAGCTGGCGCTGCTGCGCAACGGGCTGCGCCAGTCGGCGGGCCGGCGCGCCGCGTACATCACCTCCATCGTCTTCGCCGCGCTGTTCGCCGCGAGCCAGTTGCTCGGGCTGATCCTGATGCGCGGGAACGCGCACGTCGGCTCCGTCGTCGTGCTGACGGCCGCGGTACTGGCGGTGGCCTGGGCGGTGATGCCGCTGTTCTTCGCCGCCGGTGACGAGACGCTCGACCCGAGCCGTCTGGTGATGCTGCCGCTGCGTCCCCGTCCGCTGATCACGGCGCTGCTGGTGGCGTCGCTGATCGGGATCGGCCCGCTGTTCACGCTGTGCCTGGTGCTGGGCTCGGTCATCGCGGTGGCGCACGGGGCGGCCGGGGCGGCGTTCGCCGTGGTCGCCGCGCCGCTCGCGCTGCTGGTGTGCGTGGCCCTGGCCCGGGCCGTGGCCACGGCCAACTCCCGCCTGCTGACCTCGCGCAAGGGCCGCGACCTGGCGGTGCTCAGCGGACTGGTGATCGCGGTGGGCTTCCAGTTGGTCAACTTCGGGGCGCAGCGGCTGGGCGAGGCGGGCGGCCTGTCCGCGCTCGCACCGGTGGCCGACGTGGTGCGCTGGCTGCCGCCCGCCTCGGCGATCGGCTCCGTGGACTCGGCGTCGCGGGGCCTCTACGGGCAGGCCGCCGCGCAGCTCCTGCTGTCCCTGGCGGCGTTCGTCCTCCTGCTGTGGCTGTGGCAGCGCAGCCTGGTGAAGCTGATGACGGCCCCCGACGGTTCGACCCTGGCCGCCGCCGCGCCGACCCGTGAGAAGGCCGGCCGAGGCGGCTTCGGGCTCGCAGCTCTGCTGCCCGCCGGACGCACCGGAACGGTGATGGAACGCAGCCTGAGGTACATCGCCCGCGACCCGAAGACCAAGGCTTCCTGGGTCACCGCGCTGGCGGTGGGGCTGATCGTGCCGGTGGTCAACGCGTTGCAGGGCAACGGTTCGGTCTACTTCGCCTGCCTGGCCGCCGGGATGCTCGGCGTCCAGATGTACAACCAGTTCGGCCAGGACACCTCCGCGTTCTGGATGGTGGCGCTGACGATCTCCTCCCGCCGCGACGCGTACGTCGAACTGCGGGCACGGGCGCTGGCGCTGCTGCTGATCACCCTGCCGTTCACGGCCGTGGTGACGGTGGTGACGGCGGCGATGGTCGGCGACTGGACGGCATTCCCCGGGGCGCTGGGGCTGTCGTTCGCCCTGCTGGGCGGGATGCTGGGGACGGGCGCGGTGTCCTCGGCGCTGTTCCCGTACTCGATTCCGCAGGACGGGGCGTTCAAGAACGTGGCCCCGGGACAGGCCGGGCTCGCCTGGATCTCGATCTTCGGCGGCATGATCTCGGCCATGGTCCTGGGCGCGCCCGTGATCACGGCGACGGTCTGGCTGAGCGTCACCGACCGGCACGGGTGGCTGTGGGCGCTGCTGCCCGCGGGCGTGGTGTACGGGGCGCTGATCCTCTGGGCGGGGCTGCGGCTCGCCGCACCGCGCACGGCGGACCGGCTCCCGGAGATCCTGGCGGCGGTCAGCAAGGGCTAGTGCCGCATCAGGCAACGTTCGCCCCGTCGCGACGCCCGGCACGGCACCTCGCCGCGTTGTCGCATCACCCGAGTACGTCCGGTACGAGGGCGATCCTCCGCCTTGCGATGCACCGCACCGGACGCCGCGAGCTTCCCGGCAAACCTTTCCGGCCACAGCACTAGGTGTTCTGTCCCGGGAGGTTGTGGGCGGGCCGCCCGGTTCCGTCACGGGCCGGCCCGGGTGCGCCCTGGGCCGGCCCCGGCACTCCCGGTCCGGCCCCGGATCCGGGGCCGGACCGTCAATGGTCCTCAGCTCCGCCATGGCCCGCTCAGTCCGTCGGGGCCCGCTCAGCGGGAGGCGGGTTCGTGGAGTCGCCGTCGCCGCGGGGGCCCACGGCGAACCGCTCCAGGAACGGCTGGACCGCCGTGCGCCAGCCCTCCGGCTGGTCGTAGTGGACGAGGTGACCGGCGTCGGCCACCTCCGCGTACTGCCCGCGCGGAAGCACGCGGACCATCTCCTGGGCCTCCGCCCGGCCGAGCACCCCGTCGATGCCCCGGAGCACCAGGGCCGGGCAACGGACCTGGGCCAGCTCCTCCCAGTGCGCGTCGAACACCCAGGTCGCACGGGACCGGAGCATCTGGCGGCGGGAGAAGACGGGCCGCCATCCGTCCGCCCGCTCGGCCATCACCTCGGCGAAGAAGTCGCCGCGCGCCGGGTTGGGCCGCTCCACCCGGGGGTCGTCCTCCCCGAACCACTTCCGTACGTCGGAGAGCGTCGCGAACGGCACCGGCCAGGACGCGAACCACTCCTCCCACTCCCGCTGCGAGGCCGCGCCGAGCGCGGAGGCCCGCATGTCGCAGATGACCAGGGCCCGGACCAGGTCCGGGCGCTTCGCGGCGACCTGCCAGGCGGTGAGCGCCCCCATGGCATGCCCGACGAGGGTGACGGGGGCGAGTCCGAGCTGTTCGATCGCCGCCTCGGCGTCCGCCACGTACGCGTCCCGGGTGTACGGGCCCTCGGCCGGTTTCTCGCTGCGGCCGTGCCCCCGCTGGTCGAGGCCCACCGCGCGGTACCGCGCGGCGAGCCAGCGGCTGGTCGACGCCCAGTGCGCGGCCCGGCCCATCAGGCCGTGGAGCAGGAGTACGCCGGGGGGCCGCTCGCCCTCCGCGCCGCCCCCCTTGGGCGGTTCGGCGAACTCCCAGGCCGCGAGACGTACGCCATCGGCCCCGGTCACATCGATGCGCCGCGCCATAGGTTCTGGCACCCCCTTCTCGTCCTCGATCACCGCTCGGTCCCGCTCGATCACCGTGTGGTCACGCACACGCAGACTATCGAACCTTTATTCGAAAACGGGGTTCCGCCGACCAACACCCCTCGTTCGAGTGACCGGCCCCGAGGGTTGGCGCCGATGTCGGAGGGGAGACCTTCCCCGGGAGGCGGGCCACTCGGGGATGAGGGCCCGTGGGGACCGACCCTGGGAGCTCGGGGCTCCGGGTCGAAGCAGGGGAGGACAGGCCCCGGCGTCCGCAGGCGCCGGGGCCCTCTGCTGTTCGGGGCGAGCGAACCCGCCGGGCCGGACGGGCCAGGAGGCCGGACGGGATGCGCCGAAGAAGCCGGACGTGCCGGGCGGGCCGCATGGAGGGGACAGGACGGACAGGACAGACGTGCTGGGTGGGGCGGACGTGCCAGTTCGACGGGCGCATGCGCCTGCTCCCTCCCCGGCCGCGCGGCCGAGTGCCGACACTCTCAGGCATGCCTGGAGCCACAGCCTGGCACGTGACCCGTCCAAGCGCTGCGGTCCGGACGGAAAAACAAAAAAGCGAACGCCAAAACAAAAAAGCGGACGCCGGGCTCCGCTCCGGCGTCCTGTCGAGGTACGGCACCCGGTGCGGCCGAGGAGGTTCCCCGGCCGCACCGGTCACGACTCAGCGCTTGCCCACGAACACGTGCGAGGCGATCTCGGCGTCCAGCTCCGCGGCCTCGCCGCTGCTGCCGACCAGCACCCCGCCGGGCGACTGGGTCACGCTGACCACGGAACCGGGCTGCACTCCCGCCCTCCGCAGCGTGTACATCAGCTGGGCGTCCGTCTGGATCGGCTCACCGATCCGGCGCACGACCACGGTCTTGCCCTCGGCCCCCGGGTCGAGCTCGGACAGGCTCACCATGCCCTCGTCGAGGAACGGGTCGGCCTCGGCCTTCTCGCCCAGCTCCTCCAGGCCCGGGATCGGGTTCCCGTACGGGGACTCCGTGGGGTGGCGCAGCAGCTCCAGGACCCGCCGCTCCACCGCCTCGCTCATCACGTGCTCCCACCGGCACGCCTCGGCGTGGACCTGCTCCCACTCCAGCCCGATGACGTCGACGAGCAGGCATTCGGCGAGCCGGTGCTTGCGCATGACGCGGGTGGCGAGGCGGCGCCCCTCACCGGTCAGCTCCAGATGGCGGTCGCCCGCCACCTGCACCAGGCCGTCGCGCTCCATCCGCGCCACCGTCTGGCTGACGGTCGGACCGCTCTGGTCCAGCCGTTCCGCGATCCGGGCGCGCATGGGGACCACGCCTTCCTCTTCGAGTTCGAGGATGGTGCGGAGATACATCTCCGTGGTGTCGATCAGTCCGGACATTCGTGCCCCTCGGTGCTGTGACAGGAAAACGTCGTGCGCTGGCCCTCCACCAATTCTGACGCATACCGCTGACAACCGTGCCGAGCCGGTCGAACAGCATGCGGTGAAGCGGCGGAGACGGTATTGACAGGCCACTGGTCCAGACCGCAACGTGATCCGCGGCACGACACCCCATGGACATCCCGTGAACACTTCTCGCCTGCGGAAAGGGTCTCCTCGATGAGCGACAGCAAGCTGGCCGGTCAGTTCTTCGACGCCGCGATCGGCCTGCTGGAACGCGTGCGCGACGAGGAGTCCGGGAACATCGCGGCGGCCGGTGCCGCGATCGCCGACACCGTCGCGGCGGGTGGCCGGCTCTTCGCCTTCGGCGCCGGGCACTCCTCGCTGCCCGCGCAGGACGTCGTCTACCGGGCGGGCGGGCTCGCCCTGATGAACCTGCTGGCGGTGCCGGGGACGGTCGGCGTCGACGTCATACCGGCGACCCTCGGCTCGGCCCTGGAGCGGGTCGACGGTCTGGCGGGCGCGGTTCTCGACTCCAGCCCCGCCCGGGAGGGCGACCTCCTCGTGATCATCTCGCTCTCCGGGCGCAACGCGCTCCCGGTGGAGATGGCGAGGAACGCGCGGGCCCTCGGACTGAAGGTCGTCGGTGTCACGTCGGTGGCGTACGCGGAGGGCACCCGGTCCCGGCACTCCTCGGGCGGCTTCCTGCGGGACCACTGCGACATCGTGCTCGACAGCAAGATCGCCATCGGCGACGCGGAACTGACCACCGAGGGCATCGAGGCGCCGTTCGCGCCCGCGTCGACCGTGGTCACCAGCGCGATCATGCAGGCCATGATGGCCGCCGCCGCGGAACGGCTCGTGGCGCGCGGCATCGAGCCGCCGCTGCTTCGGTCCGGCAACGTGGACGGTGGCCACGAATGGAACGGACGCGTGATGACGGAGTACCGGGACCGCATCTTCTACCGCCACGGCTGATCCCACCGCGGTCGGTCCCGTCATGGCCGGTCCCGCCGCGGCTTGCCGGACGTGGCGGGACCGGCCCGTTCCGGCTCCCGCCACCGGCCTCCGGCGCCCAGGACCCGGCTTCGGGCCCCGCCTTCCGGCTTCCCGGCTCTCCCCCACCGAACTAAATGGGTTGAGCCCCGCTCCACGCCTTCCTAGGCTGCTGCCACACGTGAAAGGAGGTGTTCCGAAAAGTGATTTCTTCTCGGACTCGTGAGGTGGCTGCGGGCTGACGCCCGTTGCCGCGCTCTTCGCAGTGCAGGCCGGTCATCGGCCAATACCAAGCAGTCACCGACCCGCAGGCTCGCCGGTAAGTCCGGCCGGCTCCTCCGTGAGGAGGGACCAGAGCCTGCGGGTTTCTGCGTTTCCGCAACGGAACGCCCGCCGCGCGGCGGTCCGCTACGGGCACAGGCGCTCGACGCGCCAGCTCTCGCCCTCGCGCACGTACCTCAGCCGGTCGTGCAGCCGGTTCTCGTGGCCCTGCCAGAACTCGATCGTGGCGGGGACGACGCGGAAGCCGCCCCAGTGCGGGGGCGCGGGGACGTGTTCGCCCTCGGGGTAGCGGGTGGCCAGTTCCTCGTAGCGCGCGATCAGTTCGGTGCGGGTGCCGATCACGGTGGACTGGGCGCTCGCCCAGGCACCGAGCTGGGAGCCGTGCGGGCGGGTACGGAAGTAGGCCACGGTCTCCTCGCGGCCGACACGGGACGCGGTGCCGGTGACGACGACCTGGCGGGCCATGGGGTGCCAGGGGAAGAGCAGCGAGACGTGCGGGTTGGCGGCCAGCTCGCGGCCCTTGCGGGACTCGTAGTTGGTGAAGAAGACGAAGCCGCGCTCGTCGTACTTCTTCAGCAGCACCGTGCGGGAGGACGGCCGGCCGTCGGGCGTTGCCGTGGAGACCACCATGGCGTTGGGCTCGTACAGCAGCCCGCCGACGGCGACCTGCCGGAACCAGTGGGCGAACTGCTGCATCGGGTCGGCGGCCAGCGAGTCCTCGGTGAAGGGCTCGGAGCGGTACTGCTCGCGCATCGCGGCCGGATCGGTGATGGAATCGGAAGGTGAGTCTGCGGTGGGCACGGGGTCATCCTGCCGCAGCGGTCGGCCCCGCCCGGCAAGGAGGGGCGTCCAGCCCGGGAAGACCCGCGAGGAAGGCGTCCGGCCTTGCGAGGAGGGCAACTGTCCGTCATCGGTGTTTGGGGGAGCTGTGCCGGATGTCACGCTTCCCCGAGTCGTGGGAACCCGCCAATATCTTGGGGCAGGCCACTGTGGCCTCCGCACAGCCGTCGACCGAGGGAGCCGCCATGTCCGACTTCGTACCGGGACTAGAGGGAGTCGTCGCCTTCGAGACGGAGATCGCCGAACCGGACAAGGCCGGCGGTTCGCTGCGCTACCGCGGGGTCGACATCGAGGACCTGGTCGGTCATGTCTCGTTCGGAAACGTCTGGGGGCTGCTGGTCGACGGGGCGTTCAGTCCGGGTCTGCCGCCGGCCGAGCCGTTCCCGATCCCGGTGCACTCCGGTGACATCCGGGTCGACGTGCAGGCCGCGCTGGCGATGCTCGCCCCGGTGTGGGGGCTGCGGCCGCTGCTCGACATCGACGAGCGCACGGCGCGCGACGACCTGGCGCGAGCGGCGGTGATGGCGTTGTCCTACGTCGCCCAGTCGGCGCGCGGGCAGGGTCGGCCGATGGTGCCGCAGAGCCAGATCGACAAGGCCGGTTCCGTGGTCGAACGGTTCATGATCCGCTGGCGCGGCGAGCCGGACCCCAAACACGTGAAGGCCGTGGACGCGTACTGGACATCGGCCGCCGAGCACGGCATGAACGCCTCCACGTTCACCGCGCGGGTCATCGCGTCGACCGGCGCCGATGTGGCCGCCGCGCTGTCGGGCGCGGTCGGCGCGATGTCGGGGCCGCTGCACGGCGGCGCCCCGTCCCGGGTCCTCGGCATGATCGAGGAGATCGAGCGGACCGGGGACGCCACCGCGTACGTCAAGCGGGCCCTGGACCGGGGCGAGCGGCTGATGGGCTTCGGCCACCGGGTCTACCGGGCGGAGGACCCCCGGGCCCGTGTCCTGCGGCGCACCGCCGAGGAGCTGGGCGCGCCGCGCTTCGAGGTGGCGCGGGCGCTGGAGAAGGCCGCGTTGGAGGAGCTGCACGCGCGACGCCCGGACCGGGTGCTGGCGACGAACGTGGAGTTCTGGGCGGCGATCGTGCTGGACTTCGCGGAGGTCCCGGCGCACATGTTCACGTCGATGTTCACGTGCGCGCGCACGGCGGGCTGGTCGGCCCACATCCTGGAGCAGAAGCGGACGGGCCGGCTGGTGCGGCCCACGGCCCGGTACATCGGGCCCGGACCGCGCGACCCCCGGTCGATCGAGGGGTACGGGCAGCTCGCGGACCTGGGGAACTGAGCCCCGGGCCGGGGCGAGGGCGGGGCGGACCCGGCCGCGCGGCGGGCCCGCCCCGCCCTCGTCGAACGCTCCGGAGCCCGTACCCGCCCGGGGCCGGACCCGCCCGGAGCCCGTACCGGACCCGCCCCGGGGCGGGCTTTCCGGACGACCCGTCAGTCCTGGCGGCCCGTCGTCCGCTTGGCGCAGGTCCGGTCCGTCGCGGGCAGCTTTCCGGTGGCGAGGTAGCGGTTGACCTGGTCGTCGACGCAGGCGTTGCCGTAGTCGCCGTAGATCCCGTGGCGGTTGGCGCCCGTGAGGGTGATCAGCCTGGAGCTCGGCAGCTCACGGTGCAGCTTGAAGGAGCTGCGGTACGTGGTGCGCGGGTCGCCGGTGGCGGCCACGATCAGCGCCGGGACGTCGCGGCGCACCTGGGTGGGCTCCTCACCGGGCCGGTCCCAGAAGGCGCACGGCGTGATGTTCTCCGTCATGGGGCCGAACCGCGGGTGGGCGGCGCGGCTGCGCTCGACGTCCCGCCAGTAGCTCTCGGGGTTCCGGGGCGCGGCCCTGTCCCCGCAGAGGATCGCGGTCTGCACGCTGCCGGTCGGCGAATTGTCGCCGGTCAGCACGTGCCGCAGGTTTTCGGTGAATGCCGGTGACGGCCGGGTGGGCTTCCCCTTCGCCGCCTCGGACAGCACGGAGACCGCCGCGCCGAGTTCGGCCCGCGACGCGTCGCTGTCGTCCGAGAGCATCATGAAGAGGAGAAGCGGCACGTGGGAGGCGTCGACCCGGTACGTGTCGCTGCCGGTGCCGATGGTCAGCGGCCGGCGGGAGGCCGCCTCGGTGGCGCGGTCGACGGTGGCGAGGACCTGGTCGCGGGTGCGGCCGAAATGGTAGGTGGCGTCCCGGGAGGCGGCCCAGGTGGCCCAGTCCGCGAGCGCCTGTTCGTTCTCGGACACCGCGTCCCGCAGCAGCCCGGGGCCGTAGTCCCGCGGAGAGATCGCCCCGTCGAGCACCATCCGGTCGTAGCGGCCGGGAAACATCTGGCCGTAGACGGTGCCCAGATAGGTGCCGTACGAGTAGCCCAGGTAGGAGATCTTCCGCTCACCGAGCGCGCCCCGGATGACGTCCATGTCGCGAGCGGTGTTGCGGGTGGTGACGTGCGGCAGCACGGACGCGTTGGTGGCCCGGCACTTGTCGGCGAGGTCCTTCTGGAACGCGACCTGGCGGTCGAAGCCCGCCCGGTCGGGTCCGGCCGAGCGGAAGAACATGCCGGTGGGCCAACCGCAGTCGAGCGGGGTGCTGCGGCCGACGAAGCGCGGGTCGAAGCCGATGATGTCGTAGCGCGCGCCGACGTTCTTCATCGCCTTCCGCATGAGCGGCGGGGTATCGACGGCGGTGCCGCCGGGGCCGCCGAAGTTGAGCAGCATCGCGCCTATGCGGTGGCGGGTGTCGGTGGCCTTCAGCCGGGACATGGCCACGGTGATCGTGCGGCCGTCGGGCTTGCTGTAGTCGAGCGGCACGGTCGCGTCCGCGCACTGGGCCCCGGCCTCGTCCAGCTCGCGGCCCACCGTGTCGTCGGGGCCCGTGACGCAGCTTCCCCAGGCGAGGTTCTGCCGGTAGTAGCGGTCGAGGCCGGCCCCGGTGGCAGTGGCGGTATCGGTGCCGGTGGTCGCGGTGGCGGAGTTCGTCCCGCGGTCGGTCGCCGGGGGCGCGGCGGCCGAGGCCGTGGCCAGCGCGGAGGACGCGGTGACACAGGCGACCAGGGCGAGACCGACGGCGGAGGCTCGGCGCATGACCCCGGCCGGGCTCGTCGAACTGCTCAAGCGGTTGTTCGAGGCGTTCACTCTGTCTCCCTGAGCTGGTCGGTGCTGTTGGTGCCGTGATTGCTGTTGGTGCTGTCCGTGCCGTTGGTGCTGCCGGTGGCGTCGGTGTTGTCCGTGCCGTTGGTGCCGCCCGTGCTGCTCGTGTGGGGGGGCACGGCCCGCGGGGCAGAGGCCGGCGTCCACGGCGGCGAGGAAGTCCGTCTCGGCCTGCTGACTGTCGGGCACCTTGTTGAGGGCGAGGGCGACAGCGCGTCCGCCGGGGCCGATCGCCCCGAGCGCGCGATGTCCGCCGGGAACCGTCCCGCCGTGCCCCCACCACATGCCGCCGCACGTCAGCGGGGAGGCGATCAGGCCGAGGCCGTAACGGGCACCGGGCCACAGCCGTTCGGGGTCGGCGGGGACGGTGCGCTTCATCTCGGCGAGCCCGTGCGCGGACACCAGCCGCCCGCCGAACAGGCCGCGGAAGAACCGGTTCACATCGCCGGGCGTGGAGACCAGCGCCCCGCCCGCACCGCCGAAGCTCATGTTCCACTCGGTGCCGTCGGAGAGCGCGGCGCCCTCGGACAACGATGTGCCGTCGGCCTGCGGGGTGCCGTTGGCCGACGGCGTGCCGTCCGGCCGTACTCTGTCCGCCGGGCCCGGCGCGGGGACGTAGCTGCGCGAGTGCGGGCCCCGGATGCCGGTGCGGTCACCGGGCCAGTACGTGTCGCGCAGACCGAGCGGCTCGATGATCCGGCGACGCACCTCCGCCTCGACGCCGTGCCCGGTGACCTTCTCGACGATCATCCCGGCGATCACGGAGTTGGTGGTCGAGTAGTGCCACCCGGTGGCGGGACGCGGCATCGCCAGCGCGGTCGCGACCAGTTCCCGGGGCTCGAAGTGGCGGAACCGCCACTCGTCGACGGGCCGCTCGACGATCGCCTCGGTGTAGTCGGGGAGCCCGCTGGTGTGCTGGAGGAGCTGTCTCACGGTGATCGTGCGGCCGTCGTGGCCGTTGCCCCGGATCAGTCCGGGGAGGTGGCGCTCGACCGGGTCGTCCAGCCGGATCCGGCCCTCGTCGACGAGCTGCACGACGACGGTGGCGGTGAAGGTCTTGGTGACGCTGCCGATCCGCAGCCGGTCCGCGGCCCGCATCGGCCGGCCGGTGTCCAGGTCCGCGACGCCGCGTTCCGCAGTCCACCGGCCGCAGTCCCGACCGATGACCTCGGCGGCCACACCCGGTATGCCGTGCCGGGTGACGAGGGTGTCCAGGGAGCGCCCGAGCGCCGTGCGCGCCGCGTCGCAGCCGTTCGGTGCGCCGGTCGCCCGGTGCGCCGCGGTGGTGCGCTGAGCCGCTCTCGCCTCGTCGGCCGCACCCGAAGCACGCGCCGCACCCGACGCGTTAGCCGCCGGGACGGCGACCGCCAGCAGGGCCGAGGCCGCCACCAGGACCGCCGCGCGGCGCGCCGTACGACTCGTTCCGGCGCGGGCCCGGTTTCCGACAGGGATCCTGGTCGCTCTGCTCTGTCCGTGTCTCACACCCCTCGACGCTAGGGACGCGAGCGTCGGCACTCACTACGGCTGCCACCCCAACCGCCTTGGTGCCAGCCCCACTTGCCGACCCCGGCGGCTACGGCGGAACGGGGCGGTCCGCCGCCCGTATCCGGGTCAGCGCAGCGCCTCGTCCAGCAGCAGCGCCCACTGCGTCACGACCCTGCGGCGGCGGGCGGTGTCGTCGGTGAGGACGTTGGCCAGGCCCAGGCCGCGCGCCATGTCGAGGAAACCCTGCACGGTCTCGCGCACGCCGGGTCTGGACTCGTCGGCGGCAAGGAGTTCGACGGCGATGCGGTGGGTCTCGCGGCCGACGCGGGCTTCGAGTTCGGTGACGCGGGGGCGGAGCTGCTCCTCGTTGGACGCGGCGACCCAGAGCTGGAGCGCGGCACGGAACAGCGGGCCCGTGTACAGGTCGACGAGGGCCGCGACGACCTCCGTACGGCCCTGTACGGGCAGCGCGCGCAGAGCGGCGGAGCGTTCCTCCGCGACGTACTCGACGGCCGCGGTGAACAGGTCCTCACGGGTCGGGAAGTGGTGCTGGGCGGCCCCGCGCGAGACCCCGGCGCGTTCGGCGACGACCGAGACCGTGGAGCCCGCCCAGCCGTGATCGGCCAGGCAGGCCACCGCGGCCTCCAGGAGCCGTCGGCGGGTGGCCCGGCTGCGGTCCTGCTTGGGCGTCCTGTCGGTGGGGGGCGTCACAGCACCCATGCGGGGTCCCGTCGTTCGAGGAAGGCCGTCATCCCCTCCCGTGCCTCGGCGGAGGCGAAGAGTGCCGCCGAGCGGGCGATGAGGTCTTCGGTGTACCGGTCGAAATTCTCCAGCACAGTAGCCGTGACCAGCTCCTTCGATGCTGCCAGCCCCTGCGCGGAGGCCCTGCGCAGCCCGTCGAGCACGGGTCCGAGCGCCTGGTCCACGTCCCCCTCGGCGGCGAGCGTGACCAGGCCGATGCGGGCCGCTTCGACGGCGTCGAAGCGTTCGCCGGTGAGGTAGTAGCGGGCGGCGGCGCGCGGGTCGGTGCGGGGCAGCAGCGGCAGCGAGATCACGGCGGGGGCCAGCCCGAGCCGGGATTCGGTGAGGGCGAACGAGGCGCCGGGCCCGGCGACGGAGATGTCGCAGGCCGCCAGCAGCCCGAGCCCGCCCGCCCGGACGTGCCCGGTGACGCGGGCGACGACGGGCTTGGGCAGCGCGACGATCCGCCGCATCAGGGCGACGAACGCCGCCGGGTCGGGCGGCGCGGTCAGGTCGGCACCCGCGCAGAACGTGTTGCCGGTGTGGGTGAGCACCACGGCCCGCACGGTGTCGTCGGCGCCGCACGCCTCCAGGGCCGCGGACAGCTCGCCGATCAGCGCGGCGGAGAGCGCGTTGCGGTTGCCCGGCGAGTCGAGCGCGAGGGTGGTGATGCCCCGGTCGTGGACGGGGGCGGCGAGCGACGTCATTACGGTTCGTCTCCTTGTCCTGGGGGGCGGTTGCCCCGGGAGCGGTTGTCCTGGGGTGGTGCCCCGGGCCCCGCAGCCACCCCACGGCGTCCCCGCGAGGCCGTTCCACGGCGTCCCGCAGAGCGTGGCAGCGGAACCCATAACAATCAAGCGTGCTTGCATGGTTCACTCTGGCCCCTGGCAGCGGACTCCTCCTCATGGCCGCGCCCGTTCCTTCCGCTGCCGGCCCTCGGCGTCCGGCGAATGTCTGCTCGACGGCGGCTTGGGCCCCGGGGCGAGCGAAGACGTGAAACGGGGACTGCCCGCACATGAACCAGGTGGTTTTTTGCCTTCCTCCGTGTCCCCGAGAGCACCCGGAACTACCGTGAGGACATGCCGCAGATGAACCGGAAACTCGCCGACCGGATTGCTGGTCTCGGCTTCACTCAGGCCGAGTTGGCGCGTCGGATCAACGTCGAGATCGAGCTGCTGACAGGCAGATCGGGGAACGTCACCGATGCGGACGTACGCCGATGGATACGCGGCGAGACGAAGTGGCCGCAGGATCGGATCCGGCTTTCTCTGGAACGGGTTCTCTCCGCTCGCGCCGAGGATCTCGGGTTCGTCCCGCGCAGGAGGAGCACCGTATCACTGGAGGTGGACCCCGTGGACCGTCGTACCTTTGTCACCGCGGCAAGCTGTTCCGTCCTGGGTGCCGGGACGCCGGGCACCGACACTCGGGGCCGACTCGGCGTCCAGGATGTCCGGCGTTTCCACCAGGACTATGTGGCCATCCTCCGGCACGACGATGCGGGGCAGGGCTCACAGAAGGTGGAGAACCTGGCCGTGGAACTGGCATCCAGGATTCAGTCCGCTCTGGCGTCGTCCTCGGCCTCAACGCGTGTGCGGGACATGCTTCACCGGCTCGCCGCCGAGGTCATCAGCTCGGCCGCCTTCGCGTCGATCGACGCGAGTGCGCCGAGGCGGGCGCGCGCACACCTCGATACGGCCCTGACCTTCGCCGGTCTGTCCCGGAACAGCGAGACGACGTATCACGTCTGGAACCATCTGACCTTGACGTCCAGCCAGCGCGAGAACCACGCGGAGGCCGTCGCCGGAGCGGAGGTCATGAAGCGCTCCTCCATCGCGCGGCGCGACCCGCTGTACGCCTCTCTCGGTCACCTGCGCAACGCGAACGGCCTGGCGCGCCTGCGGCGGCGATCCGAGGCCTTGTGTGCCCTCAATGACGCCGAGCGGGCCTTTGCGCGCGCCACGGACCAGCAGCGTCCCGAGTGGATCGGGTTCTACGACGACAGCGAGGTCGACGCGCTGTCGTCGTTCATATGGTCGGCGCTCGGCGATCACAGGCGGGCCGAATACTGCCTCCACCGCACCCTCGCGGCCATCCCGGACGGCCTGGTCCGTAACCGAGCTCTGTACACCGCGCACCTGTCCCTCGCCCAGGCCAGACAGGCGGAGCTGGAACTCGCCTGCGCGACGGGCCGACGAGCCCACGCGATGCTGCCCTCGCCGTCCGGCTCGCGGCGCACGGTCAACACCCTGGCCGCCACCCGCCGGATGCTTGTGGCCTCGGGATCCAAGGCACCCGAAGTCATCGACTGGGTCGAGGAGTCCGCCCAATGGATCTGAGGCACTACACGCACGCGGACGCACCTGACGTACGCTCACTGCTGCTGGACATCCATGATGAGGCGTACGCCGACGATCCGGACCCGTTCCACTCGCGTGAGCGCTTCTCCTACTTCGTCGACCTCTGGTCCTCCCGGGAGGACTGGCAGTGCGTTGCCGGTTGGGAGGACGACGGCCCGGTCGGCTACGCCTACGGCTCCTTGCTCAAACCGGGCGGTTGGTGGAAGGGGCACCGGCGCCCGTCCGGTCTCAGGGGCTCCGTGTTCGCATTGTCCGAACTCATGGTGCTGCCCGAATGGCGCAGTACCGGGCGCGCCCGGAAGATCCACGACGCTCTGCTCGCCTCGGTCCGCGCCGATCTGACCACGCTCCTGGTGGACACCGAGCACCCCCGCGTCCAGGCGTTGTACGAGCGCTGGCACTACAGCAAGGCGGGCGAGGCCAGGCCCTCCGACGACTCCCCGCTGTATGCCGTCATGGTCCGAAAACCGTAGGCAGAGCAAGCGCGCGTCCCCTGCCGTACGCGCACCGAAGCCGCACTGGTACCACCGCAGCCTCCGAACGGTAAAAATCACCGGGGTCACGCACGCCCCGCATCCGGGGTTTCGCCTGTTCTCCCGGCCGATCCGGCGGTGGACTTCCCTCGTCGCACCAGCGCGACAGTGCGCAGACCCGGCATGACCGCCGGGGCCACCTGCCTGGAGGACCACCCGTCCCGGAGGGACAACCCTGTGACCGCAACCGCCGCCGGAACCGCTGAGACCCGTGTTCACCGCTACAGCGAATCCCTGCCCTGCGAGCCCGAGTCCGCCGCGCGGGCGCGCTTGCTCGTCTCCGCCGCGCTCAACACCTGGAGCATGGAAGAACTGACCGAGGCCGGGGCGCTGATCGTCTCCGAGTTCGTCAACAACACCATCGTCCATACGCGGTGTCGTCTGATGCGCGTCGGCGTCGAACGGCGGCCCCGCGCCCAGGTGATCCGAATCGGTGTGGCCGACAGGGGCTGTCGGTTGCCCGAGCCACGCCACCCCGGCAGCGACGAGAGTTCCGCGCGCGGCCTGCTTCTCGTCGACGCCCTGAGTCGGCGCTGGGGCTGCGACCGACATACCTGGGGCAAGGTCGTCTGGGCCGAGTTGACCATGCCGGACCCGTATCGGCCTTCCCCGTCCGCTCCGCTCCCGTCAACCTAGGAGTCAACCCCGTGACAGACATCGAGTACGAGGTGAAAGCCCTCGGTATCGACCCCGCAGACATCGCCCGGCGGATCTCCGCCGCCGGCGGAGTCGAGGTGGCCCCGCCACGCGCCATGCGGCGATACGTCTACGACACCGTCCCTTCCGTTCCCGGCCGATGGTTGCGCCTGCGCGACACGGGCGACGTGGTCACCTTGTGCGTCAAGGAGATCAGCACTGACGCCGTCGACGGCACCCACGAGACCGAGGTCACGGTCGATGACTTCGCCGAGGCCGCCACCCTGCTCCGCCTCGCCGGGCTGACTCCACGCAGCTACCAGGAGAACCGCCGCACTTCCTACAAGCTCGGTGCGGTCCGCCTGGAGGTGGACGAGTGGCCGCGCATCCCGCCCTATCTGGAGATCGAGGCCGACGACGAAGCACAGGTGTGGGAAGCAGCCGCAGCCCTCGGCCTCGCCCCCGACCGCCTCACGTCGATCAACACCACAAAGGTCTACAGCCTGTACGGCATCGACCTCGAAAGCATCGTCGACCTGCGGTTCGAATAGGTCGACACCCGCACTCTCCGGCCGGGGCGCCCGGCCCCGGCCGAACCGAGAGGGAGCACCATGCACAACCTGTCCAACCTACCGGTCGAAGTGCGGCCGGACCGGACCTTACGCGTGAAAATCATCGATGCGTGCGGCCTCGCGTGTTCCTTCTGCCACAACGAAGGAACGCCCGTGGCGACCGACAACGCGCACCGCCCCGCCGATCAGTTCACCGGCACCCCAGGCCGCTCCGGACGCGTGTCCATCTACCTGCGTACCAACGGCGCCGACTTCCTGCCGGCCCGGATCGCCGCCGACGCCGAGTTCGCCCTCGCGCTCGCCGCCGTACGCGGCGCACTGCCGACCACAGAAGTCCACCTCACCGGCGGGGAGCCCACCCTTCACCCGGACCTGCCCGGCCTCATCGCCATTGCCCGCCGCCTGGGCCTCACCGTGGGCCTCACCTCGAACGGCGAGGCCGGAGCCGCAGTGCTGCCCGCCGCCGCGGCCGCCGGCCTCGACCGCATCAACCTGTCCGTCTTCGGAACCACGCCCGAAGAACTCGCCGCTGTGCAGGGGCCTCGCCTCGCCTCGCCGAAGCTCGCCGAGCGCAAGCTCGCCGCCCTGGACGCCACGATCGAGGCTGCGACCGCGCGCGGCGTGAAGGTATCTGCGAACATCGTGATCCCCGACCGCAGTCACGTCGACCGTGTGCTTCGGATCATCGAGCGGCACGGCCGCGCCGTCGTCGTGCGCATGCTCGTATCTCTGGAGGACGGCGGGGCGTCACTCGACGCGATGCAAGCTGTCGTCGATCACGTCGGCGCCGTACCGGTCCGCCGCATCGTCACGGCCGGGGCGTCCGATCAGCGCGTACGTTACGTCCTCCCGGACGGGCGCACGCTGTACGCCAAGAGCATCCGCCCCGTGCGCCTCCCCGAGACATGCACCGGTTGCCGGTTCAACAACGACCGGGACTGCCAGGAGGGCTATTACGGGGTCCGGCTGTACCGGGCCACGAACGGGCCCTTCATGGTCGGGGTGTGCATTCAACGCATGGACCTGTGCATGAGCCTCGGCGAGTTCGTCATGAGCCAACGGTGCCGCGAGGTAGCCGCGTTCCGCGACGACGAGACCGCACGTCTTACAAGACTGCACGCCACGATGCCACGGGCCGCGCAGGACTGCCCTTGAGTCCTACACATGGTCAGCGGCCCGAGCCACCTGGCGGCTCAGAACCGGTCAACGGCGCCGCTCCCGGTCCCGCAGCTCGCGGCGGAGGATCTTGCCCGAGGTCGCGCGCGGGACGGCGGCGACGAACTCGACCTGCCGGACCTTCTTGTACGGAGCGACGCGCTCGGCGACGTACGTCATGACGGCATCCGCCGTCAGCCGCTCCCCCGCCTCGCCGGGGCGGCGGACCAGGTACGCCCTGGGGACCTCGTTGCCGTCGGCGTCGGGGGCGCCGATGACGGCGGCATCGGCGATCGCCTCGTGGCCGAGGAGCAGGGCTTCGAGTTCGGCGGGGGCGACCTGGTACCCCTTGTACTTGATCAGTTCCTTCACCCGGTCGACGACGAACAGCCAGCCGTCGGCGTCGACGCGTCCGATGTCGCCGGTGTGCACCCATCCGTCGGCGTCGATCATCTCGGCGGTGGCCTCGGGGCGTCCCAGGTAGCCCTTCATCACCTGCGGTCCGCGGATCAGGATCTCGCCGACGGCCCCGGGCGGGGCGTCCCCGTCCTCGCCGTACCGGTCGAGCGGGGCGATCCGCATCTCCGTGCCGGGCACCAGTCTGCCCACCGTGCCGGGCGGCGGGTTCTCGGCGGCGAGCGGGACGACATGGGTGGCGGGCGACAGTTCCGTCATGCCGTACGCCTGACGGACCGGGGGCAGGCCCAGTCGCCGCGAGCAGGCGGCGGCGAGTTCGGCGTCGAGCGGGGCGGCGGCGCTGACGACGTACTCCAGCGAGGACAGGTCGTACCGGTCGACCGCGGGGTGCTTCGCCAGGGCGAGGACGATCGGCGGGGCCACGTACAGACCGGTGATCCGGTGCTTCTCGATCGCGGCGAGGAACTGTTCGAGGTCGAAGCGCGGCAGCACGACGACGGTGGCACCCAGGCGCAGGGGGCCGTTCATCAGAGCCGTGAGGCCGTAGATGTGGAAGAAGGGCAGGACCGCCAGGATGCGGTCGCCGGGACCCATGGGGACGAAGGGGCGCAGCTGCTCCAGGTTGGTGGCCATGGAGCGGTGGGTGAGCATCACCCCCTTGGGGGTGCCGGTGGTGCCGGAGGAGTACGGGAGGGCGGCGACGTCCTCGGCCGGGTCGATGGTGACACGGGGTTCGGGCTCGGTGGTGGCGAGCATGTCGAGGACGGAGGTGTGCCCGCCCGCCCGGTCGCAGACGAAGATCTCCTCGATGCCGCCCGCGAGTTCGGCCGCGCGGCGGGCGGTCGCGAGCAGCGGGGAGACGGTGACGATCCAGCGGGCGGAGGAGTCGCGCAGCTGCTTCGCGAACTCCTCCGCCGTGGCCAGCGGGTGGACCGTGGTGACGGTGGCGCCCGCGCGTGTCGCGCCGTGGAAGACCACGGGGTAGGCGATGGTGTTGGGGCTGTGCAGGGCCAGCACGTCCCCCTTGCGCAACCCGGCCCCGGCGAGTGCGGCGGCGACCTTGCGATGGAAGTCGTCGAGCTGCCGGTAGGTGAGGGTCGAGCCGTCGTCCGTACCGTCGATCAGGGCGGGTGCGTCGCCGTACGCGGCGGCCCGCCCGAGGACCGCGTCGTGCACGGCCGCGTCGAGTGCCCGGACGGGCGGGAGATCGCTGTGGAACACGTGTGCCATGACGGTGGGTCCCTTCGGAGCGGCGAAGGACGGCTGCCGGTGCGGCTGCGCATCGGCAGCCGCGCCGACGGGTCGCGGCGCGTGGCCGCGGCACGGTGGAGGGACAGGATGGCCCGCGTCAGTACGACTTGGGGAGCCCCAGGGACTGGTGGGACACGTAGTTCAGGATCATCTCCCGGCTGACGGGGGCGATCCGGGCGACGCGGGACGCCGTGATCAGGGACGCCAGGCCGTATTCACGGGCGAGTCCGTTGCCGCCGAGGGTGTGCACGGCCTGGTCCACGGCCTTCACGCAGGCCTCGCCCGCCGCGTACTTGGCCATGTTGGCGGCCTCCCCGGCGCCGATGTCGTCACCGTCGTCGTACAGCCGGGCGGCCTTCTGCATCATCAGCCGGGCCAGTTCGAGTTCGATGTGGGCCTGGGCGAGGGGGTGGGCGATGGCCTGGTGGGCGCCGATGGGTTCCTTCCACACCTGCCGGGTCCTCGCGTAGTCGACGGCGCGGGCGAGCGCGTAGCGGCCCATGCCGATGCCGAACGCGGCGGTCATGATGCGTTCGGGGTTGAGTCCGGCGAACAACTGGAGCAGCCCGGCGTCCCCTGCCCCGCTCTCGGCTTCGCCCGAGGGGGACACACCCCCTCCCACCAGCGCGTCGGCGGGCAGCCGTACGTCGTCCAGGACGAGTTCGAACTGCTTCTCCGCGGCCTGGAGTTCCATGTCGATGGGCGAGCGGCCGAAGCCGGGGGTGTCGCGCGGGACGATGTACAGGCAGGGCTTGAGGCGCCCGGTCCTGGCGTCCTCGGTGCGGCCGACGATCAGTGTGGCGTCGGCGATGTCGACGCCCGAGACGAAGACCTTGCGCCCGGTGAGCAGCCAGTCGGCGTCCGCTCCGGATCCGTCCCTGCGGGCGGTGGTGGTGATGCGGTGGGAGTTGGAACCGGCGTCGGGTTCGGTGATGCCGAAGGCCATGATGAGGCTGCCGTCGGCGAGGCCGGGGAGCCACTGCCGCTTCTGCTCGTCGGTGCCGAAGCGGGCGATCACCGTGCCGCAGATCGCCGGGGAGACGACCATCATCAGCAGTGGACTGCCGGCTGCCCCCAACTCCTCCAGGACGACGGAGAGTTCGGCCATTCCACCGCCCCCGCCGCCGTACTCCTCGGGGAGGTTCACGCCGAGGTAGCCCGCCTTGGCGGCCTCGGCCCACAGTTCGCGGGGGTGGGAGCCGTCGCTCACGACGGACATCATGTAGTCGCGCCCGTACCGCTTTCCGAGGGCGGCGACGGCGGCGCGCAGGTCCCGGTGTTCGTCGGTTTCGAGAACGGTACTCATCGCTTCGGTGCCTCCTGAGTGTCGGTGCCCGGTACGTGGGTGCTGGGTGCGTGGGTGCTCGGGGTCCCGTCGGTGTCCGGCGTCCGGCTGCTCGGGGTGGCGTCCGTGTCCCGTACGACTCCGAGCAGGGTGCCGACCTCGACCTGGAGTCCGGGGGTGGCGTGGAACGCGGTGAGGATGCCGGAGGCGGGGGCGAGGATGCGGTGTTCCATCTTCATCGCCTCCAGCCAGATCAGCGGCTGTCCGGCCTCGACCGCCGCCCCGGCCGCCAGTCCCTCCGCGACGCGGACGACGGTGCCGGGCATGGGGGCGAGCAGGGAGCCGGGTTCGGTGCGGTCGGCGGGGTCGGTGAAGCGGGGCAGGGCGGTGAGGGTGTACGAGCCGCCGGCGGTGTCGACGTACACCGTGCCGTGGTGGACGGTCCCCTCGTGCGGACTCTCCCCGTACGCGCTGATGGTGAAGTGGTGCGTGACCTCCCCGGCTTCGAGGGTGACGCGGTCCGGGCGGGCGGCGATGACGCGTTCCCCGGTCCCGGGGAGCGGGCCCGTGCGGCCGGCGCGGTAGACGGCCTCGTGCTCGGAGCCGTCGGGTTCGGCGCGGTAGCGCTTGACCTGGGGCCCGGAGGGGTTGTTGCGCCAGGCTCCGAAGCGGACCGGTCCCGGTCCGGGGCCCTCCCGGCGGGCGGCCTCGTCGGCGAGGGCGGCGGCCAGGGCGGCGAGGCGGAGTTCCGCCGGGTCGGGCGGCGCGGTGAGGGCCGCGAGGTGGCGGTCGTAGAAGCCGGTGTCGAGGCGGGCCGCGCGGAAGTCGGGGTGACGCAGGGACCGTACGAGCAGATCGCGGTTGGTGACCGGCCCGTGCACCCGGGCGCGTTCCAGCGCACGGGCGAGAAGGCGCACCGCCTGGTCGCGGGTGGGGGCGTGGGCGATGACCTTGGCGAGCATCGCGTCGTAGTGCACGCCGATCGTGTCGCCCCCGGTGTACCCGGTGTCCAGGCGGAGTCCGGGCTCGTCGGGTATCTCCAGCGCGAGCAGTGCGCCGGTCTGCGGCTGCCAGTCGCGGGCGGGGTCCTCGGCGTAGAGCCGGGCCTCGACGGCGTGCCCGTGCGGCTCGGGGGGTGCGGCGTCGGGCAGGGGTCCGCCTTCCGCGACGCGCAGTTGCAGGGCGACGAGGTCGACGCCGAACACGGCCTCCGTCACGGGGTGTTCGACCTGGAGGCGGGTGTTCATCTCCAGGAAGTACGGCCTGCCGTCGGGGGCGAGGAGGAACTCGACGGTGCCCGCACCCCGGTAGCCCACCGCCCGCGCGGCGGCCGTGGCGGCCTCGTGCAGCCGGGTCCGCAGCGCGTCGTCGAGGCCGGGCGCGGGAGCCTCCTCGACGACCTTCTGGTGGCGTCGCTGGAGCGAGCAGTCCCGCGTGCCGAGCGCCCAGACCCCGTCGTGCCCGTCGGCCATGATCTGCACCTCGACGTGCCGGCCGCGCTTCACGTACGGCTCCGCGAAGACCTCCCCGTCCCCGAACGCCGCCTCGGCCTCGGCCGCGGCCGCCTTCAACTCGCCCGGCAGTTCACCGAGTTCGCGCACGATCCGCATTCCGCGCCCGCCGCCGCCCGCCGCCGCCTTCAGCAGCAGCGGCAGATCGGCCTCGGTGGCGCGTTCCGGGTCGACGGGGGCGAGCAGCGGCACTCCCGCCTCGGCCATCAGCTCCTTGGCCCGGGTCTTGGAGGCCATCAGCTCGATGGCCTCGGGCGGCGGTCCCACCCATACGAGTCCGGCGTCCCGCACGGCCCGCGCGAAGCCGGCGTTCTCGGAGAGGAAGCCGTAGCCGGGGTGGACGGCGTCGGCGCCCGCCGCGAGGGCGGCGCGTACGACCAGGTCACCGCGCAGATAGGTGTCGGCCGGGACCGCGCCCGGCAGCCGTACGGCGGTGTCCGCCTCCCGTACGTGCAGCGCGTCGGCGTCCGCGTCGGAATACACGGCGACGGTGGCGATGCCGAGCGCCCGGCAGGTGCGGAAGATCCGGCAGGCGATCTCGCCCCGGTTGGCGACGAGCAACGTCGAGATCGGTGCGGAAATCGGTGCGGGGGTGGGCTCGGAGGTCGGCTCGGCGACCGACCCGGCGGAGATCGGCGTGGGCGTCGACGGGGACGTCGATGTGGACTTCTGCGTGGTCATCCCTGGCCTCACATCCGGAAGACGCCGAAGCCGCCGCGGGCGCCTTCGACCGGGGCGGTGTGGATCGCGGACAGGCACATCCCGAGGACGGTCCTGGTGTCGCGCGGGTCGATGACCCCGTCGTCGTACAGCCGCCCGGACAGGAACAGGGGCAGCGACTCCGACTCGATCTGCTGCTCCACCATGGCCCGCAGCCCGGCGTCGGCCTCCTCGTCGTACGGACGCCCCTTCGCGGCGGCGGAGGCGCGGGCGACGATCGAGAGCACCCCGGCGAGCTGCTGCGGCCCCATGACGGCGGACTTGCTGCTGGGCCAGGAGAACAGGAAGCGCGGGTCGTACGCGCGCCCGCACATGCCGTAGTGCCCGGCCCCGTACGAGGCGCCCATCAGCACGGACAGATGCGGCACCTTCGAGTTCGACACCGCGTTGATCATCATGGCGCCGTGCTTGATGATGCCGCCCTGTTCGTACTCCTTGCCGACCATGTAGCCGGTGGTGTTGTGCAGGAACAGCAGGGGGATGTCGCGCTGGTTCGCCAACTGGATGAACTGGGCCGCCTTCTGGGACTCCTCGCTGAACAGCACGCCCCGCGCGTTGGCGAGGATGCCGACCGGGTAGCCGTGGAGCGCGGCCCATCCGGTCACCAGGCTGGTCCCGTACAGCGGTTTGAACGCGTCGAAGTCGGAGCCGTCGACGATCCGGGCGATGACCTCGTGCGGGTCGAAGGGCACCTTCAGGTCGCCGGGCACGATGCCGATCAGCTCGTCCTCGTCGTACTTCGGCGGCTCGGCCGGTACCGGATCGGCGTGCGCCTTGCGCCAGTTGAGGCGGGCGACGACGCGACGGGCCAGGCGCAGCGCGTCCCGCTCGTCGACGGCGAAGTGATCGGCGAGCCCCGAGACACGGGCGTGCATCTCGGCGCCGCCGAGCGACTCGTCGTCGCTCTCCTCGCCGGTCGCCATCTTCACCAGGGGCGGACCGCCGAGGAACACCTTGGAACGGTCCTTGATCATGACGGTGTGGTCGGACATGCCGGGGACGTACGCGCCGCCCGCCGTCGAGTTGCCGAAGACCACGGCCACGCTGGGGATGCCGGCCGCCGACAGCCGGGTGAGGTCGCGGAACAGCGCGCCGCCCGGGATGAAGATCTCCTTCTGCGAGGGCAGATCGGCCCCGCCCGACTCGACGAGACTGACGCAGGGCAGCCGGTTGGCGAAGGCGATCTCGTTGGCCCGCAGCGCCTTCTTCAGCGTCCACGGGTTGGAGGCGCCGCCGCGCACGGTCGGGTCGTTGGCGGTGATCAGGCACTCGACGCCCGCCACCACACCGATGCCGGTGACGAGCGAGGCTCCCACCGGGTAGTCGCTCCCCCAGGCGGCGAGCGGTGACAGCTCCAGGAACGGGGTGTCCGGGTCGATCAGCAGCTCGATCCGCTCGCGTGCGGTCGACTTGCCGCGCTTCCTGTGCCGTTCGACGTACTTCTCACCGCCTCCCGCCCGCGCCTTGGCGTGCTCGGCGGCCAGTTCGTCGAGTTTGGCGAGCATGGCCGCGCGGTTCGCGGCGTATTCGGGGCTCGCGGTGTCGAGCCCGGTGGGCAGGACGGTCATACGGTCACCTCCGGAGCGTGGGCGGCCTCCAACAGCGTTACGGGGACGGGGAGATGCCGGGACCGCAGCCACTCCCCCACCGCCTTGGCCTGTGGGTCGAACCGGTGCCGCGCGGCGACGCCCTCGCCGAGCAGTCCGCGCACGACGAAGTTCAGCGCGCGGAGGTTGGGCAGGACGTGTCGTGTGACCTCCAACCCGGCGCATTCCGGAAGCAGTTCCTTGAACCTTTCGACGGTCAGTTCGTGCGCCAGCCACCGCCAGGCGTCGTCACCGCGCACCCAGACCCCGACGTTGGCATCGCCGCCCTTGTCCCCGCTGCGGGCGCCCGCGATCCGGCCGAGCGGGGCGGTACGGGTGGGACCGGGAGGCAACGGCGCGGGCAGCGGGGGCGGTTCGGCGTCCCGCAGGGTCCGGGTGCGCACGGGCGGTTCCTGGTGCTCGCGGCGGCCGTCGGGGAGGACGGCGATGTGCGGGACCTCGTCGGCCGGTACGTGGCGCGCCTCGAAGACTCCGTACGGGCTGCCCTTCCCGGGGGGTGCGGTGACGTGGAAGCCGGGATAGCCGGCGAGGGCGAGTTCGACCGCGGCCCCGGAGACCGCGCGCCCGACGGCCTCCGGGTCCTGGTCGCGGACGACGAGCCGGAGCAGGGCGCTCGCGGTCTCCTCGGTGGCGGCGTCGGCCCGGTCGGTCCGCGCCAACTCCCAGCGCACGTCCTCCGGTTCGGTACGGGAGCGGGCCAGCGCGTCCGCGAACTGGTCCCGGACGAGCCGCGCCTTGGCCTCGATGTCGAGTCCGGTGAGTACGAAGACCACCTCGTTGCGCCAGCCGCCGAGCCGGTTGAGCCCGAGCTTGAGGGTGGGCGGCGGCGCCTCGCCCCGCACCCCGGACAGCCGCACCCGGTCGGGCCCGTCCTGCGCGAGCCGTACGGTGTCGAGCCGGGCGGTGACGTCCGGCCCCGCATAGCGGGCGCCGCCGGTCTCGTACAGGAGTTGCGCGGTGACGGTGCCGATGTCGACGACGCCTCCCGTGCCGTCGTGCTTGGTGATGACGCAGCTGCCGTCGGCGTGGATCTCGGCTATGGGGAACCCGGGGCGGAGCAGGGGGTGCGCCCGGCCGCGCCCCCGTGCACGGTCGCGGCCTTGTTCGTGGCCGTGCTCGTGGTCGCGGCCTTGTTCGTGGCCGGGGCGTGGCCCGTGGTCGCGGCCCGGCTCGTCGTCGCGGCCCGGCTCGTCGTCGCGGAGGAAGTCGCGGAAGAAGGCGTAGTTCCCGCCGGTGGCCTGGGTGCCGCACTCCAGTACGTGCCCGGCGACGACGGCCCCGGCGAGCGCGTCGAGGTCGTCCGGCCCCCAGCCGAAGTGGGCGGCGGCGGGACCGGTGACGAGTGCGGCGTCGGTGACCCGCCCGGTGACGACGACATCGGCCCCGGCCCGCAGACAGGCGGCGATCCCGGCGCCGCCGAGGTACGCGTTGGCCGTGAGGTACCCGTCGGGGACGGGCAGGCTGTCCCCCTCCACATGGGCGACCCGCACCGGAACCCCGGTCTTCTCCGCCAACACCCTTATTTCGTGGGCGAGCCCGGCCGGATTGAGCCCTCCGGCGTTGGTGACGATCTTCACCCCGCGTTCGTGGGCGAGCCCGAGTCCCTCTTCGAGCTGGCGCAGAAAGGTGGTGGCGTATCCGCGCGCGGGGTCCTTGAGCCGGCCGCGGCCGAGGATGAGCATGGTCAGCTCGGCGAGGTAGTCGCCGGTGAGGACGTCGAGGGGGCCGCCGGTGAGCATCTCGCGCAGGGCGTCGAAACGGTCGCCGTAGAACCCGGAGGCGTTGCCGATCCGGAGTGCGGCCGTCATGCCCTCGGCCCATGGGGGGCGGGGGCGGCGTCGGGCCCTTCGGAGTCGGCGCCGGCCCCTTCGGAACGGGATGCGCGGTCGGCGGCGGGGGCGTCGGGCGACCCGGACCCGGGTGCGCGGCCGGCGCCCGGAGGTCCGGCGAACGCCTGGGCGATGTCGAGCCAACGGTCGGCGTCCGGGCCCGTGGCCCGTACGGCGAGGTCGTCCCGGTGCGCGCGCTGGGTGACCAGCAGACAGAAGTCGAGGAGCCGCCCGGTGATGCGCTGGGCGGCACTCTCGGGGCCGTAGGCGAGCAATTCACCGCCCGGGGCGTCGAGTTCGACCCGGAAATCCTCCTGGGGCACCGCGATCCCCCGTACCAGGTACGCGTAGTCCCGGGCTCGCACCCCGATCCGGGCCACATGCCGCAACCGGGCGGTCGGCGCCCTGGTCACCCCGAGCGCGTCGGCGACGTCCTGACCGTGCGCCCAGGTCTCCATGAGCCGGCCGGTCGCCATGGACGCCACGCTCATGGGCGGCCCGTACCAGGGGATCCGGGTCCCGGCCGGAGCCGTACGCAGCATCCGCTGCATCCGTTCCCGCCCGTCCCGCCACCGCGCGAGCAGCACGTCCGGGGCGGCCTCCGCCACGATCGCCCGCGCGGCCACGTCCACGAAGGTGTCGGGTGCCTCCAGCGCCTTCGCCGTCTCGGCCGCGAAGGCGTCGGGATCGGTCGCGGCCAGCAGCGCGACCCCGTCGGTCCAGGTGAGATGGGCGATCTGGTGGGCGATGCTCCAGCCGGGCGCGGGCGTCGGCGCGGCCCACTGCTCGGGGCTCAACCCCCGTACCATCTCGTCGAGTTCGCCGCTCTCGTCACGCAGATCGTCGATCACTGCTGCGACATCGGACACGGTGGGCTCCCCTCGGGGCGTGGCGGTGTGCCCAGGAGCATGACAGTGCGACCATAAACAAGCAAGCATGCTTGCATGATTTTCTGCCCCACCTGATCCCGTCCCCGGGGCCCGACGGCCCGCCCGGGACTCTGTCACCAGCGGCGTCGTCAGCGGCGCAGCGGGCGGGTGAGGTGATGCTGGACGCTGTCGCCGATCGCCGCGGCGAACTCCTCGTAGTCCATGGAGGCGAGGGGTTCCAGGCGCAGGATGTAGCGGGCCATGAACGCCCCGAGCCCCTGACTGTGCACGAGGGCGGCCCGCTCCTCGATGTCGGGGTCGTCGGGGAGGGCGGCCCTGAGCGCGGGGACGACCTGCCGGTCGAGGTACTTCTGAATGATCTGCGCCGCTTCCTCGTGCGTGGGCGCGGCCCGGTGCACCGCGGCGATACCGGGATTGGCCCCGCTCTCCCAGGGATCGAGCGCGGCCCTGGCGAACCGCATGCCCAGCTCCTCGCGCGGGGCGCTGCCGAGATCCAGGTGGGCGAAGCCCGGCTCCAGCGTGAGGGCGAACAGTTCGCCCTTGCTCCCGTAGTAGCGGATCACCATGGCGGCGGTGACGCCCGCGTCGGCGGCGATGGACCGGATCGTCGCCCTGTCGTAGCCGTCGACGGCGAAGCGCTCCCGCGCCGCCCGCAGAATGGCCGCCCTCGTGGCGGCAGACCGTTCACCGAACCTCATGCCACGACCATATCAACCACCGTTTGCAAACGGTCGTTGACAATCACGGAAGGAGATGCATACGGTCGTTTGCAAACAGGCGTTTGCAAGAACGTCCACCGCTTCGACCGGAGGATCCGCCATGGATGCCACCCTGTCCCTGACCGAGCGCGACCGCCGCTGGCGGCTCGCCCGCGACCTGATGCGCGACGAGGGGCTCGACGCGCTGCTGGTGTACGGGGAGCACGAGATGGTGCAGCCCGCACCGCACGCGCACGACGCGTACTTCACCAACGACCGGCCCGGAGCGATCGTGGTCTTCGCCCGGGACGCCGATCCCGTCGTCCTGGTCGGAACCCCCATGACCATCGGCGACCACATCGAGGCCCGCAGGCGTGGCGACGAGGTGTGGATCGCCCCGCAGAACATGCGTGTCGCCCGCCACCCGCGGGGGGTGCTCGCGGTGCTGCGCGAGCACGGGCTGGAGCGCGCGGCGATCGGTGTGATCGGCATGGACCCCGTACCGCCGTGGCACTTCGTGCCGATCATGCCCAAGGCCCTGATGGACGTCCTGACCGGCGAGCTCCCGCACGCCTCGTTCCGGGGCGTGTACCGGCCGTTCCTGCTCCGGGCGGCCCAGCAGTCGGCCGAGGAACTCGCGGTGCTCGCCCACGCGGCGCGGACCGGGGACGCCATGGCGGCGGCGATGCGCGAGGCCGCCGGTCCCGGTGTGCCGGAGAACGAGGTCTACGCCGCCGGAATGACCGAGGCGTTCCGGCGCGGCACGATCGCCCCTCCGATGATCTTCCAGGCGGGGAAGGGAACCGTCTCCTGGGGCCAGCCCGCCTGGGCCTACCGTCCGCAGCGGCCGCACGTCCTGGAGGACGGTGATGTCGTCCTCGCCGAGGTGTTCGCGTACGCGGGCATGAAGGAGACCCAGCACCAGGTCGCGATCGCCGTCGGGGACGTCCACCCGGACGCCCTGCGCGCGGAGCGGATCGCCCGCGACGCGTACGAGGCGGGGCTGGCGGCGCTGCGGCCGGGCAACGACTTCGGGGACCTGGTCCGCGCGATGTCCGCCCCGCTGGAGGAGGCCGGGGCCTGGAACGTCCACCCGCTCGTCCACCTCATAAATCCCTACGGGCCGGTCTGCGGCTGGGGCGCCGGGCTGCGCGCACAGGAGTACGCCCGGGACTACGGGCTCCTCGCGGAGATCCCCACGGTCGGCACGGAGATGCCCCTCCTGCCCGGGATGAGCTTCTCCTTCGAGCCCAACTGCGCCGTCGGCCGGCACACCGTCAACCTCGGCGGCACCGTCGTCGTCGGCGAGAGCAGCCCGGTGGAACTGAGCCCCGCGACCGCGCGCCTGCTCCCCGCCTGAACCGGTCCGCCGTACGTCCCCGGCCCTCCCGTGGGCCCGCCCCGGCACCCGGTTCAGCCCGTGCCCGTCCGGGGGCCGGGGCACGGGTACGGACGGGGCAGCTGTCAGGCGCGGCCGGACGGCACGTCAGGCGCGGTACGGGGCGACACGTCAGGCGCGGTCGAGGCGCGGCTTCCTGGCGCCCCGGGCCTGGCTTCGGACGGCGCCCATGCTCGCGCCGATGACGAGGACGATGGCCAGGGCGTCCGTCGGGGCCAGGGCCTGGCCGAGGACGAGGAAGCCGGCCGTGGCCGCTATGGCCGGTTCCAGGCTCATGAGGATCGCGAAGGTGGGGGCGGGCAGGCGGCGCAGCGCCATGAGTTCGAGGGTGTACGGCAGCACGGAGCTCAGCAGCGCGACCACCGCGCCCAGTCCCAACGTGGACGGGACCAGAAGTTTCGAGCCGGACTCCAGGACGCCGAGGGGCAGGGTGAGGAGGGCGGCGACCGCCATGGACAGGGCCAGGCCATCCGCTTGCGGGAAGCGGCGGCCGGTGCGGGCGCTGAAGACGATGTACGTGGCCCACATGGCACCGGCGCCCAGCGCGTACGCGGCGCCCACCGGGTCGAGACGGTCGAAGCCCCCGCCGCTCAGCAGCACGACACCGCCCAGCGCGAGCCCCGCCCACACCACGTTGACCAGGCGGCGCGACGCGATCACCGAGAGGGCGAGCGGACCCAGCACCTCCAGGGTCACGGCCGCACCCAGCGGAATGCGGTCGGCCGCCTGGTAGAAGAGCGTGTTCATGCCGGCCATGGCCACGCCGAAGGCCAGGACGGTGCCCCAGTCGCCGCGGGAGTATCCGCGCAGCCTCGGGCGGCAGACGATCAGCATCGCGAGCGCGGCGACGCCCAGTCGCAGAGTGACCACCCCGAGCGCCCCGGCCCGGGGCATCAGCAGGACCGCCACCGAGGCGCCGAACTGGACGGAGAGGCCGCCCGCGACGACCAGGGCGATCGGGGCGAGCGCCGCCGCCCGGCCCGGGGCTCGGCCGGAACCCGGTGCTCCGGCGGAATCGCGTGCGCGGACGGAACCCGGTGCCGTGTCGGCCCTGGCCACCGTCTCCGGCACGGCGACGGTGGCCACCCGTTCCGTCGCCGCCGCCTCTGCCGCCGCGCTCCGGTCGTTCGCGTCCACCTGCGCCGTTCCTCCCGAATCCCGTCATCATCAGTGCATTCCGCTGAACTGCCCGATCGAAAATACTGCACCGGACCGAGCGGTTCCGCCTCCTTACGGTAGGTATCTCCGCGTGCCATGTGAAATGCCGGTTGGACTCCGGTTATGCTCCGCGCGCATGAGCCTTGGACCCAGCGATGACCCCCGCACCGGGGCCCCTCCGGACCTCGGGCGGGACCGCGGCATCGAGATCCGTCATCTACGCGCCTTCCTCGCCGTCGCCGACGAGGGCAACGTCACGCGCGCCGCCGCCCGGCTGCGCCTCACCCAGCCCGCGGTCTCGCGGACGCTCGCCGCCCTGGAACGGCGCCTCGGCGTCCGGCTCGTCGACCGGTCCACCCACCATCTGGTCCTCACCCCCGAGGGCGTCGCCTTCCGGGACCGGGCCGTCGCCGCGGTCGCCGCGTTCGACGAGGCACTCGGCCCCGGCGGGCCGCGCCTGAGGCCGCTGCGGGTCGGGCACGCCTGGTCCGCGTTCGGTCCGCACACCACACCGCTGCTCCGGTGCTGGCAGGAGCGGTATCCGTCGACCCCGCTCGAACTGCTGCGGATCGACGACCGCACCGCCGGGCTCACCCGGGGCGAGGTCGACGCCGCGCTGCTGCGCGGACCGGTGACGGCGCCCGGGCTCGTCACCGAGGTGCTGTTCGAGGAGCGCCGGGTGGCCGCCGTGGCGGCGGACGGCCCGCTCGCCGCCCGCGCCGAGCTCCGCCTCGCCGATCTCGCGGACGGCACCGTCGTCCTCAACACCGTCTCCGGCACCACCGGCCTCGACCTGTGGCCGCCGGACGCCCGCCCCGCCGCGACCCTCACCGTCGCCAACACCGACGACTGGCTGACCGCCATCGCGGCGGGGCGGGGCGCCGGGGTCTCCGCCGCGTCCACCGCCGAGCTGCACCCGCACTCCGGCGTCGCCTACCGTCCGCTCGTCGACGCCCCGGCCCTCCCCGTCCTCCTCGTCCGGCGCGACGCCCCAGGCCACCCCGCGCTGCCGGACCTCCTCGCCCTCGCCCGCGAGATCGTGCGCTCCCGGGGCGTCGGGGGGTGAGGTGCCGGGGGTCAAGATCGGGGCCCGCGCCCGGGACCGAGGCCCGGCGGCACGTCAGGGCCCGGCCGTACGTCAGAGCCCTGCCCGGAGCCGGGGCCGACGCTGAGGTCCAAGGACGGGGTCGGGATCCGGCCGTACGTCAGAGCTCGCCCGTACGTCAGAGCTCGCCCGTACGCCAGAGCCGGGGCCGAGGCCCAGGGACGACATCGGGGTCCGCCCCGATACCGGCCCCGGGGCCCCGGCGTCCCTCACCCCTCCTGCGCGCTCTCCGGCGGCCCGTCCGGCGGGTCCTCCGGCAGATCCTCCGGTCCTTCCCCCCGCGGCCCGTGCCGTAGGCCCTCCGCCAGCACCTCCGCCATGTGGCGTGCCCGTACCCCGCCGCCCAGTTGCGCCAGTTGCGTGCGGCAGGAGAAGCCGTCCGCCAGGATCACCGTGCCGGGCCCGGCCTCCCGTACCGAGGGGAGCAGTTGCTCCTCCGCGCACGCCACCGACACCTCCCAGTGACCGCGCTCGAAGCCGAAGTTCCCCGCGAGACCGCAGCAGCCGCCGCTCAACTCGCCGCTCATTCCTGCCCGTTCGCGCAGGCGGCGGTCCGCCTCGTCGCCCAGGACCGCGTGCTGGTGACAGTGGGTCTGACCGGCGACCGGACGGTCCAGGCGGGGCGGCCGCCAGTGCGGGGCGCACTCCTCCAGGTACTGGGCCAACGTCCTTACGGACGAAGCGAGTTCGGCGGCCCGCGGGTCGTCGGGGAGGAGTTCGGGCAGGTCGGTGCGGAGGGTGGCGGCGCAGCTCGGTTCGAGGACCACGATCGGGTCGCCCAGGACCGGGGCGATCCGGTCCAGCGTCCGGCGCATCACCGCTCGCGCCCGGTCGAGCTGGCCGGTGGAGACATAGGTGAGGCCGCAGCACAGCCCGCGACCGGGCGTCAGCGCGGTGCGGCCCGCCGACTCCAGGACGCGGACGGCCGCCCGGCCCACCTCGGGCGCGAAGTGTTCGGTGAACGTGTCCGGCCACAGGAGGGCCACCCGGTCGTTGGAGAGGATCACGGTCCCCCTGCCCAGGCGTCGCCGCAGCCACCGGCTGAACGTCTCGCGGGCCGGCACCGGGATGTCGCGCTCCGGGGCGATCCCGGCGAGCCGCTTGGCCAGGGCGGCCAGGGGACGCACCCGGGCCAGGGCGTTCAGCGCGCCCGCGAACGGGGCCGCCAGGCGCAGCCACCGCGGCAGCCGGCCCATCGCGTAGTGCGCGGCCGGGCGCGGGCGACCCCGGTAGTGGTGGTGCAGGAACTCCGCCTTGTACGTGGCCATGTCGACGCCCACCGGGCAGTCGGTGCGGCAACCCTTGCAGGCGAGGCAGAGGTCGAGCGCGTCGCGCACTTCCGTCGACCGCCAGCCGTCCGTGATCACCTCGCCCGCGAGCATCTCGTGCAGCAGCCGGGCCCGGCCCCGGGTGGAGTGGGCCTCCTCGCCGGTCACCCGGAACGACGGGCACATCACATCCGTGCCCGCGGGCACGGCCGTACGGCACTTGGCGACGCCCACGCACCGGCGTACCGCCGCCGTGAAGTCGCCGCCGTCGTGCGGGTAGCCGAACGCGACGTCCACCGGGCGTCGCGGCAGCACATCGAAGCGGAGGTTCTCGTCGAGCCGGGCGGGGCGGGCGAGAACGCCCGGGTTCATGCCGCCGTCCGGGTCCCAGATGTCCTTGAACCGGGTGAAGAGGTCGACCAGTCGGTCCCCGTACATGCGCGGGAGGAGTTCGGCGCGGGCCATGCCGTCGCCGTGTTCGCCGCTCAGCGAGCCGCCGTGCGCGACGACCAGGTCGGCGAGGTCGGTGGAGAAGCGGCGGTAGCGGGCCACGCCCTCGGGGGTCAGCAGGTCGAAGTCGATCCGGACGTGGACGCAGCCCTCGCCGAAGTGGCCGTACGGGGTGCCGCGCAGTCCGTGCTCGGCGAGCAGGGCGCGGAACGCGCGCAGGTACGCGGCGAGCCGGGCGGGCGGCACGGCGCAGTCCTCCCAGCCGGGCCATGCCTCGGTGCCGTCGGGCATGCGGGTGGCGGTGCCGGCGGCGTCCTCGCGGACGCGCCACAGGGCCCGTTGCCCGGCCGGGTCGGTGACCACCATGCCGTCCAGCGGGTCGGCGGACCGCAGGATCCGTTCGGCATGGGCGCGGGCCTCGGCCGGGGTGGCGCCGCCGGTCTCGACGAACAGCCAGGCGCCGCCGCGCGGGAGCCCGGCCGACGTCCGTACGAGGTCGGCGGCCCCCCGTACGAGATCGGCGGCCATGCCCTCCACGGTCAGCGGCCCGTACGGGAGGAGGCCGGGGGCGGCCTCGGCGGCCGCGGACTCGTCGGCGTAGCCGAGGACGGCGAGCGCGCGGGCCGCCGGTGCCTCGACGAGTCGTACGGTCGCCTCCGTCACCACGCCGAGCGTGCCCTCGCTGCCGCAGAACGCGCGGGCGAGGTCGGTGTCGCGTTCGGGCAGCAGCGCGTCCAGGGCGTAGCCGGAGATCCGGCGCGGGAGTTCGGGGAATCCGGTGCGCAGGAGTGCCAGGTTGGCGTCGATGAACTCGCGGAGCCCATCGGGGAGTTCGGCGTCCCGGCCGCGGCCCGCCCGGAGGGTGGAGCCGCCGTAGCGGGCCACGGTCAGGGTGTCCACGTTGTCGGCGGTGGTGCCCCAGGCGACCGAGTGCGCCCCGCAGGCATTGTTGCCGATCATGCCGCCGAGCGTGCAGCGACCGTGCGTGGACGGGTCGGGGCCGAAGGTCAGGCCGTACGGGGCGGCCGCCGCGCGCAGCTCGTCCAGGACCACGCCCGGCTGGACGACCGCCGTACGGGAACCGGGGTCCAGCGCGGTGATCCGCCGCATGTGGCGGGTGAGGTCGAGCACGACCCCGGTGCCGGTGGCCTGCCCTGCGATGGACGTCCCGCCGCCGCGCGGCACCACGGGCACCCGGCGCTCGCGGCAGACGGCCAGCGCGGCGGCCACGTCGTCGGCGTCGCGCGGGGTGACGACACCGAGCGGTACGCGGCGGTGGTTGGAGGCGTCCATCGTCGTCAGCGCCCGTGCGGTGGGGGTGAAGTCGACCTCTCCGCGGACCGCGGCGCGCAGGGCCCGGGCGAGCGCGTCGCGTTCCGCCGGTCGCGCGTCGTGATCCGTCCGCTTCGTTTCGCGATCCGCCGGGTCGGCGTCGTTCCCTGTCGGTCGTGCGTCGCGTCCCGTCGGGTCGGCGTCGTTCCCTGTCGGTCGTGCGTCGCGTCCCGTCGGTTCCTGGTGTGCGGCCATCGGCCCAGGATGCCGTCGGCGGGGCGCCCGCGCGCCCGGACCGCGCACGTTTCCCGCGAATGCCTCAACGCGATGGAACAAGCCGAAACAAGCCGGGGCAAGCTATAACAAGCCAGAACGAGCAGGAACGGGCCAGAGCGAGCCGGAACGAGACGAAATATGCCTGAAATGCTCCTGAACGCGCCGGAAACACACCCGAACGCGCCCGAACACAGTGGATTCACGGCCTGTCCCGCCTCCGACGCACAGCCGGACACGTCGCCCCATACATAAACAGAGAAGGCCACAAGACCTTCCCAAAGAGAGCGTCAATTCTCATATAGTGACCACGACTTACCTGGGAATAATCAACTCCAGTTGTCGCCCGACCCGAAGCCGTACCGAACCATCCCGATAAGCCCTGTTCACCCCAAATACTCCCCCCGACCGGTCCGCCCGGCCCGAACGTTCCGTCGGACCGCCCGGCCCGCCCGCCCCCGTCCGCCCCAAGGACTCCACTTGAGCGCCTCATCCCGGCCGACCGCACTGGCCCTGCTGATATCACTGGCCGTCACCGGTTCCCTGTGCCTGTGGGCGGTCGTCGCCGCCCCCGACTCGGTGCGGACTCCCCTGGCCTGGGGCGCGGGCGCCGCCGCCGTGCTGCTGTCCACCGCCGTGGCCGCCACGGTCCACGCCCGTGCCACCGCGAACCGGCTGCGGGCGCGTCTCGCGTCGGAGACCCAGCGGTTCACCGGCGAGATCAGCAGGCTGGTGTCCGCCTCCGCCGCCGAGGGCCAGCGGTTCACGGCCGAGACCGCCCGGATCAAGGCCGCCGCCGACGCCGAGAGCGCGCGGATCGCCGCGCAGGCCGCGGCCGAGGCCGGGCGGCTGGCTGCCGAGGTGGAACGGCTCGCCGCCCGCGCGGCCCGCAGCGAGAGCGAGCGTTCCGCCGCGATCGCCGCCTGCGCCAACGCCGCGGGCCGGATGCAGGCCCTGGCCACCAGCATGCTCGCCGACCTGCGCGAGATGGAGCACCGGCACTCCGCCGAGGACGTGCTCGGCGACCTGCTCCACCTGGACCACCGCACCGCCCAGGCGGGCCGCCTCGCCGACTCCATCGCCGTGCTGACCGGCGCCCGTTCCGGACGGCGCTGGGCCAAGCCGATCGTGATGGAGTCCATCCTGCGCGGCGCCATGGGCCGGATCAGCGGATACCAGCGGGTACGCCTCCACTCGACGAGCGATGTCGCGGTCTCCGGTCACGCCGCCGAGGGCGTCATGCACGCGCTCGCCGAACTCATCGACAACGCCGCCAACTTCTCGCCGCCCACGGCCGAGGTCCATGTGTACGTCGAGGAGGTGCCGGCCGGCATCGTCGTGACCGTCGAGGACAGCGGCCTGGTCATGAGCGATGTGCAGCTGCGCCGCGCCGAGCGGGCGGTGTCCGCCACCGACCAGGACCTGACGGGGCTCTCCGGCACCCGGCTCGGCCTCGCCGTCGTGGGCCGGCTGGCCCGCAAGCACGGTCTGACCGTTTCGTTCCGGCCGTCCGCGCGCGGCGGCACGGGCGCGCTGATGATGCTCCCGCAGGAGATCCTCACCCGGATCGCTGCCCCGGCCGCCGCCCCCGTCGCGTCCCAGGCCCCCGTCCAGGCCCCGGCCCGGACCGTCGCCCCCGCACCGGCCCCGGCCGCCGAACCGGAGCCCACGCACGGCACGGCCGCCCCGGCCGGCCCCGACGACTTCCCCCGCCCGCGGAACGCGGCGGCCCCCGCGCCCACGGCTCCGGCCGTAGCCCCTGGCCCGGCCGCCGCCCCGGCGCCCGCCGCGCCCCCGGCCTCCGCCGCGTCCGAGACCACCGGCGGCCTCCCCCGGTTCGGCGAGAGCGGGCTCCCCCGGCGCCCCCGCGGCCGTACCCTCGCCGCCGCCGAGGCCCGCATCGCCGAGGCCCGCAGCCGCGCCGACGACGCCGGAGGCACCGATCCCACCGGCGAGACCACCCGGCCCCGTGCCGCCGACCCCAAGGAACAGGCAGCCCGCTTCAGCAGCTTCCGCCAGGCTGTCCGGCCCAACACTCCGCACCCGGAAGAAGGCAACACCCGATGACCGCGACCACCGACGAGAAGCTCAACTGGCTGCTGGAGGGGCTCCTGGAGCGCACCCCCGGCGCCCGCCACGCCCTTGTCCTGTCCAGGGACGGCCTCAAGCTGTGCCGTACCCCCGAGCTGACCGTCGACCAGGCCGACCAGCTGGCCGCGATCTCGGCCGGCATCCAGAGCCTCTCGCAGGGCGCGTCCGTCGAGTTCGGCGACGGCACCGGCGGTGTACGGTCCGCGATGACCGAGTTCTACGGCGGTGTGCTGTTCATCGTCGAGGCCGGGGCGGGCGCCCACCTCGCGGTCATCGCCTCCGACCAGGCGGACGTCGGCCTCGTCGGGCACAACATGAGCGAACTCGTCGAACAGCTCGGCGAGCACCTCAGCGCCCCGCCACGCTCCTCCGTCGCGAACACGGGCTCCGCCACCGGGACTCCCGGAGCGACGGGGTCCACCTCCGTCGACGCGACCGCGACCGTATGAGCCGCCCCCGCCCCGGCCGGGACGACGCACCCGACCGGCTGTACACCCTCACCGGGGGCCGCAGCCGGTCCGACTCGGACGTGTTCGACCTGGTGACCCTGGTGGTCTCCGAGTGCGAACCGACCCCAGGCATGCAGTCGGAGCACGCCACGATCCTGCGGATGTGCGCCCTGCCCACCGCCGTCGTCGAGATCGCGGCGGTCCTCGGACTGCCCGTCAGCATCGTCCGCATCCTGCTGTCCGATCTGCTGGCCACCGGCCGGATCAGCGCCCGCCACCCACGTACCGCCCGGGTCGCGGACCGGCTCCCCGACCCCGACATCCTGGAACAGGTGCTCGTTGGACTCCGCAACCTCTGACCGTGCCGCCCTGCGGGCGACCGCCGACAACGGACTGAAGATCGCCATCGTCGGCGGCTTCGGGGTGGGCAAGACCACCATGGTCCGCTCCGTCAGCGAGATCCGTCCGCTGAACACGGAAGAGACCATGACCAGCGCGGGCGAGGCCGTCGACCACCTCGACGGCGTCCACTCGAAGACGGCCACCACCGTGGCCTTCGACTTCGGCCGGATCACCCTGGACGAACGCTCCGTGCTGTACCTCTTCGGCGCCCCCGGTCAGGAACGCTTCTGGTTCCTGTGGGACCGGCTGTTCTCGGGCACGCTCGGCGCCGTCGTCCTCGTCGACACCCGCCGGCTCGCCGACTCCTGGTACGCGATCGACCGCCTGGAGCACCACGGCGCGCCGTTCATCGTCGCCTGCAACGACTTCGGCGGACCGCTCCACACCGAGCAGCAGATACGGGAGGCGCTCGCCCTCTCCGACGACGTGCCCCTGGTGGAGTGCGACGCCCGCGACCGTTCGTCCAGCAAGTACGTACTGATCACGCTGGTCGAGCACCTGCACACGCTGTCGCGGCGCCGCCTCGCCGCCGAGTCCTCCGCCGACCCGTCCGCCATCCCTCCGGCGACCGCGCCGGAGATGACCCCGGAGCCCACGTCGTGACCCAGCCCCCGGCGCCGTCCTCCGGCTGCCCCTTCTCCCAGGGCCGCGTACCGCTGTCCGGCCCCCGGTTCCAGACCGAACCGACCCGGCTGTACCGGGAGATGCGCCGCGACCACGGGTCGGTGGCGCCCGTCGTCCTCGACGGGGACGTCCCGGCCTGGCTGGTGCTCGGCTACCGCGAACTGCACCAGGTCACCGGCGACCCGGTGCTGTTCAGCCGCGACTCCGACCTGTGGAACCAGTGGGACCGCATCCCCGACGACTGGCCGCTGCTGCCGATGATCGGCCGCAAGCAGCCGTCGATCCTCTACACCGTCGGCCCCCGCCACACCCAGCGCGCCGCGATGATCAGCGACGCGCTGGAGGGGGTCGACCCGTTCTCGCTGAAGCGGTACGCGGAGGAGTTCGCCGACGGCCTCGTCGACCGGTTCTGCTCCACCGGCGGCACCGACATCATCGCCGACTACGCGATGCTGCTCCCGGCGCTCGTCCTGGCGAAGATCTACGGCTTCGCCGACACCATCGGCGCCGCGCTCGTCGGCTCGCTCAACGACATGATCGACGGCCGGGAACGGGCCCTGGCCGGGCAGCAGCACCTCGCCACGTCCATGTTCCAGCTGCTGGTGGACAAGCACGCCGCGCCCGGCGACGACGTCGCGACCCGGATGCTGGCCGACCCGGGCGGCTTCACCGACGAGGAGGTCGCCCAGGACCTCATGGTGATGATGGCCGCGGGACACCAGCCGACCGCCGACTGGATCGGCAACTCGCTGCGGCTGATGCTCACCGACGACCGCTTCGCCGCCTCCCTCTCGGGCGGCCGGCACAGCGTCGCCGAGGCCATGAACGAGGTGCTCTGGGAGGACACCCCGACCCAGAACGTCGCGGGCCGCTGGGCCTCGCGCGACACCCGCCTCGGCGGACGCCACATCCAGGCCGGCGACATGCTGCTGCTGGGCATCGCCGCCGCCAACTACGACCCGCAGGTACGCACCGACGGCTCCGCGCTGACCGGCGGCAACAACGCGTTCCTCTCCTTCGGCCACGGCGAGCACCGCTGCCCGTTCCCGGCCCAGGAGACCGCCGAGGTCATCGCCCGCACCGGCATCGAGGTGCTGCTGGACCGGCTCCCCGACATCGACCTCGCCGTCCCGGCCGAACAGCTCACCCGCCGCCCGTCTCCCTGGCTGCGCGGCCTGACCACCCTGCCGGTGACGTTCACACCCACGCCCGCCATCGGTTCCCCGACCGGCACCGCCCTGGCGGCCGCCATCGGCCCCGTCACCGCATCAGCCACCGCGTCAACCACCGGATCAGCCCCAGGATCAGCCACTGAAGCCGCCATCGGAGGCGCGAGATGACCCGGATCGTGCTCGACCCCTTCGTCACCGACCTCGACGGCGAGTCCGCCCGGCTGCGGGCCGCCGGTCCGCTCGCCGAGGTGGAACTGCCGGGCGGGGTGCCCTGCTTCGCCGTCACCCACCACGCCGAGGCCCGGGACCTGCTCACCGACGGCCGCCTCGTGAAGGACATCAATGTCTGGAACGCCTGGCAGCGCGGCGAGATACCCCTGGACTGGCCGCTGATCGGCCTCGCCAACCCGGGCCGCTCCATGCTCACCGTCGACGGCGCGGACCACCGCCGGCTGCGCACCCTGGTCGCCCAGGCCCTGACCGTCAAGCGGGTGGAACGGCTGCGCCCCGGCATCGAGGCACTGACCGCGGCGAGCCTGGACCGGCTGGCCGCCCTGGCCGAGGACGGGCCGGTCGACCTGAAGGCGGAGTTCGCCTACCCGCTGCCGATGAACGTGATCAGCGAGCTCATGGGCGTCGACAGCGCCGACCACCCCCGGCTGAAGGGCCTGTTCGAGAAGTTCTTCTCGACGCAGACCCCGCCCGAGGAGGTCCCGCAGATGATGGCGGACCTCGGCGCGCTCTTCACGAAGATCGTCGACGGCAAGCGGGAGAACCCCGGCGACGACCTCACCAGCGCCCTGATCGCCGCGTCCGAGGACGGCGACCAGCTCACCGGCGAGGAGATCGTCAACACCCTCCAGCTGATCATCGCGGCCGGTCACGAGACCACGATCAGCCTGATCGTCAACGCGGTCGTCGCGCTCCAGACCCACCCCGAGCAGCGCGCACGGGTGCTGAAGGGCGGGGTGCCGTGGGAGAACGTGATCGAGGAGACGCTGCGCTGGTCCACGCCCACGTCCCACGTCCTGTTCCGGTTCGCCACCGAGGACGTCGAGGTGGGCGACCGGATCCTGCCGAAGGGCGAGGCGCTGATCGTCTCCTTCGGTGCGCTCGGCCGCGACGAGGGACAGCACGGGCCGACGGCCGCTGACTTCGACATCACCCGCTCCCCCAACCGCCACATCGCCTTCGGCCACGGCCCGCACGTCTGCCCGGGCGCGGCGCTCTCCCGGCTGGAGGCGGGGGTGGCGCTGCCCGCGCTGTACGAGAGGTTCCCGGACCTGGAGCTGGCCGTCCCCGCGTCCGAACTGCGCAACAAGCCGATCGTCACCCAGAACGACCTGTACGAGCTGCCGGTGCGCCTGGCCTGACGCGCCCGGTGCGTGGACCTCGGTACGCGGCCCATGCGCAGGGGTCCGCGCACCGAGGTCCACGCACCGGAAAGGAAGTCGTCCACGCACCGGAGCGGGCATCGTCCACGCACCGGAGCGGGTGTCTCATCCGACGGACATCGTCCTCGGAGCCTGCCATGAGGTACTACGCTCCGGTTCGTGGCCGATATCCAGATTCCCGCTGACATCAAGCCCGCCGACGGACGCTTCGGCGCCGGTCCTTCCAAGGTGCGGACGGAGGCGCTCGACGCCCTGGCCGCCACGGGTACGTCCCTGCTCGGTACGTCCCACCGCCAGGCCCCGGTCAAGAACCTGGTCGGCTCGGTCCGTCAGGGCGTGCGCGACCTCTTCTCGCTCCCCGAGGGCTACGAGGTGATCCTGGGCAACGGCGGCTCCACCGCCTTCTGGGACATCGCGACGCACGGTCTGATCGAGAACAGGTCCCAGCACCTGACCTTCGGCGAGTTCTCCTCGAAGTTCGCGAAGGCCGCCAAGCTCGCCCCGTGGCTGGCCGACCCGTCCGTGGTCGCCTCCGCCCCGGGCACCCACCCGGAGCCGCGGGCCGAGGAGGGCGTGGACGTGTACGCGTTCACGCACAACGAGACCTCGACCGGTGTCGCCGCGCCGATCGAGCGCGTCGCGGGCGCCGACGAGGGCGCCCTGGTCCTGGTGGACGCCACCTCCGGCGCGGGCGGCCTGCCCGTCGACATCACCGAGTCGGACGTCTACTACTTCGCCCCGCAGAAGTCCTTCGCCTCCGACGGCGGCCTGTGGATCGGCGTGTTCTCCCCGGCGGCCCTGGAGCGCGCCGCGCGCGTCCACGCGTCGGGCCGGCACATCCCGGAGTTCTTCAGCCTGCCCACGGCGATCGACAACTCCCTCAAGAACCAGACGTACAACACCCCGGCCCTGGCCACCCTCTTCCTCCTGAACGAGCAGCTGAACTGGCTGAACGGGCAGGGCGGTCTGGACTTCGCGGTCCGCCGCACGGCCACCTCGTCCCGGAACCTGTACGGCTGGGCCGAGGAGTCCAAGTACGCGACGCCGTTCGTCTCCGACCCGGCCAAGCGCTCGCAGGTCATCGGCACGATCGACTTCTCGGACGAGATCGACGCCGCGGCCGTCGCCAAGGCGCTGCGCGCCAACGGGATCGTCGACACCGAGCCGTACCGCAAGCTGGGCCGCAACCAGCTGCGCGTGGCGATGTTCCCGGCGATCGACCCGGCGGACGTCCAGGCGCTGACGGCCTGCATCGACTACGTGATCGAGAAGCTGTAGCGGTCCCACCCGCGCCGGCGGCCCCGACGCCCGGCGAAGGTCCCCGTGCACGTCGGTGCGCGGGGACCTTCGCCGTTCACCCGACCGGGTGGCGGGCGACCTTCCGGGCCCGGACGGCCGGATCGTCCTACGATGATGACCTCGACATCATCCCTTCAGGAGGCCCGCAATGTCTGCAGCAGCAGTCGAGCACCCCTGTGACGGTGAACCCGAGCCCCTGCTCGACACGGCCAACAGCCTCATGGAGCAGCACCCGGGTTACCGTGTCGAGATCATCGGAGGCGTCATCACCGTGGCTCCATCCCCGGACGGACCGCACGCCCGAGTGCTGACCAAAGTCATGCGCCCCTTCATCGCAGCCGGTATCGATGACGGCGAGACCGAGGTCCTCCAGGGCATCGGCCTGTGGCTCCCCAGCGGCCCGGCGGACTACGCCATCCCCGACCTGTCCGTCGTCGACGCCGATTTCGACGAGCACATGGTCGAGAACAACTGCTACGACCCGGCCGTCTTCCGTCTCGTGCTGGAGGTCACCTCCAGCAACTACAACAACGACCTGCGCAACAAGGTCGCCGCCTACGCCGAGGCCAAGGTCCCGGTGTATGTGATCGTCGACCGCAAGCACGGCCGGGTGCACGTCCTGACCGACCCCATGGGGGGCGGGTACGACAACCACCAGGTGTATGCCCCCGGCCAGTCCGCCCCGCTCCCGGACTCGATCGGTGCCCCGGTGGCCCTCGACGTGGACGATCTCATCCGGGCCGGGCGCGCCCGCGCCTGAACCCGGCCGCGCCCGGTCGCCGTCGGGCGCGTTCAAGCGCTCGCCGCGACCAGCACCTCCCGGAGCCGGACGATGCCCGCCGTCCACGTCTCATCGCCCTCCCACAGCTCGCGCATCTCCGAGTTCTCGCCGAGCACCGTGTCGAGCGCCTTCACCGCGAGCGGGCGCAGGTCCGCCGGAAACTCGGGCAGCGGCTTGTCGGGGCCGTACGCGGTGGTCACCGGCTCCCCGCCCGGGCACTGCGCACCGATCAGCGCCGCCGCCGCGACCGCTTCCGCCGCCTCGTCGCTGTCCAGGAAGTCCGTCGCGGCGACGGCGATTTCCAGGACCTTGCGGATCAGCGCCGGCCGTTCGGCCTCGGGGGTGTCGTCCAGGCGTCCCGAGAAGTCCGCTGCGGAGTCGTTGTCGAAGTGACCGGTGTCCCAGGTGCCCATGGCGGTGTCCCCTCAATGCGAATCGGCGTCGGCTCAGTGCGAGACGACGTCGGCCGGTGCACCCCACCGGCGAGCGCCATCCTCACACCCGCCACTGACAACGGCATTTCAGCGGGCTTCCCTACCGGGCTCCCTGTGACTGGGCGAGACAGTTGCCGCTTGGGCGCGACACCTGTCACTGAGCATCTGGGAGCCCGATATCGGTAGCAACGATGCCGGACGGAAGAGACGATGCGCAGGCGAGTCGTCGGTTTGGCCACCGGACTCCACACGTTGAACCGCTCTCTTGGCCAGAGGATGTCGGATCTCAACCAGGCTTGTGTGTGGGGGGAGTTGTGTCGCAAACGATGGCTCCCGTACGGCAGCCGAGCGTTGGAAATTCGGCGCATCTGGTGCGGGGTCAGACCCCCGCGGACGTCCGGGCGTCCTTGGCGGGTGTCACGGGCGCCGCCGCAGGGTCGCTGCCGTGCCCTTTCGGGGACCCGAACCAGGCCACTGCCACCGCGCCCGATACGGCGAGCACGAACCCGGTGATCGCCGCCCAGGCGAAGCCGGGACGGGAGGCATCGCCGAGCCACAGCACGCCGATGACGCCCGGCAGGACGGTCTCGCCGACGACCAGCGCGGCGGTGGCACCGTTGACCGAGCCGATCTGCAGGGCGACCGTGTGCAGGTACATGCCGCCGATGCCTGCCACCAGGATCGCGTAGAGCGCCGGGTCGCAGAGCAG
>NZ_JBEZVN010000020.1:0-99483 GCF_040636995.1 Streptomyces sp. NPDC032161 | reverse complement strand
GGCCTTCAACACAGCCAGCATCGCCACCACCACATCAACCGACCGCTCCAACAGCAGCCCCACCCTGGACTCCGACGACACACCCCCCTCGACCAACACCCGCGCCAACCGATCCGAAGCCGCATCCAACTCCGCATACGTCAGCACGACATCACCACACCGCACCGCCACCGCACCCGGACCGGAGACCACCCGCTCACCGAACGCGCCCACGACCGACGTCATCGACTGCTCGTGCTCGAACATCGTTGTTTTCCCCTGGTGTCTGATGGGCGTGCAGTGGTGGTGGGAGTCCCGGGAACGGCCGGGCGTGGAGGTGACGCCGCTGTCAGAGCCGCTGGAGCGCGCGCCCGCCGTACTGGAGAAGGACGATCGGGCCGCCGGACCGCTCGCGGACGAAGCGGCCGACGATCGGCAGGCCGTCGTGCTCGTTGTCCTGGGCCACGAAGCGGTCGTCGGTGTGGATCGTGAGGCGGTAGTCGGCGTAGTCGGCGCGCGTGAGGTAGAGGCCGCCGTCCGGCCCGGGCATGACGACGAGGTGCAGGTCTCCGTTGGCGTACGTGCCGAGGTAGGCGTCCGGCTCCGTGACCTGCGGGGCGTCCGGCTCGGGGAGCCGGTAGTGGCCGAGGTCCAGGCCCGCGGCGCGGAGTTCGGTGACGAGGGCTTCCCACAGGCGGGGTCCCGCGGTGGAGTTGGCGGTGAGCGCGAGCGCGGTGTTGTCGGCGGGGTGGAGGCGCACGTTGCAGCTGGCGCCGCCGACCGCGCCGTCGTGGCCGAACCAGACACCCCCTGCGCTGCGGTGGCTCATGAGGCCGAGGCCCCAGGCATCGGCGAGGCCGAACGGCTCGGCGGCGGGGACCGGTTCGTGCATGATTCGGACCGCGTCCTCGGGGAGCAGGTGTTCGTGCGCGAAGCGGGCACGGTCGTCGAGGTGGAGGCGGGCGGCGGTGACGAGGTCGACCGCGCTGCCGACGAGGCCGCCGGCCGCGGCGAGCGACAGATCGGTCATGTGGTCGACGATTTCCGCGTTGTCGCTGTCGGCGCGGACGGCGTGGCCGTCGGCGATGCTGCGGGCGGCGGGCGCGCTGCCGGGGCGGGGATCGTGCAGGAAGGCGGGTTCGATGCCGAGGGGCCGCAGGAGGCAACTGTCCATTGCCGTCCACCAGTCCATGCCGGCCGCTGCCTCGACGACCGCGCCCAGCAGGCAGTAGCCGGTGTTGGAGTAGGAGAAGGCGAGGCCGGGCGCGTGGAGCGCGGGTGCCTGGGCGCAGGCGGTGGCGAAGCGCCGGTAGGAGGGGCCGCGCATGTCGGCGTACTCGATGCTGTCCGGGAGTCCGGCGGTGTGGCTGAGGAGTTGGCGCACGGTGGCGGCGCCCAGGCCGGTTCCCGAGCCGCCGGGTGTCCTCAGTTCGGGAAGGAGGCCGGCGAGGGGCTCGTCGAGGTCGATGTCGCCGTCGGACACGAACTGCATGACGAGGGCCGCGGTGAAGAACTTGGTGACCGAGCCGAAGGGGAAGGCGGTCTCCTGGGTCACGGGGCGTCCGGTGCGGACGGATTCCGTTCCGTAGGAGTGCGCGTGGAGGGTGCCGTCGTGGTAGAGGGCGATCTGGGCGCCGGTGACCCGGTGCTCGCGGGCGAGCTCCTCGAAGATCCCGGGCAGGGACCTCGCCAGACCGTCGGGCAGACCGCTCGCCGATTCCCGAGAAGTCTCCGGAGCCGTTTCCGGGAGTGTTTCCACGACCGTTTCCGGGATCGTCTCCGGGACCGTCACCACGACCACTCTCCTGTTCGGGTTCTCTCCGCCGCCGGCGGCAACCGGTCACCACCGGGAGCGGAGGGCGCGACGATGCGTCGCGTGAGCGTGGTGTCGGCGAAGGCGGCGGACGGCACGGCGATGCGGACGTGCCGTGCTTTCGGTCCTCAGGCTCTCCCGCCGCCACGGTCGTTCGCAATCTTCTTCGAGTGCGGTGAAAACGCGCAGCACGAAGGGCCGGCTCCGTGCGTCCGGAGACGGCCCTTCGTGGAGGTGGTGGGTTGTGTGCGGCGCGTGTTTCACACGGTGACGGCCACGACGACACCGACCCCCACGGCCACCGCCACCAGGACCGCGGTGACGACGAGGAAGCGGAGGTTGCCGAGGTTGACGGTCCAGCCGAATCCGACGCGGCGGGGGACGGTGATCGCGGGATCGTCGGTGTTGACGTAGATCATTCCGGCGCCGTGCCAGAAGCGGTCGTCGTCGCGGGGCACGAGACCGCTGTCGGGTTCGGTGATGTCGGCGGGGAGCCGACTGCCGCCGGGGCCGACGCGGAGGACGAGGTGGGCGGTGATGCCGAGGACGGCCAGGACGGGGACGCCGACGACGAGCGCCATGAGGCCCTGGGAGCGGTTGTCGCTCCACAGCATTCCCGACAGCCCGAGCAGCATCAGGTTCAGTACGGCGGCCATGCCGAGCACGGAACGGGACATGCTGGTGAGGTAGTGGCGGTACCGGGCGGCGCTGGTCCTGGGGCGGCTGACGTCCAGGTCGGCACGGGCGCGCAGGATTCCGGCGACGGTGCCGGCCATGGAGGCGGTGACGAGGATCTGCGCGAGAACCAGCGCGAATGCGGTCCAGAAGGTGGTCGGGTACGTCTGGTAGACGGTTCCGGAGAACGACTTCTGGGGCAGTGCGATCTCGGCGGGCAGGTCCGGGTAGACGACGGCGCCGACGAGGGCGGAGACGGCCACGATCGCGAGCGAGGGGATCGCCCACGGCCAGGGGAAGCGGACGGGGTCGGTGCGCAGGGAGGTGTCGGTGACGGTGCCCTGCCGGGTCTGCTCGTACCAGCCGCCCTGTTCCTTGGCGTCGGCGACGGCCCGGTGCGCGCGGCTCCACAGGGCGACGCCGACGACGGTGAGCAGGAGGCTGCCGCCGACGGCGCCGACGACAAGGCTGTCGAGCGCCGCGCAGGCGACGAGCGCGAGGACCGCCACGGTCGCGGTCGCGGCGAGCAGCAGGGAGCGGTATCGCCGCCGCTGCGCGGCGACTTCGGGTGCGTCCGCCTTGTCCGGGGGCACGCGGACGCCGAAGGGTACGGACGGGGAATTGAGGAGCGGGCTGGGGGCGAGGGCCAGCGCGCCCCAGACGGCCGCGAGAATGCCGAGGTTGAAAAGTGCGTTGTACAGCACGGTGTTCACTCATTTCGTGTTCAGGATTTCCCGGTGGGGCGGGATGTCGTCGTGTCGGCACACTGCACGACATTCCAGGCTCCCGCGCGGATCGTCTACCCGGCAACCACATTCGGGCGTTGATGAAACTCGCAGGTGGCGACTGCTTCGGCGACCTGCGCGGCGGACGTTTTCGGGGAGTACCCGGATCCTCTTCCGGCATGATGTGCCGCATGCGCGAGGAGGATCACGGAAGTACCGCGAAAGGGAATCCGGCGCGGCGGACGGGGAGCGGACTCACCATTCATTTCACGTTCGACGACGTGATGAACGTCCGGCTGTTGAAGACCGTCGGTCCGGCGGCGGAGTCCCTTTTCGCTCTTGCGTCGTTGGGTGCCGGCCGGGGCCCGGGCGGCCGGGGAGGCGACGGGGTCGAGGACGTGTTCGCCCAGTGGCGCAGGACGGTGGTGTTCCGGCCGGGCGGTCGGCACAGCAGACACCTTCCGCTCTTGTCGCGGATGGCGGAGGCGCTTGTCGAGTCGCCGGAGCTGATGTCGGTGGTCCGCTCCCCCACGGGCCGGATCTCGGCGTGGATGGAGCATCCCGCCGGCGGGCCGGGCGTGGCGGTGGGACGCGGGCTGCTGGCGAACCACCGGCTGGCGGTGGCGCTCAGGGTGTTCGCGCAGTCCGCGGTGCAGCCCTACTGGCCGCGGATCCGCAGCCGTCTGGAGCGGGAGTGCGAGGCGAACGGGCGGGCGATGACGGCCGGCGGCGTGGAGGAGTTGTTCGCCACGGCCGGGCCGGCGGGCCTGCGCTGGCGTCCGCCGGTGCTGAGCGTGCCGGCCGAACGGCCCCGCGAGGTACGGCTGTCGGGCAGCGGGCTGCTGCTGGCGCCGTCGTTGTTCCTGACGGGGCCGCCGCGTCTGTTCCTCGACGAGCGGACGCCGGGCAACGCCCCGATCCTGGTCCATCCGGCGCGGTCCGCGGCGGCGACGGCCGCTTCCCTCTGGGGGGACGCCGGCCGGGGCTCCGGGCGGTACGGGGAGTGGGCGGCGGGCGACGCGCCGCAGACCGACGGCGTGGGCGAGCGGCAGCCGCTGGGGCTGCTGGTGGGCAGCACGCGGGCGGCCGTCCTCCAGGCGCTCACCGTGAGCCTGACGACGAGCGAGCTCGCCCGGCGGGTGGGGGTGACGCCGGGTTCGGCGAGTCAGCACGCGAGCGTGCTGCGCCGGGCGGGGCTGGTGTCCACGACGCGTACGCACACCTCGGCCATCCACACCCTCACTCCGCTCGGCGCTGCCCTGCTGCGGGCCCCCTGGCTGCCGCCCGGTCCGGACGACGGCCCCCGGGCCACCCCCTGAGCTCACCACCCGTAACGCCCCGCCGGGCCCTCTCGTCGAAGCGTCGCCCGCCGTTCTAACCGCCGTCGTCCTCCCTGTCCGGGAAGCCGTCGAGGGTCGCCTCGACATACGCCATCACCTCCCCCTTCGGGATGCCGCGCACGTCCAGCTCCGCGAGGAGCGTGCGCATGCGCCGGTCCCAGTCGACTCCGGTGCGCAGGTCGTCCGCGGACTGCTGCTTGACGTCCGGTCGGACCGCCGCGCCGCTCTTGCGGTTGATGCGGATGATCCCCTCGCGCCGGAGCAGGTCGTAGGCCTTGTTCACGGTGTGGAAGTTGATCGCCAGGTCGACGGCCAACTGCCTGGTGGACGGGAGACCGGCACCGGGCGCCAGCGCGCCTTCCGCGATGGCTTCCACCACCCGGTCCCGGATCTGTTGGTAGATCGGTACCTCACTGTCGAGGTCGAGTACGAGATGCACATGCCCACTCTATCTGATATACATCTACTAGAACAGACGCTCATGGCAGCGGAACCGCGCTCCGACCCGGGCGGACGGGTGCGGCCGCGAGGGAGGGATGGACCCCATGGCACTGATGAAGATCTCCGGCACCGAGCTCGTGGTCGAGTTCAGCGGACGTGAGCAGACCTGGCTGCGCCGCGGCACACTGAGCGTCCCGCTGGCCGCCGTCCGCCGGGTCGTCCCGGTCGACAACCCCCTGCGCGAGGCGCACGGCGCCCGCAAGGGCCTCCAGGTCTCCGGGGTCGCCAAGATCGGCACCTGGGGCCTGATGCTCGGACCGCGCCAGCTCGTGGCGGCGTACCGGGGCAAGCCCGGCCTGCGGGTCCAGCTCGACCGCGCCGCCTCCGGCGAGCAGTACGACGAGCTGGTCCTCTCCCTCGACGACGCCGGCGAGCTGGCCCGTCTCATCGGCCGCCACCAGGAGCAGAACTGATGACACATCAGCACGGGGCGAACGGCCCGCGCATCGAAGTCACCGGCCTCACCAAGCGGTTCGGTGCCGTCACCGCGGTCGACGACCTGAGCTTCCGGGTCGAGCCCGGCGTGGTGACCGGCTTCCTCGGACCCAACGGGGCCGGGAAGTCAACGACCATGCGGATGATCCTCGGCCTGGTCGCACCGACCTCCGGCACGGCGACCATCGGCGGCCTGCGGTACGGGGAACTGACCCGGCCGTCCGAGGTCGTCGGCGCCGCCCTGGACGCGTCCGCGTTCCACCCCAACCACACGGCCCGCGACCATCTGCGCATCTACTGCACGATGGGCGGTCACCCGGCCTCGCGCGTGGACCGGCTCATCGAGGAGCTGGGGCTCGCGCAGGTGGCCGACCGCCGCACGCGCACCTTCTCCACCGGGCAGCGGCAGCGCCTCAGCCTGGCCACGGCCCTGCTGGGCGACCCGCGCGTGCTCCTCCTCGACGAGCCCAGCAACGGCCTGGACCCGGAGGGAATCGCTTGGCTCCGCCGGTTCCTGCGCGGCCTGGCGGCCGAGGGGCGCACGGTCCTCGTCTCCAGTCATGTCCTGAGCGAGGTCCAGCAGATCGTCGACGACGTCGTGATGATCAGCCGGGGCCGACTGGTCGCGGCGGGGCCGCTGGCGGAGATGGAGCGCTTCGTTCCGCGGTCCGTCCTCGTACGGTCCCCGGACGCCGCGGCGCTGCGCGACGCACTGCTCCGGGAGTCCTCCGGCGGACGGATACGGGTGGAGAGCGCCCAGGACGGCTGGCTGCGGGTGTACGGGGCGACCGACACCGTCGTCGCCGACCTGGCGGCGGCGGCCGGACTGCGGGTGCACGGCCTGGTCACCGAGGAGGCGAGCCTGGAGCAGCTGTTCTTCCGGCTGACCGGGGACGGGGCCCGTGAACCGGCGGCGGCCGGCGCGGCGGCCTCGCACACGAACGACGAGGGGAACGAGCGATGAGCACACTGATCAGGGCCGAGTTCCGCAAGCTGCTGGCCACCCGGATGTGGATGTGGGCGCTGCTGGTGGCCGTGATCCTCGGCGGCGGGATGGTGGGGCTGCTCACCCTGGTCGGCCCGGAGAACTTCGACCCGCCGATGCCCGGTCTGGACACCGAGGACGGCGTGCGCTCGGTGCTGGGGATGCTCGGCTTCACGGTGATCGTCCCGGCGGCGCTCGGCACCCTGGCGATGACCTCCGAGTACCGGCACCGCACGGCCACGTACACCTTCCTGTTCGCGCCGAAGCGCTGGCAGGTGCTGACCGCGAAGATCGTCGTCTTCGGGGTCGCGGGGCTGGTCTACGGGGCGGTGCTCACCGGCACCGCGGGGGCCGGTTTCTTCGGCGGGGCGGCGGCCCGCGGGGTGACGCCGGGCATGGAGTCCGCGGAGGTCCTGGCGCTGCTCGGGCGACTGGCTGTCACCATGGCCGTCTACACCCTGCTCGGGGTCGCCGCGGGGGCACTGATCCGCAATCAGATCGCCGCGCTCGCGGTCGTGGTGGGCTACCTGTACATGGGCGAGCTGACACTGATGATGATCCCGGGCGTCAAGCTTCTCTACCCGTTGCTCCCCGGCGGCGCCACCGCCTCGCTGACCGGCTTCACCTACATCGCCGACACCCTCGCCGACCAGTTGGCGACCAGTCCGGTGTCGCTGCTCTCGCCCGTGGGCGGTGCGCTCCTGCTCACCGGCTACGCCCTGCTCGCGGCGGTCGCCGCGGTGCTCGTCCCGATGCGCCGGGACGTGCACTGAGACCCGGTGCCGTGACCGGCACCGGAACGGAGCGGGTGCCCCGGACCGACTTCCGGGACACCCGCGGGATGTTGCTGCGAAGGGACGCGCGTCAGGCGGCGGCGCCGGCCGGGCTGGCCGGCTCCGCCTCCAGGCCCTCCATCTCCCGTATGAGGCTGGCGGGCCTCATGTCCGTCCAGTTCTTCTCGACGTACGCGAGGCACGCCTGGCGGGTGTCTTCGCCGAACACGACGGACCAGCCCTTGGGAACCTCCGCGAAGGTGGGCCACAGCGAGTGCTGGTTCTCATCGTTCACGAGTACGTAGAAAGAACCGTCCTCGTTGTCGAACGGGTTCTCCATGATGATTTCCTCCTCAAGAGCGGGATCCGGATGCGCCCGGCCCCGCGGAATCGTCCATCGCCCGCTTCCGGACCGACAAGTTGTTTCGTCCGGCACCGAAACGCGGGTGTCGTGCATCGCCCGGCCGGTGTCAGCCGTTCTGTCGGAAGAATGCGAGCAGAACGGAATTCACCTGGTCGGGACGTTCCAGATAGCCGTAGTGCCCCGCGTCCCGGATCTCGGTGTACCGGGCCCCGGGGACCGCGTCGGCGACCTCCCGGCTCAGATGCGGAGGCAGCACCAGGTCGTCGGCGAAACCGATCACCTGGCACGGCGTGCGGATCGCGCGGTACGCGTCGAGCCGGCTCTCCTCGACGTCGACATCGAGCTGGGCCCGGTAGCCGGCCGCGTCGGTGAGCGGGGACAGCTCGAAGATGTCGAGCCAGTCCCGGATCTCCTTGTCCTCCCGCAGCGTCGCGGGCGACAGGTTCTGCAGCGCCCGAAGCGTCGCCCCGTACAGCGGCGTCAGCCGGCCGCCGCTGTCGTAGAACTCCCGCTCCGCCCGGACATGTGCCCGGCGCATCGCGTCGCTGCGGCCCCGTGTCGCCATCAGGACCGCCTGGCTGACCAGGTCGGGCCGGGCCAGGCACAGCTCCTGCACCACGTGGGCGCCGAGCGAGGTGCCGACGAGCCGGCAGGGGCCCGCGTCGAGATGCTCGATCAGCGCCGCGGTGTCCGCGACGAGATCGTCGATCGTGAAGCCCTCGGAACAGGCATCGGTGGGCGGGATGCCCCGGTTGTTGAAGGTGATCACCCGGTAGCCCGCCTGCACCAGCGCCGGCACCTGGTGCAGGTGCCAGGCCCTGCCTCCGGCGCCGGATCCCATGACCAGCACGACCGGGTCGCCCTGTCCGGTCACCTCGTAGCTCAGGCTGATGCCGTTGACTGTCGCGGTCGGCACTGGCCGCCCTCCCTTCCCCGCCCGGTACGGGCGCACTGTCGAATCGTTGACCACGAAACCGCACGGGCGGCGTCAGGCCGCCTTCGGCTCCTCGGTCGTCCGCGCCGCCGCCCGGTCCCAGTACGGGCCGAACAGCGCGGCCTCGTCCGGAACACGTTCCGGAACGGGACGGGAGATCGTGGTGTAGTTCAGGAAATGCCGCCAGGTGACGTTCCCCGACACCCCGGAACCGCCCCAGCTCCCGCTGGACAGAGTGGTGGTGAAAGGCACGCCGCTGCTGAAGGATCCGGTGTTCGTCATCGTCGACTGGTTCACCACGACCCGGCAGTGCGTGACGCTCTCCGCGAGCCGCATGACCCGGTCCGGCCGGTTCGTGTGGATCGCGCAGCTGTGCCCGATGCCGCAGCGTTCCGAGATCCGCTGCACGAGCCGCACGGCCTCGTCGAAGTCGGTGTACTCCGACAGGGAGAGCACGGGAGAGATCTTCTCCCGCAGCAGCGGGCCGTCCTGCCCGGCGTCGGGCTGGTCCGCGACGAGCACGGAGACCTTGTCCGGCACCGTCAGCCCGGCCGCCGCCGCGATCTGTGCGGCCGGCCGGCCGATCAGGTCCCGGTCGAGGGTACGGCCGTCCGGCCACAGCGCCTCGACCAGCGCCGCGGTCTCCGCCGCGTCGCACAGATGGGCCCCGGCACGCACCAGACCGTCGCGGAAGTCGTCGGCGACGGAGCGGTGCACGAGCACATTGCTCTCGGACGAGCAGGACGTGCCGTGGTTGAAACCGGCGCCGGTGTGGATGTGGTTCAGGGCCTCGTCGAGGTCCGCGGTCTCGTCCACGAGGACCGTGGGGTTGCCCACCCCTGCGCCGATCGCGGGCGTGCCGCTGCGGTAGGCGCGGCGCACGGTGTTGGAGCCGCCGATGGCGACGACGAAGTCGGCGGCGGACATGAGGCGTTCACCGGCGTCGCGGCCGGTCACCGGCAGGCACTGGACGAGGTCCTGCGGGGCCCCGACCTCGGCCAGCGCGGCACGCATGACCTCGGTCGTGGCGAGCGCCGTCCGGTGGGCGCGCGGATTGGGACTGAAGACGACGGCGTTGCGGGTCTTCAGCATGGGCAGGGCGTTGCAGATGATGCCCGGGGCGGGTGCGGTCGCGGGGCTGGCGACGGCGATCACACCGAGTGGTTTGGCGAGGGTGACGAGTCCCCGTTCGGGCTGCTCCTCGACGACGCCGACCGTACGGACCCCGTGCAGGTCGTACAGGATGCCGAGCACCCGTCTGCGCTGGAGTGCGTACATCGCCTCGGCGTCACCGAGCCCGGTCTCCTCCTCACTGAGCCGCGCCAGAGCGCGCGCGTTCTCCTCCCGGTAGCAGTGCCAGCCGACGGCCGCCACGGCCTCGTCGATTCCGGCCTGCGACCATGACGCCACTTCCGCCTCCGCCACGCGGGCGCGGCGTACCGCTTCGTCCACGGATTCGCTGATCACAGCAACTCCCCTACGGCGATCGCTGGGGCGCGTCCCTCCGGGTGAGCCCGCTGCGGGACCTCGCCACCGGGCGTGCGCGCCGTGCTTTCCGGCAGGTCACGGGCCGTACCCAACCTCCGGCAGGGGGCTGCGGCCCCCTGCTGGCGCAAGGTAGCCACAATCGGCTCCCGTTCACCACAGTTTCTGTCGACGGCAAATGCCCTGCGGCGAGCGGTCGTTCGGGCCGCATGGTGAAGGCGTGCGAATTCGGCCAATCACGGCCGTCGCACTGGCGCACCTGAAAAATTCATGATCCACGCGCTGAGACGGTCATGGGTGTTCAGGGAGCGTCGCACTGTCGGCCGCCGCCCGCCGCATGACACGGTCACTCGTGTTCCGACTTCCCCCGGACGACGGCAGACGACGCCCCGCGGCGCGATCCGCCGACCTCGGCCGCCGATCCAACCCCATTTCCCCGGTCCGCCCGTCCGACGCCCGTGGAGCGTCGTGCGGTACGGACCGGGGCGGCGGCCGGACGAGGCGCCGTCTCCGTGCCCGGGCGGGGAGTCGGCCGCCGGGCCCGGGCAGCCGGGTCCCACAACACATGGGGGCCGTTCGATGCAGAGAATCCACTTCACCGCCGCAGATCTCGCGCGCACCCGAATGCAGAGCACCCTCGGCCCGGTGGCCGAGGGCGTGTTCGCTCTGGGCGCGCTCACGAGGTCCCGCAGTGCCGATCTCACCGGCTGGCGCGCCGAGGTCACCGCCCGGCTACGGGAGAGTTCTTCTCTGAGCCAGCCGCTCGGCCCCCTGCTGCAGTCGTTGAACGCCCCCGACGACCTGCTGTTCCTGCTGGATTCCTCGCCGGACGCGGACGCCTCCGCACTGGCCGCGCTCTCGCTGACCCGGACGGAGGCGGTCCGGCTGGCCGTCGGCGTCTGGCGGGCCGGGGTCGCCCCGCTGTGGGACTCGGTGCAGCAGCGGCTGGACACCGAGTGCGACGCCCACGGGCGGATCGCGATGACGGGCGGGGTCGAGCGGCTGCTGTCGACGCTGCACCCGAGGATCGTGTGGAACCCGCCGGTCCTGGAGATCCACGACCGCGCCGACCGGGACGTCCATCTGTGCGGGCGGGGCCTGTTGCTGGTGCCGTCGGCGTTCCTGACGGGTGTCGCGGGCCGGGTCATCGGGACGGAGCGGGACAGCGGGCAGGCCGCTCTCGTCTTCGGCATGCCGTCGGACGTGACCTCGCTGTTCTCGCTGCTGCCCGAAGAGGAGGAGGTCGGCGGCGAACAGGCGCTCAGCGCGCTGGTGGGCCAGACCCGGGCGGCCGCGCTGCGGCAGCTGACGGACACCTGCACGACGAGTCAACTCGCGGCCCGGCTCGGCATCTCCCCCGGAACCGCCAGCCAACACGCCTCGGTGTTGCGGGAGTCGGGGCTGATCACCACCCGTCGGGTGCGCAACTGCGCCCTGCACACCGTCACTCCGCTCGGCATGGCGCTGCTCGGCGGCCGGCTGCGTACGCGCCCGGCGCCGTCACGGACCGGGCCAGGCCCGCACGCTCCGGGGGCGAAGTCCCGCGGCCCGCTGCCCGTTCCGTGAGGCGCGCCCCGTCCTCGTACGACCATCCGTTCAACTCCGCACCAAGAAGTCACCGACGAACAACAGGGAAGGAACACCCGATGAACTTCTCCGATGTCTCCGCACTCCGCCCCGACGCCGCGACCGGACCGGTCCGCGGCGCGCTCGGCGCCCTGGTGATCGAGGACCTGGACGGCGCGTCGGACGACGCCGTCGCGTTGTTCACCATCTGCATCCGCAGCACGCCCGCCGGCTCGTCGGCCGCCGTGCGATAGTCCACCGGACGTCCGACCGGCGGTGATCCGGGAACGGCCGGCGCGACCCCGTGCTCCGGGAGCGGGACGTCACGCCGGCCTGACCGCCCGTCGGGTCCGGGCGGTCAGGGCCCTTCGTCGAACTGCCGTCGTCCGGGCGGAGGCCGGGCCGTACGGCATACGGTGCGGCGTCCGGTGCATGCGGCCTCGGTGCGGAGGATCGTCCTGGTGCTGGAAGACTGTCCCCGGGCCCTCCTGACGGCGGATCACCCCCCACGCCCGCCGCGGCCCGGCCTCACGGCCGGGAATTCCCGTCGTCGCCGCACCACTTATGATCTTCGCATGTGCACTGGAGTTCGACGACTTCGCGGGAAGCGCCACCGAAGATCGCAGACCGCGCATGAACGGGACGGTCGCATGAAGCAGGGGGTCGGTCGCTCGTCCGGCACGAACGGGGCGGACAACGGGGAAGTAGCCGAAGGAGAGACGACCGCGGGGCCAGGGGCCGGAACCGGACCCGGCGCCAGAAAGTCCTCGCCGCTGCCGGATCTGCCGGCACCGCGGCTGGCCGGAACGATCCTCAAAGTGGCCTTGCTCGGCTATCTGAGCATCACTCTGATCAACCTCGTGAGCGCGGCGCACACGACTCTGTCGCTCGGCGCGTGCGCGGTGGCGTTGTTCCTCGTCTTCCTGCTCCAGATGCGCCACTCCAGTGCGCACGCCCATCTCGCGCCGACCTGGCAGAAGGCGCTCACGCTCTCCGTCCAGGCGCTGCTGACCTATTTGCCGCTCGCGCTGTTCCACTCCCAGTGGGGCGCGATGGCCGGGTTCCTCGCCGGTTCCCTGCTGCTGCTCCTGCCGCCGAGGGTGGCCTGGCCCGCGTACGGCGCGGTCGGACTGTCGATGTCGCTGCCGCCTCTCGTCGACGGCTATCCGCTGCGGGAAATGTTCTACCTCTCCCTGTCCACGCTGCTGACCGGTCTGGTGGTGTTCGGGCTGTCCCGGCTGTCGGCACTGGTCCACGCCCTGCACGACACCCGTCTCGAACTGAGCCGGATGGCAGTGACGCAGGAGCGGCTGCGGTTCGCCCGCGACCTGCACGATCTGCTGGGCTACAGCCTCTCCGCGATCACGCTCAAGAGCGAGCTGATCCACCGTCTGGTGCCCACGCATCCGCGGCGCGCGATGGACGAGGTCAGCGAACTCCTGGAGATCTCACGGCAGTCGCTGGCCGATGTGCGGGCAGTGGCCAGTGGACTGCGGGCGATGTCCCTGAAGCAGGAGCTGGGGTCGGCGCAGTCGCTGCTGGAGGCGGCCGACGTCCGGGTGGAGACGGACATCCGCTTCGGCACGATCGACCAGCAGGTGGACACCGTGCTGGCGGCGGTGCTGCGCGAGGCGGTGACCAATCTGCTGCGGCACACCCGGGCGACGACGTGCCGGGTGGAGGCCGTGCAGGAGGGCGACCGGGTACGGCTGTCGATGACCAATGACGGGGTGGATCCCGCCTATCGCGACGTCTCCCCGCACAGCGGCAGCGGGCTGGGGAACCTGGCGGCGCGGCTGCGGGCCATCTCCGGCAGGCTGAGCGCCGAACGCCTGCCGGACAGGTCGTTCCATCTGGTGGCGGAGGCCCCCACCCGGCTGCTGCGGCCGCTCCCGGACCTGGACGACGACCCGTACGCCGAGGACTCGGTGGCCTGACGCACAGGGCCCCGGCATGTGAAGAGTTCACTCTCGGCAGATGATCCGTGCACTGTATGTTCTCGGTCATGCCTCGCAGAATCGGTTGGGTGAAGGCCGGTCCGCTCCTCACCCGGAAGCGGTCCGGCCTCCCGAGCTCTCGACGCCGTGCGATCCACGAAGGGACAAGAACACCATGAAGGAAACCTTCACCTCCCGTGCCAGGCTCGCCGAGAAGCCGGCTCCGCACCTGGTGATCGAGGATCTCGATGCCGCGTGCGCCCAGGCCCAGGCATTGTTCACCATCTGCATCCGCAGCGGGCCGGCCGCCGCCGACGCGACGGGCGAGCCCGCGCCGTCGGCACGGCTCGGGGCATGACCGTCGGCGAGGGACAGGACCTCTGGGCCGCCTCGGGGGACGACCGGATCCGGGTGGGCTTCGCCGGCCACCTCGAATCCACGGTCGTCCCCGGTGAGGCGGTCTATCTGGTGTCCCAGCGCGGTGTGACCGCACTCCGCGGCGAGCATGCGGAGGTGCTCGCACCGTTGCTGGACGGCAGCCGCACGGCAGCGGACGTCCTGCGGGAGGCGGCGGCGCGGCTCGGGGCCGCCGGGGCCCGTGACTCGCTCACCGCTCTCGAACGGGCGGGCCTGCTGCGCCGGTTCGCCCCCGACGGCGCGCGGCCCCCCGCCCCACGCGGCGCCGTGGCCTACTGGGACCTCGCCGGCCTGGACGGGGCGCGCGCCGCGGCGGCGGCCGGGCGGGCACGGGTGCGGATCGTGGACCTGACCGGCACGGCGGACCACGGCCGTCTGCGGGCTGCGTGCGAGGAGTCGGGGCTCACCGTCGCCGAGGTGAGCGACGCGAGCGGGGTGCCGTACGCCCTCCCGGAGACGGGCTCCGACTTCGCGATCGTGCTGTGCGACGACTATCTGGCCCCTCGTCTGCGGGATGTCGACGCCGCTCACCGGGTGCGGGGCCTGCCCTGGCTGCTGGCCCGTCCGGGCGGCGCGGAGCCGTGGGTCGGCCCGGTGTTCCGGCCGGGCGAGGGCGGCGCCTGCTGGTCGTGCCTGGCGGTACGGCTGCGCGGGCATCGGCGTTCCGAACGGCCGCTCCAACTGGCCCTGGGCATCGACGGACCGCCGCCGCGGCCACTCGGCGCCCTTGCCGCCTGCTACGCCCTCGGGCTGCATCTGGCGGTGCTGGAGTCCGCCAAATGGCTGGCCGGGGTGCGCGATCCGGCGCAGGACGCGGTCACCACGCTCGGCACGCTCCGGTCGGGGTCGGCTCAGCACCCGGTCACCCGGCTTCCGCAGTGCGCGGGGTGCGGCGACCCGGGGATCGTCGCCCGGCGCGCGTCCACCCCCTTCGTCCCCGTCTCCCGGCCGAAGGCGGAGCGGGACCTGGGCGGCCACCGGGCGCTGACGCCTGATCAGATGCTGGCGGCGTACGGCGGTCTGGTCGACCCGGTCACCGGGATCGTCAAGGAGATCCGCCGGGCGCCGAACAGCCCCGGCTTCGTCCACCCCTATCTCTCCGGGCACAACCTGGCCATGGGCTCGTCGACGCTGGCCGGACTGCGGGCCGGACTGCGCGCGCTCAGCGGCGGCAAGGGCGTCACGGAGACCGAGGCCCGGGTGAGCGCGCTGTGCGAGGCGGTGGAACGGTACAGCGGCACACGGCACGGCGACGAGGCGGTGGTCCGTGACACCTTCCGCGCGCTGGGCGACGCGGCGGTGCATCCCAACGCCTGCCAGCTGTACGACGAGCGGCAGTTCCGCGACCGGGACCGCTGGAACAGCGCCGGGTCGCGGCTCAGTCACGTGCCCGAGCGGTTCGACGTGGACCGGCCCACCGAGTGGACCCCCGTGTGGTCGCTCACCTCCGGGCGGCAGCGGCTGCTGCCGACGTCGATGCTGTACTACGGCGACGGGTGGGGCACGGACGGGCTGTCCGCCGACTCCAACGGCAACGCGGCCGGCAGCAGTCCGGAGGACGCGCTGGTCCAGGGGTTCCTGGAGCTGGTGGAGCGGGATGCGGTGGCCCTGTGGTGGTACAACCGCACCCGGCAGCCGGCCATCGACCTGGACGCCTGGGACGAGCCGTACGTGGACCGGATCCGCGAGGGCTGTGCCGGGCTGAACCGTGAGGTCTGGGCGCTCGATCTCACCTCGGACCTCGGCATCCCGGTGGTGGCGGCGCTGTCCCGGCGCGTCGACAAGCCCGCCGAGGACGTGATCTTCGGTTTCGGCGCGCACTTCGATCCCCGGCTGGCGGCGCGCCGGGCCCTGACGGAGATGGGGCAACTGCTCCCGGCCGTGTGCGACGCGCGGCCGGACCACACCGGCTACCGGATCACCGACCCGGAGCCGCTGGAGTGGTGGCGGCGGGCGACGAAGGCCGGTGAGCCGTACCTGGCCCCCGACCCGGCCGCACCGGCCCGCACCCCGGCGCACTGGAGCTACGCACCGCGCGGCGATCTGCTCGACGACATCGCCGCGATCACCGGCCTGGTGCGTGCCCGCGGCATGGAGCTGCTGGTCCTGGACCAGACCCGGCCGGACCTCGGGCTCCCGGTGGTGAAGGTGATCGTGCCGGGCCTGCGGCCGTTCTGGGCGCGGTTCGCGCCGGGCCGGCTGTACGACGTGCCGGTGGCGCTGGGGCGGCGGTCGGAGGCCGTCGCCTACGAGGACCTCAACCCCGTTCCGGTCTTCGTCTGACGCCGGACTCGGCCGGAACACGACGGTGACGAGGGACGTTCGGACGGCGCCGCCGGAGCGACGCGGCGGCGGCCGACGGACGGACGCCGCAGTTGAGGAGTGCGTCGTTCACTTCACGTGCTTCACATCATTCACATAAAATCGACGGCAGTCACAAGAATCCGTGGCTGTCCGGAATCGCTCCTCGTCGCCGTCGAGGCCGCGACTCGCCCCCGCCGCTCCGCTCAGCGGTACCCGGCCCCGGGGGCATCCCCCGGAAACAGCGAGGGATCATGTGCAGTGAACACGGGGGGAGCGGAGAACATGGCGATACGCGTACTGCTCGCGGAGGATATGAACATGGTGCGCGGGGCGCTGGTCGCCCTGCTGAACCTGGAGGACGACCTCCGGGTGGTGTGCGAACTGGAGCGTGGCGACGAGATCGTGCCCGCGGCGCACAAGTACGGCCCGGACGTGGCGGTCATCGACATCGATCTGCCGGGCATGGACGGGCTGACGGCCGCGTCACGGCTGCACGAGGAACTGCCGGGCTGCCGGACGTTGATCCTCACCAGCATGGGACGCCCGGGTACGCTGCGTCGGGCCCTGACGACCAAGGTCGACGGCTATTTGCTCAAAGACGCCCCGCCCGGCGAACTCGCCGACGCGGTGCGGCGGGTGGCCGCGGGCAGGCGGGTGATCGACCCTCAGTTGGCGCTGGCCGCCTGGGGCGGCGCGGAGACGCCGCTGACGGAGCGGGAGACCGAGGTCCTGCGACTGACCGCGGACGGCGCCGAGGCGAAGGAGATCGCGCGGCAGCTGCACCTGTCGGCGGGGACGGTGCGGAACTATCTGACGAACATCGTGACCAAGCTGAACGCGCGCAACCGGGTGGACGCCATCCGTATCGCCCGCGACGCGGGCTGGCTGATGTAGAGGCCGGTCCTCCGCTGCGGCCCGGTCCGGGGCAGGCCGGGTCAGGCCGGGTCGGGGAACGGGAGGGCGGACGTGTCGGCCGGCGCCGCCATGGAGGCCGCGGCCAGGTAGTCGAGGATGTCCTCGGTGACCGACGGCGGAAGCGGCAGCGCCGCCGAGATGTCGTCCGGGGTGGCCGGCCAGGCCAGCATCCCCACCACCCACACGGCCTCGGGGCGGTGCAGCACCACTCGGTGCGCGGAGCTGGGCGACTCCAGGATGAAGCAGCCGGGCCGCAGGGTGAGCGTGATGTCGCGCGGCAGCCAGATGAGCCGTCCGCCCGGGAGCCGCAGCAGCGCGAAGGACGCCTGACGGGACACCGGCGTCACCGAGAGCAGGGGCCCGCGGAGGTCGTCCAGGCCCAGAGTGCGCACGACGAGGTGGCTGAGCCGTTCGAGAACCGGCAGCAGCACCAGGACGCCGCTCCCGTCGGTGGTCCCGTCGCCCGGTGGTCCGTGCGGCTCGGTCGGTCCGGCCCGCAGACCGGCATCGGCCCGGTCCGGACCGGGGACGACATTGGCGAGCAGGATCGGTCCGAGCTCCATCCGGCGCAGCGCCGCCTGCACGACGGGGTCGGCGCCGTCGACCCACTCCTTGCCCCAACGGCCGGTGAGCACGAGCTGGTCCTCGGTTTCACCTGACTCGACGGTGACGTCCTCGGCCAACGACCAGAGGTGCACCGTCCGGTGCTCAGCCATCTCCGCCATGGCACTCCCCCTCGACTCTCCGGTCGCCCGGGGCGACTCGGTGGACAGATTATGCAACTGGCCAGTAGCCCCCGGACAGCTACGGGCTCACGCCCCCGATGTGAAGACTTCACATACCGGAAAGGGCACCGATACGCCTGTGGGAACGTCGCCCGGGCCAACGTGTGCCGGGGCCGACGCGACCGGACGTACGGTCCGCCACCCGGTGCGGCCGTTCCCCGCCGTCCGGTGGTGGCGGCGGGGAACGGCCTTCGGGTCGGGGCTCCCGTCGGTCGTGGCGTCAGCGCGCCCGACGGTCGTGGCCGAAGGTGGACAGCCATCGGTGAACCGCGAGCGCGGTCGCCCCTGCGTGCTCTTCGAGCATGGAGAAGTGATCCCCCGTCACCTCCAGCAGCTCGTGGTCCACGGGCCATCCGGCACGTGTGCCGTCGCCGAGCAGGGCCGTGCCGTCCGCGGCCCGTACCAGCACGGTCGGGGTGGCGACCGGTCCGGGCCGCCAGCCGTCGAGCAGTTCCGCATAGCACGCCATCGCGGTGAACTGCTCCTCGATCGCGGGGAGTTGGGGGAGCTTTTCGAGGAGCCGCCGGGTCAGTACGCACATTCCGCGTGCCATGGCGGTGCCGGTCGACCGGGGGGTGTCGAGCAGCACCAGCGCGGCGGGAGGGGCGCCGGCCTTCTCCAGCCGCCGGACGACCTCGTGGGCGAGCCAGCCCCCGGAGGAGTACGCGGCGAGCGCGAACGGCCGCTCCCCCAGGCGCCGGAGCAGTGTCGTCGCCAGTGTGTCCGCGGCCGCTTCCAGCGTCGCGGGGAGCGGCTCGCCGACGGCGTATCCGGGAATGGCGGCGGTCCACACCTGGCGCCGGTTGTGGAGTGCGGTGGCGAACTTCACGTACTGGTGGGCCCCGGTCGGGGCGACGAGGGAGGGCAGGCAGACCAGGGCCTGTTCCCCCGCGCCGTCCGACAGCCGCAGCATGGCCGGTTCGGGCCCGTCCCCGGCCGCGAAGACGGGCCGGATCCGGGCGGCGGCCGACAGGAGGTCCGCCGCCTGTTCCGGGCTGCCCGTCTCCACGGCCGTGCGGAGGAGACCGGCGGCGGGGCGCGCCGCTGACGCTGCCCGGGGCGCGCCCGCGCCGGGGAGTCGGGCGGGGGGCGGTTCGGGCGCGTCGGAGGTTCGGACGGAAGGCGCTTCGGGTGCGTCGGGACGCAGGCGTGCGATGAGGCCGTCGACGCGGGAGCCGCCGTTCTCCATGAAGTGGGCGGTGAGTCCCTCGACCGATTCGGCGTCGAAGAGGAGGGTGGACGAGATGTCGCCGAGGTCCTCGCGCAGGGCGTTGGTCAGCTGAAGGACGAGGATGGAGTCCAGGCCGTAGTCGCTGAGCGGTGCCGAGGGGGCGATCCGGTCCGCGGGGACGTCGAGGGTCCGTGCCGCCTGTTCGCGGAGATACCGCGCCATCGTCTCCGCCCGCTCCTCCGGGGCGGGGTCGGTCGGGGCCCCCGCGGTCCTGGCGGACTCCGTCGTCCCCATGGTCGCCTCGGTCCCGGCCGGGCTTCCGGAGCGCCGTCGAACGGGCGGGGCCGGATCCGGCGCTCCGGAGGCCGGTTCACGCGCCGGTTCGAGGGCCCGTTCAGGTGCGGGAACCGCATGCCGGGCCGACGGCGCGACGATCCCGGGCCGCGTCCCCGTGCCCGTGACCGTCCCCGTCCCGGTTCCGGGACGCGCTCGCCGGGGCGCGGGCGTCGCGCGCTCCGGCGCGGACACCGCCTGCCGTACGATCCCGTCGCTCTCGGCCGCGATGATCTGCTGCCCGAGCTCGTGCGCCTGGGGCAGGACGAAGACGGTCGAACGGAATCCCTCGCTCTCCAGTACCCGTCGCCAGTTGTCGGGCGACAGCGCCGGCGAGCCCGGGATGCGCAGCGCGTGGTCCTCGAAGAGCCACCAGCCCTCCAGCAGCCCGAAGGTGAGGTGGCTGAAGACGTCGAACGCCGCGAGTTCGTTCAGCAGCAGCCAGCCCCCGTCGCGCAGCGCCGCCTTCGCGTTGCGGATGGTGTTGCGGGTGTCGCGCGTGGCGTGCAGCACGTTGGCGGCGATGACGAGGTCGTGGCCCCCGGCCTCCACGCCCTGCCCGGCGAGGGGCCGTTCGGCGTCGAAGCGGGTGTACGCGAGGTAGGGGACCTGTGGTCCGTACGCGGTGCGGGCGTGGTTGAGGAACGCCTTGGAGAGATCGGTGTACAGGTAGGTCTCGATGTGTTCCTGGAAGGGGCGCAGCGCGGCGAACATGCCGACGCTGGTGCCGCCCGTACCGGCGCCGATCTCCAGGATGCGCAGACGCGCGCCGGGGTCCAGGCGCAGCCGTTCGGCCACGACGGCCGCGGCGGCGTCGGCCATGGCGCGGTTGTACAGGTCGGCGATCCGGTTGTTGCGGTAGGTGCCCTCGACGAGTGCGACGGAGCCCTGCGGGAACAGGATGTCGGTGGGCCGGGTCCTGCCGGTGAGGATGTCGGGCAGGGCTTGGAGGGTGGCGTCGAGGAGGGCGGCCTCGGCCTTCTTGTCGGGGTCCGCGGACCACCGCTCCCGGTACCGTTCCCACTCGCGCCGGGCCTCGGCCGGTGACGGGCCGGACGAGGGCACGACGCGGAGCGCGTGATCGAGCCAGGTGTCGTACCCGGGCAGGATTCCGGCGCGTTCGCGGAGTTCCGCGACACGGGTGGCGCGTTCGCGGGGGTCGGTGGTTGCGGGACCGGGCAGCACGCCGAGCGTTCCGAGGTGTGCGCGGAGCATGCGGGCGAGCAGCGGATCGCGTTCGGTCCTGCGCCAGTCGGCGACCGCGCGCAGTGCCTCGGGGTCGGCGGGCGCCCCGACACCGGCCCGGACCGCGTCGGAGGTGACACGGGTCCGCGCCCGCTCGTGGACGGTGATGCGTGAGCCCGGGTCGATGCCGGTGAGGGCGTCGGGCCGCCTGGACCTGACGAAGGCCACTTGTCGCTGCGGGCCGCCCAGGAGCGTGTCGAGGGCCCGCATCGCCTCGGGGGGCTCGATCGAGACGAGTCCCCAGCGCGCCATGCTCTCCCGGTGGAGCTGCGACGAGGCGCTGCCGGTGCTCCCCCACCAGCCCCAGTTCATGACCTTGACGGGGTACGGCCGGTGGCGGGAGAGGTGTTGGGCGTAGGCATCGGTGAAGGTGGATCCCGCCGCGTAGTTGCTCTGTCCGGCGGCCGTCGTGAACGACTGGACCGACGAGAAGAACAGCATGAAGTCGAGTGTGTCGTCCGCGAAGACCTCGGCGGTGGCGACGGTGGCGTCGACCTTCGCGGTGAGGGCCGCACGGAGGGTCGGCTCGTCCATCCGGGCCAGGCTCTGGTCCCGCAGCACCAGCGCCGCGTGGACCACTCCGTGGATCCGCGGATGGTCGGCCTCGATCCGGGCGCGGGCGCGGCGCAGGGCGGCGGGGTCCGCGGCGTCGGCGGACACGTAGCGCACGTCGCCGCCGCAGGCACGCAGTTTCGCTTCGATCTCGTCGTCGTGGGGGCGCCGTCCGATCCAGACGACGTGCGCGCCGTACCGTTCCACGACGTGCCGGGTCCAGACCGCGCCGAGTCCGCCCGCGCCTCCGATCACGACGTACACGCCGCCCTGCCGGTACACCTGTTCCCGCGTGCCGGCCGGTTCGTCGGGCGCCCATCGCCGGACCAGCCACTGGCCCGCGCGGTGGGCGAGGGGGCCGTCCGAGGCCGGGACGGGGAGCGTGAGGAGGTCGGCGGGCAGGGTGGTCGTGTCGAGGTCGGTCCGGTGGACGGACCAGTGCGTGTATTCGTGTCCGAGCGATCCGAAGAGGCCGTGCAGCCCGGCGTGGGCGGGTGCCGTCGGCTCCGTGTCGTACGTGGCCAGCGCGCGCCGGGTGACCAGGGTGATGTCGAGCGGGCGGGCGTCGTGTCCGGTGCGCAGGAGCGCCTTGATCAGACGGAAGGCGGCGACGACACCGCTCTCCCGGGCCTCGACGAAGCCGGCGGTGTCCGTCGGCGGGAGGGCCGGCGGGCCGTCCGGCGCGGTGTCCCCGGTCCCGGGGGCGATCCAGAGGAGGTGGTCGACCGGGCCGGCGGTCCGCAGCCGCTCGGCCGTCTCGTCGACCGACGTCCCGGGAGCGAGGTCCCATGTCGTGACGCGCGGGTACCGGCCGGTGAGCGCGGCCCGTTGTTCGTCCGTACCGCCCACGACGAGGACGTGGCCGGGGGCCGGGGCGCCGCCGTCCGTGTGCCCGTTCCTCTTCGCGGGTTCCCATACCGGGGCGAAGAGTTCGGGCACCGGGTCCTTCGCCCGTCGCGAGGTGTAGCCGGTCATCCGGACGCACACCTGGCCGTTCTCGTCGACGAGGTCCACGTCGAGTCTGCTGAGCGGCGTGGTCTCCCCCGCCGGGTCCGCGACCCGGATCACAGCCCGCATCGACGCCCGGCACGGGGCCAGGATCTCCAGCCGGTCGAGCGCGAACGGCACGGCCGTGTCCGGTGGTTGGGCGCCGCCGGTGATGTGGAGCGCGGTCGACGCCTGGATGGCGGAGTCCATGAGGGCCGGGTGCAGGACATAGGGTGCGCCGGCCGGGTCGGCCTCGGTGGGCAGGTCGAGGGCGGCGAGGACGGTTCCCTCACCGACGTGCGCCTCGCGGACGGCGCGCAGCGACGGACCGTGGACGATTCCCATCGAGGCCAGCGCCTCGCGGATGCGTTCGGCGGACACGGTGCGCGTGCCGTCGGCGCGCGGCGGCGCGATGTCGACGCGTTCGGGACGGGAGGTGTCCAGGACCGCTACCCGCCCCGTGGAGCAGACGACGGACGCGGTGGCGTCCTCGGCCCGCGAGCTGATCTCGAAGGTGAGGTCGCCGCCCGAACGCGCCGGTTTCACCAGGATGTCGACGGTCACGGGCTCCTGGTCCTGGACGAGGGGCCGTATCCAGGTGATGTCGCGCATCCGCAGGGGCGTCCCCGCGTCGACGCCGAGCGCCCGGGCAGCGGTTTCGCGCGCCATTTCGAGGTGGACGACACCCGGCAGGACACGCTGCCCGCGCACGGTGTGGTCGCGCAGCACGGGTTCGTCGCCCTTGAAGACGGTGGTGGCGCGCAGTGTGCCCGGCTCGTCCCCGGTGTCCCCGGCCGGGGACGTCTCGTGGATCAGCGGATGGGTCGCCGTCGGGCGGTGTGCCGTGGCGGGGGACGGTGTGGGCGGGTCCGCCGGGGGGACCGGTCCGGCCCAGTGGCTCTCCCTGGCGAAGGGATACGTCGGCAGTGGCACCCGCAGATGGGCTCCGGGGGCGAAGACCTTCCCGTAGTCGAGTGCTGTTCCCCGGGTGAAGTGCCCGGCGAGGGCGGTGAGATCCGCGTGGTGGAGGTCTGCGGACGCGGCCCGTGCCGGGTCCGCGCAGCGGCGCAGTCGGTCGGCGCCGGCGTCGGCCTCCGGATCCGCGCCGGTGGTGCGCGTCCGCGTCGCGTGCCCGGTGTACGCGTCGGGTCCGTCGAGTCCTTGGTCGAGGATCCTCAGCAGCTCGGTGCGGTCGCGCGCCACGCAGGCGAACCGGTGGGCGAGCCCGGCCCTGCCGACGGTGAGCGTGTAGGCGAGGTCGCCCAGGTCGAGGGACGTCTCACGGCGGCAGTGCGCCGCCAGAAGGGTGACCTGCCGGGCGAGTTGCTCTCGTGAGTGGGCGGAGAGGAGGACGAGATGGGCGGGGCGCGTCGTAGGGCGAGTGCGGGTGGCGGGCGGTGCCTCCTCGATGACCAGGTGCGCGTTCGTCCCCCCGGCGCCGAAGGAACTGACGGCGCCGCGGCGGGGACCGCCCCCGGAGGGGGCCTCCCAGTGGTGGTCGCGCGTGCTCATGTAGAACGGGCTGTCGTCCAGGCGGATGGCGGCGTTGGCTGTCTCGAAGTGGAGCGAGGCGGGGATGCGTCGGTGCCGCAGGGCGAGGAGGACCTTGAACACACCGGCGACACCCGCGGCGAACTGGGTGTGTCCGATGTTCGTCTTGACCGAACCCAGCGCACAGTAGGCGGACTTCGTGGTGGATGCCCTGAACGCCCGGTCGAGCGCGGAGAATTCGATGGGATCGCCGAGGGGGGTACCGGTGCCGTGGGCCTCGACGAGCCCGATGGTGCCCGCGTCGACGCCGAAGGAGGCATGGGTGTCACGGAGCAGGCGCTCCTGCGAGACGGAGCTGGGCGCGGTGATCCCGTTGGTGGCGCCGTCCTGGTTGGTGCCCGAGGCGCGGATCACTCCGTGGATGTGGTCCCCGTCGGCCAGGGCGTCGTCGAGGCGCTTGAGCACGACCACGCCGACCCCCTCCCCGGGAACGAAACCGTCGGCGCGCCGGTCGAAGGTGTGGCACCGTCCGGTCGCCGAGAGCATCCCGGCGCGTCCGGCCAGTTCGTAGAGGCGCGGGGTCGACTGGACGAACACCCCGCCCGCCAGGGCCAGGTCCGTCTCGCCGGACCAGAGCCCGCGGCACGCCAGGTCGATCGCGACGAGCGAACTGGAGCAGGCGGTGTCGACGGCCAGCGCGGGCCCCTTGAGGTTCAGGTAGTAGGAGACGCGGGCCGGGGTGAAGGACGCCATGTTGCCCGTGAACGCCTGCGCGGGCCCGTGGTCCCCGACGATGTCCTGGTAGTCCCCGCTCCAGCAGCCCACGTACACGCCGCAACGGGCTTCGTCGAGCTGCCCGCCGGCGTGCCCGGCGTCCTCCAGGGCCTTCCACGACTCCTGGAGGAGCAGGCGCTGCTGCGGGTCCATGGCCGCGGCCTCGACTCCCGAGATCCGGAAGAACAGCGGGTCGAACTCGTCGATGCCGCGCAGGAATCCGCCGCGCGTGCAGCGGGGTGATCCGTCGGGCCCGGTAGCCGGGAGGTCCCAACGGGTCGCCTCGGTGACGAGGTCGTCGCCGTCGACGAGATGGGTCCAGAGTTCGTCCAGGGTGTCGGAGCCGGGGAACCTTCCGCTCATGCCGACGACGGCGACCGGTGGACGGGCGGAGGCGGGCCGGGAGGACGTGGGAGCGGGCGCGAAGGCCGGTGCGGGGACCGGTTCCCGGACGGCGTCCGGGAGTACGGGGGAGGCCGCGTTCCGAGGGACGGCCGGGGACGCGGCCGTTGCCGGAGGTGTGGAGAGGACCTGGGGTGTGGTCGGGACGGGCGGTGTGGTCGGAGCCGGGTTCGGAGTCACGGCCCCGATGTCCTCGTACTCCGCGAGCAGATGGGCGACGAGACGGTCCGGGGAACTGTGGTCGAAGACCACACCGGTCGGCAGGTCCAGTCCGAACGTCTCGTTGAGCAGGTGCACGAGCCGGACCGCGAGGATCGAGTCGAGCCCGTGGTCGGCGAACGCGAGCGCGCCGTCGAGCTCGTCCTGCGGCATCGCGAGTACGTCCGCGACCTTCGCGCGTACGGTGGCTGCGACGCGCCCCTCACGCGTGAGTCCATCGGCGGTCGCGCCCCCGGTGTCGGGGGCGCCGGTCAGCGGGCCGCCGGTTTCCGGAGCGGCTGTGAGCGGGCCGCCGGTGGGTGGGGCGTCGGTGTTCGGGGGCTGCGCGGACGCAGCGTCGGAGTGCGGGGCGGCGTCGTCCCGGGGGCGCGGCGCGCTGATCGGCGCGGCTGCGCCGGGGCCGGCTTCCCCGGCCGGCTCCAGGTCACCGATCCAGTACCGGTCCTTCGCGAACGGGTACGTCGGCAGGGACACCCGGCGGGGCCGCACCGGGTGGAGACCGTGCCAGTCCAGCTCCACGCCGTCGACCCAGAGAGCGGCCAGCTTGTCGAGCTTCCCCGCCGCCGCCCACCGTTCGACCAGGAGTTCCCGCAGCTCCTCGTCGGCGGCGATCTCGGCGACGGCGCCCCGTGCGCTCCCCGCGCTCCCCCGGTGGAGGCCCGGCGCCCGTGTCCCGTCCCCGGCCGTGGCGTAGCCGTGCAGCGCGTGCCGCAGTTCGGCGAGCGAGGAGACGGTCAGCGCGAGGCGTTCACGCATGGCCCTGCGTCCGGTCCGCAGCGTGTGGGCGAGGTCCGTCAGGCCGATGTCCCGCCGCTCCGAGGCGTCGCGTTCACCGCGTTCCAGGTACGCCGCCAGGCGTGCGGCGGCCTCGCGGAGCCGTTCCGGCGTCCGTGCCGAGAGCACGACCAGCTGCTCGCCCCCTTCGGGCACCGGCTCCGGCACGGTCTCGTCGGCCACGTACTCCTCGATCACGACGTGCGCGTTCGACCCGCCCGCCCCGAAGGACGAGACGGCCGCGATCCGCGGACCCTCGGACTCCCAGGGTTCCAGGGTCCGCTGGACGAAGAACGGCGTCTCCTCGAACCGGATGCCCGGGTTCGGCTCCTCGCAGTGCAGGCTCGGGACGAGCGTGCGGTGCCGGAGCTGGAGCACGGTCTTGGTGAGGCCCGCGATGCCCGCCGCGGCCTCCAGGTGGCCGATCATCGACTTCACGGACCCGAGGGCGCAGAACTGCTTGTCCCGGGTGGACCGCCCGAAGGCCAGCGAGAGCCCCTGCACCTCGATCGGGTCACCGAGTTCCGTCCCGGTCCCGTGCGCCTCGACGTAGCTCAGCCGTCGCGCCGGTATCCCGGCCCTGGTCAGCGCGTCGTCGATCAGCTCCGCCTGCGCGGTCGGGCTGGGCACCGTGTAACCGTGGGTGCGTCCGCCGTGGTTGACGCTGGTCCCGCGGACCACGGCGAGGATCCGGTCCCCGTCCGCGAGGGCGCGCCCGAGCGGTTTGAGGAGCACCGCCCCGACGCCCTCGCCGGGCACGAATCCGTCGCCGCCCTCGCCGAAGCTCCGCAGCCGCGGCCGGGTCGACAGCATGGTGGAACGGCACAGCTCGACGTAGTCGGACGGGTGCAGATACAGGTTCACCCCTCCGGCGACGGCGAGTTCGCACGCCCCCCTGCGCAGGTGCTCGCACGCCTCGTGGATCGCCGTGAGCGAGGACGAGCACATCGTGTCGATCGTGAGGCTCGGCCCGCACAGGTCCAGTGCGTACGAGGTCCGCGCGCTGAGCGAGGCGAAGGAGAGCGACGGCACGACCGTCTCGCCCGACGGCAGGAGCGCGGCTCCGTGCCGGGCGTGACCGGACTTGGTGACCCCGGCGAAGACGCCGACCCTGCGCCGGTGACGGCGTGCCAGTTCCTCGGGGGTGTAGCCCGCGTCCTCGATCACCTCCCAGGCGGCCTGGAGGAACAGGCGCTCCTGCGGATCCATCGCGTAGGCGTCGCGCGGGGCGATCCGGAAGAAGGCCGGATCGAACGCGTCGAAGTCCTCCAGGAACCCGCCCCACTTGTGGTAGCTGCGGCCCGTGGCGATGGCCTTGGCACGGTCCGGTTCGTAGAAGCCGTCGAGCGGCCACCGGCCGGGCGGGATCTCCGTGACGCAGTCGCGTCCGGCCTTGAGGTTCTCCCAGAACTCCTCGATGTTCCCGGCGTGCGGGTAGCGCCCGCTCATGCCGATGATCGCGATCGCCTCGTCGGGGCCGGGCCGTTCGGGGCGGGCGGACTCGTCCGGTGCGTCCGCCGCGGGCCGCGGCACCGTCACCACGGCGGCCGGCCCGGACGGGCCGTCACCGGCGGCGGGTGCGGACGCGGGTACGGGAACGGCTGCCGGACCGGCGAGGCGACCGGCGACGGCGCGCAGCGTCGGGAATTCGTAGAAGAGGGTGGTCGGGACCTCGCCGTACCGTGCGGACAGTTCCCGGTTGAGCTGAATGACCATGACCGAGTCGAGGGCCAGGTCGGCGAGCGGCCGGTCGGCGTCGACGTCCTCGGCGGGAAGCCCGGTGACCCGGGCGAAGGTCTCGACGACGGAGCGGAGCGTCTCCCGCTCCCGGCCGACGGCGACCGCCCCGAGCGCGGACGCGGGGACGGGTGCGGACTCGGGCAGGGGTGCGGACGCCGGTACGGGCTCCGGTACGGCTGCTGTCGGGCGGGCCGGGCCCGGCGCGGGTACGGCCTTCGCGGTCTCGCCGTGATGCACCCAGATCCGGTCCTCGCCCGCCTCGCCGAGCCGCCAGGCCCGCAGCAGGGTCTCGATCCCCTCGTCCGACTCCATGGGGACCAGACCCCGTTCCCGTCGCAGGCGGGCGCGTGTCGCGTCGTCCACCGTCATACCGCCGTCCTTCCAGAGCGGCCAGGCGATCGCGAGGGTGCGCCCCGGTCGTTCACCCGCCGCCACGCGCGCGTTGCGCACGGCCGCGTACGCGTCGAGGTAGGCGTTCGCGGTCGCGTAGTCGGCCTGGCCGGGGTTGCCGGTGACGGCGGCACCGGAGGAGAAGGCGAGGAAGAAGTCGAGCGCCAGCCGCGCCGTCGCCCGGTCGAGATGCACCATGCCGTCGACCTTGGGCGCGAGCACCGCCTCCCACTGTTCCGCGGTCTTGTTCGGGAGCCGGCCGTCCCGGATCACGCCCGCCGCGTGGACGATTCCGTGGATCCCGCCGTTCTCCTCGACGGTGCGGGCGACGAGGTGTCGCACCTCTTCCCAGCGGGAGACGTCCGCGACGGCGTACCGGGCCGTGGCACCGGCCTCGCGCAGTTCGGCGAGCAGCCGGTCCACGCGCGCGTCCTGTGGCGACCTGCCGGCCAGCACGAGCACCGGGGCGTCGACGTCCCGGGCGATCCGACGCGCGACCAGCGCGCCGATGCCGCCCGCCCCGCCGGTGACCAGGTACACGCCCCCGGCTCGCCAGGGGGTGCGGGTGCCGTCCGGTTTCCTCGGCTCCCAGGTGCGGACATGGCGTTCGGCGCCCCGGTGACGAACCAGTTCGTCCTCCGGGTGCCGTGCGTCGGCCGCGACGAGGTCCGCGACGGCGTCCGCGTCGCGTTCCCCTTCGAGTCCGACGACCTGACCGGCGACCGCGTGTTCGAGAGAGGCGGTGCGCAGCAGTCCGGCGAGGGCCAGGCCGACGGCCTGATCGCCCTGGGCCGGGGTCACCACTTGTACGAGGGCGCCACCGTCGGGAGCCTCCCGGACCACTTCACGGACGATTTCGAACACCTGCCGCGAGAGGTCGGTGAAGCGGCTCTCCGGTCGGGTCTTCGTCGTCCTGACGGCGTGGCAGCGGGCGTCGGGCAGGCGGCGCTCGACGGCGGTGCGCGCGTGCGCCGCGGTGTCGCACAGGATGACGGCGTGGTGCCGGTACGGCTTCCTGCCGGGTGCGACGGCCCCGGGCAGGCCGGGCACGGCGGGCTTCGGTGTCCAGCGCGGCACGAGCAGTGTCGTGCCGATCGGCGCACCGGCTCCCCGGGCCGCGCCGTCGTCCCGGGCCCCGGCAGGCGTACCACCGGCTGCCGTATCACCGGGCAATGCTCCGGCGGGCGTCCTGCCACGGGCCGCAGCGCCACCGGCCGGGATCCAGTACCTGTCGCGTGCGAACGGGTACGTGGGCAGGTGGGTACGCGGCGGCAGGGCGGGACCGGACGGGCCGCCGTACAGCACCTGCCAGTCGGCATCGGCACCATCCGTCCAGCGGGCGAGCAGCCCGGCGGCGTCCGAGCCGCCGCCGTGCTCCATGCCCGGGGCCGTGCCGTGCTCCGGGGCGGGCACCGTGCCGCCGTCGAGGAACGCCCGGAGCCGTTCAGCCAGTTCCGCGTGCGAGGCGACGACCCAGCCGGCCCGTTGGGCCATGGGCTCGCGCCCGAACTGGAGCGTCCTGCCGATGGAGCCGAGTGGGGCGGGGCGGGGCGTCTCCTCCAGGTACGCGAGCAGGGCCCGCGCCCGTTCGCGGAGTTGGTCGCGGGTGCGCGCGGAGAGCGGGACGACCACCCGGTTCCCGACGGCCATGTCCTGCGCGCCGCCGGTGTACGGGACGTGCCCGGTGTCCAGGCCGTGTCCCGTGTTCCGGCCGGGTCCCGTGTCCAGGGCGTCGGGCGCGACGTACTCCTCGACGACGACATGGCAGTTGGCACCACCGAAGCCGAAGCTGCTCACACCCGCCCGACGCGGCGCGGGCAGGCCGTGGCGGTCGCGGGGCCGCTCCCACGCCTCCCGTTCCCGCACGATGCGGAACGGACTGCCGTCGAGCTGTATGAACGGGTTGATCTCGTCGCAGTTCCGGGTCGCGGGCAGGGTGCCGTGCTCCATGGCGAGCAGCACCTTGAGCAGGCCGGCGATGCCCGCCGCGGCCTCCAGGTGGCCAATGTTCGTCTTCACCGATCCCAGGCCGCAGGTGCCCCGGCCGGTTCCGCCCAGGCGTCGGAAGGCGGTTCGGAGCGCACGCACCTCGACCGGGTCGCCCAGAGCCGTGCCGGTGCCGTGGGCCTCCACGTACCCGATCGTGGCGGGGTCGGTGTCCCCCATCGCCCGTACGACGAGGTCGGCCTGTGCGGCGCCGTTCGGCGCGGTGAGCGAGTTCGCCCGCCCGCCGTGGTTCTCGGCGCTGCCGACGATGACGCCCAGGATCGCGTCGCCGTCCCGTTCGGCCTCGGCCAGGGGTTTCAGCACGACGGCGCCGACGCCCTCGCCCCGGACGTATCCGTCGGCGTCGCTCGCGAAGGTCTTGCACCGCCCCTCCGGGCTCAGCATGCCCGCCCGTGCCGCGCTGACGAACGTGTCGACGCCGAGCAGCAGGTTGACCCCGCCCGCGATGGCCGCGTCGCACGCCCCGGAGCGGATCGCCTCGACCGCCCGGTGGACCGCGACGAGCGAACTGGAGCAGGCCGTGTCGACCGGCTCGCTCGGCCCGTGGATGTCGAGCACGTAGGAGATGCGGTTGGCGAGCATGGAGTGCGCGTTCCCCGTGGAGGTGAACGCGTCGGGCGGGGTGCCGTGGACGGAGAGCAGGGTCGCGTAGTCGGTGCCCGAGACGCCGAAGAAGAGACCGGTGCTCTCCGGCAGACCGGCGGGGGTGTATCCGCTGTGTTCGAGGGCGTTCCAGACCGTTTCGAGGGCCAACCGGTGCTGCGGGTCCATCAGTTCGGCCTCGCGCGGCAGGATCCGGAAGAACGCGGCGTCGAAGGCGTCCACGTCGTCGAGCACGCCCGCGTGGTGCGGGAAGTCGGACGATTCCACGATCCGTGCGTAGGCGGCGTCGTAGCGGTGGAGGGGGAACTCCGTGACGCTGTCCCTCCCCGCCACCAGGTTCGTCCAGTACGCGCGCAGATCGGGGGCGTCGGGGAAGCGCCCCGCGGCGCCGATCACCGCGATCGGCAGGGGCGGCGCGCCGGGCGCCGGGCGTGCGGACGCCGTGCGTACGGGCGCCGGGCGCGCGGACGCCGCCTCCAACCGCTCCTCGGCCTCGGACCGATCGCCCGCCTGGGCCCCGTCGCCGACTCCGGCGTCGGGTGCGGCGTCGGGTGCGGCGTCGGGTGCCGTCTCCGCGGCCGGGCCGGTCGGGCGGGACCGCTCGTAGGCCGGGCCCAGGGACTCCCCGTACTCCGCGACGAGGTGCCTGCCCAGCGACTCGAATGTGTTCAGGTCGAAGAAGGCCGCGGGTGTCAGGTCGACGCCGAGCCGGTCGCGCACCTGCCCGGCCAGGGCGACGAGCGAGATCGAGTCGAAGCCGAACGCGTCGAAGCCGGTCCGCGCGTCGAGCTCGGCCGCCTCGTACTTGAGGATGTCGCTCGCCATGTCCCGCAGTTCGTCCACGGCGAAGGAGACGAGGTCGTCCCGGACCTCCCCGGCCGGTTCCTCCCCCGCTCCCCGGCCGGTGTCCTCCTCGCCGGCCACGACCCGCGCCGTTTCCGCGGCCGGGCCTGTTCGCGGCGCCTCGCCCTCGCCGCACCACAGATCGGACAGCACCGCGACCACCTCGCCCTTCCCGTCGAGCAGCGCGACGCGCCCGCCGAGACCGTCCGGTCCGCCCGTCACGTCGAGGACGACGTACCTCACCGTGTCCGGGATGTCGTTCCCCGGCGCGAAGAGCCGGATCTCGTCGATCCGACGGGGAGTCGTGCGTGCCCAGTCCGGTGCGCCGAGGCGCTTCGCCTCGAACTGGAGGCCCTGCGCGACCGCGGCGAGAACATGCGGCGGGAGGGTGACGTTCGGCCGGACGTGATCCCGCAGCAGTTCGGGCGGGAGGACGTCGAGCACCAGCCGTCCGTCCGGCATCCGGTACGCGCTCTCGATGCCGTTGCGCTCCGGCGCGTAGCCGAGTGCGCCCTCGGCGAGTTCCGCGAGGAACGCGGTGCGGGAGAGCGTGGCCACGGCGTCGGCCGCCAGGTCGTCGACACGGAATCCCCTGTACGGTCCGGCGCCGGAGGCCCCTGCCCCGAGTACCCCGGTCGCGGCTGTGCGTGCGGGGTCACCGGTCCGTACGTCGAACTCCGCCACGGCCACCCGCGCTCCCCGCGCCTCCTCCACGAACACCGTGCCGGAGGCCGCCTTCCGGTCGGCTGCGCCGAGGACCGTCACCAGCCGGGCGGCGGCCCTCCAGTCGACCGGGGCGAGGAGGCGCAGCCGGCGTACGACGGCGCCTTCGGCGAATCCGGAGACCCGGGTGACGGCGAGCGCCAGTTCCACGGCGAACGTCGGCACGATCCCCGGCGTGCTGTTCCGCCGCTCCCCCGACGTGTACCCGTAGTCGAGGAGGTCGTCGAGGTGCACGTCGAGCACGTAGCGCGGCCCGTCGACGTCCGACGCGTTCGCGCCGAGCAGTGGATGCAGTTTCTCGCGCAGGGCGAGCGGGGCGGTCACGGTCGGCGCGCCCCGCTCCGGGTCCACCCAGCAGCGCACGCGCTCGAAGGGGTACGGGGGAAGCGGGACCCGCCGCAACGCGCGGGGCCCACCCTCGGCCTCCCGCCAGTCGACGCTCCTGCCGCCGACCCACGCCCGTGCCAGTGCGCGCGGGCCCTCGGACACGGGGTCGGTGCTCGCGAGTGCCGGGCCGAGGTCGCGGTCGCCCGCGAGACGGCGGTCGAGCGCGGCCACGGCCTCGTCCGCGGTCCTCGCGAAGAAGGCCCAGCGGCACGGGAGTTCGTTGCGGCCCACGCGGAGTGTGAACGCGATCGAGGCGAGATCCGCGGGCTCGTGCGAACCGGCCGCGAGATGGTCCCGGAAGCGGGCGAGCCATGTCTCCAGGACGGCGTCGTTCATCGCGGAGAAGACGAACAGTTCCTCGCGCCCGTCGCTTCCGCCGCGCGCGGCGGTGTCCGCGCGCGTGTACTCCTCCACGATGATGTGCGAGTTCATCCCGCCCGCGCCGATCGAGGTGATCCCCGCGCGCCGGGGATGGCTGACGCGTCGGCCGTCGACCCTCGTCACCACGGGCTCCCAGTCGGTGAGCCGTCGCTGCAGACGGAACGGCGTGCGGGAGAAGTCGATGTCAGGGTTGATCACATCGCTGTGCAGCGAGGGCGCGATCCTGCCCTTCTGGAGCTGGAGGAGCACCTTGGTGATGCCGATCATTCCGGCGGCGTGCAGAAGGTGTCCCATGTTCGACTTGACCGAGCCGATCGCGCAGAACCCGGTGTCCTGCGTGTACGTGCGAAAGGCCGTGGTCAGCGCCTTGACCTCGATCGGGTCGCCCAGGGACGTGCCCGATCCGTGCGCTTCGACGTAGCCGATCGTCCGTGGGTCGATGCCCGCGTCGTCGATCGCCTTCTGGATCGCGCGCGCCTGCATGCGCGGGCTGGGGACGGTGAACCCGTTGCGCACGCCCGCGTTGGCGAGGGCGGTTCCCTTGATGACCCCGTACACGTGGTCGCCGTCGCGCTCGGCCTCGACGAGCGGTTTGAGGACGAGGGCGCCGACGCCTTCCCCGAGGATCGTCCCGTCCGCCCCCACGCCGAAGCTGCGGATCACCTCCGAGGTCGTCGTAGTGAAGTGCTCGTGCGACGAGGTGATGAGGTTGTACGGGTGCAGCAGGAGGTTCACCCCGCCCGCCACGGCCATCCGGCACTCGCCCGCCCGCAGCATCTGCACGGCCTGGTGCACGCAGGTCGAGGACCCGGAGCACATGGTGTCCACGAAGATGGAGGGACCGGTGAACCCGTAGAAGTACGACACCATGTTGGGGAGCGTCGCCGTGTAGCTGCCGGTCGCCGCGGAACCGCGGACGAGGCTGTTCTGGAAGCCGTACAGGCCGTAGTGGTTGCTCATCGAGCCGGCGAGGACACCGACGTCGCCGTCGTACCGCCGGTGGATCGTCTCGCGCGAGTAGCCCGCGTCCTCCAGGGCGTGGACCACCGTCTGGAGGAACAGGCGCACCTCGGGCGACATGGCCTCCGCGTCACGTTTCGAGATGCGGAAGTAACGGGGGTCGAACATGTCGATGTCCCGCAGGAACGTGCCGGTCCGGATGGAGCTCCTGCCGAGGACGCTCCGGTCGCGGCTGTAGATCGCGTCGTGGTCCCAGCGTTCGCGCGGCACCTCGCGGAACTCGTGGCGGCCCTGTTCGAGGATCGGCCACAGCTCGCCCAGTGTCTCCGCGCCGGGGTAGGTTCCCGCGACGCCGATGACCGCGATGTCGTGCCGGGCGTCGCGGTCCCGGGCGTCGTGCCGGACGCGCGGGGCGTCGACGGCCGGCACCGGAACGGTGCGGGCGTCGGGGACGGTCGGCGGTTCGGCGGTCACTCGGGCCTCCGGTGCGTCCGGGACGGGGGCGGCGGGAACCGGTGCGCCGTCCCGTGCGTGCGCCACGTCCCGCGTCTCCGGTGTGTCTTCTCGTACCTCGGGTGCGTCTCGTTCGTCCGGCACGTCGCGTACGTCGTGTGCGGAGGCGGCGGGGTGTGCCGGGTCCTCGGTGTCGAGGACCGAGGGAAGCCGGTCGGCATGCTCCTCGACGAAGTAACCGGCGACGCCCGCCAGCGTGGTGTGTTCGAAGAAGATGGTCTTGGGCAGCGGGCCGAAGAACACTTCGAGCGACGCCGTGGTCTCCAGGATGCTGAGCGAGTCGATCCCGTAGGCGATGAGGTCGACCGTCTCGTCGATGGTCCCGGGATCACGGTGCAGCACCTCGCCCACGACCCGCCGCAGCAGATCGGTCGTACGTCGCGTCAGCTCCTCCCCCGAGGCGGCGGCGGGGGCGGGAGCGGCCGCCGCCACGGGGGCGGGCGGCTCCGTCGGTACGGCGGCGGGAGCGGTGGTGAGCCGTGCGGAGGCGCCGTACGCCACCACGAGGTGCGCGGGGCCGTCGTCGAGCACGCGGCCGAGGAGACGGAGCCCGGCCTCGGTCGGGAGCGGTTCCCAGCCCCGTTCCCGGCGCATCGCGTCCCTCGTCACGTGGTCGACGCTCATGCCGCCGTCGGCCCACAGCGGCCAGCTGACGGCGACGGTCCTGCCGCTCCGTTCCCCGGCGTCGGCCAGCGCCCGGCGGTGGTGGGCGAAGGCGTCCAGGAAGGCGTTGGCCGCCGCGTAGTCCGACTGCGCCGGATTGCCGAACACCCCCGCCACCGAGGAGAAGACGACGAAGAAGTCGAGCGCGGTGTCGCGCGAGGCGGCGTCGAGGTTGAGCACCCCGTCGACCTTGGGCGCCAGCACGGCACGGAGGTCGGCCGCGTCCTTGGTGTAGACGTACGCGTCCCGGAGGACGCCCGCCGCGTGGACGATGCCGTCGAGCCGCCCGTGTTCCCGCTCGATGGTGCGCACGGCGCGCTCCACCTCGTCCTTCACCGTGACGTCGACGGGGAGGTGGTGGGCGTCGACGCCCGAGGCACGCAGCTCCCGCACGGCCGCCTCGCTCGCGGCGCCGGGCGCCGACCGGCCGCTCAGGACGACGGTCGCTCCGGCGCGCCGCCCGAAGTAGCGCGCGGTGTGCAGCCCGAGGCCGCCCAGACCGCCCGTGATCCAGTACACCCCGCCCTCCTTGAGCGGCGGGATCGCGGGGCCCTCGGCCAGGTCGACCGCGACGGTGCGTGCCACGCGGCGTGTTCCGTCCGGGGCATGGCGGATCTCGCAGTCGGCGCTCTCGTCCGCCACCTCCGTGCGCAGGATCTCCGCGATGCGTTCCGGCGGCGCGGCGTCGAGTTCCGCGACGCGGACGACCCGGCCAAAGACGCGCGGGTTCTCCAGGACGACGGTTCTGAAGAGTCCGACGAGCGGTGCGTGCACCTGCCTCGGCACCCGGTCGTCCACCAGCACCACGAAGCGGTGCGGGGTCCGGGGGCTCGACCTGATCACCTCCGCCACCTGCTCGAAGACCTGGCCGGTCGTCGCGGCGACGGTGTCGGCGACGCGGCCCGGTACGAGGTCGGGCAGTCGCGCGGCGGTGAAGCCGGTGATGTCCGTGAGGGTGTCCAGATGGGCGGCGGCCCTCCCGCAGAGGCGGACGTGGACGTACGGGGCCTGTGCCGCGTCCCGGCCGTCGGGGCCGGACGGTGCCGGTGTCCACTCCGTGGTGGCCGTGACGACGCCCGTGCCCGCAGCGGTGTCCCGCCTCGCGGACGGGGTGCGCTGCACCAGACCGCGCAGCCGGGCGGTGACGGCTCCCCCGGCGTCGCACAGATCGATGTCGAACACGTCGAGCGTGCTGTGCCGCGCGCGGCGCCGTACCCGGGCCCAGGTCTCGGACGGGCAGGGGCCGTGGACCGTCAGGTCCTCGAACGCGAACGGCATCGGCGGACCGTCGGCCCGTCCGTCACCGGTCTTGGCCAGGAGCAGGAGCGAGGACTGGAAGGCCGCGTCGAGCACGCTCGGGGGCAGCACGAATCCCGCCTCCGTGCCCTGGCCGTCCGCAGGTGCGCCGATGCGGGCGAGGAGTTCCCCCTCGCCCAGGCGGATCTCCCGCAGTCCGCGCATGGCCGGTCCGTACTCCAGCCCCCGGTCCCGGAAGGCGGCGTACACGTCCCGCGGGGCGCGTTGCGTCGGGCACGCGGCCCGTATCCGGTCGAGATCGAGCCGTTCCGGTTTCCCGTGGTCACCGGTCTCGGCGGTGCCCGAGCAGTGCACCGCGGCCGTTCCGGCGCCGGTGGAGATCTCGAAGGCGAGCGCGCCGCCGTCCTGGGGCGCGAGTCCCACGACGGCCTCGACCGGTGCGTCCCGCACGACGATCGGGCGCCGCCAGACGACGTCGCGCAGCCGGACGGCGAACGGCCCTCGCTCGTCGCGCCCGGAGGCGCGCGCCACCGCGGCGTGGACCAGTTCCACCTGGGCGGCGGCGGGCAGTACCCGCTCGCCGCGCACGACGTGCGAGGCCAGGAAGGGCTCCTGCCCGTCGAAGACCGCTCCGAGGCTCCCGCCCTCGGGGCCGGCCCCGCCGTCGCGCAGGAGCGGGTGGGCAGCGGCGGCGACGGGCGGAGGCGCGGCCGCCGCCCCGGCGTCCCGGCCCGGGGCCCTGAACCAGTGGCGCTCCCGGGCGAAGGGGTACGCGGGCAGGGGCACGCGCCGGGGCGCCGTCCGTGCGGTGCCCCGGTGGCCGGCCGGCTCCGCCCAGTCGGCGGTGGCGCCGTCGGCCCACCGCTCCGCAGCTTCCACCGTCCCGTCCGGGTCCCCGTCCGCGCCGCGCACCGAATCGCCCACGAGGATCCGGCCGGTCTCGTCCGCACCGTCGATGAACTCCCCGAGGAGGGTGACGAGTTCGTCCCGTCCGGTCACCACGAAGGCCACCCGGGCGGGCATCTGTTCCCGGCCGGCGCGCAGGGTGTGGGCGACGTCCGCGAGCGTCGGCGCGGCCGGCCCCCGCAGATGGGCACGCAGCCGGCGGGCGACGGCCCGCAGGCGTTCCGGGGTCCTGGCCGAGAGGGGCACGAGCTCCGGGCCCCTCCCGGACGCCGCGACCGTCGGTCCGTCGTCCGTGAGGTGTTCCTCCAGCACCAGGTGGGCGTTGGTGCCGCCGAACCCGAAGGAGCTGACCCCGGCGCGGCGCGGCGGAACGGTGCCGTCCGCTCTCGCGGGCGGCGCGTCCCAGGGTCGGGTGTCCCGGACGATGTGGAACGGGGTGCCGTCGAGTCGTATCAGTTTGTTCTGCTTCTCGAAGTTGACGGTCGCGGGCAGCACGCGGCGGGCGAAGGCGCTGATCACCTTGGCGATGCCCGCGACGCCCGCGGCCCCTTCGAGGTGTCCGATGTTGGTCTTGACCGAGCCGATCCCGCAGGCGTCCGGGCGGGCGACCGTGCCCTGGGCCGCGTGCAGGTTCCCGAAGGCGCGTTTGAGGGCCATGATCTCGATCGGGTCGCCCACCGGTGTCCCCGGGCCGTGGGCCTCGATGTAGCCGATGGTCTCGGGGCGGATGCCGGCCCTGGTGTAGAGCCGCTCGATGAGCCTGGACTGTGCGGCCGGGTTGGTGACGGTGAGGGAGTTCGTCCGGCCGCCGTGGTTGGTCGCGACGCCCTTGATGACGGCGTGCACGGTATCGCCGTCCTCGACCGCCCGTGCAAGGGGTTTGAGGAGGAGCACGGCTCCTCCTTCGCCCCGGACGTAGCCGTCGGCGCTCTCGTCGAAGGCCCTGGCGCGGCCGGTGCGGGACAGCATGCTCGCCTGGCTGAAGGCGACGAAGTGCTTGGGCGACCAGATCAGGTTGACGCCTCCGGCCAGGGCCAGGGCGCAGTCGCCGTTGCGCAGCGCGCGGACCGCCTCGTACACGGACACCAGTGAACTGGAGCAGGCCGTGTCGTTGGTGATGCTGGGGCCCTGGAAGTCGAAGTGGTAGGAGATGCGGTTGGCGATGATCGAGTAGGCCGTGCCGGTGGGGAAGTAGACGTCCGTCCGCACCCCTTCGCGTTCCATCAGCTCCGCGTAGTCGGCGTGGCAGACCCCCATGAAGACGCCGGTCTCCGTCCCGGCCAGCGCGCTCGCCGCGTACCCGGCGTTCTCCACGGCCTGCCAGGCGAGTTCGAGGGCGATGCGCTGCTGGGGGTCCATGCTCTCGGCCTCGCGCGGCGAGATGCTGAAGAAGTCGGCGTCGAAGCGGTCCGCGTGCTCGATGAAGCCGCCCCAGACGCTGTTGGTCTTCTGGGCGCCTCGCCTCGGGTCCCCGAAGTGTTCCTCCTTGGACCAGCGTTCGGCGGGCACCTCCGAGATGAGCGAGCGTCCGGCGACGAGGTGTTCGCCGAATTCCTCCAGGGTGTCGGCACCGGGGAACCGCAGGGCGAGTCCGATGATCGCGACGTCGTCGGGCGCCGGGGCCGCGTCGTCGCGGCCGGGGACCGCGTCCTCGTGCGCGAGGGTCCTGTCCTCGGAGGCCAGGGCCTCGTCCTCGTGCGCGGGGGGAACTTCCTGGTGTGCGGAGGTCGGTTCGACCGTGCTCATCGGACTCCTTCTGCGCGGGGGAGGACGGGACGGGAGGGCTCCGGCCCCCGGTTCTTCCGGTGGTCGTGGACTGTCCGGATGTGCATGCCGCCCCCGGCGGGGGCGCTCCGGTGCCCTTCCCGCCCTCTCACGAACCGGTGGTCGAGGACGGCGGTGGAGAGTAGGTAGAGGAACGCCTGGTCCTCCTTGGTGCTGATCTGCCGGTCGGGCGTGGTCATGATCTTCGTCACGAGTCTGCGCGCGAACACGGGATCGACGCAGTCGATCTTCGCCAGTTCCGCGTCCGAGAGGATCAGGTCCAGGTAGTCCGGCCGCTGCTCCTTGAAGACGCTCGCGCCCGGTGCGCGGTACGGCTGCTTCCGCCGCATCAGGCTCGACTCCGGCAGCTCCCCGTGAAACGCCCGCTTGAGGATCGCCTTCTCCTCGAACCCGTCGTCGAACCGCAGGTTCACGGACGCCGCCGCCCGCACCACGGCGGGGTCGAGGAAGGGGCAGCGGTTCTCGACCCCGTGCGCCAGGCTCATGCGCTCGCCCTGCGTCGACAGCAGATAGCCGGGCAGCAGGGTCTTGTACTCCAGCCACTGCGCCTTCTGGACGGCGCTCAGCGCGGCGTAGCCCGGTGTCGTCCCCGTGAGCGCGAGCAGATCCGCGAAGGGGTCCTCGCGGCGCTTCAGCAGGCGTGCCGCGAACCGCCCGTTCTGGTAGCGCAGTTCGTGCGAGAAGAGGCCGGGCAGGCGTTCCACCGAGAACTGCTCGAAGAGGCCCGCCAGTCGTGCCCGGTTCGCGGGGCCGAAGTGGCTCAGCTCCGGGTGCAGGTTGCCGATCCTCTTCATCCGCTCGGCGTCCGACAGTTCGTTCCACTCCGCGCGCACCAGCGTCTCGCGGAACAGCGAATAGCCGAGGAACGCCTCGTCGGCGCCCTCGCCGGTGAGGACCACCCGTATGCCGGCGTCCCGGACGTGCCGCGCCAGCAGGTACATCGGGACGAACGCGGTGCGGAACGCGGGCACTTCGGCGTGGTACACGGCCGACGGGAAGGTCCGCGCGATGTCGGCGCCGGACACGGTGATCGACGAGTGGAGCGTCCGCAGGTGCGAGGCCACCACCTGCTGACTGCCCGACTCGTCGAAGGCGGCCTCCTCGAACTGCACCGAGAAGGTGCGCACCTCGCGGGAGGAGAGGTCGGTGGTCAGTTTCGTCACGATCGAGGAGTCGAGCCCGCCGCTCAGGTAGACCCCGACCTCGACGTCGCTGCGCAGCCTCATCTCCACGCTCTGCCGCAGGGTTTCGCGCACGAAGTGTTCCGCGTCGCGCGCACTTCCCGTGAACGGTGGCTTTTCCAGGGCGAGTTCCTCGTAGTGGTGCAGTGAGGTCCGGCCGCCGCCGACGACCATCCAGCTGCCCATGGGGAGCTGGCGGATGCCCTGGAACGGGGACCGGTCGGGCAGCGGCGTCCAGGCCGCGAAGGTGGAGGCGAGTTCGGCGGGGTCGAGTTCGAACCGGAAGTCCGGGAACGCCTGGAACGCCTTCATCTCGGAGGCGAAGAGGAACGCACCGTCCCGGTCGCCCCCGCCGCGCCTGCGGTCGGCGTAGAACAGCGGGCGCTTGCCGAACCTGTCGCGTGCCAGGAAGAGGTCCCCCGACACCGCGTCCCGGATCGCCACGGCGAAGGCGCCGTTGCACCGGGGCAGGCATCCCGGGCCCCACTGCATCCAGGCCCGCAGGAAGACCTCGGTGTCGGAGCGGGTGCGGAACCGGTGGCCGAGTCCGCGCAGTTCCTGGCGGAGTTCGACGTAGTTGTACAGCTCGCCGTTGAAGCAGATCCAGTAGCGTTCCTCGGGATCCGCCATGGGCTGCGCACCGTGGGAGATGTCGATGATCGCCAGCCGGACCGTGCCCATGGCCATGCCGTCGCCCAGATAGTAGCCCGCCTCGTCCGGTCCTCTGTGGCGGATGAGCGACAGCATGGAGGTGATGACCTCGGGCGCGGCCCCGGCGTCGAGCGACGGCGAGACGAACCCAGCGATTCCGCACATGCGGGGTCTCCTTGCTTCAGTGGTCGTCGCGCTCGGCGATCTTCTTGGCCACGAAGGCGTCGATGGCTTCGAGCGAGGTGAAGACGTTCGCGATGAAATCCTCGTCCGTCATGTCGAGCGAGAAGTCCTTTTCGAGGGCGCTCAGGAGCTGGACGTACCCGAAGGAATCCATCACCCCGGCCTTGAAGAGATCGCTCGCGGCCGTCAGCTCGTCGTCGAACTCAACGAGGAACTGGTCCTCGACGAGCTTCTTTATGTGCCCCGCTCGGTCCATCTCTCACACCGCGCTTTCGACTGGTTGGCTGTGGGTATCGGACTTCATCAGGCTCCGCACCATGCGGGTGAGGGAACGGCCGCCCATCTCCTCGTACTCCAGCCCTGTCCCCAGGGAGAGGAGATGACGGATGCTGTCGGCCCACCTGACCGGCTCGACGAGCTGTCTGCTGAGCATGGCGGGGATCGTGTCGCGTTCGTGTGGGCGCGCGCTCGCATTGGAGATCACGGCGGTCCGGGGTTCCGCGAACGTGAACTCCCCGAGGAATTTCTCGAATTCGGCGCGGACGGGCTCCATGTGCCGGGAGTGGAAGGCCGCGCCGACCCGCAGCGGGGCGTGGCGGATGCCGCGCTGCTTCAGTGCGGCGTGGGCCGCGCGCAGCGCCTGGTCGCTGCCGGCGATCACGACCTGGGCATCGGTGTTGAAGGCCGCCAGGTCGATTCCCTCGACGCCGTCCTCGGCCAGGGCGTCGAGCAGGCGCGCGGGCGGGACGTCCATGACGGCCGTCATCCCGCCGCCGGTGGCCGCGGCCATGAGTTCGCCGCGCCGCTTGACGAGTCTCAGCCCCGTCTCGAAGTCGAAGACCCCGGCGGCGAGGAGCGCGTTGTACTCCCCGAGGCTGTGTCCGAGGTAGCAGTCGGCGGGCGGCTCCTCGCGCCGCTCGCGCTCGAACGCGTGCAGCGCGTTGACGGTGTAGAGCGCGGGCTGTGTGCACTCCGTGCGGGAGAGCATGTCGTCCGGATTGTCGCGGCAGAGCGCGACGAGGTCGTAGTCGAGGAGGTCGCAGGCGTACCGCGTGAGGCCGGGGTAGCGACCGAAGACGTCCGCGCCCATGCCGCGGAACTGCGAGCCCTGCCCCGGGAAGAGAACCGCCAACACCGTTGTGCCTCCCTGGTCCGCGCCGGATGGCCCACGCCACCGGCGGCGCCGTGCCCATGCTGCGCCACCCCCCTTGCCGCGCGCTGGCCGGAATTCTGTTGCCGGTCCCCGGTGCCCTCCGCTTCCCTTGCCATTCGCTTGCGGATCACTTGCCGGTTCCCCGGATATATCCGGGAAACGGCCGCCTGATCGCTTACCGGCCATTCACCGGGCGCGATTCACCGGAAGCAACATCCGCTGTTCTAGGATCAATTCACCGGGCGCGTCTCAAGCGTGAGAACGAATGGGGCCGAGTATGTCTGCACGTCGGATAGGGATCACAGCGACGCCCCCGCGCCCGCCCGCCCCCGACGGGCCGGTGCTCCAGGTCCTGGGGCCGATGTCGGCGCGGTACGCGGGACACGAGGTGCCGCTCGGACCGCCGCGCCGCCGGGCGCTGCTGGCCCTGCTGCTCATCAGACTGGGCCGGGTCGTCCCGACGTCCGCCTTGGTCGAGGGGCTCTGGCGGGACGATCCCCCGCTGCGGGCGGTCGCCACGCTGCAGAGCCATGTCTCCCATCTGCGCCGGTCGTTGGCCCCGGCGGGGGGTCCCGGTGGTGCCTCGGTGCTGCGCTACCAGGCCCCGGGATACGTGCTCCAGCTGCCGCCGGATCAGGTCGACGCCCAGCGCTTCGAGCAACTCGCGGCTTCCGGGCGGCAGTTGCTGGCGCGTGACCCGCTCGCCGCCCGTGACCGTCTCACCCGGGCGCTCTCCCTGTGGCGCGGCGCCCCGTACGCCGAGTTCGCCGCCCACCAGCCGCTCGCCGACGAGAGCACCCGGCTCGAACAGGTCCGCCTCACCACCCTGGAGGCATCCGCCGAGGCCGCGCTCGCGCTGGGGAGGCCCGCCGAGGTGGTGACCGAACTGGAGCGCGAGGCGCGCCAGCACCCGACGCGGGAACGTCTGGTGGGGCATCTGATGACCGCCCTGTTCCGGACGGGCCGCCAGGCGGAGGCGCTGAAGGTGTACGAGTGGACGCGGGGCCATCTGGTGGAGGAGTACGGCGTGGACACGACCGCCGAGCTCCAACGGCTGCACGTGGCACTCCTTCGGCAGGAGCTCGGTGACGAGGAGCCGGCCGGGGCGCCGGGGCGGTGGGCCGCGTCCGGGAGCGCGGGGGTCTCTGTCGGGGCCCCGCCGGTGTCCGGGGCGGCGCCCCGGGCGGTGGCGACCACGGCCCGTTCCTGTGCCGTCGGCCCGGCGGCCCGGAGCCGCGCCCCCCGGGTCCGGCCCATCCCCTACGAACCTTCCCCGCGCAAGCCCGGTACGGCGCCGCCGATGACGGGCCGGGACCGGGAGCTGCGACGCCTGGTCGTGGCGACGGCCGGTGCCGCCGACGGCCGCGGCCATCTCTCCTGCGTGTTCGGATCCTCGGGGCTCGGCAAGACCCATCTCGTGATGGAACTGGCCCAGCGGATCCGGGACGGGGACAGCGACATCGAGACGGTGCGGGGCAGTTCCTTCTCCGGGGAGGGCGTCCCGCCGTACTGGCTCTGGACGCAGGTGCTGCGCCTGCTGTCGACCTCCCGGCCCGACGCCTTCCAGGAAGCCGCGGCGCCCTTCGGAACGCTGCTCGCCCCCTTGCTGCCCGGCTGGCGCGGGGCCGGGACGAGCGGTGGGCAGGGCTGCGAACCGGAGGGTTCCCGGGACCCGTTCCGGGTGCACGACGCCGTCTGCGAGATCCTGTTCGCCCTGGCCGCGCGTCGTCCGCTGGTGCTCCTGCTGGAGGACGTGCACTGGGCGGACACCGCGTCCCTGGAGGTTCTGCGGCTGCTCGCCACGCGCCGTCAGGGACAGTGCCTCAGCATCGTCCTGACCGGCTGGGACCTGGAGGCCTGGCCGGACGCCTCCCGGTTCCGGTTGATGACCGAGGTGCTCAAGGGCCCCCGTACGGAGATCCTCCGGCTCAGCGGACTGGCCCGGTCCGACGTCGCCGCGCTGGTCCACGCCCAGGCCGGACCGGGTGTCGACGAGCGGCTGGTGGACGCGTTGCACCGCCAGGGCACGGGCAGCCCGTACTTCGTCCTCCAGATGCTCTCCTACCTCGGCGGCGCGAGGGACCTGCGCGATTCAGGCGCCACGGACGAACTGCTCGGCCTCGTCACGGCGTACGCGCGCAAGGTCCTGCGCCAGGAATTCGCCATGCTGCCGGAGCCGTTCCTGCTGCTGCTCCGCCTGTGCGCGGTCGTCGCCCCCGACATCGAGGTGGACGCGTTGTGCCGTGCCTCCGACGGCAGTTCGGCCATCGCGCTGGTGGAATCGGCGATCCGGTACGGTCTGCTGGCCCCGGACCCGAACCGCCCCGGACGATTACGTCTCGGCTGTCCCCAGGCCCAGGAGGTGCTCACCGCCGAACTGACCGACGAGGCACGCGAACGATTGCACGCCCGGTACGCCGAGGCCCTGTCCTCGCGGCTGGATGCGGAGAGCGCCCCCGAGGAGGCCGACCGCGTCGCCCACCACGCCTGGCACGCCAGGGGCGCCATGCCCGCGCAGCGCGTCCTGCCCTGGCTGCTGCGCGCCGCCGCGAACGCGGAGCCGCGTCTGGCATCGGACGACCGCGAGACATGGCTGCGCCGTGCGATGCGGATCGTCCGCCTGCTCCCGGACGACGCCTCGGCCCGCGAGCTGGAACACCGACTGCATCTGGAACTCGGCCAACTGCTTGCGCATGTACGCGGGTTCGGGGACACGGAGGCCGAGGCTGAGTTCAACCGGGGCCGCGCCGCGGAGGCGGGCACCGCCGACGACCCTGCGGCCCTGTCGATGCTCGGCGCCTCGCTCCTCGTCCGCGGCCGCTACGACGAGTCCCGTCAACTGGCTCTCCTGCTGCGGGACATCGCGGAGCGGACCGACGAACCGACGGCCCGGCTCGGTGCGGCGTACGGCGAGGCGACCGTACTGTTCGTCCGCGGCCGGCTGTCCGAGGCGCTGGCGGAGCTGGAGCACGGCGTCGGGCTGGCCGACCGCTACTCCCGCGAGGGACGGCTTCCGGAGCGGATGTACCAGTCCGACCCGCGCGTCTACTTCCGGTGCTACGAGGTGCTGGCCCGCTGGCTGACCGGCGACCGGGACACGGTGGCCGAGCAGCGCCGCGGCCTGCTGCGGCTGACGCGGTACGACAGCAGGCCCTGGGACCGGATCCACGCCCTCTACGCCCATGCGGTGGTGGCCACCTGGGAGGGCGATGTCGAGACGGCGCGGTCCTCCTGCGCCGAGGGCATCGGGCTGGCCGTCGAGCACGGTCTGTACTACTGGAAGATGATGCTCCGCCTGCCGCTGGGGTGGGCGCTGGCCCACTCCGGGCGGGGCGAGGGGATCGCCGAGATGAAGGACGCGCTCGCGGAACTGCGCCTGAGCGGCACACGCATCCGCCAGCCCCTCCACCTGGGCCTGCTCGCCCAGGCCCAGCACCACGTGGGACAGGCGGAGGAAGCGGTGGACACGCTGCGCACCCTGCTCGCGGTCGTCGAGCTCCGGAGCGAGTACGTGTACCTCCACTCCGCCCTGCCCGCCACGCGCCTGCTGCGCGACCTCCTGGGCGGGGGCGTCGCCGAGCCGTCCCTGCGCGAGTGAGCCGCGGGCGACCGGAGGAGCGGTGCGCGCCGGAGCCGGGCCCCTGAGCCCACTCGGCGTCCACCCCTGCGGCGCCTCGGAGACAAACGTCCGGCTGGACGCCCGCACGGCCCGGCGGGGACCGCCGGGCCGTGCGGGAGCGCCGTCGAGGCGGGGGCCGGGGATCCGTCGGCGCCAGGACCGCCCCGGTCCGGGCCCTGCCGCCGCACCGGGTGTCCTCGGGCGCCGTCCGGAGCCTCAGTGCTCCGTGCGCACCGGCCGGGTGGAGGCGCGCGGCAGCAGCCTGGCCGGGACGAGACGGTGTTCGGGCCGGGCTCCGGCCGGCGGTGGCCGCCGTATCACGTCGATCAGCAGCTCGGCCGCCTGTCTGCCGATCTCCTCCGGGGCAAGGTCGAGCGCCGTGAGCTCGGGGCGCGCGCTGCGCGCGAACTCCCCGTCCGCGCCCACCACGATCTGCACGTCGTCGGGAACGCCCAGGCCGAGTTCGCGGCAGACGGCGAGGGTGGCGAAGCCGAACTTCTCCATCACGACGTACAGCGCGTCGGGCCGGTCCGGGCGGGCGAGCAGGCGGTGCGCGGCGGCGGTGGAATCGGTCCCGGACTCGGCCCGGTCCATGAGCACGGGACGGCCGGTTCGCCCGCACCAGTCGCGGTAGGCGTCGGCCGCGTCCTCGTCGTAGGACTGGCCGGTCGATCCGGTCAGCAGTCCGATGCGGCGGGCGCCGGTGGCGGCGAGATGGTCGAGGGCGGCGACGGCGCAGGTGGACAGCTCGTTGTCGACCCAGGGGAAGGCGTCCTTGCGGGACAGGTCACGCCCGGTGGTGACGACGGGGACGCCCATGCCGGAGAGACGGCCGAGCAGCGGATCGTCGGTGAGCGGGTCGATGACGATGGTGCCGTCCAGCGGCAGCGAGTCGAAGGGGCGCCCGTCCAGGGACGGCGGGACGAGCACGAGGGAGTAGTCGTGCGCCATCGCCGTCCACGTCGCCGCGTTCACGATCTTGACGAAGTACTCGATGTCGGTGATGCCGCCCTCGACGGCCGTGCGGTGGGTCAGACCGAGCAGCCCGGTACGGGCGCCGCGCAGCCCGCGCGCGTTGGGATTGGCGCGGTAGCCGATCTCCGCGGCGACGGCGAGGACCCGCTCACGGGTGTCGGCTCCGACCCGGCCGACCCCGTTGAGCGCGTGCGAGGCGGTGGTGACGGAGACACCGGCCCGGCGGGCGACCTCGCGCAGCCCGCCCCCCTTGGGCGCGCCCGGCGTGCGGGAGGCGGCACGCGCGTTCCGGGGCCGGCCGAGCCCCGTCGGCTCTGTGACATCTGACATGGCGTCGAGCTTACCGTTTGACTGCCAAAACGTTTAGGCAGTACCGTCCGCTGCGTTGCCAAAACGTTTGGGCAAGCCTCCGTGAATACCCGGGGCGCGCCCAGCGGACTGCCGACCCCCTCGCACACCGTCGTGCGCCCCGTGTTCCGGCCTCGCCGGACCTCCCCGTACATCCCCCGTCCCGTCCCCCCAGGCCGGGACGCGAGTCCGCAAAGGACGCCTGCCGACCATGGCCGAGGCCACCACCGCCGCTCCGCCCGGATCCACCGGGACCACCCCGCCCACCGCCTCCACCGCGTCCGTCTTCACGGTCGAACAGCGCGGCATCGACGCCGTACCCGCCGAGGAGCGCCAGGGCGGGCCCAGCCGGCTCCTCGGGCTCTGGGCCGGGACGAACACCACCGTCTTCACGGTCGTCTACGGAGCGCTCGTCGTCTCCTTCGGCCTGTCCTTCTGGTACGCGGTCGCGCTGATCGTCGCCGGCAACGTGCTGGGCTTCGCCGTCACCGGTCTGACCAGCCTCCAGGGCCCGCGCACCGGCACCTCCACGCACTCGATCTCGCGGGCCGCCTTCGGTCCGCGCGGCGGAAAGCTCCCCGCCCTGCTGAGCTGGGTGATGCTCGTCGGGTTCGAGGCGGGGGGCATGGTGCTGATCGTGCTCGCCGGGCTCGCGCTGCTCGACCAGGCCGGAGTCACCGCCGGTACACCCGTCAAGCTGCTGGTCATCGCTGTCGCGGCAGGTCTGCAGATGCTGCTGCCGCTGGCCGGCTACCACCTGATCATGAAGGTGCAGAAGTACTTCGCCTGGATCTTCGCCGCGATGTTCGCGGTGATGGCGTTCCTCGTCTTTCCCAAGGCGGACTTCGCGGGCCACGGCGAGGCGCCCTCCCTCGTCACCGTCTCCCTGGTCCTCGCCATGGTCACCGCGTCGGGCGGCCTGTCCTGGGCCGACATGGGCAGCGACTACTCGCGCTACCTGCCCGCCGACTCGGCGCCCCGCAAGGTGTTCGCCTGCGCCGCGCTCGGCGGCATGGTGCCCAACATCCTGCTCCAGATCCTCGGCGCCGCCGTGGCCACCGCGACCACCAACGCCGCCGACCCGATCTCCGGCCTGCCGGAGATCCTGCCCGGCTGGTTCAGCACGCCGTACCTGCTGCTCGCGATCGTCTCGCTGCTCGCCGTGAACACCACGGACATGTACTCCTCCGGCCTGAACCTCCTGGCCGTCGGCCTGCCGATCAAGCGCTGGATGGTCGTCTTCATCGACCTGACGCTGTGCACCGGCATCACGCTGTGGGCGGTCTTCTCCGCCGACTTCTACACCCTGCTGTCGAACTTCCTGAGCCTGATCGTGCTGTGGCTCGGCCCGTGGGCCGCCGTCTACCTGACCGACTGGGCGCTGCGCCGGGGCCGCTACGACGTGCCGTCCCTGTTCCCCGGGGAGACCGGCCGCCGGGGCATCTACTGGCACCGGGGCGGCGTCCGCCCGGCCGGTCTGCTCGCGGTGCTGCTGGGTCTGGCCGCCGCCGTGCTCTGGGTCGACTCCACCGTCTTCGTCGGCCCGCTCTCCCGCGCCGCGGGCGGCCTGGATCTCTCGGTGTTCGCCGGGGCCCTCGTCGCCGGCGTCGCGTACTGGCTGCTCGCCCGCCGCGACGTCCGGGCCGAGGCCGAACTGTCCCCCGCCGCCTGATCCCTCACGCCTTCCTCTCCGCCCTCGTACCACTTCTGGAGCCAACCGCATGAACCAGCCCAGCCTCCGCGCGCTCATCGACGCCTCCGAGGGCGTCGTCAAGGCCGACCGCGTCATCAGGGGCGGACAGCTCGTCAACGTCTGCACCGGCGAGATCTACCCGGCCGACGTCGCCATCACGGGCGACCGGATCGCCGCGACCGGCGACGTCTCGGCGTACGAGGGCCCGGACACCGAGATCGTCGACGCGACCGGCAAGTACCTGACGCCGGGGCTCATCGACGGACACCTGCACCTGGAGTGCTCGAAGCTGTCGGTGACGATGTTCGCCGACGCCGCCGTCCGCCACGGCACCACCTCGGTCGTCTCCGGGCTCGACCAGTTCCTCGTCGTCGCAGGCCTGGACGGGGTGCGTGAGGCGCTGCGCGAGGCGGATGCGAGCCCCATGAAGATCTTCTGGGGGGCGCCGTTCAAGACGCCGTACACGCTGCCCGAGACGACGGTCGGCTTCTCCTTCGGGCCGGACGAGCACGCCGAGACGCAGGACTGGGCGGACTGCTTCGGCGTGTGGGAGACCGTCGCCGAGTTCGTCCTCAACCGTGACGAGAAGGTGCTGCGCGCCCTCGAACTCGCCCACCGCAACCGTCTGCCGATCTTCGGCTGCGCGCCCATGGCCGCCACCACCACGATCAACGCGCTCTCGGCCGCGGGCGTCCGGCTCGACCACGAGAGCTACACCGCCGAGGAGGCACTGGAGAAGCTGCGCGCGGGCATGTCGCTGCTGATCCGTGAATCGTCGGTGGCGCACTTCATGAACGAGAACGTGCGCACGGTCACCGAGTTCGGCGCCCAGTCGCGGCGCGTCGGCTTCTGCACGGACGACATGCACGTCGCCGACATCCTGCGCGAGGGCCACCTGGACAAGCTGGTGCGCATGGCGATCGCGGCGGGCGTGCGGCCGGTCGAGGCGATCCAGATGGCGACGCTCAACTGCGCGGAGATGTACCGCGTCGACCACCTCGTCGGCTCGATCACGCCGGGCCGCTACGCGGACGTGCTGATCGTCGACTCCCCCGAGTCGTTCCAGGTGGAGCGGGTGTTCGCGCGCGGCAAGCTGGTCGCCGAGGGCGGCCGGACCATCGAGGCGCCGCGGGCCCCGGAGCGCTCCGCCGCCCTCTCCCCCGCCTTCCGGGTCGCCCCGGTCACCGAGGACTCGATCGGTGTCGCGACCGAGGGCGACGAGGCCCGGGTCCTGGTCGTCGAGATGGACCGCACCGTGCCGTTCGTGCGCAAGGGCGTGGAGATGACGCTGCCGGTCGTCGACGGCAGGGTCCGCGCCGACCTCGCGCAGGACGCCCTGTACGTCACGGTGTCGGAGCGCTACGGGAAGAACGGCGGCGGCACCGTCACCGCGATGATCAACGGCTTCGGCCTGCGCTCCGGCGCGATCGCCTCGTCCGCCGCCCCCGACGACAACAACATCGTCTGCGTCGGTGCCGACCGCGCCGACATGGCCCTGGCCGTGAACCACCTGGCCGAGCACGGTGGCGGCCAGGTCGTCGTGGACGGCGGTGAGATCAAGGAGTTCCTGCCGCTGCCGGTGGCCGGCATCGTCGCCGACCTCGCCCCCGAGGAGATGGCCGCCGCGGAGGACCGTCTGGAGGCCGCCGCTCGCGCGCTCGGCTGTGAACTCCCCTCCGCCTTCGGCTACCTGATCTTCCTGGAGATCACCGCCATCCCGGAGTACGCCGTGACCGACCTGGGTGTCGTCAACTACCACACCCAGGACGTCGTCGACATCCTGAACCCTGCCGCCAACTGACGTATCCAGTCGAGGAGTTCACCATGACCACCGAACCCGCCCGCGTGGACGCGTTCATCGCCGGCCTGCCCAAGTGCGAGCTGCACCTGCACATCGAGGGCACCCTCGAACCCGGCCTGAAGTTCGCCCTGGCGCAGCGCAACGGCATCGAGCTGCCGTACGCCGACGAGACCGCGCTGCGCGCCGCGTACGACTTCCACGACCTGCCCGGCTTCCTCTCCGTCTACTACGAGGGGATGTCCGTGCTCCGCACCGAGCAGGACTTCTACGACCTCGCGGCGGCCTACGCGGCCAAGGCGCACTCCCAGAACGTGCGCTACGCGGAGATCTTCTTCGACCCGCAGGCGCACACCGCGCGCGGCATCGCCTTCGACACCGTCATCCGCGGTCTGACCCGCGCCCTCGACGACGCCGAGCGCGCCACCGGTTTCCGGGGCCGCCTCGTGATGTGCTTCCTGCGCGACTTCCAGGCCGAGTTCGCGATGACCACGCTGGTGCAGGCGCTTCCCTACAAGGAGTGGATCACCGGCGTCGGCCTGGACTCGGACGAGGCGGGCAACCCTCCGGTGAAGTTCCGCGAGGTCTTCGCCCGGGCGCGCGCCGAGGGCTTCCGGCTGACGATGCACTGCGACGTCGACCAGAAGAACTCGACGGAGCACATCCGCCAGGTCATCGAGGAGATCGGCGTCGACCGCATCGACCACGGGGTGAACGCCCTGGAGGACCCGTCGCTGATCGAGCGGATCCGCGAGCGCGGCCTCGGCCTGACGGTGTGCCCGATCTCCAACGCGCATGTCACCGACGGCATGAAGGCCGCCGAGATCCGCGCCCTGCTCGACCAGGACGTCAAGGTGACGGTCAACTCCGACGACCCCGCGTACTTCCCGGGCTACGTCGCGGAGAACCTGGCCGCCCTGCGCGAGCCCGCGTCCCTCTCCGACGCCGACCTGGTGCGCCTCCAGCGCAACGCGATCGAGATCTCCTGGGCCGCCCCCGCCGTCCGCGAGGAGTTCCTCGCCGAGCTGACGGCCTACGCGGAGCACGGCGGGGTCTGACCCACCGTCGGCCGGTCGGCCGGTTCGCCGGAGATCCCGGCGGACCGGCCCTCGACTGCGAGCGTATGCACCGCCCGGGTGCCGACCACTCTGTTTGGCTCGGCACCCGGGCGGTGCAGTCGACGAGCCGCTCGGACAGCGGTGGGTCGACGTGTCCTCCCGGATGGCCAGAACACCGGCCTGGTCCACTTCCACGGCGTCATCCGGCTCGACGGCTCCGACGGCAGACGCAGCCCCCAGCCACCTGTGCCGCCACCTCACAGGGCCGCGTTCGGTCGAGTCGGACGCGAGCGGTGAGCGCGAACTCGCCTGGAACGTACAGCTCGACATCCGACAGATCGCCGCCTTCGGCACCAACGCCGGACTCACCGATCAAGCGGAGTCCGCCTCCGCGGCCAAGTACGCGGACGCCTCCCACACCCCCTCGACCGTTCCCTGTTCTGCCGCCTCCGCCAGGGCCGTGGCGCCATCCTTCTGCCCCACCGCGCCCCGCTCTCCTGTATCACGTGCGACGGAACCGGCCCGGCCCCTGCCCGCCTGGCCGTCGCCTGGCACGTGCGGCAGGGTCATCCGCACCTGCTGCTCGCCGCCACAGTCTGGCACCGCAGAGAACTCGCACGGCAGTTCATCGCGGAAGGAGGGCTGCTGATGACCGCACATGAACCGGTCCCGCCCCGCCAGCCGGAGAGTGCGCCGGAGGAACTGCTGACGGTGCCACAGGTCATGGCCCGCCTCCAGCTCGGCCGCTCCGCCGTCTACGACCTCCTCCGCACCCGCCTCAACGAGCAAGCCGCCTGATGACCACGCCCCGAGACACCAACCCCTCCCGCCGCGTGCGCGGCAACGGCGACGGAACAGTCTACCGGCGCAAGGACGGCCGCTGGGAAGCCGTGGCGCTTCAAGGGGAGTACGTTGGCGACGACTTCCGGAGTCACGTCGGTTTGCCTGCCGTGATCGACAACAGTCAGTTGTGATGTCAGTCTGGAGCTGCTCATGGATGTGATCGAGTCAGGGCATGCCGCGCGAGTGTTCGCGTATGCGGATGTGGGCGCACGGCTGTCCCTGATCAGTGACCGGCGGCTGGAGGATGCCGTAGCTGCCGCAGCGAGTATCGGCTCTGGCATCGGCGGCAGGTCGGCTGAGATGCAGGTGACGGGGAGGCGCGTCTTCGTCAAGCGGATCCCGCTGACCGACATGGAGTTGCAGCCAGAGCACGTACGGTCGACCGCTAACCTCTTCGATCTTCCCCTTTTCTATCAGTACGGGGTGGGATCGGCGGGGTTCGGTGCCTGGCGTGAGCTGGCAGCGCACATCCTGACAACAGGCTGGGTGCTGAAGGACGAATACGCGGGATTCCCGCTGCTGTATCACTGGCGGGTCTTGCCGGACAGTCCCCCCACCAGCTTCGCCGACGAGTTCGGGGGCGTTGAGGGGGCCGTGGCGCATTGGGACGGGTCGCCAGCGGTGCGCCGCAGGCTGGAAGCCATCGGACGGTCATCCTTCAGCCTGGCGCTCTTCCTGGAGCATGTGCCCCAGACACTCGGCGCGTGGCTCGGCGAGGCACGGAACGTGGGCTGGCAAGAACGGGGAGGCCAGTCGCCCTACCTATGGGTCGAGGATGCGCTGCGGCGGGGAACGGAGTTCATGGGTGCGCGCGGGATGGTCCACTTCGACGCGCACTTCTCCAACCTGCTCACCGACGGCCGGCAGGTGTACTTCGCTGACTTCGGGCTGGCCCTGAGCCGCGACTTCGAACTCTCGGCGGAAGAGGACACCTTCCTGGCCGATCACCTCGTGTACGACCGTTGTTACGCACCGGGCCACCTGCTTCGCCATCACCTTCCCGACAGCGTGCGTGGTGGCGCCGACCACGGGACCTTCCTGCGCGAATGGGTCGCAGGCCACCAACCCTCCGGCGTTCCGGAAGACATCTGCGCGATCATCGGCCGTCACGCACGGCACGCGATCGTCCTGGACGACTTCCACCACCGCCTGATCACACAAAGCAAGGGCACCCCCTTCCCCGCAGCCGAGGTCCAGCGAGCGCTGAGCGGCGCATCGTCGTTGGGAAGGTGAGAGCCTGCCGCACCGCTCTGGTCAGCTGGCCCTGGCGCGTTCGGCTTCCCTTCGCGTTCGGCCAGAGTCTAAGAGCAGTTCTGTCTTGCAGTCGTCGAGCTCCGTATAGCTTCCGCCCGGGGCTTCTGCCATCAGTGAGGGACGGGGCCGGCGCGGTGGGGGTGAGCGGCGACGAATGTCTCGTTTCGGTCGCGGCGCGGAGGCGCGGGCAGGGGCTGTCCTCGCTGGCGGGAGGAAGGCGATCCATCCTTTGGGGCGACCGAGGCCGTAGGTCGGGGCTTGCACGTCCTCCTCGCGGTAGGTGGCGGCGATGCGCAGGAGGCGGGCCGTGGCCTCGGCGGAGTCCCTCGTCCAGCCGTGCTCGGTGGTGCGGCGCATCCGGATCAGCCAGCCCAAGCCCGGAGTGATCGTCGCCCGGGGATTTCGGCGGGAGCCGCTGGAGGCTGTGATCCGCTCACCACTGCTCGGTCCCGACGGCTCCCCGGTGTGCCGACCGGGGCAGTTCGTCTCCACCGATGACGTGCTCCTCGGCTGGCACGAGGACGGCACCCCGATCGTGCTCAACCTCGCCTACTCCGCGCACGCCCTGGTCGCCGGCCTCACCCGCTCCGGCAAGTCGATCACGGTCAACACCCTGCTCGCCTACGCATCCCTGATGGGAGACATGCGTCTGATCACGATCGACCCCAACCTCGGCGCGGTCGCGCCCTGGTGGCGTACCGCCTTCAAGGTCTCCGACGCCATCCACCCAGACGAGCCGACCGAGATCCTGCGCTGGGTCCGCGAGGAGACGCAGCGCGGCGAGCGGCTGTTCTGGCCCGGTCGTACCGACCGCATCACCGAGTTCAGCCCCGAGCTGCCGCTGCTGCTCGTGGTGATCGACGAGGTGGCGAACTGCACCCGGCACCCGGACCGCAAGGCCCGCGAACGCTTCGAGGCCGAGCTGCTGGCCATCGTCAGCCAGGGCGCCAAGTTCGGCATACGGCTGTGGCTGCTCGCCCAGAAGCCCTCCGCCGACGTGCTCACCACCGCCGTGCGCACCAACCTGTCCGCCCGGATCTGCCACGGCGTCGACACCGTCGAGGACTTCCTGCACCTCTTCCCCGACGGCCGGGAACTGGACATCACCGCCGCCGACCGCACCATGCCGCAAGGCGTGTCCATCGCCTCCGTCGGCGACATGCGCACCCCCGTCCGACTGCGCTCGGTCTACCTGCCCACCGAAGCCTGCTGGCAGATCAACGACCTCATGTGCGCCGAAGGGCTCAAGGTCCGCGACCTGCCCGACCACATCGACTTGGACAAAGCCGCGTGACCGCCGCCTCCTGGTCCCGCTACGCAGTGATCCCCGGCAAGGGCGTGTAGTCGCCAAACCCTCGCCCTCGCCGGGGCCTCCCTCCCATCCATCCACGGCACACGCGTGCCGCAGTCCAGAGAGGTCCCGCCAGCATGCCACCGCACACCCCGACCACCACAATCCCCCGCCCCGACCCGGCCGCACCCGCGCTGCCCACGTTCACCGGGTACCGGAACCTGCTCGGCGTGGTACGGCAGCTGTCCACCTTGGGTGGCTGCGCCCAGCCGCTCCGGCTCGAAGGTCAGCGCACCGAGATCGACGCCTTCACCGGCGAGATCCTGCGCGAACTGAAGTCCAAGGAGCTGCCCGCCGGGCACCTGCTGGTCCGCTGCGGCAACCGCCGCACCACCCGCTGCCCCTCCTGTGCCGAGCTCTACCGCCAGGACACCTACCACCTCATCGCCGCCGGCCTGCGCGGCGGCAAGACCATCCCCGACCAGGTAGCCGCCCGCCCCCGCGTCTTCGCCACCCTCACCGCACCCTCGTACGGCCCCGTCCACGGGCGACGCACCTGCGGCTCCGCCCGCTGCCGCTGCGGACGCACCCACACCAAGGACGACCCGCTCCTCGGCACCCCGCTCGCCCCCGAGCGGTACGACTACACCGGCGCCGTCCTGTGGAACGCCCACGTCCCGGCCCTGTGGGCCCGCTTCATGCTCCACCTGCGCCGCACCATCGCCGCCGCAGCCGGCCTCCCGCAACGACTGCTCTCCAGGGTCGCCCGCGTCTCGTATGCCAAGGTCGCGGAGTACCAGCAGCGCGGACTGATCCACTTCCTCGCCGTGATCCGCCTCGACGGCCCCGCAGGCCTCTACACCCCGCCGCCCGCCTGGGCCACCCCCGAACTCCTCGCCGACGCCATCCGGATCGCAGCCACCCGCGCCCACATCGACGGGCCCGAGGTCAACGGCCGCGCTCGCTCCTTCGACTTCGGCGAGCAGATCGACACCAGGGTCATCCGGTCCTCCGCTTTCCAGGGCGGGACCACGATCACCGAGGGCAAGGTCGCCGGATACGTCGCCAAGCACGCCGCCAAGTACGCCGAAGCCGCCACCGGAACCCTCGACCACCGCCTGAAGAAGATCACCGACCTCTGGTTCGAGTCCGTACCTGAGCACGCCGCCCGGATGATCCGCACCGCATGGGCCCTCGGCCCCGCGACGACCTCAAGCACCTGAACCTGCGCAAGTGGGCCCACATGCTCGGCTTCCGCGGCCACTTCTCCACCAAGACCCGCACCTACTCCACCACCCTCGGCGCCCTCCGGGCCGCCCGAGCCGCATGGCAACGCCGCCACAGCCCTCACCGACCACCCTCGTCCTCGCCCACTGGGCCTACGACGGCACCGGCCTCACCCCCGACCTCGAACGCCTCGCCGCACTCATCAACGGCGGCCCGACACGCGAACAGGCGGTGACAGCCGGTGCGTGACGACGAACTCCTCACCGTCCCCGAGGCTATGGCCCGCCTCAAGATCGGCCGCTCGGCCCTCTACGACCTTCTGCGCACCCGCCGCCTGGCCTCGCTGGCCATCGGCCGCGCCCGCCGCATCCCCACTCACGCCCTCGCTGACTACGTACGGCGCCACCTGGAAGAGGCCGCCCGATGACCGCCCCCAAGCGCAAGAAGGCCCGCGCCAACGAAGAAGGCACCATCTACCAGCGAAGAGACGGCCGCTGGGAAGCCGCCGGCTACGTCCTCGCCGCCAACGGCACCCGCAAACGCGTCCGCGTCTACGGCACCACCCGCAGAGAGGCCGCCGATAAACTCGTTGAGAAGATCGCCGACAGCAACCGCGGGCTGCCGGTCGCCACCGCCGACAGCACGCTCGGTGACTACCTGACGTACTGGCTCAGCAGTGTCGCCTTTCACCGGCTTCGCGAGAACACCCACACCCGCTACGCCGCCTGCGTCCGCCTCCACCTCATCCCCGGCCTCGGCACCAAGAAAGTCGCGCGGCTCACCGCCAAGGACGTACGCACCTTCCTCGACCGGCTCCGCACCACCTGCCAGTGCTGCGCCCAAGGACTCGACGCTGTGCGGAAGAGGTGCTGCGCGGTCGGCGAGTGCTGCCAGAAGCGGTTGTCCGCTTCGACCGTGACCTACGTGCACTCGGTGCTCAAGTCGGCGCTGGAACACGCGGTCCGCGAAGACGAGCTGCCCCGGAACGTCGCGCGCAACGTCAAGACCACCACGCACCAGCCCAGGCGCTTCAGTCCGCTCACCGCAGCCGAGGCCCGCCAGTTCCTCGACGCGGCCCGCGCCGACCGGCTCCACGCCCTGTACGAACTCGCGCTGCGCACCGGCCTCCGCAAGGGCGAACTCCTCGGCCTCCACTGGGAAGACCTCGACCTCACCACCGGAACAGCCAGCATCCACCGCTCGCTCCAACGCACCCGAACCGGCGGCCTCACCCACCTGCCCACCAAGACCCGCGCCTCCGAACGCCGCATCGCCCTCCCTACCGAATGCCTCCACTCCCTCAAGGAGCACAAGGAACGGCAGGACAGGGAGCGGAGGCAGGCCGGGTTGGTTTGGAGCGACAGCGGCCTCGTCTTCACTACCCCGACTGGCCGGCCTCTCGACCCGGCCAACCTCACCCGCCGCTTCCGCAGCTTCATCGACCGGGCCGGTCTCCGACACATCCGCTTTCACGACCTCCGCCACTCGACCGCCACCCTTCTCCTGGAGCAGGGTGGCGACCTCGTCGTAATCAAGGAGTTGTTGGGTCACGCCCACATCGGCGTCACCGCCGGCGTCTACGCCCACGTCCGACTCCGACTCCAACGCCAAGCCATCAACGCCCTCGGCAACGCGCTCAGCTCACCACAGAGATGCACCGACGAACCGTCCGCCCCAATGGCCGTCCACTGACGTTGCCGTCACCGTTGCCGTCAAGGCGGAGCGGAAGTTGACGTATCAGAGACACCGAAGGCCCCGAGACTGCAGATGCAAATTCTCGGGGCCTTCGGTGCGTCTATCAACACAGGCTGCGGTCAGTCGAAAAGGATGTGAGTCGAAGAGGCTTAGTCTGCCATCCGCTCCAGGATCAGATCAATCTCGGATTCGATCTCTTGGTCAGCAGTAAGATGGACATGCATCCCATTGCTTACGCCTTCCTGCGCAAGCGTAAGAAGGTGTCGCGCCAATGAAGTGAGCCCCGCACGGTTGGCCTTAATGAGCACTTCCGATCGAGTCGCAGAGACCACGATCTCAAATCCCTCATCCCACGAGAAGCGCAGCCCTTCATCAGGCCGGTAATCGGGGGTGACAATCACTTGCTCCATCGAGTGCTCCTAACTTACTGACTAGCGACTTTGCTGCCCGAGGGCGAGTATTAACCCCCTCGGGCAGCAAATCAACTGGAATTGACCTACTCGAGATAGATGTGTCGATTCTCGACGACCATCATTTTTCCAGGCTTCTTCGGATTGGGGGCGAGTCGCTCAAAGTTCATATGCGGGCCACCGCCATGCTGTCCAGTGATATCCGATTCACCCATTCTTGCAACACGTGTACCGTCCCTCGAAACGTACCGCCCGCTACCCGGAACAGTCTCCTTGTATCCAGAACCAAGCCACTTCTCTGCCGAATCGAGCGCATCGTTCGTCGGTGTGCGGGTTCCGTCCACCGGGTGGCCATCGCCGTCGTACTTACGCACCGAGGTCCATGGACAATTTGCATTGTGAACGAGGACCGGTGTCTCGCCCGCCAGCACATAGTACGTGTGCAGGTCGTCCACGGTCAGATTGTAGGTGCGCGCATGCCTCGTGAAGCTCCGATTGGCCGTCACGATGACTGTGTGGCCGTCGTCCGACCGCAGGGTCATACCCGGCTTGAGTCGCCCAGCCTCGATCCAATCGGCCTCAGAAGGGGACCAGAATGGGTGCTCGTGAGTAGCAGTGAGCTTCTCGACGCCGTCGCCTGTGGCGATGGACAGCTCATTGAACTGCTTGTCGTCATCCGTGACGATGAGCCGAGTTACTTTCCTTGCCCCGGTCTTACCTGTTTCCGGATCAGTTGCGAGAACCTTGTCGCCGAGTTCGATTTCCTCAATCTTCTTGGGCGCCCCGTCAGCCATTTCGACGCGGGTGCCTGCTGGGAAGCACTTGCAACCAGATCCTGATTTCTTGAGCTTGAGCCGAGGACCGATCGGCCCGACGAACCGCGGACCATCTCCGTACTGAACGGCGAACCCAAAAGCCTCGCTCAGCTGCTCACCAAAGCTTTGCACCGGGCCACATTCGACTCCCTTTTGCTTACAAAGGAAGTCCAGCACGACGACCTGCACAGTGCCGTCCCATGGGATTTTGTTACAGCCCGCAGATCCAATTCGACAGGAGTCATTGAACTCGAAATTATGCGATGCGGGTTTGAAGATGTTCTTCGTCTGAGGGTTCTTGAGAAGCGCGTCGACGGCTTGGACATAGTCGTTCGTGGTCGCTTTGACGTAGCTCGTTCCCACACGATGACGCACTGGCTTCGCGGTGCCGGCCACGTATTTCCGCGCCTTGTCCCGGTTCTCGGCAGGCTTGTTGCTCCCGCCGCCGCTGTCGACTCCATGGTTGTCGTGCATGCCCTCGGGGATCCACAGGCCCGAGGGATCACTGGAAGTGACCGGGGTGTTCTTGGCGTAGGTGTAGCCATTCATCTGCTGGGGGTCGGTCATGTCGAAGACCGGGTCCACGGAGATGAATCGACCGAGGTTCGGGTCGTACTCGCGGGCGCCCAGGTGGGTGAGGCCGGTGTCCTTCGTGTCGTCGGTGCCTCCCACGAAACCTCTGGTGCCCGGCCAGGCCGCCGGGTTCTGGCCACGTATCCCGCCGAAGGGAAGCGTGCGGCGCTGCGTCAGCGCCAGGTCTGACGCACTGACGGCAAGTTCACCGGTGCCGTGGTGATCGGCGATGGTGAAGGAGAAGGTTCCATCATCTGCACGGACAGCCATCTGTCCGCCGCCGAGGTCGAAGTAGCGAGTGGCCTTGGACTTCGTCGCCCCGGTGGGCAGCGTGACTTCGGTGTGGCCCAGATACAGCGTCGCTTCGGTGTCGGTGCGCTTGATAAGCCGGTTGCCTGCCGCGTCGTACACGTAAGTGGTGGTCTTGCCATCCTCGGTCACCGAGGCGAGGTGGCCTTCGGCGTCCCAGGACAGAGCTTGACCGGGGCGAGACGTGGTGTTGCCGCTCGGATCGTATGCGTAGGCGTCGGTCGTGGTACCCGACGCAGTCGCTGTGGTGATGGATGTGAGGGAATGGGCAAGCGGCTTGCCCGGGCCGGGATAGTTGTAGCTCCGCTTGATGTCCTGGGTCACGTTCCCTGAGGTGTCGTGCTGCACTTCGGTGACGCGATTGCCCGACTTGTCGTAGGCGAAGCTCTGCCAGTACGGCGCGGGTCCGCCGATCTGGCTGGAGACGGGCTGCTCCGCACACGTGGTGGTGGGCTGGGTCCATGCCTCGGTGAGGCGGCCGAGGTAGTCATTGATGAAGCACTGGTTGTCGGTGCCGCTGCGCGACACGTCGGTCATCGACCGGACGTACCCGGCTTCGTCGTACCTGTAGGTGACGTGGCGGTCGACACCGGGCTGGTCCTGGCGGTCCACACGAGAAGTCGCCAGTCGCTGCGTACCCCACTCGTAGGTGTTGGTGACCTGCGTGATCTTGCCGCCGGTCGTCAGACCCATCGTGTACTGCAGGGGCTTACCCGTCAGGCTGTAAACGGTGCTGGACGTCATACCCTCGCCGAAGACACCGATCCGACGCAGGGTTTCGTCCTCGTAGGTGTAGTTCGAAGACCCACCGGGCAACGATCCCGCTGCGGAGTAGCTGACAGTGCTCGGCAGCCCGGACGGCAAATAGGCCGTACCCGACTGATAGGTGCCCTGTAGATTCCCCTCGGCCACCGGTATGACAACAGCGGTCTTGATGGCTCGGTAGAGCCGGTCGTAGGCCGTGACCTTGGTGGTGTACGCGTTCCCGTCAACGTATCGCGTGGACTCGGCAAGCTGGCCCTTCGCACCAGTGATCGTGTCGTACACCTGCTTGGTTCGCAGCGTGCCCGTGGCCGACCCCTCACGCACCTCGGTCTGTCGGCCGAGGCCGTCGTAGAGGTAGGTCAGGCCCGGGACATCGGTACGCGAGCCCTTGCTGAAGGTCAACTGTCCGCGGTCGTCGTAGCTGCTGGACGTGGTGCCCTTGTCCGGATCGTTGACCTTGATCTGACGTCCGAGTTGGTCGTACTCGTAGCTCCAACTCATGCCTCCGGGGCCGGTGACCTTTTCCAGCTCGTCACGAGGCGTGTATACGTAGCTGGTCGTGTCGAAGGGGGCATCGGCGGAGCGGCTGTGGTGCTGTTGCAGTTCGGTGATGTTCCCGCGGACGTCCTTGACGGTGGTTGTCGCGGTGCCGCCCACCGGCGGAATGACAGTGGTGCGATCCCCGCCGTATATGGTCCTGGTGGTGTTGAGAACCTGCCCGCCGTCGCCGTTGCCCGCGATCTGCCGGGTTTCGACAGCTCGGTTCAGACCATCGAATGTGGTGCGGGTCTGCGTCTCCACTGACAGAGCATCAGCCGGCTTGAAGAGAACACTGCTCGGCTTGCCTGTCGTGTAGTACGGCTCGAACGTCTTGGCGGGGAGGCCACGCTCGTCGTAGAAGACGTCCGTGATGACGCTGCCGCCGTCCGGCCCCGGGGACTGGGTCTGCCGCTCGCGCTGGAATCCGTCATAGAGCGCGTACGACGTGATCTGGCCGCCCTTGTTGTTCAGGGTCTTCGTCGCGACGGCGACCGTCGCATCGGTGACGGTGTAGGCGAACTCCTGGTTGGGAACCTGGGTGTTACGGCGGTCCGGCAACCAGACCTTCATGGAGCGCCCAAGTGCGTCGTAGGTCAGTTCGCTCACATTGCCGTTGGTGTCCGTCTCCTTGACAGCCGTACCGCGCAATGGGTCGACGGTGGTGACGGTGGTCTGGGCCGTAGTGGCATCCGTGGAGTCGGCGGGAGGCGTGGTCACCTTGATCTCGGTGACCAGCCCCGTGGCAGGGACATACGTGGTGGTCGTCGTACGACCGTCCGCTCGAACAGTACGGACCGGGGAACCGGTCCCCGTGACCACGACATCGGCGACCAGGTCCGTCGTCTTCACCTGGCGTCCGTAGCCGTCGTAGGTGATACCTGATTCGACGTACGTCGCCTTGCTGCCGTCGTGGCTCTTGAGCTTGGCCATCGCGGTCGGATCACCCTTGACCGGAGCCGCACCGTAGGCGCCGCCATCGTAGGCGGTGCGCACGTCCGAGAGGACGTCCTTGGAACGGTCGGTCTGGGCAGCGCACGACTTGGTGACCGTCTCCTTGCGGGAGAAGAGGTGGATCAGGTTGGCATCTGTCACCTCCGGGTACGTGGTGCGGGTGCACCGATCGTCCGCCGGCGTGGCATCGTTCCCGAAATCGTCGATCTGGGTGACCCGTCCAGCGACGGTGTCGTGCGTGAAAGCCGACGACGTGGTCCGCCATTTGGCGCCCGCGCCGTTGTCGAGCGAGTCCCAGCCCTTGACACTGGAGGTACCGGTGAAGTTGGCCGTCACCGTGCCCCAGTCGCGGACCTTCTTCGCCGTTTCATGGTGCCAGGGCCTGCTGACGGACTTGTTGAGTACCTTCCCGCCCGGTTGGTCGAACTGAACAGACTTGTAGACGAATCCCGCCGCGGATTCGTGGTCGGGAATGGGGTCGCCCTCACCCTCGGCCAGCGATACGGAAACCGTCTTCGTACCCCCGGTTGCGTTCTTCCGGTCGCCGTCCATGCCGCGGAGGAAGTAGGAGTCCTGCTGTGTCTTCATGGCGGCGTCGCCGCCCTGACCGCCGGTCCGGACCCGGACCTGGCCGTAGCCGCGCCACTGTGACCAGGTCTTCTCCTTCTCCTTGGTCAGGCCGTCGTCGTCGTCGAAATGCCAGGCAGCCCCTCCCAGGTAGTCGTATCGCGTGACCTGGTCGGGCGAGCCGCCGATGCGGTCGGTCGCCGTAACAGAGGTAGTCACATACTTGTTGAACCAGTGGCGTTCGGCGGGGTCGGAGTCACTGCCACCGATGTACTGGGGAAAGCACCGCGTGGTGTTCGTCTCAGGCGTCGGAAGAGAACTCCAGTTGCAGTCCGCGGCCGAGTAGTTGGCACTGAGCTCACCCCCGTACTCGTCCGCCACTGAGGAGAGCCGAGACTTGATGAAGGGCGCGAACCCGTCGCCAGTCTTGTCGAGTCGGTTCGCCAGTTGCTCGTAGGCGAACGTGGTCTTGGGCAACGTAATGGCGGGTGCCGCGGACTCGCCCGTGTGCTGAATGCTGTCCAGCAGGAGTTGGTAATCCGTGTCAGCCATGCCCCAACGGTGGTTGAACGCCCAGGAGTCGACCTTGCCGTACGTGCCGTCGGACTTGAGGACCTGGGTCGCAATTCCGGTCAGGCGCTTACGGGTCCAGAAGGAGGGGGACAACCTGTTGTTGTCACAGCTGGTGCCGGCCTTGCAGTTCAGGTCCCACGGCGTGTCGTACCAGTAGAAGGCCTTGGTGTCGATGGTGTCGGCTGCGCAGGTCACATCAGTGGTCGGCAGGCATCGTTCCGCGTTGCTGAAGACCACCTGGGCAAGGGGCTTGGTCGCATACAAGTCAGTCGACTTCTGCCCGTAGTCGATCCGCTCAAGGTAGCCACCACGCGTGTAGGGGGTGTCGTCCTCCGATTTGAGGTTGCGCCCGTAGGAGTTGGTCTCCTTTTTGTAGTGGTAGCTGATCGTGTTCCCGTGGGCATCGACGGCATAGTCGAGGTTCCATCGCCATGCCTGTTGGCACCAGGAGTCCGCGAACGTCGCCGCGTGGCACTTCTCACCGGCATTGTTGCCGTAGACCGGCATGGTCCAAGTGGAGTCCGTAGTGGCCTTGCCCGCAGTCCAGCCGGGCAGCCGGTTGTACCCGAAGTAGTACGTGATGCCGTCCGGTGCGGTCAGCCGCCAGTACTCACCGTCGTTGTCCCCATTGCCCCGGTCGGTGGATTCCAGGCGCTTGATCCGCGTGCCGTCGTCGTTCTTCAGCCTGAATTCGTCCTTGCCGGTGGGAACGAGTTCACCGCTCGCTCCGTTGAAGGAGATGAGAGCGTTGTCGTAGGCCCAGCACATGTCTCCGGGCTTACTGCCGTCAGCGTTCTTCACACCGTCGTCCGCGCACGGCTTGTAACGGCGTTCGATGTGCCCGGGCCAGAGGTCGAACCCATCGCCTACCCAGGAGCCCTGATTGTTCGTCCCGCCGGTCCGTCCGTCGATGGCTCCGGAGGTGTACGACAGGCCGACGGTCGGTTTCAGGCCTCCCGCGACATCGGGTGTCGGGATCCCGTACGACCAGATGAAGTCCCCGGTGTTGAGGTTGGTTTTCCAGGTGGACGAAGGTGCCAGCGGCGTGGCCTTGTAGTCCCCCTTGTCGCCAGCGGCCGAGGCCGTCACGGCCAGCACGGTCGGCCTCGAGGGCCGAAGGCTCACCGACTTCGCTGTCAGTGTGTGCTCTGCCGTGCTGTTGATGGCGGCAACGGGTCTGGCCTCACGGCAGCCCTTCTTGTCGGGCGTCGTGAGTGCGCAGGCCGGTAGTTCGACCAACCGCATGCGGGAAGCGAAGGAGCCGCCGAAGAGCTCCGCGTAGGGTGCGTAGTCGACGGTCAGCGCGATCGATTCGCGTGCCCCACCGAGGGCAGACGACTTGGAATCGAGAGTGAACAAGGAGCCCTTCACCCCGACACGCTCGGCCTGCTCGCGGCTCAAGACCTGCGCGGTCACAGTGTTCGGAGTGCGGGTGCTGTTGACACCGTGGCCCTCGGGCGTCGCACTGTCCCGAGCCGGGCCGATCCCGATCGATTGTCCTCGGGGAACGGCGAAGCGCTTCGTGCCCTTCGTCTGGCCATCCGGAACCGTGATCGTGACCGCACCGGCGGAGGGCAGATCCGCCTTCGGCGCTCGTTGCGGAGTCCTGGTCCCCGAATTCCGCTTACGCGGTTTGACCTTGGCCCCCTTGCTTCCTTCGACGGGCTTTTCAGCCTTCGGAAGTCCGGGCAGATTCGAGACCGCAGCCGTGGACGGCTGAACTCCCGCGGCCTGGAGCAGCGTGGCGACCATAACCGCGGAGACGGCCAGCGGAAGTCGGCGGCGCACTCTGCTCCTCAAGAGGCCCCCTGCAGTATGTCTCATATGTGATCTCCATCGATGCCGGGCGCCGCAGACCCTCCACGGGGCTCGCGGCGCGGAATGGAAGGGGACGGCGTTTCCCGGCCCTGGCGGCCGCATGACATCGGTCGACCAACGGGTTGGTCGGACGCCATCAACCACGCCATCAGGAAGTCGAGCTCAGCAGGCGCGGCATCGCACGAACCGAATGCCGTGCAGTGGATGCCGGTGGTGACTTCGCCCATGAACCCGCGAAGTCCCGAACCGAGTTGTCCGAGACAGTGACGAGCCCAGCTCGCGCGATGTCATCCAACACGGCTGCCAGGCACGCCGATAGGACGGCGCCCTGGCATGCACTCACCCAGCGGAACATGTATCGAATGAGGGCCGGACGGTGGCACGGGGAGGAATGGCTGAACCCAACGCCCGAGTCGGCATCGACCGGAAGCTCGCTGTCCCCGGCTAACGATCCGCGGATCCCGAACTGCTGCACACCCACGGGCCAGGTGGCTTCGCCCCGCACAGATGACGGACAGGTTCGCCGACGCTGGACGGGCAACGCCATCAGCCGACACCACCGTCCGATGACCAACCCCACTCCGCCTCCAAGAAGATGAAGATCCGCCGAGAAGTGGGATCTTGAAGGACTCTATGTAGAGACCACGTGAATATCCAGAGGGATCTATCGCACCATCCTGGCGAAACGGAACAAGCACGGCGCATCTCAGGGCGCTTGACCGCACACGGATCGTGCGGCTGATACCGAAACCCTCAAGTCCGAAGTGCCCCAGAAGCAACGTGCGGCACACGCCACTGATGTGAGCAGCGGCTCTTCCAGGGCGTGCGCGGCCGGCCTCGCCATGACGAGACGTCACGTCTTGCTTTTCAAGCAGATGACCCGCTACTGAGAGGGCGGCTCAGCAGCCCCCACACAGGCGTCCGAGCTGGAGTCGACACCCCGGAAACCCAAGTGACGCGCCATCAAGCCATGCGTTCACACCTCGACCGAGCATGCCTGATGACGGCCCGTTTCGGACCACATGACGACCTTGACCCACACTCCAACAGCAGGTTGACTCTTCGCGTTTATGCACTTCCTGTGAGGTTGGGGTGGGATTGGTGAACAAGGTGCGAGTGCACCGTGGTACTCATGCATGGAGACGGGCGGTGGGACGGCACTGGGTTGAGCCCACGGTCCTCGCCTCCGCGCTGGCCGTCGCGCTGACGGTCGGTCTTGTGCCGATGGCACTGCCCGCGTCGGCCCAGCAGGTACGCGCTGTGCGGAGTAGTGACAACAGCCCTCCCGCAGCAGTGACGACTGACGAGGCCCTTGCCGAGGCGAAACGTTCCGGCAAGAGTGTCGAGATCACGTCGATGCGCGGAGAGAGCAGTGACGTGTACGCCACGCCCGATGGGAATCTGGAGGCACGGGAATTTCTCCGGCCGGTCCGGGCTCGGGTAGGCGAGCAGTGGAAGCCGGTGGACACACAACTGGCGAAGGCATCGGACGGTTCGGTCGCTCCGCAGGTGACCACTGTCGGTCTGAAGTTCTCCGGAGGCGGCGACGCGCCGCTCGTTCAAATGACCAAGGCCGGTCGTGAGTTGGCGCTTTCGTGGCCCGATCCGCTCCCCGTCCCGCAGTTGGACGGCGCAACGGCAACCTACCGGAACGTACTGCCGGATGTGGATCTGCGCATGGGAGCGCAGGAGGACGGCTTCACCCAGCTGCTGGTGGTCAAGTCGGCCGAGGCGGCAGCCAGCGAGGAACTGGCAGAAGTGCGGATGCGACTCGCCGCGGATGGCATGGATGTCCGGGCCACCACACAGGGCGGGCTCCAGGCCATCGACCACGGAGCCAGGAGTGCCGTGTTCGAAGCCCCTCAGCCTGTGATGTGGGACTCCAGCCTCAGCGAGAACGGGGCGGCGTCCCCTGGCCAACCGCAGTCGGCCCCTGCGGGAGCCATGGCCGACGATGAACCCGCACCCGGTGACTCGGCCAAGCTCGCTCCGGTGGGCGTCGCTGTTCCGGAGGGCGGCAAGGAGTTGGTGCTCACCCCGGACGCCGATGTCCTGAAAGGCAAGGGCACCACGTATCCGGTGTTCATCGATCCGCAGTGGTACTCCCCCAGGGCATCGGCCTGGACGATGGCATCGAAATACTGGGCGTCCTCGCCGCAATGGAAGTTCAACGGCAAGCCGGACGCCGGCATGGGGTACTGCAACTGGGCATACTGCCAGCCGAACGACACCAAGCGTCTCTTCTACCGCATCCCCACCTCGAAGTTCGCGGGCAAGTCGATCCTGTCGGCGGAGTTCGTGGTCCGCAATGTGTGGTCGGCGTCCTGCAGTGCGCGCGAGGTGCAGCTGTGGCGTACCAAGGACATCTCCTCGTCCACCACGTGGAACTCCCAGAACGCCGACGGTTTCTGGATCGAGCAGCTCAAGAAGGCATCGTTCGCGTACGGCTACGAAGGCTGCGCCGCCAAGGACGCTGAGTTCGATGTGAAGTCCGCGGTCCAACAGGCCGCGAACGGCAAGTGGGCGAACATGACATTCGGGCTCCGGGCCTCCAGCGAGACCGACGGATACGCCTGGAAGCGCTTCTCGGACAAGGCGTTCCTTCGGGTGAAGTACAACCGCCCGCCCTCACAGATCAAGATGTCACAGCTGACCATGGAGTACGGCGGCACGTGCAAGAAGCCTGCCAGCGCACCGCACGTACGCACGCTCGGCAAGATCTACGCGAACAGTGTGACCGACCCAGACGGTGACAACATCGCGGTGCAGTTCCAGGCCGACTGGGACGCGGGCGATGGGAAGGGCACGATCCCCCGGTGGAAGCCGGCACTGACGACGTACAAGAAGTCGGGGTCGAGCTTCTCGATCTCACTACCGTCTTCGGTACCGACGAACAAGACCGTGCACTGGTACGCACGATCGTACGACGGGGCGCAGTACTCGCCCTGGTCCTACGCCGGTGACGACCCCACCTCCTGCTACTTCGTCTACGACACCACGGTGCCGGCAGCCCCGGCGGTCTCATCCGGCGAGTATCCGGAGTCGGACCCGAGCGATCCGGAGGCTCCATGGTTCGACGGGGTGGGCAAATACGGCTCCTTCGAGTTGAAGGCTGCCGACGGCGATGTGACGAAGTACTGGTTCGGCGTCAACGGCGACCCCACGTCGAAGAACACCCTGGCAACCTCTTCTGGCGCTGCGAAGACCGCAAGGGTCCTGCCGGCGAAACCCGGGCTGAATTTCGTCACCGCCCAGGCATTCGACCAGTCGGGCAATGGCTCGGAGGTTCGGACCTATTGGTTCCGGGTCAAGGCCGGGCAGCCCGAGCGTGCCATGTGGCAGATGGACGAGGAAGCCGGGGTGGCCGAGGCGCGGGGCAGCGCCGGTGCACGCGTCGCCACTCTGCACGGCGGAGCCGCCACGGGTGCGGCGGGCAAGAAGGGCACGGCCCTGCACCTCGACGGCACGAGCGGCTACGCGGCGACCGACATCCCGACGGTCAACACCTCCATCGGCTTCAGCGTGTCGGCCTGGGTGAAACTCGACAAGATGCCCACCAAGGCCGCCGTCATCGCGGCCCAGCCGGGCAACTACTCTCCTGGCTTCGAGTTGTACTACTCCCTGGCCTATGACCGGTGGGTATTCAACCAGTACACCTCCGACAGTCCGGGAGCCTCCATCGCCCGCGCCATGGCCCCGCAGGCCGGCGGCGTGACCGCGAACGAGTGGACCCATCTGGTGGGTGTCTACAGCGGAGGCGCGAAGGAGCTCCAGCTCTACGTCAACGGGGCCCTGGTCGGCTCCACGCCGTACACCACCGCGTGGGACGCCCGCCGCGGTCTGCAGATCGGAGCCGGCAACCTCAACGGCAGGGTCACGAACTACTTCCCGGGCGCCATCGATGAGCTGCGCCTCTTCGACAAGCCGGTGAGCGCGACAGAGATCGGCCATCTGTACCGCGAGGAACCGATCGGCAACGGCCGTACTGCCCGCGCCGTGTTCCCGATGGACGAGCCGGAGGGCGCCACCGAGGTCGTCGGGTACGCCGACACCCAGCCATTGAAACTCGAAGGCGGTGCCCGACTCGGCGCACCGGGTGTCGCAGGGCGCGCGCTTGCCCTGAACGGCACCGATGCCTTCGCGCACACCACCGCGCCGCACTCCGACACCCAGCGTCCCTTCACGGTGTCGGCCTGGGCCAAACTCGACCGCATACCGGATCAGGCCGCCACGGTCGTCGCCCAACTGGGCAAGAACCGGCCGGGATTCGAGCTGTACTACTCGAAGACGTACAACCGCTGGGGCTTCACCCAGTACTCGGCCGACGTTCCGAACGCGACCCAGATCCGCGCCGTGCAGCCGGAGGGCACCACCGCACGGGTCGGAGACTGGGTGCATCTCGTCGGCGTTCACGATGCGGTGGCCCAGACTCTGACCTTGTACGTCAACGGAACCAAGGCCGCCAGCGTCGCGCAAACGAGTCCCTGGTACGCCGGTGGCAGGGTCCAGGTCGGCGCGCTGAGCATCGACGGCGGCAACCTCATCCAGTACTTCCCCGGCCAGATCGACGACGTGCGACTCTACGACCGGCCGGTGTCGGACGACGAGGTGCGCCAGATGTTCCAGCAGCGTCCTCTGGTCAGCGCGCGTTGGAAGCTGGACACGGCCGACGCCGGATCCACATCACCGGACGACTCCGGGCAGGCAGCGCCCATGTCCCTGCGGGACGGTGCTCAGATCGGTCTCGGGTACATGGACGGCGGGCTGGAGTTGAACGGCACGACCGGCTACGCGTCGACACCGGCGGTGCCGGTCGACACGAGCTCCAGCTTCACCGTCACCGCATGGGCCCAGGCGGCCTCCGTCCCCACCGCGAACGCCACGGTGGTGAGTGCGGAGGGTTCCGCACAGACCCCCTTCTCCATCCGCTTCGTCCCGGACCCCAATGAGCCCGAAGGACTCGGAACATGGGAGATCTCGCTGCCCGACAAGGACGGCACCGACGCGACGATCCGGCGCATGGCCAACAGTGAATTCAGCTATGTCACGGACTGGACCCACCTGGCCCTGGTCTACGACGGGTTCGCCAGACAGGCCCGCCTGTACGTCAACGGAATCCTCCAGGAGGTCGCCTGCGGCGATGGCGACGCCAACGGCAGCGCCTGCGAGGGCCTGATGGCCTGGGGCGACGACGTCCTGACCACGAAGGCCGCGAGATCCCTCCAGATCGGACGTACGAAGATCGGCGCCGTCGGAAGCGAGTACTTCCCCGGCTTGATCGACGACGTATGGGCCTTCCAGGGCGCCCTGAACGACAGCCAGGTCGAGCAAATGGCGGGTACGTGGTTCGACCTGCCCACCGAAGTCCCCGCCGGCAGCTGACGTCGCGGGGTGTGACCTCGCCCGTTGGCCGGTCCGGCGGAATCCCGGCGGACCGGCCGACGAAGTCAGCGGAGCAGGCCGAGGCCGCGCAGGTCGGTGACGTACTTGCGGATGAGGGCGGCCGACAGATGGGGGATGTCCTTGTCGGGGCCGATGCCGGCGGAGCGGACGGCGGCGTGGAAGCGTTCGGTCGGGAGTGCCGCACCGGGGGTGCCCTCGTCGGGGTGCGCGAAGGCGTGCAGCAGGGGCAGCAGCGAGTACTGGCGCTGCTTCTCCGGCAGGGCCCGCATCGCGGCCGTGACGCGGGCGAGCCATGTGTCGTAGTCGTCGATCCGCCGGATCGGGTGGCCGGACTCGATGAGCCAGTCGACGAAGGTGTCCAGCGAGATGCCGTCGTCGTGCGGGTTCAGCGCGTTGAAGGTGCGGTAGCCGTCGGAGGGCCGCGCGCCGAGTGCGGTGATCGCCTCGGCGGTGAAGTCGACCGGCAGACCGTCGTAGTGCGCGCGGGTGCCGGTCCGGTGGAACGAGGCCGGCGCGATGCCGGTGGCGACCAGGCTGAGCAGCAGCCGGGTGAACACGTCGGGCACGTTCAGCTGTCCCCGGTACCTGCTGTGCGCGAGGATCATGTCGGACCGGAACGTGGTGACCGGCAGGCCGCACAGTTCGTGCGCCTCCCGGAGCAGGACCTCCCCTGCCCATTTGCTGGTGGCGTACCCGTTGGCGTAGCTCTGGTCGAGGCTCCGCACCGGGCTGGTGACGCGGATGTCGGCGTCCTCGTCGAGGGTCGCGGCTCCGGCACCGGCCTGGACGGCGACGGTGGACACGTAGGTGAAGGGCTTGATCCGCGCGGTGAGCGCCAGCCGGATCAGTTCGGCCGTGCCGACGACGTTGGGCCCGAACAACTCCGGGTAGGGCAGTACGTGGTTGACCAGGGCGGCCGGGTGGACGATCCGGTCCACGGTGCTTGCCAGCCTGTCCCAGGTGTCCTGGTCCAGGCCCAGGCGCGGCTCGCCGATGTCTCCCGCGAGGACCTCCAGGGTTCCGTCGGCCAGTTCCCGGTATCGCCGCAGCAGTTCGGCGTCGCCGCTGTCGAAGGCCCCCTCCAGCCGTTTCGCCGCCGTGGCTGCGTCGCTGCCGCGTACGACGCAGATCAGCCGGCCGCCCGAGGGCCCCAGCCGCTCCAGCCATTCCAGGCAGAGGAACCGGCCGAGGTAGCCGCCGGCGCCGGTCAGCAGGACGGTCCGCGCGGTGCCGTCGCTGCGGGGCAGCGCCGGGGCGGCGGCGAGCGTCGGCGCGTCGATGAAGGCGTCCAGGGTGAGATCGCCCGCACGGACCTCGGAGCCGTTCTCGCCGTGCACCAGGGCGCATGTGGGGCGCTTCGTGCCGGACTCGCGTTCCGCCTCGATGTACCGCGCCACCCGTGCCAGGTCGTTGACGGGGCTGATCACCACCCCGACCGGAACCTCGACGCGGAAGATCTCCTTCATGAGCTGGCAGAAGGACAGCGCGGACAGGGAGTCCCCGCCCAGGTCGGTGAAGTGCGCGTCGGCACTCAGATCGGTGTCCGAACGGCCCAGCAGGGCCTGGGCTGCCTGGGCGACCGTTTCCGCCACCGGCTGGTCCGGCCCCGCCTGTCGCAGCTCGCGCAAGCGCTCGGCCTGCCCGTCGGCGAGCCGCGCGTACAGCCGCTCCAGCGCCTCGCCGTACCGTTCCCTGAGCCGGGGGCGCAGCAGTTTGTGGCTCTCGGCGAGCAGGCCGTTCTCGGCGCTGAAGGGTTCGGTCTCGATCAGGAAGTCGCGCGGGATCTCGTACGGGTTGAGCTCCGCCTCCCTGGCGGCGTCCTGGAGCGATGCGCTGAGCAGCGCCTTGAGCGACTCGACGTCCCCGCCGCTCCTGGCCAGTGCGGCCGGTGTGGGCACCACCACCGCGAGCAGGTGGGCGCGCTCGCTGTTGCCGTACACGAAGATCTGCTGGACGAGGGGGCTGCCGACGAAGACGGTCTCCAGGCGGGAGACGGCCACGAACTCGCCCTGGGACAGTTTCAGCGTGTCCTTGGTGCGGTCGACGTGGACGAGCCGGTCGGGGCCGAGTTCGGCGAAGACGTCGCCGGTCCGGTAGTAGCCGTCCTCGTCGAAGACCGCGGCGGTGACATCGGGGCGCTTGTAGTACCCGGGGATGATGGATTCGGTCTTGAGCAGCAGTTCCCCGCGCGGGTGGGGCACGTCCGTGCGGAAGTAGCCCAGCTCCGGGACGTCGACCAGCTTGTAGTCGATCACCGGTGGGCGCTGCACCACCGTGTCGAGCAGCACCCCGCCCGCTTCGGTGGAGCCGTACCCGGTGTACAGGTGGAGACCCAGGCAGGACTCGACGAAGGCGGCCACCTCGGCGGAGAGCGGGGCGGTCCCGCAGAACGCCTTGGTGACGCGCCCGCCCAGGAAGTTCTCACGGAGTTCGGTTCTGATCGCCGTCTCGACGTCGCCCGGCTCGCCCGCACGCCGGTCCAGTTCGCTCTGGTACTGCTGGAAGAGCATGTCGCACAGACGCGGGACCATGGTCAGTTCGGTGGGCCGGGTCAGCGCGATGTCCTCGAACAGGGTGGACAGGTCGCTCCTGGCGGTGAAGTGGCCGACACCGCCCCGGACGAGCGAGCCCATGAGCGCGTAGCGGCCCGCGAGGTGGCTCTGCGGCATGTAGAGGATGCTCACCGGGAGCACGTCCGACGCCCCGTAGCTGAACCCGTACCACGCGGTGCCGACCAGCCGCTGTGTGTACATGGCTCCCTTGGGGGTCCCGGTGCTGCCGGAGGTGTAAATGAGCAGGGCCAGCGGGTCGTCGCCCGGATCGGCGGTGAACAGGGGGGCGGGCGGGAGCCCGGTTCCCTTCGCGATCAGCGCGGCCAGCGTGTCCACGACCACCGGACTGCCCGCTTCGGCGAGACGGCGTCGGGCCGCCTCGAGGGCGTCGCGGTGGTCCGCGGCTTCGGGGCGGTGGTCGAACACGATCAGGCGCTCGACCGAGGTGTTCTCGAGCACGGCCTCGACGGCGATGCCGAGGCGCTCGGTGCTCGCCGCGAGGACGCGCGGCTCGGTCTCCGCGATGATCGGCATCAGCTGGGACAGCGGCGCGCTGGACTGCAGGGGCACGGCGACGACACCCACATGGATGCACGCGAGGTCGAGCGTCGCGTAGTCGGTACTGGTGAAGCCCAGGGTGCAGATGCGGTCGCCCGGGCTCAGCGGGTGGCGCGGGTCGTGGTACCACGTGCCGGCGACCGCCCGGACGCGTGCCCACAGCTCGCGGTAACTGATGGTGTCGAACCGCGGGAGAAGGCGCGCCGTCCCGGGTTCCCTGGCGCGTTCACCGAGGGCCGGGCGGTCCCCGTAGCCCTCCATGATGATCGCCATGACCTCGGCCAGTCCCTTGTCCGGATCATGCGCCGCAGCGGCGATCGTCTCCAGTGGTTCGGCCATGACCAGCCCTCCCGTAGCGTCCCTGTTGTGCCGGTGAGTGGTTCGTTACGAACGACCGGGGCACCGGAACGGAACGCCCGATCCAAGCATCCGGCGGCGCCTGACCCGACCCTGATCCCGGCCCTGGTCCCGGCTCCAGCTCCAGCTCCAGCTCCAGCTCCAGCTCCAGCTCCAGCTCCAGCGGACCGTCCGAGGCCGCGACCTCGACGCCGGTGCGACCTCACCAGCTGACCGGCAGTGTCTCCGCCCCGCGGATCAGACGCTCGGTCCGCCACGGCACCTCGTCGGCCGCTACCGCGAGGCGCAGGCCGGGCAGACGGGAGACGAGGGCTTCGAGAACGGTGCGCAGTTCCATCCTGGCCAGCTGCGCGCCGAGGCAGTGGTGCACGCCGTGCCCGAAGGTGACGTGCGGGACGCTCCCCCGGTGGAAGTCGATCTCACCGGGGCGGTCGAACACCTCGGGATCCCGGTTGGCCATACCCAGTTCGGCGACCACCGCGTCACCGGCGCACACGGTCTGCCCGCCCAGCTCCACCTCCTCGGTGGCGATGCGGGTGAAGCCGGCGGTGGCGCTGATCGGGACGATCCGGGAGAGTTCCTCGACTGCGTCGGGGATCAGCCCGGGATCGGCGACCAGTTCCCGCCAGAGATCGGGGTTGGTCAGCAGTGTGTAGACGAAGTTGCCGATCTGGTTGGCGGTGGCCTCCTGCCCGGCGGACAACAGGCTGACCCCGAGGCTGACCAGTTCCTCCTCGCGCAACGGGTCCTCCTCCTCGGCCTGCGCGGTGACCAGTTCGCCGAGCAGGTCACTGGTGGGGGTGGTGCGACGGAGCGCGACCAGACCGGCGAGGTAGTCGTTGAGGTGCTCGCGCGCCTGTGCGGACTGTTCCGGATCGGACAGCATCAGCAGACCGTCCACCCAGACGTTGAACCGGTCGCGGTCGGCGACGGGCACACCGAGCAGTTCGCAGATCACCGTGATCGGCAGCGGCCAGGTCAGCGCCTTGGTGAGGTCGGCGGGCGGTCCTGCGGCGATCATGTTGTCGAGCAGGCCGTCCACGATCCGCCGGACGTACGGGCGCAGCGCCTCGACGCGTCGTACGGTGAACGCGTTGGCCACCCGGCGCCGCAGCCGGCTGTGCTCCGGCGGGTCCATGCTCAGCATGGAGGTGCTGGGCAGCCCGGCGGAGACCGTGCGCGGCACGTGGTCGCCCACGGCGGCGGCGCGGCTGAACCGGGAGTCGGCCAGCACCGTCTTGACGTCCGCGTGCCGTGTGACGAGCCAGGCGTCGCCGCCGAAGGGAAGGCTCACACGGAGTACGGGCTGTTCGCCGCTCAGCTCGGCCAGCCGCGGATCCACTTCGAGCCGGTCGACCGGACCGAACGGATAGGGCCGGGCCCCGTCCCCTGTGGTGGTCATCGTGTCAGTCCTTCCAGTCCTGGCGGACGGTCACTCGTTCACAACATGAACAACTGCTCACTGACGCGGCTGCGGTTCCTGTGCTGCCCGGACCGCCGGTCCGTCGCCGCGGTCGGCGGGTCTGTCGGGCCTGCTGGGGTTCGGTGTGCGGACCGCCCGTGTCGGACGTGCTGGGGTTCGGTGCGCGGGGCCGCCGTGTCGGAGGTGCTGGGAATCGGTGCGCGGGGCCGCCGTGTCGGCGTCCGCACCGAGCCCCTGGTCACATGGCCGCGATCCGCCCGCCGTCGATGACGAGCGTGCTGCCGGTGATCCACGAGGCCCGGTCGGAGACCAGGAAGCCGACCGCCTCGGCGATGTCCTGCGACCGGCCGAGACGCCCCAGCGGAATCTCGTCCGCCCATGACACCTCGTCGCTGCCGAGGTAGTCGACGATCTGCTCGCGCGCCTCGTCCGCCCCCGGTGTCGCCACGTTCCCCAGGGAGACGGCGACGACGCGGATGCCCTGCGGCGCCAACTCGGCCGCGAGCCCCTTGTTGTAGGTCTCGAGCGCGGACTTGGCGGCGGCGTAGTGCAGGATCATCGGGTAGGACGCGATGGTGGCGATGGAAGAGACGTGCAGGACGACCCCGCCTCCGCTCTCACGCATGGACGGCACGAGCGCGCGGTTGAGCCGGACGGCGGCGAGGAAGTTGATGTCCATCGTGTACTGCCAGTCGTTCTCGATCTCCAGCGCGCTCTGGAGGGCCCGGCAGCCTCCCGCGTTGTTGACGACGATGTCGACCCCGCCGAGGTCTTCCAGCGCGGCGTCCGCGAACTGGCGTACGCCGCCGGGGGTGCTGAGGTCCGCCCTGACGAACTTGGCTGCGGACGGGGTGTGTTCGGTCGAGCTGCGGGCCGAGGTGACGACGGTTGCGCCCGCGTCGAGCAGGTTCTGCACGATCGCGGCGCCAATGCCGCGGCTGCCGCCGGTGACTACGGCTCGCTTGCCTTCCAGCTCGTTGGAGACCTGCGCGGTAGAGCGACTTCGGCTCACCCTTGGTTCCACCCCCTCGATTTCCTCGGAAACCTTGTGTCCGCGACACGAATCGGCGACAGAAGCAATTTCTCGGGCTGCGATTCGGAATGAGAGTTTTTGATCCGACTGATCATGGCGGCGCGGAATCACCGGGACCACTATCGGTGATCTCATTGACACGGTCAAGATGATTATTTCGATGCACTGGATCGCATCTTGCGATGCATCGAAGATGTCTGCGCCGGGTTGTTTCCACGCATGACATCGGGTGTCCACCCGATCGTTTCTTTCCGCGACACCCGGGCGACGAGGACGCATCGCCGGTCCCGGCTCCCCATCGCCGTTCTTCGTGGTCGGCAATCAAGACATCGGCGGGGCCGCCGCCGGGTGCGCACGAGGTGGCGCGCACGGGCCGCAAGAGCAAGGCACGAAGGGGATCCGCACAGTCCGGTGCGGGAAGGAAATGAGCCGCCGGAAGGTCCGCGCCGTCGCGGCCGTCTGGACACCGTGATCCCGCGTTGCGGATAATCGTGCGCCGTCGATGTGCGGCCGTCGCGTTTCGTACCGGCCGGAATTCCTTCGCCGGACCGGAAAAGAACAGGCGCACAACGGATGGTACGTACATGTGGTGCCGACAACTCGGGAGGAATAATGGCCAGCCTGGGCGAGCCGTTCGTCGTGGGTGATTTGACGGTCGCCAACCGGATCGTCATGGCCCCGATGACCAGAATGCTGTCCCCCGGCGGTGTGCCGGGCCAGGACGTGGCGGACTACTACGCCCGCCGCGCGGCCAACCAGGTCGGGCTGATCATCACCGAGGGCACCTACGTCGACCGCGCCGCCGCCGGCGCGTACGAGAACGTGCCCCACTTCTACGGCGAGCGGGCCCTCGACGGCTGGGCCCATGTCGTGCGACGGGTGCACCGGGCCGGGGGCAGGATCATTCCGCAGCTGTGGCACACCGGGGTCGTGCGCGCGGCGACCGAGCCGCCCGCCGAGGGCCCGTCCGGGCTCGGTCTGGACGGCGCCCCCGCCGGGAAGGCCATGACCCAGCAGGACATCGACGACACCGTGGCGGCATTCGCGCAGGCGGCCGTCGCCGCCGAGCGGCTCGGCTTCGACGGCGTCGAACTGCACGGCGCGCACGGCTACTTGATCGACGACTTCCTGTGGAGCGACACCAACCGGCGCACCGACCGCTACGGGGGCGACCCGGCCTCCCGCGCCCGTTTCGCCGCGGAGATCGTCCAGGCGGTCCGCGCGGTGGTCGGTCCGGGGTTCCCGGTCTTCTTCCGGCTCTCCCAGTGGAAGGTCAACCGGTACGACGCCCGGATCGCGGAAGGCCCGGACGAGTTGGCGCAGCTGCTCACTCCGCTGACCGACGCCGGTGTCGACGCGTTCCACGCCTCCACCCGCCGCTACTGGCAGCCCGAGTTCGACGGCAGTGGGCTCAACCTGGCCGGCTGGGTGCGCAAGCTCACCGGCAGGGCCACCGTCACGGTCGGCTCCGTCGGCCTGGACCGGCAGTACGGCGAAGGCGAATTCGCCCAGGGTTACACCCGGCAGGCCGGGCTGACCGGCATCGAGGAGCTGCTGGCCCGCCTGGAGCGCGACGAGTTCGACCTCGTCGCCGTGGGCAGGACGTTGCTGGCCAACCCGGACTGGGCGGCGAAGGCGCTCAGCGGAGAACTGTCCCTGACCGTCCCCTACGACCCCGCCGTGCTCAGGACGCTGGCCTGACGACGATCCCCGCGACGAGCGGGCCGCGCCGCACGGGCCACGACGGCCCGCCGCGGTGCCCGCCCCTCGTCGCTGCGGGGAGTGACGCGGCGGAGCGCGGCGAGGGCTTCCGGGTCACGCCGACGTACGCGCGGCGTAGCTGATCGCGACCGCCGATCTGAGGACGTCCAGGAAGGCTCTGCCGCGTCCGCTCATGATCAGGTCCGGCATCATGGCCACACCGAGGGACAGAGAAGGCAGGTCCCCGGCGATCTCGACCGCTCGCACCCTCCCGCCGTCCAAAGTCGTCATGTTCGACGTGCGTTGATACATCAACGCGAACCCGGAACCGGCGGCCACGAGCCCGCGCATCGTCTCGGGACCGGCTGTCGTCATCACACGCGGCATGGGAACACCGGCACCGGCGAACAACTTCTCGAAGTGCCGGAGCACGGTCGGGGCGTTCAGGGTGACGAGCGGCCGAGCGGCCAACTCGTCCAGGCCGATCGCGCCGGCCCGCCCCATCGGGTCGCCATCGGCCAGCAGGGCGTAAACGGGCAGGTCCACCAAGGGATGGAAGCTGGAATCGCCCGAGAGGAAGTCATAGGTCACGGCCAGTTCGCATCGACCGTCCTGCAGAAAACCCAACAGCCGGTCAGCGAATGCCTCGTGGGGGTTCAGTTGCAACTCCGCATGCCGCTCCCTGAGCATCCGATGGACCAGAGGAAGGAGGAACGGGGCGATCGAGAAGAAGAACCCGACGTCGAGCTGACCGGTGGTGTCACCCGCCAGGGCGTCGCCCCGGGCCTTCAGATTCCTCGCCTGGCCGAGCAGCGCGCGTGCCTCGCGCAGCAGGTGCCGGCCGCTCGGTGTGAGGGTGACCCCGCGGGCATGATGACGGAGAAGCAGTTGCACACCCAGTTGACGTTCCAGCCTCATCACAGCCGACGAGACCGTCGACTGCGACGCACACAGTTTCTCGGCCGCCTCCGATATGTTGCCGAGCTCGGCGGCCACGACGAAATACCGTAACTGGGTGAGGCTGAATCCCAGTCGGTCGTTCATCGCGCACGTCCGCAGGCGTGTCCCCGGTCTCCGACCGTCCGGTTCTCGCCCCGTCGGACGCTGTTCGGCAGGACGCCCGGGACGTCGGTGACCAACGACGGGCAGCACGCTCGCCGGTCCGGGATCCGGTGGGCCGGGGCGCAGGGCACCCTCTCGTCCCGCATCCGGAGCCGGCCCGTTCCGGTCACCGCTGCCGCGCCGGTGCGGCGCCCCCACCCGGCGGGGTGGACCGAGCGAACCGGGCGGGCGTCGGAGCCGCCGTCGCCCGCCGGGGACTCGCCCGCCCCAGAAGCGTTCTCCCCGCGCGAGGAGAGGATGCGAGCGCGACGGCCATCATGAGATTCTCCTCGGCTCCGGTGGGCGACGAGCAGACGGACTCCACTGCCGACAACAACCGGCAGCCCTTCACCGGCACGAACCGTTACAGGCTTGCGATCCTCGGACCATCGAAGCCTCGCTCACGCTCAGGGCCACCGTTCCACACCGCGCTTCCGGTCTCGCCCTCACCCCGAAAGAACCCCTCCACGATACGGCGGCCGCCGCACGGAGCACGCCCCGACATTTGGACAATCGTCAGGTGGCCGAAGGCTCGTCGGTGGAGCGCCCGAGCGCCCGGCCGGATCGGTGCGACGTACGCGGCGGCACTGGCCGGCGGGGCATATGTAGGCCCAACTCCCCCGCCTTCTCCCACGGTTCATTGACACGAGCTCCTGATTCGGTCAGGGCGGACCTCGTGGTGACGGCGAAAACCTGCACGTCCTTGCACGGGCCGCCCGGGTCGGCTTCGAGTTGTGTCGGGTCCCCCTGATTCCGGCGCGCTCCGCAAGCACGAGCACGGTGAAGCCCTCGCAGAGCGCGAGCAATACGGTGTGGTTCGTTCTCCGACGCCGTGCCAGCAGGGCGTGGACGATGCCTCGAAGGCGGCCAGGGCGATCTCGCACTCGTCGTTCTCCACCGGAACGACGCCACCGCCCGCGGACGCGGAGGCCCCCATCGGGAGGTTCACGGCGTATCGGGGACAATGGTCCCAGTGGAACGGCCGCACTCTCAAGGAGCTTCATGGACAAAGCAATCGACAAGGCGGCCTGGCGCTACGGACCTCTGGCCTCACTGGTCTACGAAATCGACAAGCCGATCGGGACGTCGTTCGGGGACGTCGAGTTCTACGCGGACCGGCTCCGGGGCGTGTCCGGCCCGATCCTGGAGCCTGCCGTGGGAACGGGCCGGATCCTGATCCCCCTGCTCGAACAGGGACTGACGGTGCGGGGCTACGACACCTCGCTCCCGATGCTGGAACAGTGCCGGGCCAACTGCGCGAAGCGCGGTCTGTCGGCCGATGTCTTCGAAGCCGACATGACCACGTACCGCGATCCCGGTTCCTGCGCGGCGATCGTGATTCCGACCGGGTCGTTTGCGTTGCTGTCCGACCGGTCCGGCGCGCTGGCCGCGCTGCGCGCCATGCACGAGAGCCTGGCCCCGGGCGGTCGGCTGATGGTCGATCTCGAACCGCCGTCCTTCACGACCGACCCCGGCACGGACCCCGTCCGGCACTGGTGGAACGACGAGCAACTGATCACCCTGACCACGTGGCACAAGGAAGTGGACCCGGTCGCCCAGCGTTCGACCCGCTGGCTGCGCTACGAGTCCTGGAAGGATGGGGCCCTGGAGCGGACAGAACTGCAGATCTTCTCCCTGCTCTGGTTCGGCCTCTCCGAGTTCACCGCGCTTCTGGAACAGGCCGGATTCACCACGGTCACGGCGCACGGCAACTATCGGGCGGGGGTCGCACCGACCGCCTCCGACGACGTGTGGACCTTCGAAGCCACTCGGGGAAGGCCGACGTGGCAGCCATGAATCCGGCGGCGGCGACAGCGGCCGTGGTGATCGCGATACGACGAAGCGTGCGTACTCCTTCTGCCATACACGCAGCGGGAGGAAGAGCTCGCACAAACCCTGCGCCCACTCGGGCCGTCGGCGGGCAGGGACACCCCAGCGCCGGACAAGGCCCACCCGTTCGCATACACGCCCTGCTCCGACCGCACATCGACCGGCCGCACGCGTCCTGCGCTCCCTTCGGAATCGCTGCCCGCCGACCACCGGCCCTCGCCCGTCATCCGTCGCTCATCACCCGCGACCCGCCACCCGTCGCCGGGCCTGCCTTCCACGCGGTCGGGCGGATCATGCGTGGTCCTCTCGCGCGAACGCCGCACCGATGGGCCCTGCGGCCACAGGCCGACGGGCCCATAATGGATGCGTCTCGCTTGTGTGGTGCCCCCACCTGCGACGAGGAGCGAAATGAGCGCCTCCGAGGATCGGCCGGGCGGTCGAGCATCCGCTTTGCCGCCCCTGTCGACCGCAGTGCTCGACAGGGGCGGCACGGTCCTGCGCTGGTCCCGTGCGGCGGCGGAGTTGCTGGGCCGTTCGAGTGAGGAGGTCTGCGGGCGTCCGGTCCGGGACCTGCTCGGAGACGTCCCCTGCGAGGCCCGGGAAGGCGCGCGGCTTCCCGGCGGGATCCCGGAGACGGGCGAGACGCGGCTGCGCCACCGGTCCGGCCGCACGATCGACGTCACCTTCCGGGTGACACCCCTGGACGGGGCGTCCGAGCTCGTGGTCGTGGCAGTCCCCACGCGTCGGCTCACGGACGTGGAGCAGGGCGTGTCCTTCCTGGAGAGCTTGTTCTGCCAGGACCGGATCGCGGTCAGCATCCACGACACCGACCTGAGGATCGTGCGGGCCAATCTCGCCTCGGAGGTGTTCGGCGCGCGGCCCGGACCGACACCCGACCGGCTGCGGGACGTGATGTCCACGCAGGACTCCGAGAGCGTCGAAGCATCCCTCCGCGAGGTGCTGGACACAGGTGTTCCCCTGGTGGGGAAGCACCAGCGGATGCGGTCGCCGCAGGGTGCCTGGCAGCGCCGGTCCCTTTCCCTGTCCGCATTCCGGATGGAGGACGCGACGGGCAGCCCGAGCGGCGCCGCCGCGGTGTTCACGGACTCCACGGAACAGGACCGGTCCCGCCGCCACGTGGAGTTGCTGCATCGGGCGGCGAAGCGCATCGGTACCTCCCTGGACGTCCTGCAGACCGCCCAGGACGTGCTGGACGCGCTGGTTCCCGCCCTCGGGGACGTGGGATGGGTGGAGCTCGCCGACGCCGTGTTCGACGGCGAGGAGCCGCCCAAACTGTTCGGCGCCGGACGGTGGCATCTGCGCCGGGCCGCGGTGGCGGCCGACCCCGGCCCCTGGCCCGCCGCACTGCTGCAACCCCTCGCGTCGTGCCCGCCACTGCCGGACGGCCTCATCATGCGAAACCTCCAGCGCGGCAGGACCGTCACCGGCGGGCTCGCCGAGTACCCCATGGGCCATGTCCCGGAGCTGGCACCGCTGTTCGTTCCCGAACACGGGCACTCGTTCGTGGCGTCGCCGCTCTTCGCGCGCGGGCTGGTGCTCGGTGTCGTCGCGATCTGGCGTGCCGAACAGCCGGATCCCTTCGACCAGGCAGAGGCGGACCTGCTGGAGGAGATCGCCACGCGGGCGGCCCTCGCCGTCGACAACGCCCGCCGGTACACGCACGAGCACCACGCGGCCGTCGCGCTCCAGCAGCGCCTGCTCCCCCGCGCCACCACCGACACCCCGGCGACCGAGACCGCGGGCCTCTACCGACCGGCGGGGGGCGGGGCGGAGATCAGCGGCGACTGGTTCGACGTCGTCCCGCTGCCGTCGTTGCGGACCGCCCTGGTCGTCGGCGACGTCGTCGGTCGCGGACTGCACGCCACGGCCATGATGGGCCGGCTGCGCACCGCCGTCCGCACCCTGGCCGACCTGGAGATCGACCCGGACGAACTGCTCACCCACCTCGACGACCTCGTGCGGCAGCTCGAGGACGAGGCTCCCCCGGGGCACCGGGACACCATCGGCGGCACCTGCCTGTACGCGGTCTACGACCCGGTCACCCGCTGCTGCACCCTGGCCAGCGCAGGGCATCCGCCACCCGTCCTGGTCCACCCCGACGGCACCACCGAGGTGCTGGAGCTGTCCCCCGGCCCGCCCCTCGGCGTCGGCGGCATGCCCTTCGAGGCCACCACGGTCGAGCTGGAGCCGGGAAGCGTCCTGGCCCTGTACACCGACGGTCTGATCGAACGCGGCGACCACGACCCCGCCCGCGGACAGCGGCGGTTGGTGAACGCCCTCGAATCGTTCTGCCGCCCAGACCGCCCCCTGGACGACCTCGGCCGGGACCTGCTCGCGGACATCAGCGAGGACCCGCCCGACGACGACATCGCCCTCCTCCTCGCCCGCGCCCGGGCCATCGCGCCGGAGAACACGGCGAGTTGGGAGTTCCCCACCGATCCCTCCGAGGTCGCCACCGCTCGGGAGACGGCCTCGCGGCAGCTCACCGCCTGGGGGCTCGACGAGCTGGCCTTCACCACCGAGCTGGTGGTCAGCGAGCTGGTCACCAACGCCATCCGCTACGCGGGCGGCCCGGTCGGGCTGCGGCTCATCCGGGAGAGCGTGCTGGTCTGCGAGGTCTCCGACCCGAGCAGCACCCAGCCCCGCCTGCGCCGGGCCCGGACCACGGACGAGGGCGGCCGCGGCCTGTTCCTCGTCGCTCAGCTCACCTCCCGTTGGGGAAGCCGCTACGGCCGGCGCGGGAAGACCATCTGGACCGAGCAGCCTCTCGACACGACGGCCGACGGCCTCACCGACCTGTCGCAGTCCGCGCTCTCCTGACATCGGACCGCTTCGCCGCACGCCCGCCCGTACGGAAGGCGGCGCGGCGGGAACGGTGACGTCCCCGCCGCGCCGCTCGGCCCTGCGGACCGGGTCAGTTGTTGGCGACGAAGTCGATGACCAGCCGGTTGAACTCGTCGGCGTGCTCGATCATCGCCCAGTGCCCGCAGTGGTTGAGCAGCACCAGCCGGCTGTCCGGGATGTTCGCCAGCAGGTGGAGCGAGGTCTCGTACGAGACGACGCGGTCGTCGCGGCCATGGATGAGCAGTGTCGGCACCTGGATCGCCGGGAGGAGAGCCGGGTCGACCCACTTCGGCAACGGCGCGCCCTTCGGCAGGCCGTCCACGTAGTTGCGCAGGTGCTCGGGGCGGGCGAGCGCGGCGTCCGAACGCGCCTTGCACAGCTCGGGGGTGGCGAACCGGGCCTTGTCGTAGACCATGATCTCGACGAGTCGGCGCATGTTCTCCGGGCCGGCGTCGTGGTAGGCCTCGATGAGGACCTTGAGGCCCTCCGAGGGGCCGTCCCCGGCGCCGAAGAGCGTCGGCATCCGGCCGAACGGCGGGCCCATGGTGACCAGGTGCGAGATGCGGTCGGGGTACTCGATGGCCAGTCGCAGCGAGGTCTGGCCGCCCATCGAGTTGCCGACGAACGCGGCCTTCTCGATGCCGAGGGCGTCCAGGAACCGGATCGCCGTGTCCACGTGGTCGAGCTGGTCGACGGTGGCGGCGTCCGACTCTCCCCAGCCGGGCATGTCGACGGCGTACACGTGGAAGTGCTCGGCCAGCGCCTCGATGTTTCCGGCGAAGTTGCTCCAGCCGGTGGCGCCGGGACCGCTGCCGTGCAGCAGGACGACCGGGTGGCCGGAGCCCGCCTCGTAGTAGCGCAGGTTCCAGTCGCCCGCCCGGACGGTGCGCGCGATGTCGTTGGGGTCCAGGGTCATCAGTGGTCCTCTCCACGGGGATTGGGTGCGGCGGCGAGCAGTTCGGCGACGGCGCCCGGGGGCCGGTGGCCCCAGCTGTGCAGCCGGTCGAGCGTCCTCACCTCCCACGTCTCGTCGTCGATGATCAGCCCGCCCCAGCCGTACTCGATGCTGAAGCCCGAGGGCGTGAAGACGTAGAAGCTGAACATGTGGTCGTTGGGGTGCATGCCGAGCGTCATCTCGAACGGCTGCCCGGCGTCCATGCACCGGTCGTAGGCGGCACCGACGTCGCGGATGTCGGTCACCTCGACCATGAAGTGGTGGGTCTTCTTCGGCGACGGCATGTCCCCGAAGGCGACGGTGTGATGACGGCCGTTGCAGTGCAGGAAGATCAGGTCGGCGACGATGCCCGGGGCCAGTTCCTCGACGATGATGTCGCTGACCTCGAACCCGAGCAGGTCGATGTAGAAGCCCAGGTAGTCCTCCCGTGAGACGCCGTGCGCCAGCAGGACCTGATGGCCGGCGCCGCCCGCGCCGGTCACGAAGCCACCGAGCAGTTTCGCGGACTCGAACGGGGTCGCCGCGTCGGCCAGACCGGTGACCAGCTCGACCCGGTTGCCCATCGGGTCCGTGGTGACGAAGATCCGCTCCACCTTGCGGGCCGCGGCGAGACCGGCGTCGCCCTCGACGACCTCGATCCCCGCCTCGCGGACCTTCGCCACCAGTGCGTCGAGCGCGACCGCGTCCGAGACCTCGTAGCCGGAGGCCACGAGGTCGTCGGCCGGTCCTTCGGTGATGATCCAGCGGTGCGCCTTCTCATCGGTGCGCAATGTGAACCCGTCGTGGGTCCGCTCACCGAGCCGCATGCCCAGCAGTTCGACACCGAAGTTCTCCCAATCGGTGGTGCTGCTGACTTCGTAGACGACGTAACCGAGTTCCTTGACCCCGGACATCTGACTCCTCCTCGTCCTTCTCGGGCTTCTTCCCGGACCGGACCGGCCCGGCGGGCGCGGTCCCGCCGGTCTCAGGCGGGTACGGCCAGACCGCCGGCGTCGGCCGCGGCGACGAACTTGTCGGGGCGCACCGCCACGGCGCGGGCGCCGTACCCGCGCAGCCAAGGCAGCAGGACCTCGTCGAGGTCGACCAGTTCGTCGGAGCCCTGGGTGCGCGCCGACTTCGGGCGCACCGCGATGTACCGGGTGCCGAGCACGTCCCAGGCGGCCTTCTCCTCGGCGGTCAGCAGGGTCGCCGGGTCGACGTCGTCGCCGAGCAGGGCGAAGCCGCTGCCGAGCAGTTCGTCCAGGCGTGCCATCCGGCCCGCGGTGTCGCCGACGACCGGCTGCGGGACCATCTGGCCGACGGCGCTGGTCTCGCCGACCGGGCCCCTGAGCCACCCGGCCAGGAGCGCCGGCGGGGCGTTGAGCGGCGGCTCGACCCCGGTGACCTCCTGTTTGATGACCTGGCCCAGCGCGACGGCGAGGTCGGTGTAGAAGGCGGCGTTGGGGCGCCGCTCCGCCTCGTAGGTGTCGAGCCAGCTCTCGGGCAGTTCGCCCTTGATGACACGGGCGAGTTTCCAGCCCAGGTCGTGGGCGTCGCGCATGCCGGTCTGCATTCCGGCTCCGGCCCACGGCGGCATCAGGTGGGCCGCGTCGCCGGCCAGGAAGACCCGGCCGTTGCGCCAGGTGTCGGACATGCGGACGTGGTGCCTGTAGAAGGCGTGCTGGTGGATCTCGACGTCGTCCGGTGTGACGCCGAGGGCTTCGAGCAGCGGCCACACCTCGGCGGCGGTCGGATAGTCCGCCGGGGTCTCGTCGGGCTTGAGCGGGATCTCCCAGCGGTGGTTGCCCGCGGAGAGCGCGATGTCGACGACCGGGCGTTCCTTGTCGGACCAGAACGTCAGGACGTCGCGGTCGGGCCACCAGCGCTTGACGCGGCAGTCGATGACCACCCAGGTGACGTCGCCGGTGTCGCCCAGCAGCCGACAGCCCGCCTGGCCGCGGGTCGCGCTGCTGCCGCCGTCGGCGCCGATCGCGTACCGGGCGCGGACGGTGCGCGTCTCGCCGGTCGCCGTGTCCTCGGAGGTGACCGTGACGCCGTCGGCGTCCTGGTCGATGCCGGTGACCTCGGCGCCGTAGTGCACGGTGACGCGGTCGCCGTACTCCCGCGCCGCTTCGCGCAGTTCGGCCTCCATCGTCGGCTGGTAGATGTTGAAGGCACGGGCGCTGCATCCCAGCGCCGACCGCGGCCGGTCGATGCGCATGATCTGTGTGCCGTCGTAGGTGACCCAGCGCAGGGCCCGCTGCGGCTCGATCTTCTTCTCGACCCGCTCGTCGATGCCGAGGTCCTGGAAGATCCGCATCGTCCAGTCGTCGACGGTCACGGCCCGGGCCCGGGGGTAGAGGTCCTTGTCCCGCTCGATGACGACGGTGGAGACGCCGTTCCTGGCGAGGGTGAGTGCGGCGATCACTCCGGTCGGGCCGTACCCGACGATGGCGACGTCCGCGTCGTAGCTCTGGGTCATCCGATGACTCCGTTGTCCATCACACCGCCATGGGTGCAAAAGTTTTGGACCGATCGGTCCATTTGCGGGGGAGGTTAACAACGCGCGTCGGACGCGTGTCAAGGGTTGATGCGCGATAAAACGACCTGGCCCGCGATCGGAGCGGCGCGGGACGGGTCGGACACGGTGCGACGGCCCGTGTCCGGAAGGCCCGTCCGGGGCCGGTTCCGCCTCCGACGACGCGGCGAGGCGCGGCAGGCGCGGACGGGCGCCCGCCGACGGCGGTCGGGGCAGCCCTTAGACTTCGGTGAGTGCAGAATTCCGCGCAGCAGGCGCACACCGGAAACCGACGCGGCCGACGGTCACGGCAGGAGATCCTCGACGCCACCGCGCGGGTGATGTCCGCGCGCGGTTACGCGGGCACGTCGATGTCGGCACTCGTCAAGGAGACGGGCCTGCCGAAGAGTGCCTTCTACCACCACTTCGACTCCAAGGCGGGGCTGCTGTCGGCCGTCATGGAGCGAGGGGCGCACGACTTCTTCAATGCGATGCGCGACGCCCACCGCGACCCTCCTGAGGGCGGCGGTCCGCGCGAGCGGCTGGGCTGGTACCTCCAGCGGACGGGCGAGGTGCTGAAGCACCGGGAGGATTTCCTGCGCCTGCTGCTGGTGCTGGTGATGAGCCATGAGGCGGCCGAGGCGCCGGAGGCGCTGCGGACCGTGATCACGGTCCGCGACGAGGGGCGCGACTACATGCGCCACGTGATCCGCTCGTCATTCATCGGCGAGGGCGAGGACGCCGCGAACACGGTCGCGGACGCCCTCGCCCACTTCGGCATGGCCGGTTTCGACGGCGCTTTCGTGTCCCTCCAGTCGGAGGACGGCAAGCCGATATCGGAGTACATGCGAGAGCTCACGGACGCCATGACGGCGCTCGGCGAGGCGCTGATCGCTCCCCGCTGAGCGCCGGTCACGGCCCGGGGGACGGATCAGGCGGGCTGCTCCGCGCGCTCGTCCGCGAGCGTGAGGGCGATGTCGACGATCATGTCCTCCTGTCCGCCCACCAGGCGGCGCCGCCCGCACTCCATGAGGATGTCGCGGACATCGACCCCGTACCGCGCGGAGGCGGCCTCGGCGTGGCGCAGGAACGACGAGTAGACGCCCGCGTAGCCGAGGGTCAGGGTCTCCCTGTCGACGCGCACCGGACGGTCCTGGAGCGGCCGCACGATGTCGTCGGCGGCGTCCTGGAGCCGGAACAGGTCGCAGCCGTGCTCGAAGTCCGACAGGTTCGCGACCGCGATGAACGCCTCCAGCGGGCAGTTGCCCGCCCCCGCGCCGTGACCGGCGAGCGAGGCGTCGACGCGGCGGACACCGTTCTGGACCGCGACGACGGAGTTCGCGACCGAGAGCGAGAGGTTCTCGTGGGCGTGGATGCCGATCTCGGTCCCGGCGTCCAGCACGTCCCGGTAGGCGCGGACGCGCGCGGCCACATCGCCCATGGTGAGGCGGCCGCCGGAGTCGGTGACGTACACGCAGTGCGCGCCGTAGGACTCCATGAGCTTGGCCTGCCGGGCCAGTTCCCCGGGCGGCGCCATGTGGGAGAGCATCAGGAAGCCGGACACGTCCATGCCGAGCTCGCGCGCCGCCGCGATGTGCTGCGCGGAGATGTCCGCCTCGGTGCAGTGCGTGGCGACGCGGGCGGAGCGGACCCCGAGGTCGTACGCGCGCTTCAGTTCGTCCACGGTGCCGACGCCGGGCAGCAGCAGTGTGGTGAGCCGGGCGCGCTTCAGCACCGAGGCCGCCGCCTCGATCCACTCCCAGTCGGTGTGCGAGCCGGGGCCGTAGTTGACGGAACCGCCGGCGAGGCCGTCGCCGTGCGCGACCTCGATCGCGTCGACGCCCGCCTCGTCGAGCGCGGTGACGATGCGCTTGACGTCCTCCGGGGTGATCCGGTGGCGAACGGCGTGCATGCCATCGCGCAGCGTGACGTCCTGGACGAAGATCGGGGTGCCCATCAGCTGTCTGCCTTCCCTGCTGCGATGCGCTCCGCGACCTGAAGGGCGGCGGAGGTCATGATGTCGAGGTTCCCGGCGTAGGCCGGGAGGTAGTGCGCGGCGCCCTCGACCTCCAGGAACACCGACACCTGGTGGGTGGGCCGGGTGCCGCCGTCGGCGAGGAGCGTGCCGACCGGCTGGTCCTCGGGGATCTCGGTGATCTGCACCTGCTGCTTGAGCCGGTATCCGGGCACGTACGCGGCGACGTCGGCGGCCATCTTCGTGACGGACCGGCGGATCTCCTCCTGGGCCGCCGGGTCAGGGGCCGTGACGAGGCAGAAGACCGTGTCCCGCATCATCAGCGGCGGCTCCGCGGGGTTGAGGATGATGATCGCCTTGCCGCGGCGCGCCCCGCCGACCCGCTCGATGGCGGCCGAGGTGGTCTCGGTGAACTCGTCGATGTTGGCGCGGGTGCCGGGGCCGGCCGACTTCGAGGCGATCGACGCGACGATCTCCGCGTACTCCACGGGCACGACGCGGCTGACCGCGGCGACGACCGGGATGGTGGCCTGGCCGCCGCAGGTGACCATGTTGACGTCCGGTGCGCCCAGGTGCTCGTCGAGGTTGACGGCGGGAACGACGTAGGGGCCGATGGCGGCCGGGGTGAGGTCGATCAGGCGCTTCCCGAACGGGGCCAGCTTGGCGGCGTTCGCCTCGTGCGCCTTGGCCGAGGTCGCGTCGAAGACGATGTCGATCTCGTCGAAGCCGGGCATCGCGATCAGGCCGTCCACGCCCTCGTGCGTGACCGGGACGCCGAGCCGCGCGGCGCGGGCCAGGCCGTCGGAATCGGGGTCGATGCCGACCATGGCGCCCATCTCCAGGTGCTTCGCCCCGCGCAGCACCTTGATCATCAGGTCGGTGCCGATGTTGCCCGACCCGATGATCGCGACCTTCGTCCTGCTCATGAAGCCTCTCCCTCGCTGAAGCGGACCGTCACGGCACCGAAGCCGGACAGCGTGGCGGTGACGGTGTCGCCGGGGGACACCGGCCGCATCGGACCGAGCGCGCCGGACAGCACGACCTGTCCCGCGCGCAGCGGGTCGCCGAGCTCGCGGGCCGTACGGGCCAGCCAGACGACGGCCTCGACCGGGTCGCCGAGGCAGGCGGCGCCGGTTCCCGTGGAGACCTCCGTGCCGTTGACGCCCATCGACATCACGACGCCCACCGGTTCGGTCTCGTCGAGGGTGCGCCGGTCCGTGCCGAGCACGTAGGCGCCCGCGGACGCGTTGTCCGCCACCGTGTCACCGAGGCTGATGTCCCAGCCGTCGATCCGGCTGCCGCAGATCTCCAGCGCGGCGACGCCGTAGTCGATCGCGTCCCGGACCCGCGCGGCGTCGAGCGGTCCGTCGGCCAGGTCGGCACGGAGGACGAAGGCGATCTCCGCCTCCACCCGGGGCTGGAGGATCCGCCCGGCCGGGACGGCACCGCCGTCCTCGTAGGCCATGTCGTCGAAGAGGACACCGAAGTCGGGCTGGTCGACGCCGAGCTGCTGCTGCACCGCCTCGGAGGTCAGGCCGATCTTGCGGCCGGTGATCCGAGCGCCGCCGGCGAGGCGGCGTTCGGTCAGCGCGGCCTGTACGGCGTACGCGGCGGCCAGGTCGTCCCGGCCGATCAGGTCCCGCACGGGCGCGCAGGGCACACCGGAGGCGGATGCCTCGGCGAGCCGCGAGGCCGCTGCGGCGATGTCGGACTTGCTCGCGGAGGCGAGCCCTTGGTTCTCGGTCACGGCTTCACTGTGTGCCCAGGCCGCACGCCCGAACCAGCACTTCGTCTCGCTCAGCGATACGCTGCATCCATGACGGAATCGGCGTCGGGCGGTCTCGACACGGTGCTGGGCAAGGCCGTGACGATCCTGCGGGCGTTCCGGCCCGACGACCGGGCGGTCAGCCTCGCCGAGCTCGTGCGGCGCACGGGTCTCCACAAGGCGACCGTGCACCGGCTGTCCGGTGCACTGGTCGACAACCGCCTGCTCGACCGGGTCGACGGGGGCTACCGCCCCAGCGGCGGCCTCTTCGAGCTCGGCATGCTCGCGGCGCCCGAGCGGAGCCTGCTGGAGGTGGCGATGCCGTTCCTCCAGGACCTGTACGAACGCACGCACGAGACCGTCCACCTCGGGGTGCGCGAGGGACACGACGTCGTGTACGTCGCCAAGATCGGCGGCCACCGCCAGGCAAGGGCGCCTTCGCGTACCGGGGGGCGGATGCCGCTGCACTGCACCGCCATCGGCAAGGCGCTGCTCGCGCACGCCGACGACGAGCTGCGGCGGGAGGTGCTGTCCGGGCCGCTGGAGCGGCGCACCCCGCGCACGATCGTGGCCCCGGGTGCTCTGCGCCGCCAACTGCGGGACGTCACCGAGACCGGCGTCGCGTTCGAGCGGGAGGAGTCGACCGCCGGGCTCATGTGCGTCGCCGCGCCGGTGCTGGGGCGCGACAACGAGGCGCTCGCCGCGATCAGCGTGGCCGGCCCCACCGGCAGGTTCCGGCCCGAGCGGTTCGTGACGCAGGTGCGGGCGGCGGCCGCCGGGCTCGGCAGCACACTGATCCGGCGCAACCCGCCGAGCTGATCCGCCGCCGCCCTCCCGCTCCTGCCGGATTCAGCCGCCGTGCCGGGATCCGGTTCTCCTGTCGGTTCTGTCGGCGGCCCTCTCCCGTCGGGGCCTGCCACGGCTCCGCGCTCAGAGGGCCTGGGTGATCGCGTCGGCCGCGGACGTCAGCGCGGCCGTGAGCGGCTTGAGCATCCTGGGCGAGTAGCGGACGCCGGGCATCGACACCGACAACGCGGCGGTCGTCGCACCGGCCCGGTCCTTCACCGCGCACCCCACCGCCACCACGCCCCGCTCGGTGCGCTCCAGGTTGAGCGCGACGCCGCTGCGCCGTACCGCCCACAGCTCCCGGCGCAGCTGCACCGGGTCCGGCAGCTGCTCCCCCGGCGCCTGCCGGTCGTCGTCGGCGTACAGCGCCCCGACCTCCTCGTCCGAGAGCGCCGCCAGTTCGATCAGGCCGCCCGTGGCCTGATGGGCCGGGAAGACCGTGCCCTCACGGCTGCCCACCCGCAACGCCTGTGCGCACTCGACCGAGGCGATGATCCGGACGTTCCGCCCGGTCCGGATGCTGAGGTTCGCCGTCTCGTCGATCCGGTCCACCAGGGCACGCATCGGTCCGACGGCCGCCGCACGGAGTGCGCCGAGGCCGGACCGGGCGCTCTCGGCCAGGGCGAGCACGGGGCCCACCCGGTAGGCCCGGTCCTCGTCCTGCACCGCGAAGTCGCGGTGGACCAGCGCGGTCAGCAGCCGGTGGGCGGTGGAGCGGGCGACGCCCAGGCGCTCGGCCGCCGCAGTGACGGTGACCGACCCGTCGAGCTGGAGGATCTGTGCCAGCCGGAGCGCGTGGTCGACGCTGCTCGGCGCATAGGCGGGGGGTGTTTTCATCGGCTTCGCCATGGTCCGATCCTCACACATCCTGTTCCACGGAGCAGAATTCTGTGTTCTGGAACGATGGAATCAGCCGATAGTCGGGCCATGTCTGAAGCCAACGCCGTCACGTCGCCGGTCAGCCTCACGGCCGAGGACCGACCCGGCCAGCCCCCCGTCACCCCGGAACTGAAGCACCTCTACCGAGGCTTCGAGCAGGAGCTGCTCGTTCCGCTGTGGACCGAGATCGGCGACCTCATGCCGGAGCATCCGCGCTCCAGCGCCCAGCCGCACGTGTGGGAGTGGCGCAGGCTGCTCGACCTCGCCGCGCGGGCGGGCGACCTGGTGCCCGTCGGCCGGGGCGGGGAGCGCCGGGCGATCGCACTGGCCAACCCGGGCCTGGGCGGGCGGCCCTACGCGACCCCGACGCTGTGGGCCGCGATCCAGTACCTGATGCCGGGCGAGGACGCCCCCGAGCACCGGCACACCCAGAACGCGTTCCGCTTCGTCGTCGAGGGCGAGGGCGTGTGGACCGTGGTCGAGCGCGACCCGGTACCGATGCGCCGGGGCGACTTCCTCCCCCAGCCCGGTCTGCACTGGCACGCCCACCACAACGCGGCGAAGCAGCCGATGGCCTGGCTCGACGGGCTCGACATCCCGTTCCAGTACGGCATCGAGGCGCAGTTCTTCGACTTCGGCCGGGACGCCCTCGGCGAGGAGGAGCACGCCGGCCCCGCCCTGTCCCGTTCGCAGCGGCTGTGGGGCCACCCCGGTCTGGCGCCCGTCTCACAGATCGGGCACCGCGAGGGCACCCCGCTGCTGTGCTACCGCTGGGTGGACACCGACGCCGCGCTCACCGCCCAGCTGGAACTGGAGCGCGCGGGCCACGCCGGCACGGTCGAACCCGGCCATGCCCTGGTGCGCTGCACCAACCCGACCGACGCCGGCGATGTGCTGCCGACCATCCGGGCCCAGTTCCACCGGATCACGGCCGGCACCGAGACCACGCCGTACCGCGAGACCGGCTCGTCCGTCTACCAGGTCTTCGACGGTTCCGCCCGGGTCACGGTCGGCGAGCGCTCCTGGTCGGTGACGCGCGGCGACCTGTTCGTCGTTCCGTCCTGGCAGCCGCTGTCGATCCGCTCCGAGGCGTCCGCGTCCGACTCCGACTCCGGAGCGCTCGACCTGTTCCAGTTCAGCGACGCCCCGATCCTCACCAAGCTCAACCTGTTCCGCAGCCGGACCGAGAAGGACAACCGATGAAGCTCGCCACCATCCGCCTGGATGACCAGCACACCGCCGCCGTCCGCGTCGACGGCGACCAGCTCGTCGAGGTGGGCCCGCCCGACGTCGGCGCGGTGCTGGCCGCTCCCGGTGGTCTCGCCTCCGCCGCCACCGCGGGCGGCCCGCGCCACCCGCTCGCCGGGGCCGACTTCGCCCCGCTCGTGCCGCGGCCCTCCAAGGTCGTGTGCGTGGGGCTGAACTACCAGAACCACATCAAGGAGATGGGCCGCGACCTCCCGGAACACCCCACGCTCTTCTGCAAGTTCGCGGACACCCTGATCGGCGCGAGCGACGACATCCGCCGCCCCGTCGAGACCGAGCAGTTCGACTGGGAGGCCGAACTCGCCGTCGTCATCGGGCGGCAGGTGCGCCGGGCGGACGAGGAGCAGGCGATCGCCGCGATCGCGGGCTTCACCGTGCTCAACGACATCACCTGCCGCGACTGGCAGTTCCGCACCCGGGAATGGCTCCAGGGCAAGAACTGGGACTCCAGCACCCCCGTCGGCCCGTTCCTGGTCACCGCCGACGAGACCGGGCCGCGCCCGGCGCTCGACATCCGCTGCGAGGTCGACGGCCGGGTCATGCAGTCCGACAACACCGGCGACCTGCTGTTCGACCCGGTCCACCTGGTTCGCTACGTCTCGACGATGGTGCGGCTCAACCCCGGCGACATCATCGCGACCGGCACCCCCGGCGGCGTCGGCCACGCCCGTCGGCCCGCCGTCTTCCTGAAGGGCGGCGAGACGGTCGTCACCGAGATCGAGGGGCTCGGCCGTCTCGAGAACCGCGTCGTCCCCGAAGGCGCGTGATGGGACGCGAACTCGCCACCGCACTCGGGTGGGTCGACGCCGGGACCCGGCTCTGCGCCTCGGCGATCGCCGGACTCCCCGAGGAGGAGTACGCCGCTGCCTCGGCCCTCCCGGGCTGGACGCGCAAGCACGTCGTGGCGCATCTGGCGGCCAACGCCGAGGCGATCGGCAACCTGGTCCACTGGGCGCGCACCGGCGAGAGGACCCCGATGTACGCCTCGCCGCAGGAGCGCGCGGAGGGCATCGAGAAGGGATCCCGGTTCAGCGGGGCGGAGTTGACACGGTGGTTCACCGAGTCCGCCGCGGCACTGGCCGCGGGGATGGCCGCCCTGTCCGACGAGGCGTGGCGGGCCGAGGTGGTCACCGCGCAGGGCCGCACCGTACCGGCGAGCGAGACCCCGTACATGCGCGCCCGCGAGGTCCTGGTCCACGCCGTGGACCTCGCCACCGGGCTCTCCTTCGCCGGTCTGCCCGACGACTTCCTGCGGGAGCTGGAAGCGGACATCCGCGCCCGGCGGGGGCCAGGCGCGGTCCCCGGGCTCGTGGGGACCCGGGCCGATGTCGTCGCCTTTCTGGCGGGACGCCCCACGACCGGGGTGACGACCGCCGACGGAAGCCTCCCCGTTCTGCCCCCGTGGCTGTGAAGAGAAGGACCTGATCCATGGACGACTCCCCCTCCGCACCCATCGACGTGATCATCGTCGGGGGCGGCATCGGCGGCCTCTCCGGCGCGCTCGCCCTCACCCGCCAGGGCCTGAAGGTCCGGGTGTACGAGCAGGCTCCCGCCTTCGGCGAGGTCGGCGCGGGCCTCCAGCTCGCACCCAACTGCACCCGCATCCTCGACCACTACGGTCTGCTGGAGGAGGCGGTGTCCCTGGGAGTGCTGCCGCAGAACATCGTCATGAAGGACGCGGTGGACGCCGACGAGCTGACCCGCCTCGACCTCCGCGACCTGGAGGCCCGCTACGGCTACCCGTACCTGGTGATCCACCGCAGCGACCTGCACGGGATCCTGCTGCGCGGCTGTGAGCGGGCGGGCGTCGACCTGGTGACCGACGCCCACTGCACGGCGTACGAGAACACCGGCGCGGGGGCCCGTGTCCGGTTCTCCGACGGCCGCGCCGACGAGGCGGAAGTGGTGATCGCCGCGGACGGTCTGCACTCGGTCGCCCGGGAGCTGCTGGTCGACGACGAGCCGGTCAGCTCGGCGTACGTCGCCTACCGCGCGGCCGTGCCGTTCGAGACGGTCGCCGGCAACGACGTCCACGGCGAGGACGTCGTCGTGTACGTCGGCCCGCGCTGCCACTTCGTGCAGTACCCGCTGCGGGGCGGCGAGATGTTCAACCAGGTCGCCGTCTTCGAGTCGCCGAAGGCGCTGGCCGGGGAGGACGACTGGGGAACCCCGGACGAGCTGGACTCCGCGTTCGCGCGGACCTGCGACCCGGTCCGCAAGGGCCTGGCCCTGATGTGGCGCGACCGGTGGTGGCGGATGTACGACCGCGACCCCATGAGGACATGGGTGACCGGCCGGATCGCGCTGCTCGGGGACGCCGCGCACCCGCCCCTGCAGTACATGGCCCAGGGCGCGATCATGGCGATCGAGGACGGCTGGGTGCTCGGCGAGCACGTCGCCGCCCAGCGCGCGCGGCGCACCGGCGACGGTTCGGGCGTCGACTGGGACGTGGCACTCACCGCCTACGAGGCGGTACGTCCCGAGCACTGCCGCCGGGTCGTCGAGACCGCCCGGGTCTGGGGCGAGTTGTGGCACCTGGAGGGCGTCCGGAGGATGCAGCGCAACGCCGTGCTGCGTGAACGCGATGTCTACGACTACTCGTTCATCGACTGGATCTACGGCCCGACGGCTCTGACTCCCGACGAGGAACCGGAGATGTTCCGGCCGATCCCTCTGGACTCCGTGGCCGTCTGAGGGCTACGGACCAGGAGAACGGGCTGGGGCGGGGCCGGGATCGGCGGCTCCGCCCCCTGCCCGTGCGCGACGGACGGGAGAGCGTCGGCGCGGCGGGGTGAGTACCGGTACTCACGCGTCCGCCGGGGCCCAGAGCCACGATGGGGTGAACGGATCGACCCCCGAAAGGCCCCGTCCACATGCTCAGCCGCCTCGCCGCCGCCCTGGTACCCGCCGCCGTCGGTCTGAACGTCACCACCGATGACGGCGCTCGTCTCGCACCGGGCAGCATCATCGCCGCCAACCACACCTCACTGGCGGACCCGGCCGTCGTCCTCGCGGCGCTCCGCCGGCTCGGTGTCGAGCCGGTCGTCATGGCCGCCGCGGGGCTGTGGCGCGTCCCGGTGCTCGGCCGTGCGCTCGCCCGGGAAGGGCACATCCCGGTGCACCGCGGCGACCGGCGGGCCGTCGAGGCCCTGCACACCGCGGCCGAGGCCCTGGCGCGGGGCCGCCTGGTCCTGGTCTACGGCGAAGGAGGTCTGCCCCGGCGCAGGGACTCCGGCGAGGCAGGACCTCGGCCCTTCCGCAGCGGCCTCGCACGGCTCACCCGCAGCACCGGCGCGCCCGTCGTCCCCCTGGGTCAGGCCGGGGCCCGGCGGATCGTCTCCGGCAGCCGCCCGAAGCAGTTCGCCGGACTGGTCACGGCACCCCTGCGCCGCCCCGGCGTCCATGTCCACGTCGGCGCCCCCATCGTGCTGACCGGCAGCCACGCCGACCGCACCGCACACGCCCACCGGGCGGTGACCGCGGCCTGGCGGACCGCCGTCGGGCGCCTCGGCGAGCCGGTCGTACCGACCTCCTGAGCGAAGCGGCGACGTACGAACGGGGGCAGACGGACCGGGAGCCGGCGCACGGGCAGCGGGCGCGGCGTGCGCGCGCAGGGCCGCCGGGAGAACACGCGGGCGGCGGCCGCGGTGCTCCCGCCCGGCGAGCAGGCCCTGTTCACAGAGATGTGTCAGAAGGTCGCCGCGTCGATCGATGCCCTGCCGCGTCGGCCGAAAACTCCCCCGAGACCTCCGCCCGCCGGGGACGGAATCACCGCCGCGGCAGGGCGCCGGGCCCGGCGGTCCGGCGTGCTGCCGCGCTGCGTCCGCACCGAACCGGGCTGTAACATATCAACCAAAAGGCGACAAATGTGACGCTTGTTGGCGGTGCCGGGCACGCCACCCGGCGGAACGCGCGACCGCAGAGGTGCGCACACGGGCGTACGGCCGGTGCCCGGACTCGGAGTCCGCCGACGGTTTCGGCGCGGGCCCGTCGACCGCTCGCCCGGCAGGGCATCGGTCCTCGCCGTGAAGGGAGCCAGTCATGGCGCGTGCAGTGGGCATCGACCTGGGGACGACCAACTCCGTGGTGGCGGTGCTGGAGGCCGGAGAGCCGACCGTGATCACGAACACCGAGGGTGCGCGGACCACTCCGTCGGTGGTGGCGTTCGCCAAGAAGGGTGAGGTGCTGGTCGGCGAGGTCGCCAAGCGCCAGGCGGTGACCAACGTCGAGCGCACCGCGCGATCGGTCAAGCGGCACATGGGGGACGCCCAGTGGCGATTCCCCGACTCCGGCGACATCGACGGCAAGCGGTACACGGCGCAGGAGATCTCCGCGCGAGTGCTGCAGAAGCTGAAGCGGGACGCCGAGGCGTACCTGGGGGACGACGTCCAGGACGCGGTGATCACCGTGCCCGCGTACTTCAACGACGCCCAGCGCACCGCGACGAAGGAGGCGGGGCAGATCGCGGGGCTGAACGTCCTGCGCATCATCAACGAGCCGACCGCCGCGGCCCTCGCCTACGGTCTGGACAAGGAGAACGACCAGACGATCCTGGTGTTCGACCTCGGTGGCGGCACCTTCGACGTGTCGCTGCTGGAGATCGGCGAGGGCCTGGTCGAGGTGAAGGCGACCAACGGTGACACGCACCTCGGTGGTGACGACTGGGACCAGCGTGTCGTCGACCACTTGGTCGAGCGCTTCAAGAACGGCTACGGCGTGGACCTGTCCAAGGACAAGATGGCGCTCCAGCGTCTGCGCGAGGCCGCGGAGAAGGCGAAGATCGAGCTGTCGTCGGCGACCGAGACCACGATCAACCTGCCCTACATCTCGGCGTCCGCCGAGGGTCCGCTGCACCTGGACGAGAAGCTCACACGCTCGCAGTTCGAGCAGTTGACGGCGGCTCTGCTGGAGCGTTGCAAGACGCCGTTCCACAACGCGGTCAAGGACGCCGGGGTCAAGGTGTCGGACATCGACCACGTGATCCTGGTGGGTGGTTCGACGAGGATGCCCGCGGTCACCGAACTGGTACGGGAACTGACCGGCAAGGATCCGCACAAGGGTGTGAACCCGGACGAGGTCGTCGCCATCGGCGCCTCGCTCCAGGCCGGTGTCCTCAAGGGCGAGGTCAAGGACGTCCTGCTGCTCGAC